>CAWJZR010000023.1:0-77625 GCA_963847435.1 uncultured Alphaproteobacteria bacterium | reverse complement strand
AGCCGCCACCGCCGTAGCCAACAGGCCCGCAGCGAAGGCGTTGGCTAGTACGGCCCTGCAGATGGCGAACAGACGTGTCATCAGGTCCTCGCTTTGGCCTCGGTGCCTCTTCTCGACCCCCGTATGTCTTGATGAATGTTAGGCGTTCTGTGAACCGGCGGGAACCCTCAAGGAATCCGCGCTCCTAACCTTGGTCGTCGTCCCCGCCGGTAGCGAACGGCTCCTCTGTCATGGCACGACCGCGAAGAACAGAAAAACCGCAAACATCACCAAGTGCACGATCCCCTGCAGCACCGTCGTCCGGCTCGTGCCGAGCGTGATCACGGTCAAGAGCAGCGTCAACAGCAGCAGAGCCTGATCCTTGCCCCCAAGCCCAAGTTGGAGGGGCTGGCGAATGAGGATCGAAACCGCGGCAACCGCGGGGATGGTCAGCCCGATGGTCGCGAGGGCCGATCCCAGCGCCAAGTTGAGGCTGGTCTGCAGTCGATCCGCTCGAGCGGCCCGAAGCGCAGCGAGACCTTCAGGCAACAGCACTAAAGCCGCGATGACGATTCCGACCACCGATTTCGGCACGTCCGCGCGCATCACTGCAGCCTCGACCGTGGGCGTCAGCATCTTGGCCAGGCCAACGATGGCGACCAGCGATATCGGGATCCTCCCCATCGGCCCGGAAGGCGACCCATTGACGAATTTACGGTGATTGGGCGGCGTCGCCGAAGACACTGGCGTAGCCCTTCTCGGCGGTCGGACGACGAAGGAGGTCGTGTTGCAACAAAGACGAACGTCGGCGCGCAGCCGGACCCCTCCGGAGTGCTGCCGCCTCCTGCTTCGGCTTCGGCTCTCAGCTTCGGCGCCTTTAGGGACGGCAAGCTGCTTCCGGCTGCAGCTCCACTCCTGAGAAGTTCCCGCATTGGGATGGACGGTTGCAGTCGCGCCCGTCGGTGAAGGGCTCCTGGAGCATGAAGGGCGTCGAGGTGGCAGCTGGGTCATCACAAAAAGCCGCGGCGGGAGGACATACCCGCCGGGTCATTCGTGTCCGAGTGGCTGTCGGGGCCCTCCTCACCCCTCATGGGGAATTGATCACACGGCGGCGGGCCGCAGCTCCTAATGGCGCGATCGTGGTCGACCGCGCCCGCAGCCTCAGCGGGCATGGGCGGGCACGGTGAGCGGCACGGTGAGCGTGCAGACGAGCCCCTCGGGCTTGAAGTCGCGTGTCACTTTCACGTCGGCGATGCCGTGATCGATCAGCTGAAAGCCGGTACCGAGCGTCTTCGGCGGCGTGACGCGCGGACCGCCCCGCTCGCTCCAGACCAGTCGCAACACGCGCACATCGCCTTCAAGGTCGCGCGTCTCCCAGTTCAGGCGGACCGAGCCCTTGGCGCTTCGCAGCGCGCCGTACTTGGCCGCGTTGGTGCACAGCTCGTGCAGCACAAGGCCTAAAGGCGTGGCCAGGGCCGGTGCCAGGATGACCGCGGGCCCTTTCAGGTGCACCCGCTCGTAACCTTTCACCAGATACGGCGCCAGTTGTTCCCGAGCCAAAGCTTCCAGGCTGGCGCCGCGCCACTCGTCGCGCAGCAGCAGGTCATGGGTCGTGCTCAAGGCCTCCAAGCGCAAGTCCAGCACATCCAGGACCTCGCGGCTGACGCTGGTGCGCAGCGTTTGGTGCGTAATCGCTTGCACCACCGCCAGCGTGTTCTTCACCCGATGCGACAGCTCGTGCAGCAGCATCTTCTGCCGCTCCTCCCAGGCCGCCTCGGCCTGATGCCGCTCGGTGACGTCGACGAACGTCGCCACCACGCCCTCGATCTTGTCCTCCAGCGTCCGATAGGGCCGCAGGCGAGCGAGAAACCAGCGGCCGCCGGTGGTGCGCAGCGTCCGCTCGATCGGGATCAGGTCGGCCAGCACGCGGCGCGCGTCGGCTACGAGGTCCGGGTACTCGAGCCGGTGGGTGAAGTCGGTGACCGGCCGGCCCTCGTCGCCGGCGACGATATTGAACAGATCCGCGACGCGCGGCGTGAAGCGCTGGATGCGCAGCGACGGGTCGAGGAACATGGTGCCGACGTCGGTGGCGCTGATCAGGTTCTGCAGATCGTTGTGGGCGCGCGAGACCATGTCGAGCTTGAGTTTCAGCTCGCTGTTCACGGTCTGCAGCTCCTCGTTGATCGACTGCAGCTCCTCCTTGCTGGTCTCGAGTTCCTCCGCCGTCGAGCGGTACTCCTCGTTGATCGATTGCAGTTCCTCGTTGGCCGCGCGCAGGTCCTCGGTCGCCGCCCCGTACTGCTCGCGCGTCACCCGCAGCACCGCCCGCGTGGTCGAAAGCTCGTCGCGGACCTGGACGAGAACATCCGAAGAGGCCGGGTCCGCTGTGGTTTCTTTGGGCAGCGCCTCGGCCGAGCTGCCCTCGAGGAACATCACGAGCGCTGCCGTGGGGCCGTCGTCGCGCGGAACAGGCCGCACATGCAGGACGACGTTGGTCGGCGTCCCGTTGAACTTGACCGGGATGGGCAGGCTGACGGACGGCAATCCGTGCTCGAGCGCCCGATGCAGCGCCGCTCTCAGCTCGAACCGCAATTCCGGACGCACGATTTCGGCCGCATCGGTGATCATCGGGCCCGGCGGGATGCAGCAGAAAGCGGCCGACGGTTTCCGACAGGTTGGCGACGGTCTGGCCCTGCTCGACCAGCATGCTGGGCGGCGCGATGTCCTCCAGCACTTGGCGGTGGAAAGCAGCGTCGAGCGATCGGCGAGCGCAGCGGCCGGGGGATGCTCGCAGACCCGCGGACGCGCACGGCGCCTGGCACCTGCGGGAGCATCGGCAGCTTGTCGCGCGGCCGCTCGACCGCCTGGTAGATGCGCGCATCCCGGTCCACGACGGTGAACAGACCCGGCGCGCCGTCAGCGGTCTCCGACGCGCCGAGGAACAGGTAGCCTTGCGGCAGCAGCGCATAATGCAGCACCTCGCAAACCTGCTGCTGCACGTCGCGATCGAGGTAGATCATCAGATTGCGGCAGGTGACGAGGTTGACGCGCGAGAACGGCGGATCGCGCAGCACGCTATGGAGCGCGAACACGACGAGGTCGCGCACCTCGCGGCGGATGCGGAACTGGTCGCCGTCGCGCACGAAATAGCGCGTCAGGCGGTCCTCGCTGACATCGGCGGCAATCGCGGCTGGGTAGCAGCCCTCGCGGGCCGTCGCCAGCGCCTTGGCGTCGAGGTCGGTGGCGAACAGTTGGATGTCCGGCCGGACGCCTCGTCTGGCCGCCTCCTCCAACAACAGGATGGCGACGGAGTAGGCTTCTTCACCGGTGGCGCAACCGGCGACCCACACCCGCACGGGGCTGTCGGGTTCGCGGTCGTCGAACAGCGCCGGGATGACCTTTGCGGCGAGCACCTGGTAGGCGTCGGGGTCGCGGAAGAAGCTGGTGACCGAGATCAGCAGATCGTTGAACAGAGCCTGCGCCTCTTCGCCGTGATCGCGCAGATAGGTGAGGTATTGCTCCAGGGTGTCGGTCTGCGTCACCTGCATCCGCCGCGCGATGCGACGCATCACGGTCGCCCGCTTGTAGTAAGTGAAGTCCTGCCCCGTTTTCACCCGCAACGCGACCAAGATCTGGCGGACGAGATTCTCGCTGCCGTGTTCGATCGCTTGGGCGTTGACGTGCGCCTTGGTTCGGACGAGGTCGGCCAACTGCGCCGCCAGCTGCTTCAACGGCAGCACGAAATCCGCGCCGCTGGCGATCGCGCTGCGCGGCATCGAGGCGTATTCGGCTTCATTGGGGTCCTGCACCAGGATGAGCCCGCCCGTCTCGCGCACGGCGCGCACGCCGACGGACCCGTCGGAACCGCCGCCGCTGAGTACGATAGCGAAACCGTCTCCGTGCTGGGCGGCCAGCGACCGGAAGAACTGATCGATCGGCGCCCGTTGCCCGCGCGGCTCGTCGAAGCTCGCGGTCTCGATGAATCTGTCGGAGATGAGCAGCCGCCGGTTGGGCGGGATCACGTAGACGGTGTCGGCCTCAAGCTCTTGGCGATGATCGACCTGCACGACACGCATATGCGTAGACTGGGCCAGCACCGAAGCCAGCTCGCTCGGATGGTTGGGATCGAGATGCACGATGACAACGAACGCCACGCCGAGCTTCTGCGGTAGCGCCTCGAAGAAGCCCCGCAAAGCCTGAATGCCACCAGCCGAGGCGCCGATCCCCACGACCGGCACTCTGGCTGCGGATCTCGTCGCGGTGTCACCGCTCTTGTCGGCCACGGCCGATCTCCTCCTCGAGCATTAAGACACGCCCGATCATCATCCCGTCTTATTGCGCCATCTCTGGATCGCCGCGTTGCGCGCGATTTCAACCCGCCGCTCGGAGCTTATTTTTGCGGCGCGCGCCTTCCCGCCTCTGCGACCGAGACTGACCGCCGCCTTGCTCTTGCCGTCGGCGGTCAGCTCGTCCTCGTCGCCGGGACCGATCCCAGCCACCACGACCTTGGCTGTGGGCTTGGCGGGGCGCTGTTCATCTTTAGGGCCTCTTGCCACGCGATACCCCCTCGACCAAGTCAACGACGCTTTCCAGTTCCGAGATCTCAAGGTCGCGACGCCGGTCGTAATACTCTTCCGTGCTAACGCTTTTCCCCGGAGATAAACCCGAGCCTTTGAGAATATCTCTGTGCTCTTTAAGTTCGGCGATGTGCTGCCGGGTGCTTCTGATCCATGCCTCGTGCCGCACGACACAACCTCTTTTTAGCTTTGCGCTAAGCATAAAATCGATAGAGCAGAAATTCAAGCGAATCTGCTCTCGCCGCTTCGCAAGCGCAGCAACTCCTGTTTCTGCGCCTTGAGATCCTGTTTGCGGACGGACTAGACATCCGCAGGCAGCATTTGGGCCACCGAGACGACGTGGGGCTGGGTAAGACCTTAGAGGCACGCTTGGTTGTTCGAGAGCCGCTCCTGCGCGGGCGCATCGACTTCATTCTTGTCGCTATTCTTGTCGCTGCGCCGCCCTCCACGACCATCCAATGACAGGAGGAGTCCTGGAGGCGAAGTTCGGCCTGACTTTCACGATCATTGATCGAGAGCACGGGACCCACATGCGGCGTCTGCACGGCTTAAGTAATAGGCGCGCGCGAGACAACCGTCGATACGGCCGCTGCGCGCAACAACATTACTGAGGATGAAGACACAGACCCGTGGGGGGTTCTTCTCTGGCATCCTTGGCTAGCGTGCCCCGTTTGTGGCGGGGGCCCCGAGTGGGCTAGCCATGTCGCAGCACCTCACGGTTCATCTGAACTGAGCTGTCCGCCCAGGTAGTCGGGCGCGCTTCACGAACTCAATCGCGGCCTGCTCGCCGCTGCACCGTTTCACGAGCCTCTAGACGGGAGAACTTATCGCGGGCGGGGGCGCTTTGCAAATCGTCACGCCGGTCGCCGTGACAATTTTCGCGGACACTTGGGAGAGGCGGCGGCAAGCGCAACTCGAGGCAGAAGTCTAGCGGGCGGAGGGCAGGCTCGGTGGCCAGCGCCAGCCTGCGGGCATGGGCCGGTGTAACCTGCCTATTCCGTCCGCGCCTTCTTGATTCCGCAACAGAGCCGCCGCGGTCTTAGGCGGTCGGCTTTCTCTTCGATCGGCGACCGGCACGAACTTGGGCGCGGGCGTGAAGACGTCCTGGTCCCCGGCCGAGGCCAGCCTGGGACATGGGCAGGACGCATCGCAAAGCGAGTAATAGATCGCCATCCTGGATGGGTTTCGGCACGACCGGATATCGTTCGTGGCAGAATGCGGGAAGATTGTCCCGTCCGTCGTCCACGGTGCACACGAACGGGATATTGCGCTCGACTAGGATCTCCGCGACAGGATCCGTAGGCTCGCCTTTGAGGTCGCCGTCGAGCACCGCGCAGTCGACGTCCAAGACGCGGGCTTTTTCTACGGCGTCGGGAAGGCTCGCGAAAGGCCCCACCATCGTCCAGCCTTCTGACCGGAGCGTGGCCGCAATCTGAAGGGCTACGGGATGCTCGTCTTCGGCCACAAGGACCCGAGTTCTTACCTTTCTTATTAGCCACTGTTCGCTCCTACGAGCACTCGAGGTGACAGATTAACTTCCACTCGCGGTCTCGGTTGCCATCGCCTTTGTCGATGCTACCCTTCCAGCTCCTACGGTGAAGCAGCCATCGAACTCAACGCCGTGCTCCTGTTGCCGGCAGTGAGTTACTTGCCGAAACACCAGCAAAGTACAAGCACCACACACGTCGCGTTTTGAAGAATAGATCCGCATCGTTCGCTCGTTCGGGTTTCGCTACCCCAGGACAAGACTAATGAAGCATCAGCGTTGTGGCAGACGATCGGTGAGAGGATCCCGGCCACAAGCGGATGGAGACAGCCGACTTCAAAAAAAGGGACCCCGTCTATGCTTGCGCCTGAATCTGTGATCGCCTGGATCGTCATCGGAGCGATCGCTGGCTGGCTTGCCGGCCTAATAGTTAAGGGTTATGGCTTCGGCCTCATTGGCAATATTGTCGTTGGAATTGTGGGAGCCGTCATTGCCGGTTTCCTCGCCCCTCGGCTCGGACTCCATACGGCGTCTACGGCCGGCAACATCATCGCAGCGACTCTGGGGGCCCTGATTCTGCTTCTGCTCGTCGGTCTAATCCGACGAACTTGAGATCCTCAGCGGCTTCGCCCTGCCGCAGACGAGCCAGCTAATCCAAATCATGTGCTCGGGGACATCACGCGGATAAGGGCAGTGGCTAATCTGCTTGCAGCGTTGTCCGGCCCGAAAACTAGCTTTTCCATGGCGCCGACTGCTCTCTGCGCCAACGCAACCGTTTCGCTGTTAAGTCGATTGGCGCCCGTCCCGTTAACCGGATCGTGAGGTCGGCGTGGTTCAGTGCACGCGGGAATGCTCGCGTGATGTGCCGTGGGAATACGGCCACCGGCGAGCACCGGTTCGGTCGTGTTGGTGTGGGGCATTGCGATCATGTCGTGGATACACATCGCTTCGATTTTCTTCTTTTTGACGACGGGTGGGCTTCTCTTCGTGGCGGAGCGCCTGCGCGGCACGCCGATGTCGCGCTATGCAGCCATGGGCTCGCTGGGCTCGATCGTGATCGCCGGCGTGCTGTTCTGCATGGATGTGCCGAACACTGGCCCGCTGATGGATCCGTGGAAGGTCGCGAAAGGCCCGAAGAAGGAAAAGGCGCACGAGGAAGGCGAGGACAAGGACGGCGGTAACGCCAAGGTCGTGGTCAGCCCCGAGGCCACGAAGAAGGCTCAGATCGTACGAGTGCGAGTTGTTCCCGGAAATGGTATCGGCTCCGCCAGGGCACGGCTTCATTGGCGCTGAGGCCGGAGATAAGACGGCCACCCCCTTCGAGAAACCCGCCCGAGAGGTGCGGGTGTGGCCCGGTTTCCAGATCAGCAAGTACGAGATCTCCACCTTCGAATACAAATGCTTCCTGACTGCGACCAAGCGCGTTTGGCGCCGCTGTTCCGGAATGGCGCCGGTGCCGGAATTGCTCTCCAAATTCGACCCGCGGGAAGCGGCAACCTGCGTCACCTGGGAGGATGCTCAGGCCTATGTCGCCTGGCTCAGCGTGCGCAGCGGCATGCAATACAGCCTGCCGACGGCAACGCAGTGGGAGTATGCCGCCCGTGCGGGCAACCAGCCGCTCGTGCTCATTGCGGAATCCCACCGCAACCGCAACGCGATCACATGGCCGGCGGTGTTGCCGAGCTCACGAATAGCTGCTGGGAGGAGCGTCCGGCGAAGGGTGCGGATGAGCTGGAGGCCGAGCCCGAGGATCCATCCGAGTGCGATGCTCACATCCTCAAGGATGGCGGGGAAACCGAAGACCCACGGTTCCAGCAGCATTGGTCGCGGCGGAAAATGCTGGCAACCAAAGCGACCGCGACGGTTGGGTTCCGGATCGTTCGCAGGGGCAATTGATCGGAATTCGAGGATGCCCTGGCGTTGCTGCGGGCGGCCGAGGAGTTCCGGCTGGAGGGCATCGTGTCCAAGCGGCTCGATCGTCCCTACCGGTCGGGATCACGCTGCGGCTGGGTCAAGGTCAAGACGTCGGCTTGGCTGGCCGCCAATCGCGACCGTTGGAAGCGCTTCCAGCGCGTTCATCCGGCAGGGCCACCGCCCGGCCGGTAAGCCGCATGCGGCCAGCAATGCGCTTTGCATTCGCCGCACGCCGTGCATTTCAGGCGCCGGCCGATTGTCAGCAACGGCGTCGCCGCGTCGAGGTCATGGAACGCGGCGAACGCCAGCGGGTCGACGTGCTGCTCGTGACCGCAGCCGTTGCAGCGCAGCCAGATTTGCTGGCCGAGACCCGCCACGCTGGCGAGCGTCACCCGTTTCCAGGCGTCATCGCGCGGTGTCTGGTGCCAGCTCATGGCGGGCCTGTCGTAGGCATCGAGCGCGTCCGGCAAGACGGGCAAGTGCCGCCTCCTCGGCTGAGCCTTCAATGCAGCCGGCCAGTTCCTCCGCCCGCTCCTGCAGCAGCGACCGCATGGCGTCAGCGGCGGCGATCAGATCCCCGTGCATGTCCCCCTCCGTGGTAACTATAGCGCACCGGTCGGTGCATCAGGCGTACCAGATCAAGCTAATCCGCAGCGGATTATGGACAAGTCAACCCTCGCCTCCGGGGCGAGATCGATGTTCCTAGTGCGCGGTTGAGCTAATGCCGTCGTCATCGGTCCCCGTTACAATGCCGTCATCGCTGCGCGGCACCCCCAACTCGATCACCATCGCCAACGGTTTCTCGGCATCACCCGCTGGCGCTGCAAATAAGAGGCCCCCCAAGATGCCCGAGAGAGTTGGCCCGTGTCGAGAGCATTAGTCGTGTTGTCCACCCTGTTCACCGCCGCCGTGACAGCCGAAGTCACGACATTGGGGGTGTTTGCTGTCGATAGGCCCCTCATGGGCGCATTGATGGAGCTTTTCCCCAGTCATCGGGCAAGACCGCCGATGCCCTTTGGGACGGGCCGCTTTTACGCTTGGGTAAAGAAGATGCCGCCGCAGGTTGCCGAAACGGTGATAGCACCGCCACACTTGGATATCGCGGTTTCCGAGACCCCCGATCTGAGCAACGAACACGCCGCACACCCCAGATACTCTACTCTGACGATCAAGTCCCTGGATGACAGGAGCTTCACAATCAACCTCGTGCATATCAACAATGGCAAGAGGGGCGAGTTGTGTAATGCGTTTCCGAAAAGCTCCATGCAACTGGGCTCGGTCTGGTCACACAGGGTCTTTACGCTTTACTGTGAGCGGATAATCAAAGTCGAGGTCGAAACGACGCTGGGCGATGTCGTCCGCCGGTTCAGCGCTTCAGGAATTCCTATAAAGGAGTAAGGGTGTTCTCCGATTGGCATAAGGAACCGGATGCCGGCTTGCTTCCTCGAGTGCCCTTGCCCGATACGGCGGTTAATAATTCGTTTTTTATGGATGCGGATTAGTTGGGAAAGCTTCCCCGAAGCCAACGGGAAGGACCTGGGCCACTGGTGTGTGAACACCAGGCCCTTCCGTAAACGGCATCGCGCTAACGAACGCGTATCCGAATAATACTCACCTACATATCCACCCTGGTCTACCCCTTCGGTCATATTCTTCCGAATGCCTTACCGCGCAGTTACTGCTGGCGGCAATGGCCCAGCGCGAGTTTCAGCACGCGCCAACCGGTACTCGTTTTGCGATGTGCGTCGATTCGCCATCGTTGGAACGCGGTGCCTCCATGGCGTGCCCCTCCGGCCAGAAACGATGGACAACTTCCTCGGCCATCCATCCCGGCGCATGCTGGCCCAATTCACCGTACGAAATCCAAACCGGCGAGACGCCCAAGGTTGCCGCAAGCCTATCAGGCGTCTTCTGAGCAGCGGCGGCTGATCCGGTTCGTCAGCAACGCCGATTGCGATGCTTCCGCCGTCTAGTGGGACCGGCGTTCTAGCGCGAAAAAGCGGCGCTTGTCCGAATGACATCGCTCAAGACGCAAGCTGGTGCCGTCGGCGACGCCGTCATTCCAGTATATTGCGTTTAGATCGCAAAAGCCGCTGACGCACTGTACGTCGAACGTGACGTTGCCATCGCCCAGATTCATTGTGTGAGACACTGAGCATCGAGACGAGTGCACTGCACCTCATGTCGTCCGAGACTTGAACGCTCACGCGCTTCGGCAATGGCTGATGCACATCGGCAAAGCAGCCAAAGCCAGTACATGCGGTCGGCCGCGTCCTTGTGCTCGATCGCCACGGTCAGTTCGACGCGAAGGTCGAGGTTGGGCTTGTGAGCTTGGCGGCCGGTCTCATTCTCGAACTTCGTGCATATACTCCCGAAGGGGAATGATGGCGCAAATCGGATGTTGGCTGTAAGCTACTCGCGCCAACAAGGAACCATACCATGCCCGAAGTTACCTCAGCCCTTCACTTGCTGCATCGCGCAGGCCAGTGCGCCGACGAATTGTTCGCCTCCCAGATCAAGGAGAGTGATCTCACGCCGCGTCAGTTCGTGGTCCTGATGGCCGTCGCCGGCAGCGAGGAGCCGAGCCAGACGACCCTCGTGCAAAAGACCGGCATCGACCGCTCGACAATCGCCGACATTGTACGCCGGCTGGCCGAACGTGGCTTTCTGATGCGCAAGCGCACCCGCCGCGACGCCCGAACTTACGCCGTGCGCCTGACCGCTCGCGGGGAGGCGGCGTTGAAGAATGCGCAGCCTGCGGCACGCACCACCGACGAGCGGCTGCTTTCCGCGATTCCGCAGCGCGATCGCGCGGTGTTCCTCCAGGTCCTCGGCAGGATCGTCGAGATGGACGTCGTGCCCGGGGCTGAATAGTTTGAGCAGCGCTAGCGGAACTGGGCGACCGAGCGCGGCGTCGGGGTTACCGACCCCGATACCGTCGTTTGTGGCACACGCTCCGCTGAAACGATCGCTCGGAGGCGCGGATCGCGTTGGAAGTACCCTCGGCGCCGATTGAAAGCGAGTTCGGCACAGGCAACTGGTGCACTCAGCCAACCTATGGTATTCGGTTTCATATTCAACTCCTGTGTAAACAGGCTGATGGATGCAGGGCTCGGCCGGTGTTCACGCACGGCCGGGCCCGTTTGTTTTGGGACGAAGCGTGATTTGCAGCCGGTGGTCGGTCGCCCGCAGCGATGCGCCGTAAGGTCGAGAGGGTCGGCGTTGTCCGACCGACCTCAAGGCGGGCGCACAGCTGCTTGCTCGGACGTATTTCGAACAGCCGGTTCAACGAACTGCCAAGGAATATCGCCCCACCGGTGACCCTGTCGTTTAGCGAACTGAAGTGTGCGACTTGGTGCTTGCTAGGTGCTTGCCATTGAAAACAGGCGGCTCGATTGAAATTACTAATCTGTTGAAATTGTTGGTGCCGGCTGAGGGAATTGAACCCCCGACCAACGGTTTACAAAACCGCTGCTCTACCCCTGAGCTAAGCCGGCGCACCAAGCTGCCGCGCGGGCCGTGGTGGCCGAGCGGAGACGGTTTGAGGTATCAGGTGGGTGGCGGCAGCGTCAAGCCGGGTTGCGAACTCCTTTGAGACCGGGCGTCCAGCTGTTGGCCCCGGCCTTGCTTCATCGACATTTGCCGGACTATCGCCTAATCGGGTTGCGCCGTGGTCTTAGCTGACGCCTTCAACCACCCTGTGAGACGATGAGCGACATCCAAGACATCGCGCTTAAGCACGCCGCCGACGTTCCGGCTATGTCCACAGTCGGGGCGAAACCGCGCAGGGTGCTGCAACTCGTGCACAGCAACGAGGCCGGCGGCGTCGAGGCGCTGGCGGAACTCATCTCCGCCGGGCTTACCGCGCGTGGACACATAGTGGAGACGCACTTCCTCTACCCAGCGTTCGCGGTCGGATCTGCCGTCAAGGCCAAGGGCATGGTCGCGACGATCCTGCATGTCCTGCGGCAGCGGCCGGACGCGCTGATCGCCTATCAGTCGACCGCTTCCGTGCTGGCGGGGGTGCTGGGGCGATTGGCGGGCTGCCGGACACGTATCATCCACCAAACCGCGGTGCCGGTAGCCGTGCATCCGTTAGTGCGCGCGCTGGACAAGGTTGCCGGAACCCTCGGGTTCTACAGCATCAATATCGCCAATTCGGCAGCGACCGAGGCAGCGTTCGCCGACTATCCCGTGCGCTATCGGGACACCATGCGTCGAATTGAGCACGGCATAGATCCGCCGCAGCCCGCCAGCGCGGCTTCCGCTGTCCGTGCTCGTTACGGCATTGATCCTGATGCGCCGCTGCTTGTTTCGGCCGGCCGGCTCAGCGATCAGAAGGCGCTCGACCGTGCGATCCGTGCGCTGCCGCTGATCCCGGATGCGCACCTGGCGCTGGCCGGCGGCGGGCCGAACGAGGCGCAATTGAGGTCGCTTGCGAAAAATCTCGGGGTCGCTGATCGTGTCCACTTCCTCGGCTACCTGTCACGACAGCACGTCGCCGATCTTCTCGGTGCCGCGGACGTTTTCGTGTTCCCGACCGTGTGGGAAACGTTCGGCCTCGCCCCTGTCGAGGCAGCGATGACCGGCGTACCTGTGGTTGCCAGTGATCTTCCCGTGTTGCGGGAAGTGCTCAGTATCGAGGGCGCGACACCGGCGCGTTTCGTCAACTCAGCCGATGCGGAAGCCTTGGCCGCAGTCGTTCGCGACGTATTGGGTGATGCCGGAGCGCGAGCGATGGCGAAAAGCTTCGCCCCGCGCCTGGCAGCCACGTATTCGATGCAGCGCATGCTTGACCGCTACGCCGAACTGATCGCTGAGTGAGCGATCACGCGGCCGGCGCGCTGCCGCGGTTGAGGCCGCGGATCAGTCTCTGTGCTCCTGGCATCTGGCGGATCAAGCTCTTCGCCTGCTGCGCGCGGGCATAAGCGCGGCCCCGCCAAGATACGTACGCCTGGAGACCGAGCAGGGGAGAGGGCTCGGCGGCGAAGCGCTTCTTGTGTGGGCCGTCCCCGATCGAGAAATCGAAGTGGGTAAAGCCTTCCGCGTGCATGGCGCAGAGCGTGCGCTCGATCAACAGGCGCCCGAGCCCGAGACGCGCGAGCGATCCACCGCGATTGGCAATTCGAAGCAGGGTGAGCCGAGGCTTGTCGACAATCGCCAGTAATCCCGCGACAATCTCACCGTCGAGTTCGAGTGCGGTCAGGGCGCAAGACCCGCTGTTCATGCCGGCTGCGGCAAACTCGTTGTAGAACCGATGATGTGCGGGTTGGTCGAAAATGTGCTTGGCTTGGCGCTCCTCCAGACGGTCGCGCTGCAACTCGTCGATGACCGTCAGGATGCGGCTGGCGTCAACGTCCGATTTTGCGACCAAAAACCGGCCGGCACCCGCCCCTTCGAACAATCGGAGACTGCGGCCCAGTTCCTTGCGGTAGGGGCGGTCCAGCGATTTGAGGTAATCCTCCCAACTGCCACCGGCGTGTAGCGACCAGGTACGCAGCTCAGAAGGTTGTGCTCCGGGTAGCGCCGCAAGCGGATTGGGCCGGTTACCGATGACCGCCGGCATTTTGGCGAAGCGGACGACGTCGCAGGCCGGCAGTGCAGCGGAGACTTCACGCCACAGCTGCACCGCGGCCTCGGCGATAGTTGGAGCCGCGGGGCCGAGGGCAGGCGCATTGCAGTCGGTCACGTCGAGATCGGCAAATTCGAGGAAGACCAGCGGGCCCGAGCGGCGCTCGATGAGCGGCATCAGCACAGCGAGGTCGCCGGAAGCCGCGTCTGTGACCGCGACCAGCAGTGGCGTTATGCCGGCGCTCGACCCGAACGCCGCGTACCACGTTCGAAGCCAATCGGGATGCTGAAACGGCGAGGCCCTCAGCGAGTCCGTCGCCTCGCACCAGCGCCGGTCGACGTCGGCCCACCGGCGTGCGATTTCGATGCGGTAACGATTGGTCATCGCTGCAGGGGTCCAATGGGTTGGGGTCGCGCTGGCCGAAGGCTTGTTCGTCCGGTCATGCGGCTTGCTTTGCGGCAGGCTGGGGCGCGAGTTCGGAAGCGACGAGATCGCGAATACCGCCCGGCGCGGCAGGGTCGAGCATGAACGTCACAGGGCGTTGACGCGACTTGGCAAGCAAGCCCGTGCGCCGAACGCCGGCTTGCAGGAGCGCCTTCGTCCAGTAGAGGGGCCCCGAGATCGCGCTCGACTTCGGCCTCAGACCGAGCTTCTGGCGCAGAATGCCGTTCGCAGCCGTAACGATCTGGTGCCGGCGGATGTCGGGCGTCAGGTATTCGATGGTGATGGAGACGTTGAGGCAGTCGTGATTATCGACGCGGTGCGGGGCATTGAGCGGCCAGTGCAACATTTGTCCCGGCTCGATGTCGAGCACGAGCGCCTTGGCGTCGAAGGCGGGATCATAGGCGAGGCCGACCTCGAGGTCGTTGAGCGCAATTTTCTCTAGTTCTTCAGGCGTCAGGAAAGGCGGCTCCGCCGGATAAACGAACACGCGCTTGCGGCCGCGGATTTGAGCGAGCGCCTGGCCCGGCATGTCGGCGTGGTAGTAGACGCGTGCGCCCGGCGAAGAGATCAGAATGCCCATACTGCGCCACATGGTTTGGAAGCCGGGCACTTGCTGCTCCAACTCGGCGAACATCTGGTCGAGCAGAGCGCGGTAGCCGGGATCGATATCGGAGGCGTGTCGCAAATTGAGCCACATGCGACCCTGGCCGATGGCCTCGATCACCTTGGCTCCAGGCACGCGGCCCTTGTCGCCCTCGCGCCAGAGCTTGCGCTCGTTGTGGCCGCCGGTGTGGATCAGTCCGTAGGCTCCGCGCGGATAGCGGTCGATCAAACTGGCGAGGGCATCGTCCGAGAACAGCGGCGACTTGTGGATCGTGTGCTCGATCGAGATCGGAGCCGTTGTCCACTTGACCGTGTGCTCGGAGTTCCAGTTCGGGAAGATGAGGCTGGTCATATCGGTTTGCACTCTACGCACGAGGACCGGGCGACGTGGGGATGGGACGTGCGCCTCGAACTGAGACGCAAGCAGCGCATATGAGCCCCATGCACATCAGATCTAGCTCAGTTGCAACGTCTGCTGCAATGTCTGCGCCAATAGCAACAACAGCCGACTTCGCGGTCAGCCGCGCGTCTGGTTGCGGGCGATAAGGCCGCCGGCCTTGATCGTGAACGTCGAGATGAGCTGATTGAGGCTGAACAGGTCGTAGCTGCGCGTGGCCGCAAAGAAGGCCGCGAGCAGCAGGCTGACGTTGATCGGCAGCGTTGCCCACAGCTTGAGCCCCGTATGGTCGACGACGGCCGTGGCCGCATATCCCAGCAACGACCAACCAACGATACCGAGGAAGTCGCGCCACGGCACGGGCATGACATAGAGACGTTTGCTGGCGGTGAGATAGATGAGGCACGCGACGAACTGACCGCCGAGAAGCGCGAAAGCGGCGCCGTGGGCCAGGTACTTCGGGATCAGGAGCGCAGAAAGCACCCCGACGACGGATACCATGGCGGCCGAGGCTGCCAGCTCGAGCTTCGAGGACTGCACGAAGAAGATCACCTGCCCGAAATAGAACGAGCGATAGACCATGAGCACGGCGGCAGCGACGAAGATCGGCACAAGATTTTCGGTCGGGACGCGGAAGCTTTCGCCCAACAGCATATCGATGGCGGGACGTTCGAACCTCATGATGAACGCTGAGCCGAAGGCTGCCACGGCAGTATATGCGCGGAAGGCATGTTCCAAGACCTCACGCGCCCGCTCGTCATTGCCTGCGGCGGCGGCGCGCTTGGCGATCGCGATATAGGCGCCGGCGATTGCCTCGGATATGACCACCATGCACTGCTTGATGAGGTCATTCACGGCACCGTACGGCCCCACGACGTGCAGTCCGGCGATACGTGCGAGGAGGAGGCGGTCCAGGTTCTGGCCGAGAGACGAGACGCCGAACGCCATGATCAGAGGCCATCCGAAGCGCACGAAACCGATCGCGGCCTCTTGCGACCAGCGCGCTTTCAGATGCGGCAGCATGTCGGGTAGCAGCGGCAAGACCGCGCCCAGATGTGCAAGCGTTACACCGACCGCCAGAGCGGTTGCGGTACCGAACGTCTTCAGCGCGATAATGCCGAACGCGAGCATGAGTGTGGCGCGCAGCACGACGGCGGTCGCCACCGCCTCGGCGCGCAGCCGCGTGCGTCCTATTTCATGCGCACCATCATAGAGCGAAAGCGCGATCACGAGGCTGACTACCGCGATCAACATCGATGCCGGCAGCAGGCCGAGCAGCCAGGTCACCAGGGCCGCCGCGCATATGATGGCCAGTGCGCCCCAGACAGCGATACTGAAGGTTGCAATCTGTTCGCTGGCTTGCTCGGCGTTGTAGCCGGCGAAGAAGGCGAAGCGGATCCACTGGATCGAGAAGCCGTAGACGATGTAGGCCCAGGCGAACGCAACGAGGTATTCGCCGTAGCCCGCCGGCCCCGCGATGCGTGCGAAAATGGCCACCGCGGCCAAGTTGAGGGCGGCGGCAAACACTTTCGAGCCCAGGTAATAGACGACGTGCCGTTCAATCATCAGGAGAGCGGTCGCATGTTGAGCGACGGAGCATGGACAACGGCTGTCAATTGGCTGGTTGACCGCATGATAACCTATCCCCCGTCAGGTTCTCCGCTTCTAACTCATTTAGCGGTATACGTCTCGCACCGAAGCTTTGAGGTTTAGGCGGGAGCCATTAGTTTGTCGCTAAAATTGCAGCTAAGTCATCATGCTGGTTAATACTTCGTTGAAGGATGAAGCGGCTCCGGAGCTTGCGCTTTTCATCCGAGTCTTGGAGGGCGGAGGAGCGCAGAAAGACGCAGTTCTGCTGGCCAACGCGCTGTCCCGGAGGGGCGTCAAGGTCGTCATTCTGACGCTGGCGCAGCGCGGGCGGCTAGCAGCTCTGGTTGCGCCGGATGTGCCGGTGATCACGGTCGAAGTGACCCAATTGCGCAGCGCCGTGCCGGCGCTGCGGCGGACAATTGCAGCTGTGGCGCCGCGTGTCGTCATGAGCTCGGAAGCGGCGGCCAACGTGGTGACGTTCTTGGCGGTCCGGTCGCTTCCGGCGGCGGTTCGGCCGAGACTGCTGCTGCGCGAGGTCGCCAGCCCCTCCGTTGCACGCGTCTCTGATCCCTATTTGCAGAACCGGCTGGCCTATCGCGTTGTACCTTGGGTCTATTCTCGCGCGGACCGGGTGCTGACGCTGACGCAAGGGGGACGCAAGGACCTGATCGAGAACTTCAAGGTGCCCGCGGAGCGCATCGACGTTCTGGCTTCGAACGCCGTTATCGATCCCGTAGCTGAGAAGCGCTTGGCCTCCGCGGCAGAGACGAACGCTCCGCGTGAGCCGGGCCTGATCGTTTCGGTCGGCCGCTTGTCGCCTGAAAAGGATCAGTTGCTGATCGTTGAGGCGTTGGCGAGATCGCCGGGCCTGGGCCAGGCGCGACTGATTCTAATCGGCGACGGCCCCCTTCGTCCCGCAATCGAACAGCGGATGATGCAACTTGGGCTCACGGATCGTGTCGTATTGGCCGGACACCAAGATGATCCATTCGCTTGGCTGCTGAAGGCGGAACTCGCCGTCTGCTCATCGCGCTTCGAAGGCCTCGGCAATGCGGTGATCGAGGCCCTGGCTTGCGGTACTCCCGTGGTTTCCACCGACTGCCCTTGGGGTCCGCGCGAGATCCTTGCCGATGGGGTCTTTGGCGAACTGGTTCCGGTTGGCGACGCTGATCAATTGGGCGCTGCAATGGCACGAGCCTTGCGAGTTCAGTCCGCGAATGTTGATCGCGGCACACTTCGTCAACGCGCCGGTGTTTACACTTCGGATCGCGCTGCGGCCGCCCTGATCGACGTGCTGGCTGCAGTATAAAGAGTATTTTTGCTGCATCCGTTGCGTTAA
Source organism: uncultured Alphaproteobacteria bacterium (assembly GCA_963847435.1). GTDB lineage: Bacteria > Pseudomonadota > Alphaproteobacteria > Rhizobiales > Hyphomicrobiaceae > CAWJZR01. The sequence continues at coordinate 59,724 of CAWJZR010000023.1, read as the reverse complement.
CGGAGCATTCACTCTACACCGGAGTTAGTTCCGTCGTTTGCGGCAATTCTCCTATGCTCAGAGTTCTTGTTCGGAGAGATTGGAATGCCGGCGATAATTTCGGAGCGTGCGTGGGGCGGTAGTTTGGCTGCGGATTCCATTAATTTATTCCGAAGGCTTTCGGCCAGCGCGTCGCGCGGCGCCGCGCGTTATATTCCGACGCGCCGATGCATGATGCGCAACAAGCGCCCCATCGTGTCGTTCACCTTCGATGACGTGCCTGATACGGCATTTACCAACGGCTCCGCGATCCTCGACCGCTACGGCGTCAAGGGGACGTTCTATGTCGCGCCGGGCATTCTGGGCCACGCCGACGAACATTGGCGCGTACTCGATCGCGAGCAGCTGAAAGAGCTGGCGCGCCGCGGCCATGAGATTGGCTGTCATACCTATTCACACGTCAAGGTCCAGACGCTCTGCGCCGAGCGAATGGCGGAAGAAAACCGTCGCAGCATCGAAGCTTTGACCGAAATCTGCGGGCCTTTGAAATTCGAAAACTTCGCCTATCCATTCGGTGTCGTCTCGATGCCGCGCAAGCTTCAGCTCCAGCAGCAATTCACCTCCTGCCGCGGCATCTACTCAGGCATCAACTCCGGGATCATCGATCTGAGCCTGCTGCGCTCGGTCGAGCTTTACGACCGCACATTGTCGCCCGAGCAGATGCGCGAGGTTTTCGACCAGACGGAACGGATGAACGGCTGGCTCGTGCTGTACTCGCACGACGTCGCCGATCCACCGAGCTGGATCGGGTGTACGCCGAAACTCATGGAGATGGCGGTGGCGGAGGCCAAGGCGCGCGGATTCGATTGCGTGCCGGTGTCAGAGGCGCTCAATCTCATCGGCGCGGACAAGACAGAGACCGCTTGAGACTGCGTTATCGTCTGTGATCCAAAACGGGGCGCACCAGCGTCCCGTTTTTTTGTCTCGACACGGCGGCGTGTTCAGCGGGCGCGATAGCGGGCGAGCAAGGTCATGCCGAACGTGGCCTGCAGCATCATGAACCAGGCGGGGTTCTGCGGCGCGATAATGGTCTCGAGCGATCCGAGATAGAGCACATAGATCCAGATGCGCAGGAAAAGGCGCGCAAGCTCACGGTTTTCCGGTTGTTTGACGGCGTTCGGGTAGTCCACCAGCGGCAGGTAGACGATGCAGTAGAGCATCAGCAGCAGGCCAGGAACGCCTGCCGATACGGCGATGTCGACGTAACCGTTGTGGGAGTCTGTGCCAAGTTCGGCTGCCCAGCCCGAGATGTCTTCAGGCTCGGCGGTTTCGCGGTCGCGGTGCATGGTGGCGTCCGTGCGCCAGAACGCGCCGACGCCGTAGCCGACAAGTGGTCGTTCCGCGATGCTGCCGATGGCGAAGCGCCATAAGTCCGTGCGGCCGGTGAAGCTCGCGTCGGGCATCGTGCGCTGAAGGACGCTGCGGATGGGGCCGGGAAAGCTCGCGCCGATGGTCAAGGTGTTGAACAAGGCGAGCAGCAGGACCGCCGCGAGGGCACGGCTCGATGGCTTGCGGCATCTCTCGACGGCGGCGGCGATCAGCAGTGAGACCGGCAGCAGGATGATCGACGTTTTCGAGACGGTGAAGACGAGGAACACGGCGGATAGCGCCGAGATTGCCCAGCCGATGACGGGATTGAAAACGCGCGCCACGAACAAGCCCACGAAGACGAACATCACCATGACGCTCGCTGCTTCGTTCTTATGATCGAACAACCCGCGCCAGTTGCCGGCGAGATCGGTTTCCAAGACGTCAGTCAACTGGTGGATGCTGAGATGCGGCAGCAACGCAACGCCCACGTAGCACAATATGAGGACGATGGAGCAAGCGATGGCGTAGAGCCGCGCAAGCTCGTTCTGGTTGCGCGGAAGCAGCATGGCCATGTAGGCGATCGACATGTGAATGGCGAACAGGCTGACGCGCCGCGCCGAAAGCAGCGGGTCGAGCGACGTGAGCGTGGTGACGACCAGCCACGCCAGCAGCGGAATGCAGCCCGCCCGCATCAGAATCCCGAGATAGGCGCGATTTTGCAGCCCGATCGAGAACAGCAGCGACAACAGTAGCGCCGGATAGACGACGCGGTTGGCGATGCTGCCGGATACCAGAGTGTCCAGCATGGCCGCATTGCCGCGATCCTTGAACGGCGCGAGCGAGACCCACGCGAGCAGCACCGTGAACAGGAACAGGAGCGGCTTGAAATTGCTTTGTGCGGATCCGCTGCCCTCGGCTCCGGTTTCAGACGCCGCGCTTGCACGCGCCTGCAACGTGGGCACGCGAACGCCGGTCAGGCTGGAGCCGAGGCTGCTCATGACCTCTAGCGCCTTGTTTCCAACGCGGCGCGCTTCAAATGCGATTTCACGAACGCTCCGAATTCGGACGGCGTTTCGTCCGGGTTCAGGAGTTGCGGCGTCGCGCCGGTGCTGTAGCACCAGGCGAACGAGTGCAACTGATAGCGATCGAGCGCATCACGCACGAACGGCTCGCCGAAGTCGGCCGGCGTTCCCGCGAGATGCGTCTCGCACGAGCGGCAGAACCCCCATTCTGTCACGAGCACAGGCTTTACCGCTTGCAGGCCTCCGAGGCTGTCGTCCCAGCGGTTGGGCAGCCCCTTGTCTTCTTTGGGATAGCAGTGCCAAGCGTAGGCCACCCGGGGATCGTCGATGAGATCGTTGGCGATGCCCTTCAAGTCATGCGCCCACCGGCCGCCCGTGGCGATGACGATGGCGTCGCTATGCCGCCGGATGACGCCGAGAAGCCGCATCCATAGTGACTTCAACTGCGGCCAGTGTTGTCCGGTGCTCGTCCATAGCCGGCCGTCGTAGACCGGCTCGTTCCACAATTCGAACAGGATGCCGGGATCGTTGCCGAACGACAGCGCCATCTCGCGCCAGAACTCGATCGCCAGCGCTTCGTCGCTGTCGAACGCATCGAGGATCAGGCCCCAGCTCGGGTCCACTTTTTCAGCGTAACGGCCGGGAAAGCCGATCGCATGCCAGTCGATGATCACCCACAAGCCGCGGGCACGGGCCGCGCTCACGTCGCGAGCCAAGGCGGCCATCGTGCTCCCGGGCTCGCTGCGCCAATGACCGGGGTGAACGCTGATGCGGACGCTATTGCAATTCCAATCGTCCGCCAGCACGCGGAAGTCGTCGATCGAGCGGTTGGCGCGGACGTAGACCGGATCGCCGACGCCGACGCCGAGAAGGCGCACGGGCAGTCCGCCCGATAGGATGCGATTGCCGGCAATCTCCAGGCGCCCACCGGCGGCCAGGGCGTTGCGCGGCGCGGTCGTCAGTGCCGCGCTGAACGCGCCAACGCCCCAACGCAAGACGTCCCTGCGGCTGGGGCTATCGGCGAACGTCATGGAACTGGCCACCTGTTGATCCATAGGTGAGGGACGCGAAAGAACGGCGGGAGATCATCCCGCCGTTTCTGAATTCCTCAGTCGGTCACGACGACGCCGCGGAACTTCGGGGCTGCCCTGCGCAGGATGTGCATGGCCTCGACCAATTCGTCCTCGCTCTTGGGTGCGATGCCGACGACCAGCAGCATGTCATCGAAGCTTTCGGCGAACGTCTGGCCGAGCGAGGGTGCCCCCAGCGCCGGGCTTTCGACGATAACGAGGTCGTAGCCGCGGGTCTGAGCGAGTAGCTTGCGCATCGAACTTGCGTTCAGCACCAGCGGCTGGCGGGCGTTCGACTTGCCGGTGGCCGGCAGGAACTCGAGCTGACTGTCGGGGCGCACCACGACCGCGTCCTCCAGGGTGCTGCGGCCGCTAAGCACATCTTCCAGACCGGACTGCCGGTTTTGCTCCGGCAGGGCCGACGACAGCCGGCGGTTGCGCAAGTCGCCGTCGACGAGGAGAACCCGCTGATGCTTTGCGACCGCGGCGTAGGCGAGACCAAGTGCGACGGCGGACTTCACCTCGTTCTCTCCTTCGGAGGTCAGCACGAGCGACATCGGCCCCTCTTTGTCGCGTGGCCGCTGAGACTGCGCCTGGGACAGCAGGTTGTGCAGCGACTTCATGCGACGGGCGAACGGGGCCATCGGAGCACGCAGCACGGTGAGCGCAAGCTCGATGGTCCGGCCGCCGGGCCGCCCGGTCGATTCTGATGCGGTGATCGCGGTGGAGCGGCAGGCGCCGCGCAGATCAGCGAACACGAAAGCGCCGCTTTCTGGCTCGGATGCGGGGTGTGGCACAATGACTGGCGCATGGACGGCGGATGCAGCGGCGGTCGACAGCTCCGGATCGGGCCGGCGGCGCAACTGATGCAGCGCCAGCACCCCGAGCAGGCCGAAGCCGAGGCCCAGTCCGAGGCCGGCGGGCAGCAGCACCACTTTGCGCGGAGGGAAGGCGCGGTCGCGAGCGGGGTTTGCCTCGCTGATGATGCGGACGTTGGTGGTGTTGACGCGCGATTGCTCGCGGGCTTCACGGGCTCGCACGATGGCCTGCTCGTAGAGCGATCGGTAGGCTTCCAGGTCGCGCTCCAACTCACGCAAGCCGATCATAGCGGAGTTGGTGGAGTTCATTTGCGTCCGTAGCGTTTCGACGTTGCGAGCGAGCGCATCCTCCGTCGCCTTGGCGCGGTCGTACTCGTGGCGAGCCGACAGGACGATGCGCTGCAATTCGCCTGCGATCTGCTTCTTGATCTCGCGTTCCTGCTCATCGACCGCCGCCATCGCCGGATGACTCGGGAGCATCTGCGCCGCCATGCGGGCGCGCTGACTGGCGACACTTGATAGCTGCGAGCGCAAGCCGCGAAGTGCAGGCGAGGCCACGGCCTCCGGCAACGCATCGACGATGCCGCGCGAGGCCTGGATCTCGTCGTAGCGCGCCTTGGCCCGGCCCGTTTCGCCGCGGGCGGTGATAAGCTGGTTGTTGACCTCGGTCAGCTGCTGCTCCCCGACCAGACGCCCGCTGGCGCCGACGAGGTTTTTCTCGGTCTTGTAGGCAGCCACGCGGCGCTCGCTGTCGCTGACCTTGATGCGCAGCGAGTTGAGGCCCTTGTCGATGGCGGCGGCGGCGTTGCTATTCGCTTCGGAGCGGTATTGCTGCTGGTCTTCGAGGTAAGCCTTGACGATCGCGTCGGCGAGCCGGACGGATTTGTCCTTGTCCTCGGTCCATACCGTGAGATCGATGATGAACGTCCGCTCGGGACGGCGCACGTTGATTTTCTGCTCCAGCGTCTTCAGCGCCGTCATCGTCGGATCGGTCGCATCGGTCGCCTTGCGGGGCGCAATGAACTTGTCGACGAGATCCTGCAAGGCCTGTCCGACCATGGTCTTGCGGCGCCCGTTGAACTCGGGATCATCCTGCAGGTTGAGCATGGCGATGGCTCGGCGGAGCACGGTATCGGATGCGAGCACCTGCACCTGGCTCTCGACCACCGAGATGCCGCTGTCGGTGGCAACCGATTGAGGCGTTACCTGCTTGTCGAGCACGCGAAGATCGCGCGGGTCGACGAGCAGCTGTGCGCTCGCATTGTAGCGCGGCGGGAGCATCTCGGCGCCGACCAGGGCCAGCAACGACCCGGCGAGGCCGGCGGCTAGGATGATCCCCTTGTGGCGCCACAGTGCGTCGAGCGCGGTTCGCATGGTTTGCGAGTTATCGATCGGCTTGATCGAGGCGGGTGCGGCGTAGGGTGCCCGGATGGCAGGCTCGGCCCACATATGGAGCGCTCCTCAAGAACAAAATGCGCAATAGCGTGGCGACTGTCGTTTCGGCCGGCAACTGCCGGAGAGGCTGCGTCGATCCCGGATCGGAACAATCCGTCCGGCGCCTCAGCGCTCCGTCTACGACTGAGCAAGGACCATGCCGTGTGCCGAGGTTCGAGCCCGGCGACGTCGGCAGGGTCAGCGGCGTACTGCGGAACCGAACAGATCGTGGCTGCGCTCGCGCAGCGGATTGACGATCTCGATCTCCGTCAGTACGAGCGCGCACTTGGCGTAGCGGGCGCCGAGACGGCGGGGATTGGTGGAGAGCCGCCAGGCCCACTCGAGGCCGTGCTTCTGCATGAACTCCGGCGCGCGAATTTGCTTGCGGGCGATGAAGTCGACGGCCGCGCCGACGCAGATGAAAGCGACTTTCAGGCCTCGCTCGACGGCACGGGCGGCGAACAATTCCTGCTTGGGCGCACCGAGTGCAATGAAACAGATGCTGGCGCCGGACTTGGCGATGCGCTCCATCGCGTCGTCGGCTTCCGGGCCCTCGGGATCGAACCTGCCGGAGGGTGCCCATGTGCCGGCAATAGCCAACTCGCCGCCCGAGCGCTCGACGAGATCAGCTGCGGCTTCGGCAAGCGTGCCATCTTGCGCGCCAAAGAGGAATACGGATAAACCGCGGTGGGCCGCCTCCATGGACAGCGGGATGAACAGGTCGGCTCCCGTCGTGCGAACGATCTCAGGCTGCTGGCGGCGGGCGAGACGCGCGACGGGCGCGCCATCGGCGGTGACAAAACGCGCGCTGCTGTAGGCGCGGCGAAAGCGCTCGTTGTGGCGGAGTTGGACGAGATGATCGAGGTTGAGGGTGAAGACGGAGAACCCTTCGCCCTGCTCGGCGGCATCCGCGATGCGGGCGACCGCTTCGTCCAGGTTGCGAATGTTGATGGCCCAGCCGGCGACATGGGCTAGGGGCGCATCGCAGCGCGCAGGGTGGTTCGTTTGACTACGCATACTCGTCTCACCTCTTATCCCGTGGTGTCTTATGCCAGCCCGGCACGCTCGTTAACAGTCCGTTTAAGCAGAAAAGCGTCGGAAGTGGGGGCGCTGAGCTGAGGCGGACGCTTCATTCCGATGACGTCCGTCGTTCCCGCCAGGACTTGCACGTTGCTTGCCACTAACGGATGCCCCATATCGGAACACGCTCGAGTGCCATTCGACCGTTGCCGGGGTATCAAATGCCTGGAATAACCGGGATTTCAGTGTCTTCTTGCTGTGTGCGAGCTAATACGAGTTAACACAAGAGATATTCATATAAAATTAGTATTTGTTCTGTCTTGGGGCATGTGCTAGCAACGGGCTGCTTATCGCATTGCAGCAATAATTCGACGGCAGACGTTATCGGTGTGCAATCGCGACTGCACGTACCCGTTACAAGCCGGGTGGGGGCGCATCCGGAGAACCTCAATAATGGCTCGGCGCTGACGACTCTGTCACCGCCGGCTTCGCCGTCTTGCGGCCTTCATCGAGTTCGGTCGCTTCGTTTGAAAGGCCAGGACGGTCCTGAGTTGGCAAGGATCATGCTTTGGCCATCCGTAACCCTGCGGAATGTCCCATCCGGACATAACCGCCGGAGAGTGTGTGACCTTGAATGTTTTGCGACGACGATGGAGTGGCCAGTGAGTGGCGTTGAACGCTTGCGGGGGTACGCGACGAGAGGTGCCGCCCGCGCCGTACTCTCCGATCTCGGATTTGCCTTCAGTGTACTTGCCGTCGAGTGCATGGCCATCATCGGCCTGTCAGTCGCCTCCGGCATTGTCTACCACCAAACCCAATACGGCGACTTGGGGCCTGTCGCGAGCTTTGCATCCGCCGGCGTGCTGGCGGCACTGAGCTACGTCGTGCCCGGCCTTTATCGCGACGAGTACCTGATTCAGGGTTTTCTCGCGCGGGGCCGGCGGCCCAGTCGGGTCGTCGTGCTTTGGAACACGGCGTTTCTTTTCCTCGCGGTCGTCGCCTTCGTCACCAAGACGACGGGTGACGCCTCGCGCGGATGGGCTGCCATTTTCTACATCAGCGGCATGATTGCTCTGACTGGGCTGGAGTTCGGCATCTGCCGGGCGCTCGACGCCGGTCTGAAATCCGGCCGTATCGCGACGCGCCGGGCGCTCGTCGTCGGATCTGGTGACGAGCTTCGACGCTTCCTCGGCCAAGCCGCCGGAAAGCCCGACCTCGAGGTCGACGGCACGCTCGAGTTGCCTCATTCCATACCGGGTTTGACGCGGGAAGAGATGCGGGCCGCGCTTGCTGCCGCGGTCGAAAACGGTGCCGCCAAGGCGCGCATGCTCGGCGTCGACTTGGTCGTGCTGCTGCCGTCGTGCGACGAACCGGACCGGCTGGACGCCTGCATGGATGGCTTCAATCAGCTTCCCGTCGCGATCCAGCTGGCGATGCGCGATCCGATGCAACGCTGCAGTGCTCTTCGCGTGTCACATGTGGCTGGGCGCGTCTCGCTCAGTCTCACCGATCCGCCGCTGTCGCCGTGGCAGGAACTGCTAAAGCGCCTCTTCGACATCGTCGGCGCATCGGTCGCGATGGTACTGCTCGCTCCGCTGTTCGCCGTGGTCGCTTACCTCATCAAGCGTGACAGCAAGGGGCCCGTGTTCTTCCTGCAGCGCCGTCGCGGCTTCAATCACCGGGAGTTCCGGATCTGGAAGTTCCGGACCATGACGACGATGGATGACGGCGAGGTCATCGTGCAGTCGCAGGGCAGCAGCGATCTGCGCGTCACCAAGGTCGGGCATTATCTCCGCCGCCTCAACATCGACGAGCTGCCTCAGCTCATCAACGTGTTGAGGGGCGAGATGAGCCTCGTCGGCCCTCGCCCGCACGCGGTGGCCCACGACAAGCTCTATGAGACGCGCATCGAGAAGTATCCCCGCCGCCTGAACATGCGGCCCGGCATCACCGGCTGGGCGCAGGTCAACGGCTTCCGCGGCGTCACCGATACCGAATGCAAGATGCGCGGGCGCGTTGACCGAGACGTCTACTACATCGAGAACTGGTCGATCATGTTCGACATCTACATCATCGCCTTGACCGTGCTCTCGCCCAAGGCCTACCGCAACGCGGGGTAAGAGCCGACGCATCGACGGAATGACAAAACGGCGAGCCCATGGGTCCGCCGTTTCAGTTTGGTCCGCTTACAGTTTCGGCTTTGTTGAGATCTCAGCTTTCCTTGACGTCTCAGCTTTCCTTGCCGTCTCAGCTTTCCTTGCCGCCTCAGCTTTCCTTGAACGTGTGCGCCATCACATCGGTGAGTGGCTTCAGGAAATAGCTGAGTAGCGAGCGCGACTGTGTCTCGATATAGACTTCGGCGGGCATGCCCGGGACCAATTCGTGTCCGTCGCCAATCTTCTTCATCTCGGATGCCGGCACCTCGATCTGCACGGTGAAGAAGCTTTTTCCCTGGTTGTCCGTAATCTGCGCCGGGGAAACGAGCAGCACGCTGCCGTCGAGTCTGGGCGTGGTGCGCGAGTTGAAGGCCGTGAGCCGAACGTGTGCCGGCTGCTTGGCGCGCACCTTATCAACCTCTTGCGGCGGGATCTGCGCCTCGACGATCAGCTTCTCGTTCTCGGGAATGATCTGCAGGATTGCGCTCGCGGGCGTAACGACGCCGCCCTCGGTATGAGCAGCGAGCGCGTGCACCCGGCCCGCGCGCGGCGCGCGGATTTCCGAGCGGGCGACCTTGTCGGCCAACGCCTTCGCCTGCTCCTCCTGCTCGGCCAGCGCCGACTGCACCTTGCGGAGCTCATCGACCACCTGACTGAGATAATCCTTCTGGCTTTGCGCACGCTTCAGCTCGGCCTCGCCCATTGCGGCTTGCGCCTTCGCGATGTCCGCGCTGATGCGGCCGAACTCGCCCTCGAGCCGCGCCGCCTCTCGGTGCAACGGCACCACGCGCTGCTGGTTGACGAAGCCCTTCTCGAACAGCGGCAGCACCGTCGAGAGTTCGCGGCTGTTGATATCGGCCTGCTTCTTCGATGAGGCGAGCTGGGCGTTGAGGCCTCTGATCTCGCCCTTTATTTGCGAGATGCGTTCGGTCAGCATCGACAGCTCGCCGCTGTGCGCGGCGCGTCGGGCATCGAACAGCGAACGCTGGCTAGCGACGATCTTGCTGACGGCCGGGTCGTTGCCATCAATGCCGTCGGGAACGGCGAACGAGGTCTCGCCGTCGCGCTCGGCTTCGAGCCGCGCCTGCTGGATACGGTAATCGTTGACGCGGCCGACGACGACGGCGTGATTGGCGCGTGCAGCGGTATCGTCGAGCCGCAGGAGAACATCGTTTTCGGCAACGCGGTCGCCATTGCGGACGAGAATTTTGGAGACAATGCCGCCGTCCAGGTGCTGCACGGTCTTGTAGTTCGAACTCGACCGTGACCGTGCCGCTGGAGACGACCGCGCCCGAGACGTTGAGCACGGTGCCGCTGACGATCACGCCGATGATGAGGGCTGCCACGGTGCGCATGCCGATACGCACCCAGTGCTCTGTATCGAGCCACTCGTAGTTTGCGCTCGGTGCAGGCATCACGGCCGATTTGCCGGTCGAGAGAAGCTTGCCGATCATGCCGAGGCGCTTCCCTGCTGCAGCAGTTTCATCACTTCCCCGCGCGGTCCGAAGGCTCGCTGCACACCGCGGTCGAGGTAGAGCAGCAGGTCCGCCTTGCCGATTGCTTGCACGCGATGCGAAACGAGGACGACGGCCTGGCCGCGCTTCCGCATCCCATCGACAGCGGACGACAAGGCTTCGTCGCCTGAGCGGTCGAGATTGGCGTTGGGTTCGTCGAGCACGACCAGCGCCGGATTGCCGAACAACGCGCGCGCCAAACCGATGCGCTGCCGCTGGCCGGCCGAAAGATAGGTGCCGAAATTACCGAGTTCGGTGTCGTAGCCCTTGGGCAGAGCCAAGACCATGTCGTGCGCATGGGCCATCTGTGCCGCGGCGATGATCTCGGCGTCGCTCGCACCATCCGTGAAACGGGAAATGTTCTCTTTCACCGTGCCGGAGAATAATTCCACGTTCTGCGGCAGGTAGCCGATGTGGCGGCCGAGAGCTTCCGCGTTCCATTGGTCGAGACGCGCGGAATCGAGCTGGATGCTGCCGGATATCGGCGTCCAAAGGCCGACGAGCGTGCGGACCAGCGTCGACTTGCCGGAAGCGCTGGGGCCGATGACGGCCAGCATTTGACCGGGCTCGACCTTGAAGTTGACGTTGGCGAGGATGAGGGCGCGGGTGTCAGGCGCAGCGACGCGCAGCGACGCCACCTCGAGGCGGCCCTTGGGGGCCGGCAATGCGGTCTTAAATTCTTGCGGCGGTACGCTCGACAACAGCTCGGTGAGCTTGGCGTAACTCTCGCGAGCCTTCAAAAATGCGCGCCAGTGGCTGATCGCCTGCTCGACCGGGGCAAGGGCGCGGCCGAAGATAATTGTGCCGGCGATAATCGAGCCGGAGCTGATCTCACCCTTGACCGCCAAAGCCGCACCGATGCCGAGCATGGCCGACTGCAGGATGAGGCGCATCGTCTTCGACAGCGCGGCCATTCCGCCAAGCCGGTCGGCAGCCAGAGTCTGCCACGCGAGAGCCTCGCCATTGGCGCGCTGCCAGCGGACGAGGTAGCTACCGATCATGCCCATGGCGGTGATCAACTCGGCGTTGCGCTGTCCGGTATCAGCGAGTTCCAGACTTCTCATCGAAGCCTTGCCGGATTGCTTCAGCGGCTCGCGGCTGTGGCTTTCGCTGGCCCAGGCGATGGCAATGAGGAGCACAGCGCCGATCAGGGCGGCAACGCCCAGCACCCAGTGCACGAGGAAGATGACGAGCAGGTAGACCGGCGTCCACGGCGCGTCGAAGAAAGTCATAGGGCCTTGGCCGGAGACGAATTGGCGAATGTTGTCGAGTTCGCGCAAGGCCGGGATAGCCGCGCCGGGCGAGGCCAACGACCGCTTCAGAGACGCGCGGAAAATGCGCTCACCCAGCCGCTGATCGACCTCGACGCCGATGCGGACGATGACGCGGGAGCGGCTCAGCTCCAGCATTCCGATGATGCCGTAGAGGCCGACGGTGATGGCAAACAGCGAGACCAGCGTCGGGAGCGAGCCGGAGGACATGACGCGGTCGTAGACCTGCAGCATGAACAGCGGGCCCGCCAGCATCAGGACATTGATGACGAAGCTGAACACGCCCGCTGCTGCGAACGCCCGTCCGCTCAAGGCCACAGCGGACTTGAGGTCGCTCGTACCCGGCATAAGCCAGTCTATGAGGCCGCCGACGAAACCGTGATTGGCGCGCGCAGCAGCCGCGGTGCCGGGCGCCGGCGCGGGCTTGGCATTGAGCGGCTTCGGTGCAGGAGGCGCCGGCAGATTATGCGCTGGTTCTGATGGCGTCTTGGCTGTGGCGGGAGCAGGCTTGGCCTCACCGCGCGCGGTGGCAGGTTTCGCAGTTTCGGTATGCGATCCTGCCGCCGCCGCGGTCGCGCGTTGAGGAGCGGCCGGTGGGGCAATAGGCTTGGTCTCGGCGGGCGCGGGAGCGGCCGCCGCTTTGACAGTCTCGGCCCGCGGCACAACGTGCGACACTGCCGGCTTGGCGGCCTCGCGTTGTTCTGTCGATCCTGACGGTCGGCGTGAAGCGGCGGGCGAGGCTGCCGCCGGCGGCGCCTCCTGTGATTGCGCGGGACGGGGGCGTGGCTCAACTGCCCGCTTCGGAGCCTCCTGGCTTTGCGGAGCCACCGTCGCAACGGAAAGCGGGGGCATCGGAGCGGTGACCGGCTCCGGGGTCCGCGATTTGGGCGGGGGGGTGACACATCGGCCGTAGCTGCCGGGCGGGCGACTATCGCGGGGGCCTCGGATGCAACGGGCTCTGGCTTCGATTGCTCAAGTTCCGATGCCGAAGCTTCCGACAATGGTTTTGCGGCAGGCGGCGTGAGAATTGGAGTCGCGGGAGCCTGCTGGGGCGCCTCTTCAGCCGGTTGCGCGATGGGCGGCGCGGCTGTCAGTGGCGGTGTATCGTCGTTTTGCGCTGGGGGCAGCCGCCGTACGATGATGCCGGGGCCTGGATCGGCCAGCAACGCTTCGAGGCGCTTGGTTGCGGCAACCATGCGCTCGACGTTGTCTCTGGCCTTGTCTTTGGCCTTGGTATTGATGGGACGCATCACCGGCGGCGGTCTCGGGATCAATCGGGGGGCAAACGATGGAACCGGCAGAACTCGTCGCACTGCCGAAATCGGATTTGATCCGAAGACGGTGAGGATCTGGTTAAGTATGCAATCGGATGAGCTTCTATTTGCGCAAACCTACCCGATCCCGGTAACCCGATAGGGCAACCGACGCGTCTCAACCGCAGCGTATCAACCGCAGAATGCAACGCGTTGACCGCGCACCTCCTTCGCGAATAGGGGCGTGTTGATAAAAAACGTCGCATTTTCGAAAAAATTGCGTGCGGTCGCGAAAAGCATAAGGGGTTCCTTAGCCATTTTCGATAATGTTAATTCGGAACAGACATTCGTTCGCCGAGGAGCAGAGTATGCGCTTGAAAAGCATTCTGGGTGCGATGGCCGCCATTATGGCGCTCGCGCTCTCTAGCCCCAAGCCGGTCGAGGCCAGCGAGTGCTATCGCTGCGCCCGCGCCGACGGCTTTGGTCACACCCGCGTCGTGCGTCACCATGCCTATTATCCGCGCTACGCCCACGTCTACGCCGCCCACTCAGGCACAGATCGCTACGATTATCGCTACGAGCCGCGCGGCTATTATCCCTACTACAACTCGGGCTACTGGGTGCCGCGGTCGGTCTATCGCCGTGAGGCCTACCCCTATCGCCTGCCGACATACTACCAGGCCTGGGGTTATCCGAAGTCCGGCTACAAGCATTACGAGTGGCATCAGCGCCATCATGGCGGCCACTGGCACCATCATTGGTAAGCGGCTTCGCCGAGGCGCATGACTTCATACCGGCCGCGGGAATGGTCACAAGACCGCCCGCGGCCTTTCGCGTTCATGCCACATTCATATGCTCGACTCTAATCTTCAATCATCAGAGAATCGTTGTTCTCGAGGGGCTTCTCTATTCCGCTTTGCTTGATCGCGCCGCAGGAGTTGCTGCCGCGCTACGGGAGATACATGCAATGTTGAAGAAGATCATGCAGTCGACCATGGCGCTTGCGCTGGCGCTGGGGTTGATGGCCTCGTCGATGCAGCCGGCCGAGGCGCACGGTCGCGGCGCCGGTCTCGCAGTCGGCGTGGCGGCCGGCATCATCGGCCTCGGCATTCTCGGGGCCACCGCGGCGCCGCGTTACGACGGCGGCGGTTGCTATCGCGGACCCGAGCGTTGCGCCTGGCGCGACCGTCATTGCTTCGTCAACAATTACGGCGACGAGGTTTGCCGCGGCGGCCGCTACTCGTGCTGGCGCCCGACCGTTTGCGATTGACGCGCGGCTGGCCGGATCGGCTCATCAAATCTGACCTGGATACGCGGCGCAGATACAGACTGTGCCGCGTTTGTTTTTCGGAACGCGTGCGCAGATACGACGCGGCGTATAGACTGCCTACCGGTAAACAGTCATGAGGCCCCGGATGAACTCGGTCCGACCTCGAGCCCTCGGCTCCTCCGCGGCGGTTGCCGCGTATCGTCCGCTATCTCGGCTGGCACTGCCTTCTAGGCGCCATCGTGGGCTGCCTGTTCGCGGCTTTTCTGGTGACCATAAATGTCGGCGGCCTCAAAGACCTCTTGCAGGCCAGCGATGCGCCCTACCTCCCGCTCGTCATGCTGTACGTCGCCTGCGCGCTGACGTTCGCGAGCGTGGTGATGGGGGTCGCGGTCATGGTGCTCGATGAGAAGGGCGACCCGAATCTGTGAGCCGCCGCGAGCCGCTAACGCTTGCGCCGCTTCATCGCCGACAAGTGCAGCGCGACCGCCGCGGCATTCGAGACGTTGAGGCTGGCCAACGGCCCTGCCGTCTCGATGCGGCAAATCCGGTGACACGTCTCTCGCGTCAGTTGACGCAGTCCTTTGCCCTCCGCGCCCAGCACGAGTGCCATCGGGCCCTCGAACGGCTCATCCTCGATCTGCGTTTCGGCTGTGCCGTCGAGCCCTAACAGGGTGAAGCCCTGGTCCTTCAACTCGTCCAGCGTTCGCGCCAGATTGTTGGCGAAATAGATCGGCACCAGTTCCAACGCGCCCGAAGCGCTCTTCGCGAGCGTGCCATTGGGCGGCGGCGAATGACGGCGCGTGACCACCAGCCCCGATGCGCCGAATACGGCCGCAGATCGCAGCACGGCACCGACATTGTGCGGGTCCGTCACCTGGTCGAGCACGATCAAGGGCCCGCCGTGCGCCGCCTTCTCAGCCATATCCTGCAGGCTCGGCTCTTCCAGCGGCTCGACCTCCACCATGACGCCCTGGTGCACGGTATCGGCGCCGAGCAGCCGGTCCAGGTCGCGTGGCGTCACCTGCTCGGCTGTCAATCCGCGCGCCTTCATCGGCTCGAGGAGCCGTGCCTCGGCGTTCTCCGTCATCACCACGCGCGAGATGCGGCGATCGGGATTGCGCAGCGCCGCTTCCACCGCGTGGATGCCGTAGAGCCGTATCGGTCCGTCCTCGCTCTCACGGCCTTCGCGAAGATACCCGGCCCGCGGCGGGTGCCGGCGGTCGCCGCGCGATTGGTTGCGGTCCGGACGGAATGGGGGTTTGCCGCGTTTCGGCGTGGAAGGACGGGACATGAGACCTGTTCGGTTTGGGGCGGGATCGGCGGCGCGGGAGCGCGCCTTGGAGCGTCGAGACGCGCTCCGAATGTGCCGTTTTTCCGGTTGACATCCAAGCCCTCGCTTACCATAAGAAGCGCGCTGGCCCTGCTGCTTGTCGAGCGCAGGGCGTTTCCGTTTGAATCCGGTCCCCGCACACGCGGAAAGCGACCGGCCGGACGGGATGGAGGGGTGCCCGAGTGGCTAAAGGGGACGGACTGTAAATCCGTTGGCTTCGCCTACGCTGGTTCGAATCCAGCCCCCTCCACCATCAAACTTCAGAACATTCGTAAATTGAGCCGGCGAGAGTTGCGGGCTGCTTGGCGTATTGCCAAGCACTGCGGCTCTTCCCTCTTGCCGCGCTTACAGTTACCGTCGGGGTCGTCATTTCGATGCCCGGAGGACGGATGAGTGAAGTCTCCACCGCGGACGCCCGGCAAGCGCGTCGCATCGGCACGGCGATAGAGTTCAAGCACGTGCACAAGTGGTACGGAGAGTTCCACGTGCTGCGTGACATCAACCTCACAGTGGGCGAGGGCGAACGGATCGTCATCTGCGGCCCGTCGGGCTCGGGCAAGTCCACGCTCATCCGCTGCATCAACCGGCTGGAGGAGCACCAGCAGGGTGAGATCATCGTCGAGGGCAACGAGCTCACAAGCGACCTCCGGCAGATCGAGAAGATCCGCGCGCAGGTCGGCATGGTCTTCCAGCAGTTCAACTTGTTTCCCCACCTCACGGTGCTCGAGAACCTGATGCTGGCGCCGACGTGGGTGCGTCGCATGGCGAAGGCGGAAGCCGAAAAAACCGCCATGCAGTATCTAGAGCGGGTGCGCATCGCGGAGCAGGCCAACAAGTATCCCGGGCAGCTTTCCGGCGGCCAGCAGCAGCGCGTCGCCATTGCGCGCGCCTTGTGCATGAGCCCGCGCATCATGCTGTTCGACGAGCCGACCTCCGCGCTGGACCCCGAGATGGTCAAGGAGGTGCTGGACGTGATGACCGGTCTCGCCAGGCAGGGCATGACGATGCTGTGCGTCACGCACGAGATGGCGTTCGCGCGTGCGGTCGCGGACAGGGTGATCTTCATGGACAAGGGCGAGATCGTCGAGCAAGGCCCACCGAAGGAGTTCTTCGAGCGTCCCAAGAATGAGCGCACAAAACGCTTCTTGGCCCAGATCATCAATCACTGAGGTTCGGAGCAGATCATGCGCTCGGTTGTCTTCCGGCTTGTCGGTGCGCTCACGGAAACCTTGGCGTCGACTTGGCCAACGGATGCGCCAAGACGCCGGGTTGGCGCTCCCGCCTCGAACCATGTGGAGAAGCTTTGGACAGCGGGGTTCATAGCGGCCGCGCTCCTCCTCATGATCGCGCCGGCTGGAGCCGCGACCCTCGATGTTGTCAAACAGCGAGGCTTCCTGCAATGCGGGGTCAGCACCGGGCTCGCAGGCTTCGGCGCGCCAGACGACAAGGGCGAGTGGCGCGGCCTTGACGTGGACGTTTGCCGGGCAATCTCCGCCGCCATCTTCAAAGACCCGGGAAAGATCAAGTTCGTGCCGTTGACCGCCAAGGAGCGGTTCACGGCGCTGCAATCCGGCGAAGTCGACCTTCTGTCGCGCAACACGACCTGGACGATGAGCCGTGACACCACACTCGGTCTGCAGTTCGGCGCCGTCACCTATTATGATGGCCAAGGCTTCATGGTGCGCAGGGCTGGCAGTATCAAAAACGCCAAGGATCTCGCCGGCGCCAGCGTCTGCGTGCAGACCGGCACAACCAACGAGTTGAATCTCGCCGACTACTTCCGAACGAACAGCATCGAGTACAAGCCCGTGGTGTTCGAGAAGCTCGACGAGACGATTGCCGCCTACCGCTCTGAGCGATGCGACGCCTTCACCACCGACGTCTCGCAACTTTATGCGGAGCGATTGAAGCTGCCTAACGTCGACGAGCATGTGGTGCTGCCGGACGTGATCTCGAAGGAGCCGCTGGGACCCGCGGTGCGCCAGGGCGACGGACAGTGGGCGGGCATCGTGCGCTGGTCGCTGTTCGCGATGGTCGGGGCGGAGGAGTTGGGCATTACGCAAGGCAACGTGCAATCGATGCTCGACGCGCCAAATCCGGAAGTGCGCCGCCTATTGGGGGCCGAGGGTGATTTCGGCAAGGGAATCGGGCTCGATAAGGACTGGGCGTTCCAGATCCTGAAGGCGGTCGGCAACTACGGCGAGAGCTTCGAGCGCAACGTCGGCAAGGGCTCCCGCCTCGGCATTGCGCGGGGCCTCAATGCGCAGTGGAAGAATGGCGGGCTGCAATACGCGCCGCCAATTCGCTGAGGGGCCGCCGCCATGACCGCTCATCCGCACCAGCCGACACCAAAACCGAGGTCACTGGTCGATCTCATCTATGAGCCCAGAACGCGCGGCTTGATCCTGCAAGTGCTGCTGGTTGGCGCACTTCTGCTGCTCGGGTACGAGATCGTCACGAATACGATCGCGAATTTGCGCAAACAGGGCATCGCCTCGGGCTTCACATTCCTCGGACGCACGGCCGGCTTCGACATCTCGCAGTCCGTTGTCGAATACAAGAATACGATGAGCTATGGCCGCGTGTTCCTCGTCGGTTTATGGAATACGATCCTCGTCTCGGTGCTCGGCATCGTGTTCGCGACCATTCTCGGATTCATCATCGGCATCGCGCGATTGTCGACGAACTGGATCGTCGCGGCGAGCGCCACAGTCTATGTCGAGATCGTGCGCAATCTGCCCCTGCTTCTGCAATTGTTCGGGTGGTATTTTGCGGTGATGATGGCGCTCCCGCGCGCGACCGAAAGCCGGTTGCTGCCCTTCGGCGCCATGCTCAATCGGCGCGGTCTCTATCTGCCGGCACCAGTCTCCGAGCCGGGCATGTCGTGGGTGTGGGCGGCTCTCCTTCTCGGCGTCATCGCGTCCGTCGTCGTGGCGAGCTGGGCACGTCAGCGACAACAGGCGACCGGACATCTTTTTCCGGTGCTGCCCGTAAGCCTTGCGCTGGTGATAGGCTTGCCGCTGCTGACCTTCCTCGTCACGGGGCGGCCGTTGTCGTTCGATCAGCCGCATCCGGGCCGCTTCAACGTCGAAGGCGGCATGGCTATTTTGCCGGAACTTGCGGCGCTCCTGGTGGGGCTCACCGTTTACACGGCCGCGTTCATCGCCGAGATCGTGCGAAGCGGGCTTGCCGGCGTGCCGCGTGGCCAGCGCGAAGCCGCTGCCGCGCTTGGCTTGAGCGGATGGCAGTCGTTGCGGCTCGTGATCATTCCGCAGGCGATGCGCATCATCATTCCGCCGCTCACCAACCAGTACCTGAACCTGACCAAGAACTCCTCACTGGCGGTGGCGATCGGCTACCCGGATCTCGTCTCGGTGTTCGCGGGCACGGTGCTCAACCAGACGGGGCAAGCGGTGGAGGTGATCCTCATCACCATGGGCGTCTATCTCGCGCTGAGCCTGCTGACGTCGTTTGGCATGAACTGGTTCAACGCCCGGATGGCACTGGTGGAGCGGTGAGCATGCAACTGGAAATCCGCCCCATCTCGACTACGCCCAGATTGTTCCAACCGCTCATTGCGGAATATGGCGGAGAGCGTAGGGCCCGACGGAGCGGTCGTCATGGTTGATCGATCCGCCGCCATGCCTCTCGCACGTTTGCCGCAAAGTCCGAACGCCTGGGATTGGGCGAAGGCAAATCTGTTCTCGTCCTGGGGCAATGCCATCCTTTCCGTCGTGCTCCTGGTGCTGGCGGGTAAGCTGATCTATGGCTTTCTTGACTGGGCGTTGGTTCGCGCCGTTTTCACCGGCAGCGATGGTCGCGCTTGTGCGGCCCCCAATGCGGGCGCGTGTTGGCCCTTCGTCACCACCAAGCTGCAGCTTTTTCTCTACGGGCGCTATCCCGAGCCGGAGCGCTGGCGCGTCAAACTCACATTGGCGTTGGCGCTGATCGGACTGGTGCCGATGATGATCCCGCAGGTGCCGCGAAAGCGCGAAACCGCGATCTACGTTTTCGGTATTTTCCCGATCGTCGCATGGGTCCTGCTCACGGGCGGCTGGTTCGGCTTGAAGCGCGTGCCGACCGACCTGTGGGGGGGGCTGTTGGTGACGCTGGTGGTGGCGAGCGTGGGCATCGTCGCGTCATTCCCATTGGGCGTGCTGCTTGCGCTCGGCCGCCGCTCCGACCTGCCGATGGTGAGATGGCTATCGACGGGCTACATCGAGTTCGTGCGTGGCATTCCGCTCATCACCATGCTGTTCATGGCGTCCGTGATGCTGCCGCTGTTCCTGCCGCCCGGCGTCAGCATCGATAAGCTGCTGCGTGCGCTGGTTGGTGTGGCGCTTTTCTCGGCGGCCTATCTCGCGGAGGTCGTGCGCGGCGGGCTCCAAGCGATCCCGCGCGGGCAATACGAGGCGGCGGATGCGCTGGGCCTTTCCTATGCGCACAAGATGGGACTGATCGTGCTGCCGCAGGCGCTGAAGCTCGTCATTCCCGGTATCGTCAATTCTTTTATCTCGTTGTTCAAGGACACGAGCCTCGTCCTCATCATCGGCCTGTTCGATTTGCTGGGCATCGTGCAGCAGGCGGCGCAAGCCGACCCGAAATGGTTCTCGCCGCAAACCGGGACCACCGGCTACGTCTTCGCCGGCCTCATCTTTTGGATATTCTGCTTCGGTATGAGCCGCTACAGCGCCGCTCTGGAGAAGCGGCTGTCGGCGGGGGAGCGACGGTGAGGTGCGTGGGCCGGAGCGGCCAGCGTTATGGTAGGATCGCGTGATGACGATCGCCCCCGAACTCGCCGCCAGCATCACCGCACTCAAGAAGCGGCTGGACGCATTGCGTCCGCTGACTGGCGCCGCTCTGGTGCAGTTGCAGAAATACTATGACGTCGAGCTGACCTATACCTCGAACGCAATCGAGGGGAACACGCTCACCGCCCGCGAGACGGCGGAGGTCATCGAGCACGGCATCACGGTGGGCGGCAAGCCGCTGAAGGATCATCTCGAAGCAGTTGATCACTACCAGGCCGTGCTTTGGATGCGCGAGGTAGCCGCTGCCGCGGCGCCGATTGGCGAGGCCACGGTGCGCCGGCTTCATGCCCGTATCGTCGCCCGCAGTCGTCCAGAGATCGCGGGCGTCTATAGTCCTTACCCACGGCGCATTGCCGGTTCGGCCGCTGTGTTTCCCAACCCCGCCAAAGTTCCCGCGCTCATGGATGCATTGGGTCACGATATTGAGCACGCCGATGCGTCACCGGAGACCGCGTTCGCCACTCATTTCCGGCTGACCGCCATCCATCCCTTCAGCGACGGCAACGGCCGCACCGCGCGTCTCCTGATGAACCTGATGCTGATCCGAGCAGGCTATCCGCCGGTTGCGGTTAGGCCGGAGGATCGCAAGGCTTATCTTGATGTACTCGAGCATGCGTCCATCAACGAGGATCTCGGCCCGTTTCAGGCGTTCATGCACCACAGGCTGGATGCAACGCTGCGTGAGTATGTAAGCGCTTTGGAGCAGGCGATTCCGCCGTCAGTTTGAGCGCTGGCTGATTTGCTGTTACCCCAGCATCCCCGCCACCAACTCTCCAATCGCAAGTGACGAGGTGAGGCCGGGGCTTTCGATGCCGTAGAGGGCGACGAGGCCGGGAAGGCCGTGCTCCTTTTCGCCATGGATCGTGAAGTCGCCGGCGGGCTCGCCCTCGCGGTAGATCTTGGGGCGGATGCCGGTGTAGTCGGGCACTAGCGCGCCATCGGGCAGGCCGGGCCAATAGCGGCGAATCTCGCGTTCGAAGGTGGCGCGGCGCTCACCGTTCGGATCATCGAAACGGTAGTCGAGGTCATCAACCCATTCGATGTCGGGACCGAATTTAGCGCGGCCCGCCACGTCCAGCGTGAGATGTACGCCGAGCCAGGCGCCTTGCGGCATCGGGTAGATCAGCCGGTGGAACGGCGACCGGCTGCTGAGCGAGAAATAGTGGCCTTTCGCTGGATACGTGCGCGGCGCGCGGTAATCGGTAGCGGTGATCGAATCGGCGAGAGTTGTTGCGCCATGCCCAGCGGCGTTCACGACGCGCTTGGCGGTGAGGCTTGCGGTCTCGCCGCCGCTCTCGATACCGATGCGCCAGAGGCCATCCGCGGTTCTATCCAGGCTCGTGGCGGTTGTGCTCAGCACGACGCTGCCGCCGAGGCTCGTGACGTGGCCGTCGAGCGCAGCGACCAGCCCGGCCGCGTCGATCACGCCGGTCGACGGCGACAAATAGGCCGCGATACAACTAACAGCGGGCTCCAGCTCCCGAGCGGCCTCGCCACTCAACGCCACGAGATCGTTGACGCCGTTGCGAGCGGCCTGCTCGGCGATCGCATGGAGCTTCGGCAGTTCCGCCTCGGTTGTTGCCACCAGCAGCTTGCCGCAGCGCTTTGCCGCGACGCCGTTCTCGTCGCAGAAGCGGTAAAGCAGTTCCTTGCCGGCCACGCACAGTCGCGCACGCATCGAGCCAGTCGGGTAATAGAGACCTGCGTGCACCACCTCGCTGTTGCGCGCGCTGGTTTCGGTGCCGAGGCGGTCATGCCGCTCGATCAGCATCACTTCGTGGCCCGCCAGCGCAAGGGCGCGCGCGATGGCGAGACCGACCACGCCGCCGCCGATCACAAGTGTTTCGATGTCAGCCGTCATGGTGCCCCCCGAAAACGGCGTCGCACGCGGGATCGTGCGGTAAAGAAAAACCCGGCGGCGGACAAAACCGCTGCCGGGCTCGATATACGTGCCGCGAAGTGCGATCAGCCCGCGCCGTTGGCGCCCGGAAGCTTGGAGACCGGGATCTCGGGGCGGTTCGCGCCGGCCAGCGGATCATCCGAGCGGCGCGACTTGCCCTCGAAGAAGGCGCCCTGCTCGATGGCCAGCGACTGGTGAAAGACGTCGCCCTCGACGTGGCTGGAGGATTGCAGCATGACGCGCTTGCCGCGTACCGAGCCCATTACATGTCCGCGCACAACCACTTCCTCGGCGACGATGCCGCCGGTGATGCGGGCGCGCTCGCCGACAACGATGTAGGTTCCGTGGATATCGCCTTGCACTTCGCCGTCGATTTGCACTTCGCCTTTGGAGACGAGGTTGCCAGAGATCGACAGATCAGGCCCGATGACGGAAGGTGCGCTGCGGTCGCCCGGGCGCGGCGGCGATGCCGACGGGCGGGCGCCCATGGCGTTGGAGGGCGTCATGGGAGGGATTGGCGGCGCCTTGGGCGCCTCAGGCTCTGACTTTTTGAAATTCGGCAGCATGACGTCGATACCTCCACCTACACGGACAGGGCCGGGGGGCCAGCAAGCCGAGGATTCACGCGCAAGCGGCGCGATTTCCCCCGGCGCTCCCTCTAAAATGGTCCACTAGCACGTTTATTCCGGCTGGTCACGATCCGGAAGCTGTTCCCTCTGAAGTTGATGCAAAATCGGGCAAGGCGATGCACAAACTCACCCCGCTTCGGCGAGAGCCTTGACTGCGGCGAGTACCTCGGCGGCATGACCGGGGACTTTAACCTTGCGCCAGAGGCGGCTGATCTTGCCGGTCTTGTCGACGAGAAAAGTCGCGCGCTCGACGCCCATGTACTTGCGTCCGTACATGGACTTTTCGACCCAGACTCCGTACGCCCCGGCAACCGTCTTCTCGGTGTCGGCGGCCAGGCGTACGTCGAAGGCATGCTTGGCCTTGAACCTGACGTGGCTCTCCACTCCGTCTGGCGAGATGCCGATGACCTCAGCCCCGGCGGCACGGAAATCCGGCATGAGGCAGCCGAAGTCCTTGGCCTCGACGGTGCAGCCGGACGTGTCGTCCTTGGGGTAGAAATACACCACCACCGGGCGGCCTTTCAACTTCGATAACTTGACCTTCTTGCCGTCGTCGGCGGGAAGGTCAAAGTCGGGGGCGGGGGAGCCTTCCGTAAGCATGCCGCAAATCGCCTTTCTTTGGTCGCTTTCGCCATCCAAACCCCGTAGGGCTCGTGTTATGGACGCTTACCGATTGGGAGAAGCCGCACGGGAAGTCAAGATGTTGGGCATTGCCGGATTGCGGTGAGCGCCCACGTGGTGAGGGCATTTCCCTGTCGATTCGGGGCCGCGGGAAGAAACCGCGCCGGGGTGTTGGCGCGCAGTCTGCATGCAAACTTGGCTATCGGCGCATTGGCGCCCGCCTGCATGAGACTCCGGGCGAGGCGACGGCCGCAACGTAAGGCAGGGCGGATATTGGTTGAGCACGGTGCAGGACGGCGGATCTCAGTCAGGACGAGCGCGGGCGAAGATGCGCGGCGGCCCCGCTAGGGAACGGGCGTCAGCAACTGCCGGCCGGCCGCATTCGCTTGAATCCGATCACGGTAGCGGGTCCTCCGAAGGCAACGGTGGCTTCCGGCCCTTCCGGTTCGTTGGCCGCATGTGTGGTCACGTCGCCATGCTCGTGTTGCCGCTTGTACTCCTGGTCGCGCTTGGCCTTGGACTGGGCTACGTGCGGCTGCGGCACGGACCGGTCTCCGTAAAGCTGCTGGCGCACGCGATCGCGCAGGGCATTGCGGCCGAAATGCCGGGTACGCAAGTCAAGATCGACGATGTGGTCATCAGTCTGGCGACGAAGAGTGGCGTCGAGTTTCAGCTGCGCAATTTGAAAATCTCGGAGGCTGGAGGCGACGTGATCGCCTCGGCTCCGATGGCCGCCGTCGAGCTTTCTGCCTCTGCGCTGCAGTCGTTCCGGTTCGTGCCCTCTCGGGTCGATCTGATCGAGCCGGAACTCGCCATCGGCATATCCGAAGATGGCCGTCTCGCTTTCAGCTTTTCTCCCGGTGGAGGTGACGGAGCAACGCCCGCCACTCCCGGCGGTCGCGCTGCTGCGCCGCCCGCGCAAGAGACTCTACGCCACGGGTATCGATGGCCCCGCGGCCGAGTTGCCGTCCTCGCGCCAAGTCGACATTGTCCAGGTGTTCGCGGAGGCGACAGCGCGCGCCAGGCAGCGGCTGGATGCAGTGTCCTTCCTGCGAGAGATCGGCGTGCGCAACGCGACGTTGGTGATCGACCGGGCGGGTCGCAAGACCCGTTGGACCGTGCCCGAGATCTCGGTCGATCTAGAGCATCGCAAGCGTCGCAGCGTGATCTCTGGCTCCGCCACCATCGCCTCGCCCAAGGGGCCGTGGAGCATTACGTTCGTGACGGAAGACAGCGAGGGCGCAACGGGCCGGTCACTCACCGTCAAGTCGTCGGTGCGTGGCCTGCAACCGTCGACACTCGCCGCGCTTCTGCCGGAATTGACGAACCTCGACAACGTCGAAGTCCCGTTGGCTGGGGACGTGACGCTGGATCTCTCGAACGACGGCGGCATCTCGGCCGGCAGGCTCGCACTCGAGTTGGGCCGCGGTCAGATCCGTCTGCCGAGCGTCAACGACACGTCAGCCGTTGTCGATGGCGGCCTCGTCACCATCAATTACGACGGCGCGGCGCGTCGCTTCACCCTCGCGCCCTCGACGATCGTCTCGGGCAAATCTCGTGTCACGCTGGTCGGCGAGATGACGAGCGAAACCGGGTCAGAGGGTGCCGCCGTCTGGCCGTTCAAGATCCGCGCCCGCGAAGGCACTCTCGCCGCCGAGGATTTCCGCTTGCCGTCCATGCCGCTGGAGAGCGCCAGCGCCGAAGGCGTCGTGATCCCTTCGACCGGCATCATCAAACTTAACTCCGCTGCCGTGCGGGCCGGCGGCGCCGGCGGTCGCCTTAGCGGCGAAGTTACGGCCAGCCTCGGTGCGATCAGCGCCCGCTTCGAGGGGGCGCTCACTCCGATGACCGCCGATACCTTGAAGACGCTCTGGCCGAAGGTGTTGGCCCCGGCGGCCCGTGTGTGGGTCGGCCAGAGGCTCAATCGCGCAACGATCCGTAGCGGGTCATTCAAGTTTTCGAGCGGAAACTATCGCACGGCGCAGGAGCCGGCCGGTCGAACGGACTATCATCTGTCAGCGACGATCGAGGCGGCCGATCTGCAGTTCGTGCCGGAGACCAATGCGCCGCCGGTCGAGGCGCCTCGGGCCCTCACCCGCATCGAGAACGAGACGCTGGAGGTCGTGCTTCCGGAAGCGACGGGTATCGTGTCGCAGAAGGGTCGAATCCCCCTGAAAGGCGTGCGTTTCGCGATTGCCGACACACGCCCGGACATTCCTATCGGAGAAGTGACGTTCCGTGCGGTTGCACCGTTGCCGGCGATGATCGAGCTCGCCGACTTGGCGCCGTACGAGATACTGAAGCGAGCCGGGGTGAAGCCCGAGGGCGTGGACGGTAAGTTCGAGGGCCAGTTCAAGATCGTCTGGCCGCTCACGCCTAGCGTCGATCCCGCTGACGTCAAGATCGAGGGCAAAGGCCGCGTATTCGAAGGCCGCGCAAAGCAGCTTGCCGGCCCTTATGACATCCAGGGCGCAGCCGTAGCGTTCGACGTCTCGGAAAAGGCGATCGATGCGAAAGGCGAAATGCTGATCAGCGGCGTGCCCGCCAAGCTGAGCTGGCAGCGCATCTTCGATGCGGCCCCCGACAAGCAGCCGCCGCTGCGCGTGACCGCGAGCATCGACAACTCGGACCGCACCCAGCTGGGCCTCGACATCAACCACATGGTGCAGGGCGAGGTCGGCGTCGATGTCACCGTGATGGCCGTGCCGCAAGGCGAGCCGAAGGTGCAATTGCGGGCCGATCTGACGAATGCCGAGCTGGTTGTGGAGAACATGTCGTGGAAGAAGCCCGCCGGCCGCTCCGCCATTCTCCAGTGCGACATCGCCAAGGGCAAGACGTACAAGACCGAGCTGCAAAACTTCAAGGTCGCCGGTGACGATATCGCCATCGAAGGCTGGGCGGCGATCGGCGCCGACAATCAGCTTCGCGAATTTTCCTTCCCGGATTTCTCGCTGAACGTGGTGACGCGGCTCGAGGTGCAGGGCACGCTCCGCAACGATCATATCTGGGAGGTGAAAGCCAAGGGACAGACCTATGACGGCCGGGATTTCTTCCGCTCGCTGTTTCATGTCGGCCAGATCTCGGACAAGGCGCCAAAGCCTCTCAAGCCGCGGGCTGGTGTGGATCTCGAAGCCGACATTGGCACGATTATCGGGTTTTCCGAGCTTTCGTTACGCGGTCTCAAGCTCAAGCTTTCCAAGCGGGCCGACAAGCTGACGGCGCTGGACGGAACGGCGACACTCGATGGCGGGAGCCCCGTGTCCGTATCCATGCTTCCGGCAAGCCAGAGCGCGCCCCGTAGACTTGTGGCGGAACTCCAATGACGCCGGCCTCGCCTTCAAGCTCGTGGGCTTCTATCCGAACATGCAGGGCGGCCGCGTCCATCTCGAAGTGAACGTTGACGGTCTTGGCCCGGCCGAGAAAACCGGCGTTCTGAAGGTGGAGAAATTCCGCATCTTGGGCGACCAGGTTTTGAACGAGGTTGTCGGCAGCGCGGATACGTCCCGCCCGGCAATCGACCCCAAACGCGGTGCCCGCAGGGTGCAGCGGGAGTACTTCGACTTCGATCTCATGCGCGTGCCGTTCTCGGTCGGACACGGCCAATTCGCGATGGAAGATTTTATTTGCGCGGACCGCTCGTCGGGCTCACGTTGCGCGGTAAGGCTGACTATAACGCCAAGTCCGTCAACCTCAGCGGCACCTACATTCCGCTGCAGGGTCTCAACAACGTCCTCGTCGACGTTCCACTGTTGAGCCAATTGCTGTCGGGTCCGCGCGCTGAAGGAATTCTTGGGATCACATTCGCGATCCAAGGGCAGATGGCGCAGCCGCAGGTCATCGTCAATCCGTTGGCCATGCTGACGCCGGGCATCTTCCGGGGCTTCATGGAGTTGGCGAACCCGGACACGACCGTGCGTCCGGTCGAGGAGGCCAAGCCCGTGGCACCAGCCGAGAAGCGCGTGCGCGCCTCGAGCACAACAACCGAGGGTGCTACCGCGCCGGACGCTAAAAAGGTCACTCCGCGCGCTGCGAAGCCAGCCGCGTCGCAGCCTTCCACCGTTGACGGCTGGTCCTCTGAGACCCAACCTTCGCCTTCACCGAAGAAGAAAGACCCGGCCGCGTCCAAATCGCCGTGAAAGTCGCCGGCCTTATCGAACGCAATTGGACGCCCGGTTGCGTCAGTTGCAGGTCTGCGGCCGGTCGGGCAGATGCAGTTTGCTGCTTGCTGCTCTCTTCAAGCTGCTGAATGTCGTGCGGTCCGCTGTCCGGTTGGCTTTGCAGATTTCAGTCATGGACGGGGAGCCGGATTTGCAGAAACCTTCGTTGTCGTGAAATTCAAGATGCAGAACTGGTTTATTGGCGCGGACAAATGGGCGGTAAAGATCGCACCATCCGCAATGATGACATTGCTCGTTCAAAGCGAAGTCGAACTGGTCTGCCAATTGCTCGATCTGGAATACGTCGTTGACGAGCCCGATCGCAAGGCATTGCAAATGCGCTTCTTCGGCGAGCATCGTATTGAAACGGATTTGATCGTCGAACGTAATATCGAATCCGGTATTCGCCTTGACGTTGCCGGCTGCGAGCTGCTTGACGGCGTTGATCCCGCGCTCGCGATAGATTGAAATCGTGGTTGAGCCTTTGCCGTCAGTACCGGTGATCCAGGCTTCGGTATTGTCGCAGAGCACGGCGTCGCAACCTTGTGCAGCCGCCTTCGCGAACTTGTTCCGGATCAGCTCGCGCATAATGCCGAGCTCATTTTATGTTGAGCCATCGCTCGTCCGGATAGCCATCCATGGAGCGCCCGAGCATCTTGTCACGCACTGGCGCTAGTAGCGCCTCGTTCCAATGGCCGGCTTCATAGGCACCGCAGTTGGTATAGCAGACGAGCTTTTTGTTGCGCCCGCATTTGAGGGAGCTGATGGCCGACGCTTTTTTCTCTGTTGCGGCCTGCTCGATCGTCGAGAGCGGCACGACGAAGGCTTCCGGCGCCTGCAGTTTCAATCTCGTTTTCGCGAGGTCGGTCGCGTAATCGATCGACCACTCCAATTTTCCCCGCGGTGACCAGCGGCTTTTCTCCGCATCGCATTTCGTTGCCACATCGCAGGCTGCGTTGCTTGGTTGGACTGTAGCGAGGAAACCGGAAATACAGACGCAGCCGAAGCAAAAAATGCGTAAAAGAAGCGGCAGCATGTCGGTCTCGGTCAAGATCGAGAATGGACTCGAACGGCGAATGGCGGTCGAATGATGTCGACCGCGCTCGTCACGCTAAGCGCAAAAGCACGTGTTTCTTTTTGCCCAGCTAGCTTGATGACGCCATCGGCGGTGAGCATCGCCGGTGCCGACGCTTGGCCTTTGTCGTCGGTTACGGCCTCGTCGTTGACCTTCAAGCCGCCGCCTTGGATTTGCCGGCGCGCCTCGCCGTTCGATTTGACGAGCCCCGCCTTCACGAACGCGGTAGAGCACGCCGATGCCGGCTTCGAGCTCGGCGCCTCGATACTCAACGTCGGCAGATCGGCCGCAAGCGTCCTTGCTCGAAGGTCTTGCGCGCTGTCTCGGCGGCAGCTTCGGCTTTGTCGCGGCCGTGCAGGAGCGCGGTCGCCTCGGTCGCCAGCACCTTCTTGGCCTCGTTGATCTCGGCGCCCTGCAGCGCGGCCAGCTTGCGCGACCTCGTCCATCGGCAGCATCGTGAACAGCTTCAGGAAGCGCGCCACGTCGGCATCCTCGGTGTTGCGCCAGAACTGCCAGTAGTCGTAGGCGGAGAGCTGTTCCTCGTTGAGCCACACGGCGCCGGCTGCGGTCTTGCCCATCTTGGCGCCCGAGGCGGTGGTCAGCAGCGGGCAGGTCAGCGCGTAGAGCTGCTCCGTGCCCATGCGGCGGCCGAGGTCGATGCCGGTGACGATGTTGCCCCACTGGTCGGAGCCGCCCATCTGCAGATTGCAGCCGTAGCGCCGGGCCAGCTCGACGAAGTCGTAGGCCTGCAGCAGCATGTAGTTGAACTCGATGAAGCGAGAGCTCCTGCTCGCGCTCGAGCCGAAGCTTGGCGCTGTCCATCGTCAGCATGCGGTTGACGGAGAAGTGGCGGCCGACGTCGCGCAGGAACTCGATGTAGTTGAGCGGCGCCAGCCACTCGGCGTTGTCGACCATCACGGCGTCGGCGCGGCCGTCGCCGAACTTCAGGAACTTGGCGAAGACGCGCTTCATGCCCTGCTTGTTGGCCTCGATCTCCTCGATCGAGCGGAGTTGCCGCGTCTCGTCCTTGCCCGAGGGGTCGCCGACGCGGGTGGTGCCGCCGCCCATCAGCGCGATCGGCTTGCGCGCCGGTCTTCTGCAGCCAGTGTCAGCATCATGATCGAGATCAGTGATGCCGACGTGCAGCGACGGCGCCGTGCAATCGTAG
This sequence comes from uncultured Alphaproteobacteria bacterium, assembly GCA_963847435.1. Lineage (GTDB taxonomy): Bacteria > Pseudomonadota > Alphaproteobacteria > Rhizobiales > Hyphomicrobiaceae > CAWJZR01. The sequence continues at coordinate 29,855 of CAWJZR010000023.1, read as the reverse complement.
CCGACATAGGCGACGAGCCCACCCTTGGCGGCCAGCGCGTCGAGGCCTGCAAGATCCGAGCACTGGTGGATGAAGCCGCGCTCGGTCAGCATCTTGAGAGAAAGTCGGACTTTGAGTGCTCGTCATTGGTGTTTGTCGCTGATCGCTGAGTAGGGATTGGCGGTCAGACCAGCCGGAAAATGTTAGTGTCGGTCATGGCCGGTCAAATCGGCGGCACCATGCACGAGGAAGGCGGCCATGGGCAAGTGATGCGCGCGATCGGGCTGATGAGCGGCACGTCGATGGACGGCATCGACGTCGCCGTGATCGAGACCGACGGCGAGGACGCCGTGGTGCGAGGCCCGGCGAGCCAGACGCTATCCTTACGACGCTCGCGTTCCGGACTCGGATCGCACAAGGCCATGGCCGAGGCGCGCAGTTTGACCGATCGCGACGCAGCGCCCGGGATCGCTGGCCGAGCTAGAACATGATCTGACCGAGCTGCCATGCGCGCGCCGTGCGGCAAGTTTCTGGCAGCGCACATAGATCCATGCAGGCGATGTCGACGTCATCGGCTTTCACGGCCAGACCGTGCTTCACAGGCCATCCCGTCACATCCGCACCGCCGTTGCCGGAAAACGGCCCCAACGGGACGACCCGCATCGAAGGCGTCGAGGAAGCTGGCGTCCTGACAGTGCAGCTCGGCGACGGGCCCGCCCTGGCTGCGGCGACCGGGATCGATGTCGTATTCGATCTTCGCGCCGCCGATTGCGCTGCAGGCGGGCAGGGTGCGCCGCTGGCGCCGGCCTATCATCGCGCGCTGGCGGCCATGCTGCCTCAGCGACGCCGGTCGCCTTCGTCAATATCGGCGGCGTCGCCAACGTCACCTGGATCGGCGCGCGACGGACGCTTGATTGCCTTCGACACCGGTCCCGGCAATGCCATGATCGACGACTGGATGAAGCAACGCACGGACGCCTCTCACGACGAGCACGGGGCTGCGGCGGCCGCGGCCGCGTGCGACGAGGAGTACGTCGCAGCCTATCTGAAGCCATTCCTATTTCGCGATGCCCGCCGCCGAAATCGCTCGACCGCAACGCGTTTCTCGCTGGACTGCTCGACGAGCTGTCGACAGAAGACGGCGCCGCGACCCTTGCGGCCTTCACGGCGGCGAGCGATCGCCCGGGCGCGCGAGCATTTCCCGGACGAGCCGGCGCTCTGGATCGTGTCGGGCGGCGGGCGGCGCAACAGCACGCTGATGGGGATGATCGCCGGCCACGTCGAAAACGCCGTCGTGCCGGCCGAGGCGGTGGGCCTGGACGGCGACGGGCTGGAGGCGGAGGCCTGGGCCTACTCTGGCCGTGCGCTCGCTGAAAGGGCTGCCGATCACTTTTCCCGGCACGACGGGCGTCTGCGCCCGCTCACCGGCGGGAGATTGGCGCGGGCGCCGAAGTGACCGTTCGCCCGCTCTCAGCCTGACATAAACAAAGCGCCTCGCGCGGAGCGGCAGCGCACGCCGCGGAGCGGTAAGGCGTCGCCGCGGACGAGCTGGACAAGTGGCTCGCCACGTGGGGCGCGTCTCAATCGTCGTCGCCGTCATCGCCACCGAGATCCGCGCCGGGCTCCGGATCGGGCTCGGCTTCCCGCTCACGCGGGCGATCGCGCTCCTTCTCTTTGCTCTTGGCGCGATCCTCGGCGTCCTTGACCATCCGCTTGTCGAGGTAGCTGCCGACGACCTTGATCAGGTCCTCGATCCTGTTCTCGAAGAAGTGGTTGGCGTCGGGCACGACCTCGTGCTCGATCTTGATGCCCTCTGCACCTTGGTCTTGGCCGCCAGCTCGCCGACCGACGCCGACGGCACGACGCGGTCCTTGTCGCCATTGACCATCAAGCCCGAGGACGGGCAAGGCGCCAGGAACGAGAAGTCGTAGAGGTTGGCCGGCGGCGCCACGCAGATGAAGCCGTCGATCTCGGGCCGGCGCATCAGCAGCTGCATGGCGATCCAGGTGCCGAACGAGACGCCGGCGATCCAGCAGGTCTTGCGCGTCCGGGCTTGACGATCTGCAGCCAGTCGAGCGCCGAGGCCGCATCCGCCAGCTCGCCCGGGCCGTTGTCCAAGTAGCCCTGGCTGCGGCCGACGCCGCGGAAATTGAAGCGCAGCACCGAGAAGCCGCGCTGCCACGAACAGTATAATAGAGGCGTATAGACGACCTGGTTGTTCATCGTGCCGCCGAACTGCGGGTGCGGATGCAGGATCAGCGCGATGGGGCTGTCGGAAGCCGGTTTCGTGGTGATAACGGGCCTCGAGGCGGCCGGCGGGGCCGTTGATGATCAGCTCAGGCATCTTGTGCTCGTTTTCGAGTGGTTCTTGCGGGATGGGCGGAGAGCGGCGAGGGCTTGAACGCGCTGCCCGTGCAGAAATTGCGCGGACGTGGTGACGCATATCAGGGGTTTGGGTCAACTAGATACTTGACTTGCGCGCTCGGAATTTTCATATATCCGGTTGACGATTTAGAACAGTTCGAAAGAACCTGAGCACGCTCCGCCCACGCTGCACGATGTCTGGGACGGGCTTCTTAGCACGGACGGGGTGGCCGAACGCAAGTAGCGCACTGATTGTGACCGATTTGACTTGGCTCCAGTACGAAACCCTTGGTCTGAGGTAAGGCAATACCAGACGCGTTGGATCAAGGGAGCACCTCGTGGAATTGAACACCAAGGGCCGGTACGCCGTCATGGCTATGGCCGATCTCGCCAAACAGGGCGGCGAGCAGTCCGTGCCGCTGTCGGCAATCGCCGAGCGCCAGCAGATTTCGCTGGCCTATCTGGAACAGATCTTCCTGCAGCCTGCGCCGGGCCGGCCTGGTCGAGAGCGCGCGCGGCCGCTCGGGCGGCTACCGGCTGGGCCGCCCGGCCAACGAAATCAACGTCGCCGAGATCATGGCGGCCGTCGAAGAAGACACGCGCATGACCCGCTGCAGGATGGCGAGGGGCCAGGCCTGCATCGGCGAGCGAGCGCTGCCTGACGCACGGGCTGTGGGACGCGCTGGGCGAGCAGATCGCAGCGATTCCTGGAGATCGTGACTCTGCAGGAGGTGATCGACGGCATTCCCGGACGCCAGGCAGCGCCGCCAGCCGCAGCCGCACTCGGATGCGGCAGACCGCATGACGCAGCTGCGTGCATATCTCGACTGGAACGCCACGGCGCCGCTGCGGCCCGAGGCGCGGCAGGCGCTCGTCGCGGCTCTCGATGCCGGCGGCAATCCGTCGTCGGCCCATGCCGAGGGCCGCCGGGCGCGCGCGGTCATCGAGGACGCGCGCGAGCAAGTGGCTGCGCTGGTCGGTGCCAAGCCGTCCGAGGTGGTCTTCACCAGCGGCGGCGACGGAAGCCAACAACGCCGTGCTGGCTGCGGGCTGGGACGCGATCCTGCTGCCAGCGATCGAGCATCGTCTCGTTCTGGCGCCGGCACAGGCAAGCGCCAGCCGTAATCGTGCCTCGTCGGCGCTGACCGCGATGGGGTCGACCAGGGTCGAGCAGATTGCCGACTGCGGTGTTGACCGGCGGCTACCGCAGCCAGCGGGCCCTCGTGGCGCTGCAGATGGCCAACAACGAGACCGGCGTGCTGCAGCCGGTCGCCGAGGTGGCAGAGTTCGCGCGTTCGCATGGGCTCGCCGTGCATACCGATGCGGTGCAGGCCGCGGGACGCGTCGCCGTCGATTTCGCAGCGCTCGGCGTCGATACGCTGAGCCTGTCCGCGCACAAGCTCGGCGGCCCCAAGGGCGTCGGCGCGCTCGTCATTCGCGACGGATCGAGCCTTGCGCCGTTTATCAAGGGTGGCGGCCAGGAGCGCCGCCGCCGCGCCGGCACCGAGAACGTCGCGGCTATCGCCGGGTTTGGCGCGGCGGCGGAGATGGCGCTCGCGGACCTCGCTCGAATAGAAGCGCATGCGCGCGCTTCGCGATCGGCTGGAGGCGCGAGGTGACGCGGATTACGCCCGAGGCGGTCGTCGCTGGGTGCGCAGGCTTTGCGCATCGCGAACACCTCGTGCATCGCTTGCCCGGTCAACAGGCCGAGACGCTGGTGATCACGCTCGATCTCGCGGGCATTGCCGTGAGTGCGGGCGCCGCATGCTCCTCGGGTAAAGTCGGCGCCAGTCACGTTCTCGAGGCGATGGGGTTCGCACCTGACATCGCGAGCTGCGCCATCCGCGTCAGCCTCGGCTCTACGACGACGGCGCGCGACATCGCGCGCTTCCCGGACGTGTGGACCCGCCTCGCCGCGGGCCATTCGGCAGCAGCGGCAGCAGCCGCCGAATGAACAGACCAAGAGGTTTGAAATGGCAGCAGTTCAAAGAGACGATCGAGCAGGTCAAGAAGATCGATGTCGACCAGTACAAGTACGGCTTCGAGACCGCATCGAGAGCGATCAAGGCGCCGAAGGGCCTCGACGGAGGACATCGTGCGCTTCATCTCGGCCAAGAAGGGCGAGCCGGACTGGATGCTGGACTGGCGGCTCGAGAGCTATCAGCGCTGGCAGATCGATGACCGAGCCGACGTGGGCCAAGGTGCACTACCCGAAGATCGACTTCCAGGACCTCTATTACTACTCGGCGCCGAAATCGACGGAGGGGCCGAAGAGCCTCGCCGACGTCGATCCCGGAGCTGCTGCGCACCTACGAGAAGCTCGGCATTCCGCTGAAGGAGCGCGAGATCCTGGCCGGCGTGCAAGGCGCCGCGCGTCGCCGTCGATGCCGTGTTCGACAGCGTCTCCGTCGTCACGACCTTCAAGGAGGAGCTGGCGAAGGCCGGCGTCATCTTCTGCTCGATCTCGGAAGCCGTGCGCGAGCATCCCGAGCTGGTGCAGCAAGTACCTCGGCTCGGTGGTGCCGCAGTCCGACAACTTCTACGCCTCGCTCAACTCGGCGGTGTTCTCCGACGGCTCGTTCGTCTACGTGCCGCGAGGGCGTGCGCTGCCCGATGGAGCTTTCGACCTACTTCCGCATCAACGAGAAGCAGACCGGGCCAGTTCGAGCGCACGCTCATCATCGCCGACAAGGGCGCCTACGTGTCGCTATCTCGAAGGCTGCACGGCGCCGATGCGCGACGAGAACCAGCTGCACGCCGCGGTGGTCGAGCTGGTCGCGCTCGATGACGCCGAGATCAAGTACTCGACGGTGCAGAACTGGTATCCGGGCGACAAGAACGGCAAGGGCGGCATCTATAACTTCGTCACGAAGCGCGGCGACTGCCGCGGCCGCAACTCCAAGATCTCGTGGACGCAGGTCGAGACCGGCTCGGCCATCACCTGGAAGTATCCGAGCTGCATCCTGCGCGGCGACAACTCGCGCGGCGAGTTCTATTCGATCGCCGTGTCGAACGGCTACCAGCAGGTCGACAGCGGCACCAAGATGATCCACCTCGGCAAGAACACGTCGAGCCGGATCATCTCCAAGGGCATCGCGGCGGGCCACTCGCAGAACACCTATCGCGGCCTCGTCTCGGCGCACCGCAAGGCCACGGACGCGCGCAACTTCACCAACTGCGACTCGCTTGCTGATCGGCGACAAGTGCGGCGCGCACACCGTGCCGTACATCGAGGCCAAGAACTCGACCGCGCACTTCGAGCACGAGGCGACGACGTCGAAGATCTCCGACGACAAGCTGTTCTATTGCCGGCAGCGGGGCTTGTCTGAGGAAGAAGCGGTGGCGCTCATCGTCAACGGCTTCGTGCGCGACGTGCTGCAGCAGCTGCCGATGGAGTTCATGGCCGAGACGCAGAAGCTGATCGGCATCTCGCTGGAAGGGAGCGTCGGCTGATGGCTTCCGAAGGGGAGATTGCCGCTGCGGAAGCGGCGGTGCGCGAGGCGGAGGCCAATCTGCAATCTCTGCTCGGCAGATCGATCAACAACGGCGTCATGCTGGAATCTGCGGGCCGCGGGTTGGAATTGAAGCGGCTGCGGGACGAGGTGACGGCGGCGAAGCGGCAGCTGCAAGAGTTGCGCAACAATTGAAAACCGCAGGTCGGGTCGAGGCTTTGGCTTCGAGACCCGAAACTGCTCCGAATTCAGGGTTGTTGGGTCTTTGACCTCGACCCAATCTGCGAGGGTAAAGGCGAATGCTCGAGATCAAGAACCTGCACGTGAAGCTGGCCGAGGAAGAGCGCATCATCCTCAGGGGCGTCAATCTTGCCGTCCCGAAGGGCGAGGTGCACGCCATCATGGGACCCAACGGCTCGGGCAAATCCACGCTCGCCTACGTGCTGGCTGGCCGCGACGGTTACGAGGTCACCGACGGCGACATCCTGTGGAACGGCGAGTCCATTCTCGAGATGGAGCCGGATGAGCGGGCCGCCAAGGGCGTGTTCCTTGCCTTCCAGTATCCGATGGAGATCCCCGGTGTGGCCGGCCTGACGTTCCTTCGCACCGCCACCAACGCGGTTCGCAAGAAGCGCGGCGAAGAGGAACTTTCGACGCCGGAGTTCATGAAGCTCGTGCGTGAGAAGGCCGGTAAGCTCAACATCGACGTCGAGATGCTGAAGCGTCCGGTCAACGTCGGCTTCTCGGGCGGCGAGAAGAAGCGCTCCGAAATTCTGCAGATGGCGATGCTGGAGCCGACGCTGTGCGTGCTCGACGAGACCGACAGCGGCCTCGACATCGACGCGCTCAAGGTCGTGTCCGACGGCGTCAACGCCCTGCGCTCGCCGGACCGCGCGATGCTCGTCATCACCCACTATCAGCGGCTGCTGAACTACATCGTACCCGACAAGGTGCACGTGCTCGCGCATGGCGTGATCCAGAAGTCCGGCGGCAAGGAATTGGCTCTGGAGCTCGAGAAGTCGGGCTACGCCGAATTCGGGTCCAAGGCGGCGTGATGATTTCTCCCTCTCCCCTCGCGAGAGAAAAGCGTGGGGAGGGTGGAAAAGGGAAGCGAAGATGACAGTGGCAGTGATGAAGACGAAAGCCGAGATCGCACTCGCCGATGGGTTCGAGGCGCTGAGCCCGCTGCTGCCCGGGGGCGATGCGGTCGCCGAGGCGCGCGCGGCCGCGATGCGCAAGTTTTCGGAACTCGGCCTGCCGCATCGGCGCATCGAGGAGTGGAAGTACACCGACCTCCGCGCAGCCCTCAAAGACGCGCTGCCGCTGGCCGTGGCGGACAAGACCAAATTCAGCACCGGCGACTTGTTCGTGGCCCTGGGCGCGCTCGCGCGGCTGGAACTGCCGCGGGTCGTCTTCGTCAATGGCGCCTTTCGCAAAGAGCTGTCGAGCTTCGAAGGCTGCGGCGCCGACGTCAGCGCGTTGGGTGAAACCTTGCGCACCGCCGGCGACAAGGTGGCCGCGGGACTTCTGGCAACCGGTGCGGCAACCTCCGACGCCGTGCTCGCGCTCAACACCGCGCAGGTGACCGACGGCGCGGTGGTGCGCGTGCGCGCCGGCACCAGCCTGGAAAAGCCGCTGCTCATCCTGCACGTTCAGGCTGGCTCCGAGCCGCAAGCCACCGCGACCCGCAACGTCGTCAGCATCGGAGCCGGGGCGAAAGCGACCCTCGTGGAAGCCTTCGTCACGCTGCCCGGCGCCAACGCCGAAGGCCAGACGAACACCGCGACCGAGATTGTCGCGGACAAGGGTGCGCACGTCTCGCACCTCAAGCTGGTCGCGGGTCAGGCGCGCGTGACCCATCTCGCCAACTGGATCGTCACGCTCGGAGAGGCCGTCAACTATCGCGGGTTCCACATGACGGCCGGTGCCGCGCTCGCACGCAACCAGATCTTTGCGACCTATAAGGGACAGCATTCGAAGCTCGACCTTTCCGGCGTGTTCCTAGGGCGCGGCAGCGACCACATCGATACGACGCTGGTGGTCGACCACGCGGTCCCGCATTGCGTGAGCCGCGAGCTGTTCAAGGGCGTGCTCGACGATCGCGCGCGCGGCATCTTCCAGGGCAAGGTCATCGTCCGTCCCGATGCGCAGAAGATCGACGGCAAGCAGATGGCGCAGGTGCTGATGCTGTCGCCCGATGCCGAGTTCGATTCCAAGCCCGAACTCGAGATCTACGCCGACGACGTGGTCTGCGGGCACGGCTCGACCGCCGCCGAGATCGACGAGGATCTGCTGTTCTATTGCCGTTCGCGCGGCATTCCCGCGGCGGAGGCGCGCGCCCTGCTGATCGAATCGTTCATCGGCGAGGCATTGGAGAAGGTCGAGCACGAGGGGCTGCGCGAGGCGATGGCGGCCATCGCTCGCGACTGGCTTGCGGCGAAGCCTGCGACCAAGGCCAAGGCCGCCTGACATCCACGGGCCGAACCCCGAAAGGGCTGACACCATGAGCACTGGCGCAAAGATGCAAAAACCGGCCGAGAAGCGGACCTTCGCTGACGCTTTCGACGTCGAGCGCATCCGCGCCGATTTCCCGATCCTCTATCGCGAGGTCTACGGCAAGCCGCTCGTCTATCTCGACAACGGCGCCTCGGCGCAGAAGCCGCGCACGGTGCTGGAGGCGATGGACCACGCCTATCGCTTCGAATACGCCAACGTGCATCGCGGCCTGCACTACCTCTCAAATGCCGCCACGCAGCGCTTCGAGGACGCGCGCGAGACGGCGCGACGCTTCCTCAACGCGCCCACGGTGGACGAGATCATCTTCACGCGCAACGCCAACGGGCGCCATCAACCTCGTCGCCTCCTCGTTCGGGGCCCTCAACATCGGCGAGGGCGACGAGATCGTCCTGTCGATCATGGAGCATCACTCCAACATCGTGCCTTGGCACTTCCTTCGCGAGCGCAAAGGCGCGGTTCTGAAGTGGGCGCCGATCGCGGACAATGGCGAGTTTCTCCTCGACGAGTTCGAGCGCTTGCTCACGCCGCGCACCAAGATCGTCGCCATCACCCAGATGTCGAACGTGCTCGGCACCATTGTGCCGGTCAAAGAGGTGATCCGCATCGCCCACGAGCGCGGCATTCCGGTGCTGGTCGACGGCAGCCAGGCCGCCGTCCACTGCAACGGTCGACGTGCAGGATCTCGACTGCGACTTTTACGTCTTTACAGGCCACAAGACCTACGGTCCTTCTGGCATCGGCGTGCTCTACGCCAAGCGCGCTCATCTCGACGCCATGCCGCCCTACGAGGGCGGAGGCGAGATGATCGAGACCGTGGCGGTCGACGCCATCACCTACGGCAAGATCGCCGCATAAGTTCGAGGCTGGCACGCCGCGCGATCGTCGAAGCCGTGGGGCTGGGCGCCGCGCTCAACTACATGATGCAGGTCGGCCGTGAGAATATCGCCCGCCACGAGGCGGGTTTGCGGGACTACGCCCACGAACGCCTTGCCGAGTTGCCGTGGCTTAAGATTTACGGCACGGCGCCGGACAAGGGCGCGATCATCTCGTTCGGCATCGAGGGGCTGCACCCGCACGACATCTCGACCATCATCGACCGGTCGGGCGTCGCGGTTCGCGCTGGCCACCATTGCGCGCAGCCGCTGATGGAGCGGCTTGGCGTGACGGCCACCTGCCGCGCTTCGTTCGCCATGTACAACACCAAAACCGAGATCGACGCACTGGCCGAGGCGCTGATCAAAGCCCACGACCTATTCGCGTGATTGGAGTGCATCCCATGGAAGGCAAGCCCGCCGAGCGGCCCCACGAGCAGGACCTGCTGGGTCTCGCCGCGGACGAGCGCGCCCATATCTGCGAGGAGGACAAGCCACAGTGGCCGGCCCATGCCGCGCCGCAAGCGGGGGACGCTGCCGGTGAGGCCGCCGCTGCTTCGTCCACGCTCTCAACCGAGGAACTCGAGAACCTCACCGCCGAGATCATCGGCGCTTTGAAGACGGTCTACGACCCGGAAATTCCGGCCGACATCTACGAACTCGGTCTCATTTACAAGATCGATATCGACGATTCGCGTCTCGTCACCGTCGACATGACGTTGACCGCGCCTGGCTGCCCCGTCGCCGGCGAGATGCCGGTCTGGGTCGAGGACGCCGTCTCCGCCGTCCCCGGAGTCTCCGGGTGCCAAAGTGAACCTGACCTTCGATCCGCCCTGGACCCAAGACCGCATGTCCGACGAAGCCCGCCTGGCGCTGAATATGTTCTGACGTCGTGTCGTGGGTGGCCGCCTTCGCGGCCGTGACAGTGGTGCGACGCGCGACAAAAGTAATCGCGGTCCGACCGACTGTCTGACGTCGCCCCCGTATGTCGGGGGCCCTACGGCAAGAACAATCGTCTAGCGGCCCGCGCTTCGTCGGCGATGAATTCCGCGGCGACCCGGACGCGGGCGACTTCGGCGATGTCCTCGTGGATCAGCATCCAGAATGTGCGGTAGATTTGCACCGTTCGTGGCAGCAGCCGAACCAGGCGCTTGTCGTCGGCCATGAAGCAGGGCAGCACGCAAACTCCTTGGCCGGCCAACGTCGCCGAGAGCTGCGCCATCAGGTGGGACGTCGCGAGGGCCGGCCTTAGCCCTTCGCCAACGAGGTCCACGTAGTCGAGCTCGGGGGCGTAGACCATCTCGTCGATGTAGCCGATGAAGCGGTGTGACTTGAGCTGGGCCCTTTCCGCCGGCTCACCGTGGGCGGCAACGTAGTCCCGGCTGGCGTAGAGCCCCAGTTCGTAGTCGATGAGCTTGCGCGCTTTCAGCCGCCCCTTGTTCGGCCGTGCGAGGCCGATGGCGATGTCGGCCTCGCGCTGGGACAGAGAGAATAGCCGCGGCTGCGTCACGAGTTGGATGGCGAGATTGGGATGAGCGTCGGCGAGACGGCCGAGGCGAGGGGCGAGGAACATCGTGCCGAAGCCGTCGGGCGTGCCGATCCGCACAGTGCCGCCGACCGTCTGGGTTTCATTGCCGACCTCGCGCAAGGCCGAGATGGCGGCGCTTTCCATTGCCTCGGCCGACGCCATGAGGCGCGCGCCCTGCCCCGTCAGCGCATAGCCGTTGGGCCGGCGGTCGAACAGCTTAGCGGCCAGCGCCTTCTCCAGCGCGTTGATCCGGCGATTGAGAGTCGAATGATCGACCCCAAGTTCCTGTGCCGCCGCGGTCAGGCGACCAGTTCTGGCGACCGCGAGAAACGACTTCAAGGCATCCCAATCGAAGGTGTCGACCATGGTGTATGCGCGTCCTTGCACAGCGGCTCTTGCAGAATAGGGCATACCGCCAGGGACGGGCCAGTGCTTTAGTGCGCTCAAATCAGAGAACGGGAGATGAGGAAATGTCGCGAGAGGTTCACCATTTCGTCGGCGGCAAGGTCGTGAAGGGCGCGTCGAAGCGCATGGCCGACGTTTTCGATCCCAATACCGGCGAGGTGCAGGCGCGGGTCGCGCTGGCGTCGTCCGCGGAGGTGAAGGCTGCGATCGACAATGCCGCCGCCGCGCAGCCTGCATGGGCCGCGACCAATCCGCAGCGCCGAGCCCGCGTGATGATGAAGTTTCTCGAGCTCATCAATCGCGAGATGGAGCCGCTGGCGCGGATGCTCTCCTCCGAGCACGGCAAGACGATCCCGGACGCCAAGGGCGATATCCAGCGCGGCTTGGAGGTCGTCGAGTTCGCGTGCGGCATTCCGCATTTGTTGAAGGGCGAGTTCACCACCGACGCCGGCCCTGGCATCGATCTCTATTCCATGCGGCAACCCTTGGGAGTCGTCGCCGGCATCACGCCGTTCAACTTCCCGGCCATGATCCCGCTGTGGAAGTGCGCACCCGCCATCGCCTGCGGCAATGCCTTCATTCTAAAGCCGTCCGAGCGCGACCCCAGCGTGCCGATGCGGCTCGCCGAGCTGTTCCTGGAGGCGGGCGGCCCGGCTGGCATCCTCAACGTCGTCAACGGCGACAAGGAAGCCGTCGATGCCATCCTGACTGATCCGCGCATTCAGGCGGTCGGCTTCGTCGGCTCGACACCGATTGCGGCCTATATCTATGCCACCGCCGCCGCGCACGGGAAACGCGCGCAGTGCTTCGGCGGCGCCAAGAACCATATGATCATCATGCCCGACGCCGACATGGATCAGGCGGTCGATGCGCTGATTGGGGCCGGCTACGGCTCGGCTGGCGAGCGCTGCATGGCGATCTCGGTCGCGGTGCCGGTCGGCAAGAAGACGGCGGACGAGCTGGTCGGCAAACTCGAGAAGCGCGTGCAGACGCTGAAAGTGGGCCTTTCCAGCGATGCGGCCGCCGACTACGGCCCGCTGGTCACGAAAGACGCGCTGGATCGCGTGCGCAACTACATCGATATCGGCGTGAAAGAGGGCGCCAAGCTCGTCGTCGACGGCCGCGGCTTCAAGATGCAGGGCTACGAGAACGGCTATTTCATCGGCGGTTCGCTGTTCGACAACGTCACGCGCGATATGCGCATCTACAAGGAAGAAATCTTCGGGCCGGTGCTCTCCGTCGTGCGTGCCGACAACTACGAGGATGCGGTGCGGTTGCCCAACGAGCACGAGTACGGCAACGGCGTCGCCATCTACACGCGCGACGGCGATGCAGCGCGTGATTTCGTGGCGCGCATCAACGTCGGCATGGTCGGCGTCAACGTGCCCATTCCGGTGCCTCTCGCCTATCACACGTTCGGCGGCTGGAAGCGTTCGGGCTTCGGCGACTTGAATCAGCACGGGCCGGACTCGGTGCGCTTCTATACCAAGACGAAGACCGTCACCTCGCGCTGGCCGTCCGGCATCAAGGATGGCGCGAGCTTCGTCATCCCGACGATGAGCTGAGGCGGAGCGGGGACACGCGACATTCCCCTCTCCCCGTCGTTCACGGGGAGAGGGTTGAAGCGCAACAAACCGCCGAACAGAAGCGAGGCGCACGTGTTCACACTCGGTGACGATCAACGAGCGGTCGTGGAGATGGCGCGGGCTTTCGCAGACGAGCGCATCGCGCCGCACGCGCTTGAATGGGACGAGAAGAAGCATTTCCCGCGCGATCTTTACGTCGAGGCCGCGGCGCTGGGCATGGGCGCGATCTGCGTCCGTGACGACGTTGGCGGCTCGGGCATGGGACGGCTCGATGCGGCCCTGATCTTCGAAGCGTTGGCGACGGGCTGCCCGGCAGCATCGGCCTTCCTCACCATTCACAACATGGTGGCGACCGCGATCGACCGCTTTGCGGACGATGAGCAGCGTCGCCATTGGTTGCCGCGCATGGCGACGATGCAGGTGATGGCAAGCTATTGTCTGACCGAGCCGGGCGCCGGCTCGGACGCGGCTGCGCTGACGACACGGGCACGCCGCGACGGCAACAGCTACCGCCTCACGGGCGTCAAGCAATTCATCTCGGGCGCCGGTTCGAGCGACGTTTACTTGGTGATGGCGCGCACCAGCGACGACGGCGCCAAGGGCGTTTCGGCGTTCATGGTCGAGAAGGACACGCCCGGCCTGTCGTTCGGGGCGAACGAAAAGAAGATGGGCTGGAACATGCAGCCCACGCGTCAGGTCATCATGGAGGACGTGGCGGTGCCGGGCTCGGCGCGCATCGGCGCAGAGGGCGAGGGCTTCAAGATCGCCATGGCCGGGCTCGATGGGGGACGGCTCAATATATCGGCGTGCTCGGTCGGAGGTGCTCAGGCGGCACTTGAGAAATCGCTCGCCTACGTTGGAGAGCGCAAGGCGTTCGGCAAGACGATCGACAGTTTCCAGTCGGTCCAGTTCCGTTTGGCAGACATGGCGACGGAGTTGGAAGTGGCGCGCACGTTCCTGTGGCGGGCGGCTGCAGCGCTTGACCGAGGCGATCCGGACGCGAAGCGGTTGTCGGCGATGGCGAAGCGTTTCGTCACGGACGCCGGCTTCAATATCGCCAACGAGGCGCTGCAATTGTTCGGCGGCTACGGTTATCTCGCGGACTACGGCATCGAGAAGATTGTCCGCGATCTCCGCGTGCATCAGATCCTCGAAGGGACCAACGAGATCATGCGGATGATCATCGCCCGCGACCTGATCGGGGGGCGGGGATGAGGCCTTCCCGTCCTCGCCGAACGAGCGAGCATCGCTTCCAACGCGAGAAGATGGGGTGGTGAGAATGATTGGAATAACGAAATGACTGAACCCGAAGTCATCATCCGGAAGGAGGGGCGCATCGGACGCCTGACCCTCAACCGGCCGAAGGCGATGAACGCGCTGACACTCACCATGGTGCGGCTGATCATGCCAGCGTTGCAGACGTGGGCGAAGGACCCGGACGTGATCGCGGTCGTGATCGACGGTGCGGGCGATCGGGGGCTCTGCGCCGGCGGCGACATTCGCGCGCTGTACGATGCGATCAAGGCGGGTGACACGGAAAGCCCGGCGACGTTCTGGCGCGAGGAATATCGGCTCAACGCGGCGATCGCCCGTTTTCCGAAGCCGTATGTCGCGTTCATGGACGGCGTGGTGATGGGCGGCGGCGTCGGTGTTTCAGCGCATGGCAGCGTCCGCATCGTCACCGAGCGAACGATGATCGCGATGCCGGAAACCAGCATCGGATTTTTCCCTGATGTTGGCGGCACGTATCTTCTGGCGCATAGCCCCGGCGAACTGGGCACGCATCTGGCTTTGACGTCTGGTCGTCTCAACGCCGCGGACGCTATCCTTACGGGGCTTGCCGATGTGCATGTGCCGGCGGAGCGGTGGCATGGGATGCTGACGGAGTTTGTCAGGGCTGAGACGGGCGAAGACGTCCGTGTCATCGTCAAACGCAACGCCACTGAGCCCGCGTCCGGCAAGCTGGCGGAAGGGCGCGACTGGATCGACCGCTGCTACGCCCACGATACCGTCGAGGCGATCGTCGCGGCCTTGCGAGCCGCGCCGGAGCCCGATGCCAGAAAGGCGGGCGACACCATTGCAGCTAATTCACCGACGGCGCTGAAGGTGACGCTGCGCGCGCTGCGTTCGGATCGCGCCGAAGCTCGGTTGGAGCCTTGTCTCGACGAGGAATTCCGCATGGCGCTGCGGCTGTGCGTGGCGGGTGATTTCGTCGAAGGCATCCGTGCCGCCGTGGTTGATAAGGACCGCAAGCCGCAATGGAAGCCGGCGTCACTCGAAGCTGTTAGCCAGGTCGATCTCGACCATATCTTCGAGTCTCTCGGCAAAAACGAACTGGGCCTCGCGACACACGTTCGCGCTTGAATTCATAATGCGGGCCATGAACCCGCGCGCTGTTGGAGGAGGAAGTCATGGCACGCATCGGATTCATCGGCCTCGGCAACATGGGAATGCCGATGGCGGCGAACCTCGTCAAAGCCGGCCACGAGGTGACCGGTTTCGACCTGGCCCCCCCTGCGCGCGACAATGCCGCCAAAGCCGGTGTGACGTTCGCAGCAAGCGCGCGGGAGGCCGCCGCCGAGTGCGATGCTGTCGTCACCATGCTGCCGGCGGGCAAGGACGTCATCGGTCTCTATAGCGGCGCCAACGGTATCCTTTCGGCAGCAGATGAAGGCACGCTGTTCATCGATTGCTCCACGATCGATGTCGCAAGCGCGCGGGCGGCGCATCAGGCGGCGCGCGAAGCCGGTATGGCGGCTGTCGATGCGCCGGTTTCGGGCGGGGTGGGAGGCGCGGCGGCCGGTACGTTGACGTTCATGGTTGGCGGCGAAGCAATCGAGTTCTCCCGCGCCAAGCCGCTTCTCGAAGCCATGGGCAAGCGCATCGTGCATTGCGGTGAGGCCGGCAACGGTCAGGTCGCGAAGATCTGCAACAACATGATCCTCGGCATTTCGATGATCGGCGTCTCCGAGGCGTTCGTGCTCGGCGAGAAGCTCGGGCTGACCAACGCGGCGCTCTACGAGGTGGCGTCCGCTGCCTCGGGTCAGTGCTGGTCACTGACGAGCTATTGCCCGGTGCCGGGCCCAGTTCCCGCAAGCCCGGCCAACAACGGTTACAGGCCGGGCTTTGCGGCCGAGTTGATGCTGAAGGATCTGAAACTCGCCGTAGAGGCCGGTCACGCGAGCGGTGCCGCAATCGACCTCGGCAGCCACGCCGCCGATCTCTACACCGCCTTCGTCAACGCCGGCGGCAAGGGCGTCGATTTCTCAGGGATAGTCCGAGCTATCCGCGAGAGGTCAGGCGATACGAAGGTTTGAGTGCGGAGATGGATGCAGCCAGGACTCAATGCAGCTTGCGGCGTACCGGCGGCGTGAAGGGTGGCCTGACGGGCAGCCCGGCTGCAGGCGTGGCTTTCCTTACCGGCTGTTGCGACTTAGCCTCCGGCTTGCCGTCGCCGGACGGGCCATTGCCGTGACCGCCAGCGGGGCCGCCGCCATGTCCCCCACCATGATCGGCACCGCCATTTCCGTTGGCAGGTTTGCCGTGGTTGCCGCCGGCCATCCAGTCGGAAAGCGCCAGTAACACGCTCGATACCACGAAGACGACGTGGATGATCACGAGCCACATGATCTCGCGCTCGTTGAGGTTCGGGCCGACAGACATGAACTTCTTCAAGAGCTGGATTGCCGAGATCGCCACGATCGACGACAGCAACTTGAGCTTCAGGCCCGTGAAATCGATGGTGCCCATCCATTCCGGCCAGTCCTTGTGGCCGGAATGGTCGATCTTGGAGACGAAATTCTCGTAGCCCGAGAAGATCACGATGATCAGCAGCGATCCGGTCAGCGTGAGGTCCACGAGACCCAGTACACCAAGGATGATGTCGGATTCACTGCCGCTGAGCGCGATCTTCGCGAGATGCGCGACCTCGATACCCGACTTCAACATCAGGATCGCCAGTGCGATGGCGAGACCGAGATAGAACGGCGCCAGCAGCCAACGGCTCGCGAACAGCACCGTCTCCAAAATGTGCTCGAGGCGGCGCAACCAATTCGACCAGTCGCTCAACGCTCGGTCTCCTGCATTTGCGGAATTGCGGGTGAGGCAGCGCTGATCGTTAGTGGGTGGCGGCCCACGGATCAAGTGTCAGGATGTCGAGGATGCCGACAAAACGAGCCTGAGGGCGCGACGAGGGCGGGATGTCAGCGGCCGGCCTTCGCCGTCCGCGTCTTCTTTGCCGACGGCGGACCGCCGAGTGCCATGCGCTTGGCCATCACATTGTGCTGCATGGCGATGTGCTTGCGGCAACTAGCGCAATTCAGTGAACAATTGGACTGCGGGATCTTTTGAGATGCTGCCAGTCTCAATTGGCGACGCGCGATGGGTACGGTGCTCCCGTCCTGCGGTTCCGGAGCCATGACGGCCGCCGTCAGCGCCCTGCTCGGCGGTCGAGACAGGACGGCGTTTCGGCTTTTGAGGTCCGCCAAGAAGCTGAGGGCTTTCTGCTTCCGGCTCACGAACTGGGTTTGCAACGATGACGGTCTGAGGGACGCAATCTTGTACCACCGCTGTAAGCCCTCGACTGCGGCGGCCGTCGCGCCGCACCATCCTAAAGGGCTAGTATCGCCCACCTCCTCGGGGGCACCGTCGCGGAAGCGATATTTGTCTTCGCACACGCTGACGTGCGGCGGGAGGCGGGTACGTTCGAAGCTGTCGTAGCCTTCTTTCAGGTTGCTCCAGAATCCTGTCCAGGGGCCCGTTTTGTGGGCCGCGAGGTTGTCTTCCGTCATGCGGAAGGGAAAGACATGCACCGGCACGTTCTCCTCGCCGCTGGCGAGGGCAGCGCTGGTCAGCGAGTAGATTTCCTCGATGACCGTGTTCGTCATCGCGTAGCAGCCGATCGACGAGCAGCCGCCGTGGACGAGGATGTAGCTGCCCGTGCGCGCCTGCAGCTTATCGAACACGTTCGGGAAGCCCAGGTTGAGCGAGCGCGGCCAGCGTCCCGGCGAGATGCAGCTGCCGACGGCCCACGGTGTAGAAGCCCTCGGGCGCCTGCTTGTCACCCGCGCGCTGTTTTGGCCCGAGCGTGCCCGACCAGATGGCAGACCGGATAGGTGGAGAAGAGTGAACGTACTTGTTGTCTCTCTGCATCCAGACTTCAAGCTCGAACTCGGCCTTGAAGATGCGGATGAGAATCGGGCGCCTGGCTTCATGCCCTTTTCGGCGAGCCGGTCGGCGAAGCGAGCGAGGTCTGGAGTATTGGGGAGAGGCAGTTTTCCCTCGGCAGCCAGACGCTGCCGTTCAATCCGGTCGGCGGCTACGTCGCGAAGCTCGATCGATACCGCGAAAGCGTTTGCAGAAACCGTCATCGCTGCGGCGGTCAAGGCCGCCCGTGCACTGGGTAAGCGCCAACGCCGTGAGCCGCTACGCATTCCTGACCGCCTCCCACGCAACAGTTTCAGACGCGTTTGCTTCAACGTTCCTGGAAAAGCTTCCGCACTCCGACAGGCCGCAGTGCGACCGTGGACGCCTGCAAACTTATCAGGTTGAGCGCCAGTTCCCGCAAGTGATTTCTGGATTTGATGAACTCCGTACTCACTTGCATGTGGCATCGATCGGTGCGCTGCCCTCCGGTAGACCGATCCCCGATTGAAAGGCGTAGCGCCCCTGGCAGACGCTCACGCGAGGCGGCAGCTCCTCTGTTTCAAAGAGTCGAAGCCGGGCTTAAGGTCGCGCCAGAACTCGCTCGAAGGATAATTTTCGTGTTTCTTCAGAGCCTCATCGGTGAGCCGGAAAGGGAACACCTGCACTTGGAATCTCTTCTGGCCGCGTTTCAGCGCCGCCGTCACCAGAGCGCCAGATCTCGTCGATCACGGCATCGGTCATGGCATAGCAGCCGACCGAGCCGCAGCCGCCGTGCACCATCAGGAATGATCCGGTGCGGCCCTTGGCGCGGTCGTAGGCGTTGGGAAAGCCCAGGTTGAACGAGCGATGCCAGCGGCTCTGCGGATTGAGCGCCTTGGCGTCGACCGTATAGAAACCCTCCGGCGCCTGGCGGTCGCCCTCCTGCAGCTTGGGGCCGAGCAACGCCCGACCAGCGGCAGATGGGATAGATGGCGAAGCGTTCGAAGCTGCTCCGCGCAGCATCCACAGCTCGAGCTCGAACTCGCGCTTGAAGATGCGGATGAATACCGGCGCGCCGCGCGTGAAGCCCCTGCAGAGAGGCGCTGGTCCAGGTGGTCGAGGTCGGGAGTGCCGGGCAGATCAAAGCCCCAGGAGTAGATGAAGCGATGCGCCCACCGCTGCACGAGATCGCCTGCGGCTCGATCTTGTTCGCGAGCGCGTCCGCATTACGCCATGCCAGCAGACCCGCCGCCGCGAAGCGAGCAAAATCAGCACCAAGCCGATGGCGAAGCTGCCGCGAAGCGGGTTCATGGTGCCAGCCTGTCGAGATGAGGTGGCCAAGCGCTACTGCTGGCGCGAAGCCGAACAGGCGCTGCCTCCCGTGAGGCCGGACATGGTGCCGCTCGGACGTTGCCGGTTGTCAAGCCGAGGCGTGCCTGCGGCGACGGCGCGCATCTTCGGGCCGGGCACGATGATGCGCTGCTCCGCCAGTTGCTGCTGCTGGGTCGGGCCCGAAGGGCGTCAGGTTGGACGTTCGAAGGAAGGGCAGGCGCTTCCGGGTTGAGCCGGCGATGCGCGGCAGTCTCGACGTTGACGACATAGCGCGGTTGCACACGGCCACCGTCGGGCGGCACGCGCTGTCATCTCGAAGTAGTCGTAGCCTTGCTTCAGCGTCATCCAGAACGGATAGCCACTGGTTGCTCTTGTATTGAGCCAGTTCTGCGTCCGTCATGTGGAACGGGAAGGCGTGCACCTGGAAGCTGTCGTTGGCCGCCCATGAAAGCATCGCGCGCCATCGCGTAGATCTCTTCGATCAGCGCATCCGTCATGGCATAGCAGCCGGCCGACTTGCACTTGCCGTGGATCATCAGGAACTCGCCCGTGCGCTTATTGCGCGCGATCGTAGGCGTTGGGGTAGCCGAGGTTGAAGGCCAGATGATAATTGCGAGTTCGGGTTCATCTGCCTTCGCGTGACCGTGTAGAAGCCTTCCGGTGCCTGCCGGTCGCCCATCTTGCAGCTTCGGGCCGAGTTCGCCCGACCAGTTGCAGATCGGGTAGGTCTTGAAGTGATAGAAGCGGCCGTCGTCGCGCGGCTTCCAGACCTCGAGTTCCGACTCTTCCTTGAAGATGCGGACGAAGATCGGCGCCGAGCGTCCATTCCCTTCTTGCCGAGCAGCATCATCAACTCTTTGCTGAGCGGCGTCTCGGACGGCGGCGGAATGGTCGGCGCACTCGAGCAGCCGGCCAGCAGGCATGCAGCCATGCCTGCGATCGCAGCGAATATCAGTCTAGTTTCGGACTTTCGTCCCAGGTTGATCAAGCTCATACGCAGTGCCCCTGGCGCACGTTCTGATCAGCAATCCTTCACAGACGTTAACATCGCGTTAACGCTTCTGAATCCTTAATCGGATTCGCGAGGTGTGACCATGTGGCCGATAGTTCCGTTCAATATCGCGAGGATTGCGGCAAGCCAAGGGCAGCGATCAAAAACGGCGACGCCGCGCTCGATGGCGCGGCGTTGAAATCGCGAAGGAAAAGGCGAAGCGCCCGACTACTCGGCTGCGAGCGGCGCGATCGCGGCTTTCGCGGCCTCGAGTGCGACGGCGGCCGATTGGATGATTGCTGCTGACCGCACTGCGGTTTGGACGGCGTCTGATGCCATTCCCGCCTCGCGCAATACCTTCTCGTGGCTGTCGATGCAGATGCCGCAGCCGTTGATCGCCGACACCGCGAGCGACCACAGCTCGAAATCGACTTTCGTCACGCCCGGATTGGCCATGCACGTTCATGCGCAGCCGCGCCGGCAGCGTCGGCATACTCCTTGTTCGAGGCGAGGTGCGTGAAGCGGTAGTAGACGTTGTTCATGCGCCATGATCGCGGCAGCAGCGCGGGCGGCGTCGAGCGCAGCCGGCGTTAATTTGCCAGCGGCTTCTGCCTCGAAAGCGGCGATCACTTCCGGGTTGCGCGTGGCGATAGCGCAAGCAAGGAACAGGCCGTAGCGCTGCTGATCGGTCAGCGTCTCGTCGCGGGTCAACGCGCCGAGATTCAAGCGCACGTCCTTGGCGAAGTCCGGGATCTTATCCTTCAGCGTGTCGATCGACATGGTTGCCCTCGGCAAGATCAATTCAGATGACAGGTTACAGGGACGAGGGGAGAGGGCTTCACGCTCTCACCTGTTCCCTGTCACCTGTTCCCTCAGGTCTTAGGCGGCCTTCAGTGTGTTGCCGCCGACCTCGCGGTTGCAGGGGCAAAGCTCGTCGGTCTGCAGCGCGTCGAGCACGCGCAGCGTTTCCTCCGGATTGCGGCCGACATTGAGATTGGTCACATAGACGTGCTGGATCACGTTGTCCGGGTCGACGATGAAGGTGGCGCGCTAGGCGACGCCGGCCGGCGAGCGCACGCCGAGGCCGTCGACGAGGCGAGCCGTTGGTGTCGGCGAACTGCCAGATCGGCAAGTCTGCGAGATCCTTGTGCTCGCGACGCCAGGCGAGCTTGACGAACTCGTTGTCGGTCGAGCCGCCGAGCACGACCGCGTCGCGGTCGGCGAACTCGCTTGCTCAAGCGAGCGAACTCAGCGATCTCGGTCGGGCAGACGAAGGTGAAATCCTTCGGATAGAAGAAGATGACCTTCCACTTGCCGGGGAAGCTCTTCTCATCGAGCTCCTCGAAAGCGCTGACGCCGTTTTCCTGGTGGTGGCTGAAGCCCGGCTTCACGCCCGTGATCTTGAAGTCCGGCAGCTTCTGTCCAATTCCGAGCATGGCTCTGATCCCCGTTTTTTTGTCGAATACCCGTAGCTCGCCGCGGCTCGTACGAATGCCGGCAGCTTGTTTAGAACTATTCTAATGTCTGGGGACTGTGCGCAACCGAAACTTTCGACCAGATCGTCGCAGATGTGAAGCAGGCCCAACGCAGATGCGGTGTCGTGCCGCACGAAGAGGTTCGCATCCTATGCAAGTCAACTAGGCCTAGACCAGGAAGCCCACTCGGTCAGCCTGTGCTATGAAACGCAAAAAGGTCGCTGCGGAGGAGATGATGGCTGCGAGCACTAAACGGCCTCCCGGGTCCGGAACGGGTCCGGCGACCCGGGCTGAGCGCTCGGCAGAGCAACTGCGCGCGAACTTGAAGCGCCGCAAGGATCAGGCGAAAGCGCGGTCCGAAGCGGACTCCAAGGATGAGGCAGGACAACGATCGGCGGGCGCAGCCGACTGCGATTAGCGTTCTGTTCAAAGTTCCGTTCTAAGCGTGGGCGCGAATCCTAACGTGGTGGCAAACTTGACCACCAAGCGCGAGGCGCCACGCCGCTGAAAACCGGCTCGCGTTTGCGTTGCCAATCGGCACCGCGGGTCACCTTCCCGTTGGCACGGCTGTTGCGGCCAACTGCGTCCAGAGACTATTGATCTTTGGATGAATCGCGGCGCGAGTTGCCGCTCGGGGGGCGCTGTTGCGTCCGCATCACCAACAGCGGAACATGGCATGGATCGCATCAAGATCATCGGCTGGCGGGCCTCTCAAGGGGTCGATCCCGATTTCCGGCGCCAAGAACGCCGCGCTGCCGCTGCTGATCGCAGCCGATGCTGACCGCCGACCGGCTGACGCTGAAAAACGTCCCCAACCTCGCCGACGTCAACCTGCTGGCGCGCATTCTGCGCAACCACGGCGTCGATCTCGCCGTCGACGGCAAGCGCCGCGCGGCCCCGCCGCTACCTCGGCGAGACCTTTCATCTGACCGCGCGCGATATCGTCGATACGACCGCGCCCTACGAAATGGTCAGCCGGATGCGCGCCAGCTTCTGGGTGCTTGGCCCGCTGATCGCCCGCATGCGGCCAGGCCAAGGTTTCGCTGCCCGGCGGCTGCGCCATCGGCACGCGGCCGGTCGACCTGCACCTGATGGGTCTGAAGGCGCTGGGCGCCGAAATCGATATCGACGGCGGCTACGTTCTCGCGCAAGGCGCCGCAAGGCTGGCCTGCGCGGCGCCCGCATCGTATTTCCCGAAGGTCTCGGTCGGCGCGACCCACAACGTCCTTCTGGCGGCGTGCGCTCGCCAAGGGCGAGACCGTGATCGAGAACGCGGCGCGCGAGCCCGAGATCGGCGACGTCGCCGATTGCCTCGTCAAGATGGGCGCCAAAGATCGAAGGCATCGGCACCTCGACGCTGCGCATCCAAGGCCGCGACCGGCTCGAAGGCGCCGTCCACACCGTGCTGCCCGATCGCATCGAGACCGGCACTTTCGCCATGGCGGTGGCGGCGGCCGGCGGCGACGTGACGCTCGAGGGCGCGCGCGGCGGACCTCCTGAGAACGGCGCTGGACGCGCTGACAAAGACCGGCGACGGTCGTCGAGGACACCAAAACCGGCATCCGGGTCGCACGCAACGGCGGCGGCATCGAGCCGATCACCATCGAGACGCAGCCGTTCCCCGGGCTTTCCGACCGACCTGCAGGCGCAGCTGATGGCGCTGTCTCACACTAGGCGCGCGGCACCAGCGTCATCCGCGAAACGATTTTCGAAAACCGCTTCATGCACGTGCAGGAGCTCGCGCGGCTCGGCGCCGACATCCAGCTTCAGGGCGATACGGCGACGATCAAGGGCGTCAAGGCGCTGACGGGCGCACCGGTCATGGCGACCGATCTGCGCGCCTCGGTGTCGCTCGTCATCGCCGGGCTGATGGCGCGAGGGCGAAACCGTCATCAACCGCGTCTACCATCTCGACCGCGGCTTCGAGCGCCTGGAAGAAAAACTCTCCCGCTGCGGCGCTCAGATCGAGCGCATCAGCGCGGGGTGAAGCGCAAGTCCGATAGGCCAATTACTTTAGGCCTAGAGGCCTTGGTCTGCTTCAGTGGCCCAGCATCCTGATCGCGAGCTTGCGGGTGGTCGGCCCCATTGCGCCATGTGCCGCTTTCAATGCTGAGCGGACGCGTGGAGCGATCTCTGTGCGGATGAGGCCCAGAGAAGTCACGGGGGCTGCGCAGCTTGTTACGGCCGTCTCGGTTGGCGCCCACTCGGCTTTGTAGGCATTGCCTGGCCACATCAAGTCGAAGCAGCGCCAACCCTTCGAGAACGCGTCGCGGATCATGTCCTCGAATAACAGCGACCCCGGCGCACATGCCTCCACATCGGGGTCGTAGGCAATGACGTGCACCGCGACGTGGCCCTTGTGCACGAACGCGACCGCGACGGCGACAGCTTTGCCCCCCATTTCCAAGCTTGCGACACGGCACCCCGCCGGGCGGTCTCGCGAACTGGCCACGGCGGCAAAGAATTCATCGAATCCTTTCGTTGCGAATGCGGAGGAGGCGAGCCCCTTGGCTTCAAGCCATCTTCGCTTCAGCGCGAGCGCCTCGAGTGTCAGTTCGCGGGCTCGCGCGCCCTCGGCGGTCATTTCGAACCGTACAACGCCCATCTCCTCCAGCCTGCGGCGCTGGCGGCGGCGGTTCTTGCGGGCTTTGGCCGATTGCGCCGCCTCGAACGAATTCCAGCTTCCCAACGCTGCGAGATCGAGGCTGCAAGCGCGCTCTTGGCGCGTGATCTTCGGCTGTTCGAAAGCCAGCAGTCCTGCGACTGCGGCGTCGGCGCGCACATTGCCGAGTTCGATGGCGTGGGCGCGGGCGTTGTGTCTCAGGTAATCCCATGCGGCCGCCAAGTCGGTCTGAGTATGCAGTCCCGTCTCAATGAGTGCGTCGCCGTAGGGTGTCACCGGCGCCCCCATCCATTGGAGGGAGGCAACGCCGAAGCGCCGGCGGCGCACCATCGGCCACAGCATGACGAGACGCCCGGCGCGCCGGCCCATCAGCAGCACGATGCGTTCGGCAGCCTCATCATGGAAATGCGCGCACCAGTGCCACATCCAATTGAATGATAAAAACACCTGATGCGGTTGGCCGGCCCGCCGATGCAGATCGTTCCACGCCGTTTCCAGCGCCATGAACGCATTACGGCCTTCGACGATGGCAAGATGCAGATCGTCCGGACCTGGGACTTGCAGCCGCCTCGCCGCCGGACAGTCGTTGGACACATGCGCATCGGGGATCGCGGCCGCCCCAGGCAGACGAAACATTTTGGCGGGTGGGGAGACGGTCAACGGATCGGCCTTGGTTCGGGCAAGGAATAGAGGGGCTTCGCTGCACAAACTGCCGCCCTCACGCCGAGAAAAGGCTTAACGGGCCGAGTCTGTCCGGTACGCTTGGTTGACGGTAAGTTGCCGCTTCGCCCCACATCGAGACGAGGCTCGGACGCAGCTTGAGTTGTTATGAAAGCGTGAACGATTTCATTCCCGTTTGGGAAGACAATCGTTCCGAATACGAAGCCGTTTGTTTTATGAATTGAAAGAGGCTGCGCGCTAAATCAGCGGTCCGCTCTCACGTTTCGCGTATCGAGGCCGACCATGACCACGAACTCCGCACGTCCGCTACCCGAAGGGACCGGTGCCCTGCACCAAGGCGGACGTGGTCTCAACGGGCTCGCCCGTCTCCTCGACGGTTGGTACAGCGACAAGCGCCGCCAGATCTCCCGGCCTAAATTGCTCGCCACGGTCTGCCTCTTCGATGTGAGCGTCGTCGTCGGCACGGGTGTTGCCACGGCGGCATCCTCGCCGGCAATGGGCGGAGCAGGAATTGCCACCGTCCTGGGTTGGAGCATCGCTGTCGCGCTGGCTATGGTCGCTGTGCTCCAGGGCCGTTGGTCTTACTCCATTGCTGCGCTACACGATTTGGCGAGAGGCCTGCGCAAACTGGCCGCCGGAGAACTTCTGGTGTTCGGCGCGGTTATGGCGATCGTCTACGTGGCGAATCTCGCCATTCCCTCTCGAGACTGGCTGCTCTCGTGGGGGCTGACGAGCTTTGTGCTCCTGACAAGCGTCCGCTTTCTTGCGGCCGGAGTTGTCGACAAGTTCAGCGACGCGGGCCGCCTCGTGCGGCGCACGGTGATCGCAGGCGGTGGCGCGGACGCGGCCGAGCTGATCCGGGCCCTCGAAGCGTCAGGCAAGCGCGACGTCCACATTCTCGGTGTGTTCGACGACCGCCAGGACGAGCGCAGCTCAGTCGCCGTTCCCGGTCTGAAGCAACTCGGCACGTTCGACGATCTCGCCGTGTTCTGCCGTGACTCCGGAGTTGATCTCATCATCGTCACGGTGCCCCGCGCCGCGGAATATCGCCTGCTGCAGATCCTGCACCGCTTCTGGGTGCTGCCGGTGGATGTCCGTTTGTCCGCACTCAATTCCAAGCTGCCGCTGCACGCGCGCGCTTACACTTATATCGGCAACGTGCCGATGCTCGCGGTCTTCGACAAGGCGCTGACCGATTGGGAGCGCGTCGTCAAGAACATCGCCGACCGCGCGCTGGCCGCTCTGCTGTGCATTCTTGCGGCGCCGGTGATGGCGCTGGTCGCGATGGCGATCCGTCTCGACAGCAAAGGACCGATCCTGTTCCGCCAGAAGCGCTACGGCTTCAACAACGAACTCATCGAGGTCCTGAAGTTTCGATCGATGTACGTCGACGACGCCGATATCACGGCGTCTCGCTTGGTCACCCGCGACGACCCGCGCGTCACGCCGGTCGGCCGCTTCATCCGCCGGACGAGTCTCGACGAGCTGCCGCAGCTCTTCAATGTGCTGCGCGGCGAGCTGGCTCTGGTCGGCCCTCGCCCGCACGCAACGCAAGCCAAAGCGGACTCGGAACTCTATGAGTATGCGGTGCACGGCTACTTCGCGCGACACCGGGTCAAGCCCGGCGTTACCGGCTGGGCCCAGATCAACGGCTGGCGCGGCGAAACCGATACGAAGGAAAAGCTGAAAGGCCGCATCGACCACGACCTCTATTACATCGAGAACTGGTCTGTCGCCCTCGACCTCTACATCGTCGCCCTGACCCCGATCGCCCTCATCACCGGCAAGAACGCGTATTGAGGCGAGCGTGTGCGTACCTTAAGGCTTCGTGTGCGACCTGCGGCCATTCCGCGAACCTGCTCGGGCGAACGAAATTCGCTCCTCCATGGCCGGCGCTGCATGTGACCGAAATCAAATTCGTCGCCGGCTGGGATGGCTGAGGTCCCAGCCCGGTCTCAGTCCACCAACGCCTTCAGTACGGCGGAAATGACGCGGTCCTGCTGCGCGTGTGTGAGATACGGATGCATCGGCAGGCTCAACACCTCGCCCGGCAGCCGCGAGGAGACCGGCAGCCCGCCTGTTGCAATGGGATAATGCTTATAAGCTGGCTGATCCGGCACCGGCCGCGGGTAATAAACATTAGTCGGTACCCGGTCGGCTTTGAGCTTTGCCGCAACGGCATCGCGCCGCCCGTGCGGGATCGTCAGCGTATACTGCGCCCACGCCGAAGACGCGCCCTCGGCAACCTTCGGAGTTTTCACCGCCGAGCTGAGCGCCTCCGAATAGCGTGCAGCCACTGCATCGCGGGCCTCCAATTCATCAGGGAAGATCGCCAGCTTTTCGATCAGGATCGCGGCCTGCATCGTATCGAGCCGTCCATTTACGCCGATGCGCACGATATCGTATTTGTCGCCGCCTTTGCCGTGCAGGCGGATCGAATCCATCACGGACGCCAGTTCATCGCTGTCGGTGAAGATGGCCCCCCCGTCGCCGTAGCAGCCCAGTGGCTTCGCAGGAAAGAAGCTCGTCGCGGTAATGGCGCCGAGACTACCCACCGCTCGTCCATTCAGCTTGGCGCCGAACGACTGCGCGGCGTCCGCGAGCACCCACAAGCCGTGCTCAGCGGCAAACCTATCGATACCTGCATAGTCGGCAGGCTGGCCGAACAGGTCCACTGCGATGACGGCTTTCGTCTTCAAGCCGGCCTTGGCTGCAGAGTCGAGCCCGTCCGCTAGTCCAGCCACGTCCACGTTGAACGTATCGGCGTCGACGTCGACGAACACCGGCGTCGCCCCCAGGAGTGCGATCGTCTCCGGCGTCGCCGTGTACGTGAATGCAGGGCACAGCACTGCATCGCAGGGTCCGATGCCTTTCGCCATCATCGCGATCAGCAACGCATCGGTCCCACTCGCGCAGGAGATTGCGTGCTTGGCACCCGCAAACGCTGCGAGCTGCTTTTCAAGCAGCTTCACTTCCGGCCCCATGATGTACTGACCGTGGTCGAGCACACGCTTCAACGCGGCATCGAGCTTATCGCGGATTTTCGCCTGCTGCGCCTTTAGGTCGATGAACTCCAAAGGCACGGCCTCAGCTAGAGATGAGTTCGAGGCGGCCATCGGAGGTCTCCTTGTAGCGCTCGCCGTTATCGGGACAGATCAGGTCGGCCCCGAGCTTACGCCCGGCGCGGCTGACCCATCCTATGCGGGCGCGGGTACGCCGGCCATGAGCGCGTAGGCCGGCACATGGCCAGTAACCACTGCGCCTGGGCAATGGAGAGTTTCGCGAGATCATGGCCGCAGACGATCGTGGCATTGGCGCCGATCGAGGCGCCGCGCTTCACGACCGTTTTGGCGAACTCGTTCTTGCGCTTGATCTCGGCGCGCGGATTGTTGACGTTTGTGAAGACGCAGGAAGGTCCGCAGAACACGCCATCCTCGAGCTCAACGCCCTCGTAGAGCGAGACGTTGTTCTGGACCTTGCAACGCGCGCCAACCTTGACGCGCGGCCCCACCACGACGTTCTGGCCAAACGTGGAGTTCTCGCCGATCTCGACGCCGGGCAGGATGTGGCTGAAATGCCAGATGCGCGTACCGGCACCGATCTTCATGTCGGGGTCGTCGATGTAAGCGCTTTCGTGAACCTTGACGCCTTTGGCGTCCCACTCGGGCTTAAACGGGGAGGCCATTCTCGTACCTCTCACGGTCTTCGAGAATGCGGGCAATGAATGGATGTGCGTCGGGTGCGCGCGGATCGGGCGTCGCGTTACGGATTTGCGATACGATCTCAACTGCGGGACGCGCCGCGTCGAGGCCAAAGCCGCGGCCGGCGAGAATTTCCTCGTAGCTGGTCGTGTGCAGCTTGGTGAAGTCGCCGGAAAGATCGCAGATGCGGTCGCCGACGATGAGGCGTCGCGTCGCCTTGTTCAGCTCTTTCTGTGCGTGCGCTTCGGCCGGCAGGTCGCGGGCGTTGATCGACAGAAACCAGCGGATCGACGCAGTCTCAAACTCGAGCTTGCCAGAGGCGCAATCGAGAGCCCGGTAGTGCACGTCATTGCGCGTCGGTGAACCGAAAATGTAGGTCAGTAGATCGAAAAAGTGGACGCCGATGTTCGTCGGGAGACCGCCCGACTTGCGCTCATCGCCCTTCCAGGACGTGTAATACCATTGGCTTCGGGCGGTGATGTAGGTGAGATCGCCAATGATGCGATCCTTCCGCGCGGTGAACTCTTCCTTGAGCCGCTGGTTGTCCGGGTTCAGCCGCAACTGCAAAATCGTGTGGACCTTACGGCCGGTCTCGTCCTGCAGGCGCTTTAACTCCTCGATCTCCCACGGATTGAGCACGAGCGGCTTCTCGCAGATCGCGTCTGCGCCGGCCCGTAACGCGAACTCGATATGTGAGCGGTGCAGGTAGTTTGGCGAGCAGATCGTCACGTAGTCGATCGGCCGCCCATCACGCTTGGCTCTCAGCACGAAGCTTTCGAATTCGGTGAAGTCCGTGAAGAATTGCGCTTTGTGAGTCATTCATCTGGCCGACGCTGTCGAAGACGTCGAACGCAGCGACGATGTTGCCCCCACGGCGCGGATCGCGTCGAGATGGCGCCGCGCGATATACCCCGCGACCCCGATCACTGCAAGCGCTTCCCGGCCGTTTTTGCGGTCATGATCTCGTCCGTCGTTGTGAGGCTACGGTTCGTTGCTTGGCAGCGGCTCAGATCCGCGCGTCGCTGGACGTGAGGTCGAGGATCTCTTTCACGTCGTAGACGAGGCCGCCCTGCACCAGGATCGAGCGGATGCGCTCGGGGCCGAGGTTGGCGATCTCGTCATGCTTGACGGCGAGCACGGCGGCATCAAACGGACCGGATGGCAGCTCGCGCGTCATCTTCAGGCGGTACTCGTGAAACACCTCGTCCGGGTCCGCGAGCGGATC
>CAWJZR010000022.1:0-238482 GCA_963847435.1 uncultured Alphaproteobacteria bacterium | reverse complement strand
CACCAATTGCCGATCCTGGTCAGTGCTTTTTACAGGAGTGCAGGCCAGACCTGCCACTCATGTGATTGTTTCTCGGTGGGATTGAAGACTTGGCTTCGCCAGAGATTGAGCCAGATCGCGGCCATGCCGAGAGACTACTTCCATTCTCTCTGCTGTTGCGCAGAATATCTGTCGGGACCAGATTTTCGGACACTCTCAAGATCTGTCTCTCTGAGATGATCAGAAGGCAATCCGGAGAAACGAGGACCAAGCTCTTCGAATTCACTTTGTTCTTTGAGTCCAGCGCACTGGCAACCTTGCGCTAGCGAATGCCTCATTCGACCTCCAACAGCTCGCCTTCAACAGCACTCGCCGAAGAAACTCCCACGACGTCACCGTTTTGGGTTCCGGCTGGCGGCTTTTCCGGCCCACCCTTGCGGGTTTTTGCCTTCATGGCCGTGTGCCTGTCTCACAGATATCCCCGCAATCCCCAATATAATGTGTTTGGGGAATGAGCTTTCAAGAGGGACATGTCACACAGGCTACGCCCTATTTATCTCAGAGCATTTGTTTGAGCAAGTTCTACCTTGTTGGAATCTCATGCGCCTGGGGCCTTCGTTTTGCGAAGGGCCACCAAGAAGGTCATGTCACCGTTTGCGTGCCGCCGCGGTCCGTCCGGCGTAGTTTTTTGCCGGAGGGCGGCGCGGCCTTGCTAATGGCGCGAGGAAACGATCAGCTAGGGAACCTCTGAACAACCCGGCGAACATGGCACACTGATGCCATTGATTCGAGGGGTAGCGATGGACCAGCTGAGCTTTGCGTCGCTCGATTTTGCGGCCAAGAAGAAGCGCACGAAGCGTGATGTGTTCCTGGCGGAGATGGCGGCCGTCGTGCCGTGGGGCGAGCTCGAAGCCGTGATCGAGCCGCATTATCCCAAGATGCGGTCCGCAGGGCGGGCGGCGGCCGTTTCCGCTTGCCGTCATGCTGCGCATCTACTGCCTGCAGCAGTGGTACAGATCTCTCCGATCCGGGCGCGGAGGAAGCGCTCTACGACATCCAGTCGATGCGCGCGTTCGCTGGCCTGGAACTCGGCCGCGACGCGATCCCCGACGAGACGACGATCCTCAACTTCCGCCATCTGCTCGAGCGCCACGACCTGACGAAGGCGATCTTCGCGGCTGTTGCAGAACATCTCGAGGCGCAAGGGCGCGATGCTGCGCGGCGGCACGATCGTGGATGCGACGCTGATCGCGGCCTCGCCGTCGACGAAGAACAAGGCAGCAGAAGCGCGATCCCGAGATGCGTCGTCGAAGAAGGGAAACCAGTGGTATTTCGGCATGAAGGCGCACGTCGGCGTCGATGCGAAGAGCGGGCTTGTGCACACGGCGGGCGTGACGACGGGCAGGGTGCACGACGCCAAGGTGATGGACCACCTGATCCGCGAGGACGACCGCGCGGTCTACGGCGACAAGGGCTACGCCAGCGACGAGAAGAAGCGCGCGGCGGAAGACGCGGGCGTGCTGTGGGCGGTGAAGGAGAAGGCGAAGCCGGGCCGCAAGCTCACGAAGCGGCAGCGGGCGCGCAATCGCCGCTTCGGCAAAGTGCGCGCCAAAGTCGAGCACGTGTTCCGCGTCATGAAATGCCAGTTCGGCTATCGCAAGGTGCGCTATCGCGGCATCGCCAAGAACGGCGCGCAGGTGTTCTCGCTGCTTCGCGCTCGCCAATCTCTATCCTCGCCCGCAGCCGACTTGCGTCCGCATGAAGGAGAATGCGCGCTGATCCGCGCCGAGACGCCCCACCAAGAGCGGCAAGCCGGGAAAAAAGCGAAAATCGGAATCGATCCCACGCAACAATCGGCACGTGCTGTTCAGAGGTTCCCTAGGTATACTCTCCATCGAGCGAAGTGGTCCGGCGCTCCCCTAATCCACAGATGGCAGCAGTTCGCCACGCAGCAGGGTAAGCGCCAGGCATAATCGAAGCGCGTCAGCGGCTCACGGAGCTCGTCTTCGCAACCGGACTCAACCCTCACCATAGTGGGGCGCTTCCACCCGCGATCAGTCCGCACACCCGCGAACATTCGAATGCGCCGATTGTCTGCTCCAGCCTAACCGCCCACGCGCCCAGAGCATCGCGCTTCTCGCCATCATACGAGTACGTGCACGTAGACATTATGCCTGTGATCGTCCCCTTGGTTGCGCTGACGTGATTGAGCACCAGGGAGATCGTGTGTGGAGAGACCCCCCAACTCGGCCATCCGCGTGGCTGCCGTCCGCCGCAAGATCGTGAAATCCGGAAATCGTTCTAGGCCGATCGCGGGGCGGGCGCGATCATGTGCTTTAGAGGGTGAGTGCGGATAAAGACCGGCGCAGAGTTATCCGCGTTCGGGAACAGCCAGTCGGCGCCGGGAGCAAGGTTGCGAGCCTCGGCAATCAGCCGTACCGCCAACGGCGAGAGTGGCACCCGGTTGGGCTGTCCGTTTTTTGCGCGCCTCCCCCGGAAGGGTCCACACAGGTGCTGCCTCGTTCAAGTCGAGTTCCGCCATGGCGAGCCGCATGCGACCTCGCCGATGCGCTGGGCCGTTACTAGCGCGAGCTTCGAGCGTCAAGGCCGTGGCGCGGGTCATCGGAATGTCTTTCTCACCGACAACAGCCGCACCGCGCGGCAACCCCTTAGCGTATCGCCGGCCAACCGGCGCGCGTTCGAAGAGCATGCCACAGCTTGCGGATCTCATCGGCGGAAAGCTCTCGCTCACGCGGTTTCTCCTTCTTGATCGGAGGCGGGAGCCCGAATTTAGGATCGAGCTGTAGCAGGTCGCGTCCGAGGCCCCATCGGAACACAGCGCGGACCAGCTTCAAAAACTGGTGCTTCGATTCGGCTGGTGGGTCAGCTTTCGGGCGCTATTGGTTCGCTTGCGGAGACGTGCGTCTGGCTTGTTAGGGAGCCTCTGAACAACCCGCCGAACATGGCACACTGACGCCATTGATTCGAGGGGCAGCGATGGCCGACCAGCTGAGCTTTGCGTCGCTTGATTTCGCGGCGAAGAAGAAGCGGACGAAGCGGGACATGTTCCTGGGCGAGATGTCGGCTGTCGTGCCGTGGAGCCTGCTCGAGGCGCTGATCGAGCCGCACTATCCGAAGGTGGGACCGCAAGGCGGGCGACGGCCGTTTGCGCTCGGTGTCATGGTGCGCATCTACTGCCTGCAACAATGGTACAATCTCTCCGACCCTGGCGCCGAGGAAGCCCTCTACGACATCCAGTCGATGCGTGCGTTCGTGGGTCTGGACCTCGGCCGCGACGCGATCCCCGACGAAACGACGATTCTCAATTTCCGCCACCTGCTCGAACGTCACGATCTGACGAAGGCGATCTTCGAGGGCGTTGCCGAGCATCTGGCTGCGAAGGGCGAACTGCTGCGCGGCGGCACGATCGTCGACGCGACGCTGATCGCCGCTTCGCCTTCGACGAAGAACAAGGCGCAGAAGCGCGATCCCGAGATGTCGTCGTCGAAGAAGGGCAACCAGTGGTACTTCGGCATGAAGGCGCACATCGGAGTCGATGCCGAAAGCGGTCTCGTGCACACGGCGGGCGTGACGACGGGCAAGGTTCACGACGCCAAGGTGATGGACAATCTGATCCGCGAGGACGACCGCGCGGTCTACGGCGACAAGGGCTACGCGAGCGACGTGAAGAAGCGCGCAGCCGAAGAAGCCGGCGTGCTCTGGGCGGTGAAGGAGAAAGCGAAGCCTGGCCGCGACCTCACCAAACGGCAGCGCGCGCGCAACCGCCGCTTTGGCAAAGTTCGCGCCAAAGTCGAGCATGTATTCCGCGTGCTGAAATGCCAGTTCGGCTATCGCAAGGCGCGCTATCGCGGCATCGCCAAGAACGGTGCGCAGGTGTTCGCGTTGCTCGCGCTCGCCAATATTTTCATAGCGCGCGGCCGAATTGCGTCCGCTTGAGGGAGAATGCGCGCTGATGCGCGCTGAGACGCCCCTACCAACAGCGGCAAGCCGCTAAAAAAGGCGAAAATCGGAATCGATCCCACTCCCCGCATTCGCGGCACGAGCTGTTCAGAGGTTCCTTAGCAACCCGGTCGAGGAGGCCAATGATATCGCGCTCGGTTACCTCACTCCCTTCATCGAGCCCAGAGCACAGGACTAACCGGTCATGGCCTCCTCGCCGAGCGGTCGCGGACGCTTGTTAGGCCGAGCGTGCCGATCCAGCGTCTCCAGCAAGCTCGTGTCTCGCGTGCTTACGTGCCTGTCGCTCAGCGGCTGGATCAGCACGCGTTTCTTCGCCCTCGATGTCGGCCTGGATGCGCTTGGCCTTTACTGCGCGCCTCCTTGAGCGAAAGCGACGGATAAGAGCCGAGCTTCGACTACCCGGCGCTTTGCGTCACTGCGGCGCGTGATGCAGACGCCACGTTTTCCGCCCGCCGAGTGAGGCCCTGATCTCGAGCCCCCGCACCTCGGTGTCGCGCACCTCAAGCAGGCGCTGACCTCCCTACACTTCAGGCCCTTCAGGTAGGCGTCGGTGAGGTCGAGTTTCGGCAAGCGTGGCCCCATTCGTCTGTGAAACTGCAATCTGGACGGAATTGGTACGAAAATGTTTCGGCCTTTGCAAGATGAGTCCGGACCAAGGCGGCCAATCAACAAACTGATAAGGAACATTTTTATGAGTGATCGTCGTCCAGCTGGGTTTAGGGGCGTCCAACAGAAACCGGGCGGGAACTGGCTGTTAACCGGTTGGTCGTAGGTTCGAATCCTACCCGCGGAGCCAGATTTCACCAATTGAAGCACCGGTTTAGCCACCACGCTCGCGCCACGCGTTAGTTGGTTTCGGTGCAGGACCTCTCCTTCTTGGTCCCTTCAATTATGGCGTCTTCTCGATGCATCCTTTCGAGGTGGCTCCTCAGCGCTCAGACCGGCGATGCGCCGATGAAATCCTCTACCCGCGCAACTACGGCTGGCTGGCGTGCTCGTAGATGTCTTCCTCCTGCGCGTTGTGGATGCGCACCAGCGCCTCGATCGCCTCGATGACGCGCTGCGCATCGCGGATCAGATAGCGGTCGGCGTCGGTCGGCGTGCAGGTCCGCGGCCAGCCGGTGCGAGCAGCCGCGCCAGATGCAGGATCTCGCGGTGCGCGCGGCTCATGGCGCCGAGGCCCGTGGCTGTCCGCCAGGAACCGGCGAGCTGCGGATAGACCATGCTTTCGTCGTCGCGCTCGTGCTCGACGATTCGTCGGCCGACGAGCGCGGTTGGCCTCGGCGATCAGCGCCACGGCGCTCCGCCGGCTGCGGCGTCGTCCAGCGCGTCGGCGATCTCCCGCAGCCGGTCGAGGGTGCGCTTCGAGCTGCTCGTGATCCTGACGCAGCACCGTGCCGTCGCCGATGGCATGGCTCGCGCGCCGGACCGAGCTGATCGCCGGTCCGAGCGCCCGCAGCGCGTTGAGGATCACGGCAACGTCGATCACTTCCTGGGCCAATGCTCCGGCAACGGGCGAGAGCCAGCCGAACGCGGCAAACGCCATGGCCACGCCGGACATGGCCATGCCGGCGACGATGCTCTGCAACGCGATGCGCGCGCGCGCGCTTGGCGATGACGACCGCCTCCGACGACCCGGTCGAGGCGATCGACGAGAATCACGACGTCGGCCGCCTCCGACGAGGCGCTGGCGCCGCGGGCGCCCATGCGCGATGCCGACGTCGGCCGCGGCCAGCGCCGGCGCGTCGTTGATGCCGTCGCCGACCATCAGCGTCGGGTTGCAGCCGCTGCTCGGTCGCCACCGCGTCGACCTTGTCGGAGGGCACGCGATCGGCCAGCACCGCGTCGAGATCGAGAGCGGCGCCGATCGTCTCGGCCGCATCGGCGCGATCGCCGGTGACCATCACGATGCGCGCGCACGCCGGCCTTGCGCAGCATGCCGCACGGCGCGCGGCGTCTCGCGCCGCAGCTCGTCGCCGAGCAGCAGCGCGCCGATCGGCCGGCCGTCGACCGCGACGAACACGCTGAGCGCCGAGCGCCAGGAGGCGCGCCGCAGCACGCGCGCGGCCCATTCCTCGGGCTTGCGGTGCGCCGTGCACCAGCTGGTGCGAGCCGGCGCAGACCTTGCTTGCCCGCCGATCACGCCCTTCCAGCCCCGAGCCCATGGTTCGCGCACGTGCTCCGGCAGCTCCAGCGCGAGCCCCTTGGCGAGCGCGGCCTCGACGATGGCGCGCGCGACCACGTGCTGCGAGGCCTGCTCCAGCGAGCCGCCAGCCGCAGCACCTCGTCGGCGGATTCTCGCCGGGGCCGCCTCGACGGCGATCAGGCGCGCGCCGCCGACCGTCAGCGTGCCGGTCTTGTCGAACATCACGGTGTGGGTGCGGGCCAGCGCCTCCAGCGGCCCGCCGCCCTTGATGAGAATGCCCCGCCGCGCCGCCTGCGAGACGCCGGCGATGAAGGCGACCGGCGCCGCCAGGATCAGCGGGCAGGGCGTCGCCGCGACCAGCACCGCGAGGCCGCGGATCGGATCGCCCGACAGCAGCCAGGCCGCACCGGCGACGACGAGCGTGACCGGCAGGAGCAGCAGCGCGTAGCGGTCGGCCAGCCGGATGAACGGCGCCTTCGCGGTCTGCGCCGCGGTGACCAGTCGCACGATGCCGGCATAGGTGCTCTCGCCGGCGGTCGCGGTGGCGCGCATCTCGAAGGTCTCGCCCGCATTGAGCGTGCCGCTGCGCGCATCCTCGCCGCCGCGGCGCGTTCGACCGGGATCGGCTCGCCGGTCAGCGCCGACTCGTCGAGCATCGCGTCCGCGCTGGTGATCACGCCATCGACCGGCACGATCTCGCCGGCGCGCACCAGAATGCAGTCGCCGACCGCCACGTCGTCGACCGGCGACGTCCTCGATGCCGTGCTCGCGTCTTGCGACGGTGCGCGACCCGCGGCGCGCGATCGACCAGCGACTTCAGATCGCGCTCGGCGCGCGCGACCGCGAAATCCTCCAGCACGTTGCCGCCCGCATACATGACGGCGACCACGACGCCGGCCAGCGTCTGCCCAGCGCAAGCGCGGCCGTCATCGACACGAGCGCGATCGCGTCGACGCCCACGCGCCCGGCCAGCAAAATCGCGAACCATGGAAACGAGCAGACCAGCGGCGACCGGGATGGTGCCCAGCGCCCAGATCCAGGATGCGATCCGCGATTGGTCGAACAACCACAGCAGCGCGCCTGACGCCAACGAGGCGAGAGCGGCCAGGATCAGGACGCGCCGTAGGATTTGATCGAAATGCTGTGGCAGCCGATTACGCAGTGCAGCCGTTTGCTCAAATGCCACCGCGAAAGATCCATCTGGAATTCGCATGGGCGCTCCTCGCTTTTCGCCTTTTACTGAGTGACCGTGGCTAACGGGCGTCCATCCGCATCAGCTTTTCGAACAGCACAAGCAATTCGCGCCGGTCGCGCTCATCCGCTGCCCCGTGCGTGGATAAGAAGGCGGCCAGCGGCTTCATCGTCCTTGTCTGGATCGTTCCGTCGCTGCCGCGTTGCACGCTGCGCGCGGTGAAGCCGGCGGCATCCGAGCCGTGGCAACTCTTGCAGTGCTCCAGGTAGATTTCCATCCCGCGCCCTGTCGTGTCCTGGGCAGTCGCGAAACCGCAGCACGCCATCGACAGAACTGCCGTCAGCGTCGAGACCAAGGCCGCTTTCATGTCACGACTCCAGTTTCTACGGGCGGCTTTCCAGCCTAACTTTCAAGCCGCCCAGATCCGAGGACTCCAAGGCGATGCTCCAGCCGTAAGCGTCGAGCACATCCTGGACGATCGCCAACCCTAGGCCCGCCACCCCGCCGCGCTCGTCGAGTTGGACCCCGCGCTCAAGCACTTTCGCATGCACTTCCGGGGCGATGCCTGGCCCGTCATCGTCGATGGAAATGCAAATCCGCCCACTTTCGCTCGTTGCCGACAAGCGCACCCGTGACGCAGCGTGGCGAGCCGCGTTGTCGAGCAGGTTTCCAAGCACCTCCGCCAAATCTGCTCGATCGATGGGCACCCTCAGCCCGCTCGCGCAGCTCGCCTCAAGCTTGACTTGGCCACCGCCGGGCGTCCTTTCGATCGTGGCCATCAGGGAACGCACGAGCGGCAGCAATTCCGTCGAGTATGGAGTGCTGGTGCGCGACTTGCCCCGGACTCGTGCGCGCGCGAGTTCACGATCGACGTGCCGGTTCATGGCATCGCCGATCTGCTCGATATCATGGGCAATACCGCCCTGCCCGAGGGCTCTCAACCGCGTGACGTCGGCCGCCAGCGCAACCAGCGGCGTTTTCAATCCATGCGCCAGATCGGCGGCCCGACCGCGTGAGCGCTCGACCTCGCCGTCCTGCTCGCGCAACAAGCCATTCAACTCGTCAACCAGCGGCTGCACCTCGCTCGGCACGGCGCTCGACAATTGGCTCGCCGAACCGGAACGAATATCGGCGACGCCTCGCTGCAATGCTCCCAATGGCCGCAATCCGAGCGTCACCTGCACCGCTGTTGCGATGCCGAGCGTCAGGGCCAGCAGCCCCAACGCGGCTGACAGCTCGCGAGCGAAAGCAGACGAGGCACGACTTACCCGGTCAAGATTACCGGCTACGGCGACTTGCACGTTTTGCCGCGAACCTCCGACCGTGAGACTGATCTTGCGTTCACGCACGAGCACGCTGGCATTATTTGGACCTTTCGCGGGGTGCAGATGGGCTTCTCCCGGCGCCAAGTTATCGGCGGGAAGTGCCAGCGTCGTATCCCACAAGGATCGCGATCGAAGAAGTTGGCCGGGCTCGTTGCCGACCTGCCAATAAAGACCGGACATCGGTTCGGCGAACCGCGGATCGACAGGCGGCCGATTGACCACCAAGCGATCCGCGGTATCCACGTCGATGCCTGAGAGCAGTTGGCGCAGATGAACATCGAGTTCGTCGGCGATCGTGCGCATGACGTGCCGCTCGAACAGTGCTGTGAGCCCCGCGCCTGCAATTGCCAATGCCAAGGCCATCGCCGCGAGGCCGCCTGCAAGGAGCCGCAGCCGTAGCGAGTTCCATCTCATGGCAACGACGCCGGGACGAGGTAGCCGAACCCGCGCCGGGTCTCGATGAGCGGAGTTCCGAGTTTGCGGCGGACGCGGCCGACCAAAACTTCCAACGCATTGGAGTTCGTGCGGCTCGTCGTGGCCGTAGACGTTCTCCTCGAGCTCGCCCTGACCAACGACCTTGCCGCGGTGTTTGATCAGGTAGGCGACCAGCCGGTACTCGAGCGGCGACAGGCTCAGCGGCACGCCGCGCACAGTGACGAGTTTTTGCCGGTCATCCAGCGTGACCTCGCCCGCCGTCAGGATGGCCGAGGCCTGCCCTACGGACCGGCGTACGATCGCGCGCAGACGAGCCAGCAGCTCCTCCATCCGGAACGGTTTCGGCAGATAGTCGTCGGCTCCCGCGTCGATCCCGTCCACGCGCTCGGCCCAGCTTCCGCGCGCGGTGAGAATGAGCACCGGCATCGCGCGTCCATTGGCTCGCCAGCGCTTCAGCACCGACAGGCCATCCATTCGCGGCAACCCGAGATCGAGGATGATGGCGCCGTAATCCTCGGTGTCGCCGCGAAACCAAGCGTCCTCGCCATCGGTAGCAACGTCTACGACGTAGCCGGCAGCACACAGCGCGGCACAGACGTCGGAGGCAATCCGCTTGTCGTCCTCGACCAGGAGCACGCGCATCACTTCTCCTTGATCCGCTCGATCTCGCCGTTGGCCGCGTTCACGTAGACTTCAAACAAGCGTCCCTGACGGTCCACCGTTCTGAACTCGTAAAGCCAGCGGCCTTTCTTGCGCTCGATCTCGGTGCCTACGATCTCGCCCGGGAGCTTGTCGCGCAGAGTGGCGATGATCTCCGAAAGGGGTTTGATCTCGCCTCGCTCGACTGCGCCGCGAACGGCATCGGGGTTAGCATCGTCGCCGAACGCCCCGCCCGCGGCGACGGAAGCTGCGGCGAATACGGCAATGAACACCTTTGCGGCACGCGGGATCGGCATCACACCCTCGTTGTGGCTGAGGACATCCTGCTCGGGGCCGCATGACGGGTCGCTGACATTGGTCAACAGGAAGCCGTCATCCCGGTTCGGGCATGGTGGCTCCATCGCCGCCCCCGTCGTGGTGGCGCGGCGCCCAAGATGGAGAACTTCCATGCTGAAAACTGTCAGCCTCGCTCTCGCCGCCTCCTTGCTGATCCCGGCATCCATGTCTCAAGCGGGTAGTCTCGGCCGCCCTTGCACGACAGAGCCGCAGGCCAAGTGGATGACGCTCGAAGCCCTACAGGGCAAGGTCGAAGGTCTCGGTTACAAGGTCCAGAAAGGCAAGATCAAGAACGCCTGCGGCGAGCTCTATGCCCTCGACACCAACGGCAAACGGATCGAGCTGTTCGTTGACCCATCCACCGGCGCCATCGTCGGCCAAGAGTGAGGACCGATCATGCACGTCGCTGGAAATGCGACTGAAGCCGGCGGCGCGATGCCGCCGGCAACGGTCAGGGTCTGGGACCCGTTCGTGCGGGTGTTCCACTGGTCGCTCGTCGCGCTGTTCATCGGCGCGTTCGTGACCGGGGACGAGGCCACCAATGCGCATGTCGCGATAGGATACGGCATCGCTGCACTATTGGCGCTGCGCGTCGTGTGGGGTTTCATCGGTCCCCGTCACGCCCGCTTTTCGGATTTCGCGCGCTCTCCTCGCGAGGTGATGGCCTACGTCCGCGACGTCGCGCTCATGAAGGCGCCGCGGCATGTCGGGCACAATCCCGCCGGCGGCGCCATGATCCTCGCACTCATCCTGATGCTGGCGGCAACCTGTGCGACGGGCGTAGCCATGACAACCTCCGCCTTCTGGGGCTCGAAGATCATGGAGGAGGTGCACGAGGTTTTGGCGAACGCGACCGTCGCCTTGATCGTCCTGCACGTCGCCGGAGTCGCAATCGCGAGCCTGATGCATCGTGAAAACCTGGTCAAAGCCATGTTCACAGGACGCAAACGTGCAGTTTGAACAAGGTCGCGGCCCGTGAGCTAGGGCGCCACAACCATCCGGAGTAGTTCGCGCTTTGGAACACGAGGCCGCAACCGCCGCTGCAATTTTAAACAGCGGACCACACGGAGAAGCTAGGCAGGGCGTAGCATCAGACGGTGGCGCAGAGGGGTGAGCACAACCAGCGCCAGCGCAACAACCACGACTCTTCGTAACCGTGGTTGGCAATGACGGCGCTGATGGGAACCACCGTGAGCGCGGTGCCTGCGCCATAGCCGGCGGCGGTCAACCCGACCGCGAGCCCCCGTTTGTCGGGGAACCACTTCACCGTCTGGCCGACGCTGGTCGCGTAGACCGCACCACCGCCGATGCCACTGCAGACCGCGCCGAGGTACAGACTTCCGAGTGACTGGGCGTAAGAGTTGATGATCCAGCCGAGCGCCACCATGATGCCGCCGAACGCGACCACCAAACGCGGTCCGTTACGCGGCCCGAGCGCGTCGGCGATCCATCCCTCAACCGGTGTCAGCCAGGTCTCGAGCGCGACGAAGATGCTGAAGGCGAGCTGGATCGAAGCGATGGACCAGCCGTGTGCTTTATTGATCGGGTTGACGAAAAGCGTCCAGCCGTACTGCAGGTTCGCGATCAACAACATGCAGCCGATGCCCACGATCAACTGCGTCCAGCGCGCTGAAATGCCCGGCCGCGCGGCGGCCTCAGTGGTCGTAGCCATGACTGGTTTCCACGGTGGAGGCCTTCGTGCTGCCTCGCAGCGTTCCAATGAAGGCCTGCTCGATACTTTTCGCACGCCGCCATAAACTGCGAGTTCCTGTTTCGAAGACTATCCTTGACGCCGACCGGCTCGGCGGCCCCGAGTTAAGACCGCGTACAAGTCCAAGCCGAGTAGGTCCTGAGGTCACGCCGCCATCGCGGGCGCGAGCAACGGGATGTAGATCGCCAAGTCATGCTGATCGAGCATTCGGGGAGCGAGGCCAGAGCATGCGCATCCTGCTGATCTACTGCCATCCCCGCCCTGACAGCTATTGTGCCGCGCTCCGGGAGGTCGCGACCGAGGCCCTGAAATCTGCAGGGCACGTTGTCGAAGTCCGCGATCTTTACGCCGAGGGCTTCTATCCTGTACTGGATGCCGAGGAGCGCGGTCGCTACTACGACGAAGGCGACCACCGCCCGGACATCAGCAGCCACGTCGCTTCGCTGCTGCGTGCCGAAGCGCTGGTCTTCGTCTACCCGACATGGTGGTTCAGTCCACCCGCCACGCTGAAGGGCTGGTTCGACCGAGTCTGGCTGCCGGGCGTCGCCTTCCGCGTCGGCGGTCCTCGGGGGCTGCAGCCACTGCTGGGGGACGTCCGGCGCATCGCCGTGGTCACGACCTACGGCTCCCAACGCTGGTTTCTCTGGCTCGTCGGCTGGCCCGATTGGCGACTGTTCAAGTTCGGCATTCGCAGCCTGTGCGCTCGTCGCTGTCGGCTCGACTGGATCGCGCTCACCGGCATGGACAACTGCACAGCCAAGAAGCGGGAGTGGTTCATAGCCAAGGTCCGGGCCGGCTTCGTAGCTTGGGAGTGACGAACTATCGATCTCGTCGTCGGAGGAATTGCAATTTCATTGGCTTGCACCTCTTTGGAAAAGGCGGACCTAGCCGAAGAGCCAGTATCGGCCGGCCAGCTTGCGTCAACGCCGACGCACGGCTACTCCCACCGCGTCCATGTCCAGGGAAGCGCATCGGGTCCGCCGAGAGGCGTTGACGCAAGATGCAATGCGGGCGCTTATGGCCTTTATGCCATGAGCGCCCGTTTCAATTCCGGGGACCAAGTGGTCGCTCGAAAGCCACCGAGACCCCTTTTTACTACCTATCTCGGCGGCACATGCGCTTCGCACGACCATCCTGACGGCTCGCCGACCGCGCATATATTCTTCTGGCTTCTCCGCAACTTGCGTAACTATAATGTCGCGTAATTATAATAATGTGTCGGCTCGATTAGGTACTTTGACGCGCTTCAAGTCCCAGGAGAGCTTCGCATGGAAATGCATCAGATCCGCTATTTCCTGTCGGTGGCGAAGACGTTGAACTTCACGCAGGCCGCTGATGAATGCCACGTCGCTCAACCATCCTTAAGTCGTGCGATCCTGAAGCTCGAGG
Source organism: uncultured Alphaproteobacteria bacterium (assembly GCA_963847435.1). Taxonomy (GTDB): domain Bacteria; phylum Pseudomonadota; class Alphaproteobacteria; order Rhizobiales; family Hyphomicrobiaceae; genus CAWJZR01. The sequence continues at coordinate 225,328 of CAWJZR010000022.1, read as the reverse complement.
AGGAACTCGGCGGCGACTTGTTTCGCCGTGAGCGTGGCCTGACTCATCTCACTGATCTTGGGCGCATGATGCTGCCGCTGTTGACCCAATGCTTAGAGAGCGCAATGGCGGCAAAGCAGTTGGCGGTCTCCTATAAAAAAGGGACCTGCGCGCCGCTGTGCTTTGCGCTTTCGCACACCATCAATCTGCAATTGCTGATCCAGCCGCTGACCGAGCTGGTGAAGGCATTTCCCGGACTCGAGCTGAAGTTCTCGCGCGGGAATGCGGAGGACGTCGGTGAGCGGCTGAAGAAAGGGGAAGCCGACCTCGGCATCGCTTGCCCGCTCAAGGAGCCTTGGGATCGTCTGGAATCTTGGGTGCTGTTTACCGAGCGGTTCGAGCTCGCGGTACCCAAGACGCACCCCCTGGCGATGCGCAATTCGCTGCTGTTGTCTCAGTTGGGCGATATACGCCTGTTGCCGCGGGCGTATTGCGAGCAGTCGGGGGCGTTGACGGCCATCTTGTCTGCAAATGGCCTGTCCCAGGATTTCCAGGACCGCATCGCCAGCGATCACGACCTGCTGGCGCTGCTTGCCGCCAACGTCGGCGTGAGTTTGTTGCCGCAAAGCTCAATGACGTCGGAGAATTTGCGGCTTGTTCAGGTGCAGGACCTGGAGTTGACACGCCCCGTCGTGCTGTACGCGGTCTCCGGCCGCCAGCGCTCCCCGGCCGCCACGGGGTTGCTTCGGCTGCTGCGGGCGGCCAACTGGCCGGTAATCCTTGGCCGTCATGACGTCCCAGGCAGCGACAAGTCCAGCCCCGTCGCTAAGTCTGCTTGAGCGCGCGCAGAGCAGCCAGGATCTCATCGATCGGCATGCGGCGCCGGAAGTCAGCATCGATGAAGCGCGCGACGATGCGACCGTTCTGATCGACGACGAACGTCGCGGGCGAGGGGAGTAACCAGAATTCGTTGCCTTGGAACCGCGCCAGATTGATCCCCGCGCGTTCATAGAGCTGCTTCAGCTCCAGGCCGGGCGGTGTCACCAATCCAAGGCTCAGCGCATACGACAGATCGAGGTCGGTCAGGATGGGAAACAGCAGGCCATGAGCGGAGGCCATTTGCTGTGAGAACTGTTCAACCTCAGGCACAATCGAAACGAGGCGCGCGCCGCAGGCCGCCACCGCCTCCGCCGACTTGGCCAGTTCGCGCAGTTCGAGCTTGCAATAGGGGCACCAGTGGCCGCGGTTGAGACTGACGACCACCGGTCCATCCGCGAGAAGTGTGCTTAGCGAAACCAGATGCCCCTCGTTGTCGGGGCAAAGGAAGTCGGGAAGCACGTCTCCGACCTGCGGCGCCGACTGCAAAGTCTCGCCCGCCGCGGTTCGCTCCACCATCCGGTCATAAGCCGCCAGAGTTTCAGGAACGATCTTGCGCGATGCTCGCTCATAGGCCGCGAGCTTGTCGGCGAGAGACATGTCCGTCGCCTCGATCGCCGACCAAGTCTCCAACAACCTTTCCTTGACCGGCTTGCCTTCGTTCACGACACGCCTTCCTGCGTTGACCGGCACCCTGCAACTATAGCAGGGACCACGATAGCTTTTGACTATCGAGCTGATTAGCCGGCATGACGCGGGATACGCGAAAGGCGTTCGCAGCCGGGTCGCCGCAAACGCCTTTCTGAGTAGTTATAGGGGCCAGGAAGCCGCTCAGCGTGGCAGCGTGGTCTTGCCCATCAATAACTTGTCGATTGAGTGTGCCGCTTGGCGCCCTTCGCGGATGGCCCAGACGACGAGGCTTTGTCCGCGACGGATATCGCCGGCTGCGAATAGCTTCTTGGAGCCGGGCAGCCTGTAATCCTTTTCGTTGGCGTCGAGGCCCTTGAAGCGCCCCCGTGGCACGACTTCCAGGCCGAACTCCTTCACGACATCGCCCTCGATCGGACCGGAGAAGCCCATCGCGAACAGTACGAGATCGGCTTTCAGCTCGCCCTCGGAACCTTTCACCGGCTGCAGCTTGTCGTCGACGCGGGTGAAGAGCAGCTTCTCGACCTTGCCGTCCTTGCCGGCGAAGCCCGTGGTCGAGATAGAGTATTCGACCTTGGCGCCTTCCGCCTGAACTCGAGGAGACGCGCAGCTTCAGTGGCCAATGCGGCCACGAAAGATCTTTCTTCTCCTTCTCCGGCGGCTTCGGCATGATCTCGAGCTGCGTCACCGACAGCGCGCCCTGGCGGAACGACGTGCCGATGCAGTCCGAGCCCGTGTCGCCGCCACCGATGACGATGACGTGCTTGCCCTTGGCGCTGATCTCATGCGTCTTCGGCCGCTGCGGCTCTTCAGAAACGCGCCGGTTCTGTTGCGGCAGGAAATCCATCGCGTAGTGGATGCCGGCGAGATCGCGGCCTGGGGTCCTGGCGAAGAAGTCGAACGGCTGCTCGGAACCGATCGCGAGCAGCACCGCGTCGTACTTGCTCTTCAGTTCGTTCGCGCTGACGTCCCTGCCCACCTGCATGTTGCAGTGGAACGTGACGCCCTCTGCCTCCATCTGCTTCACGCGGCGCGCGATGATCCCTTTCTCCATCTTGAAGTCGGGGATGCCGTAAACCAGGAGCCCGCCCGGCTTCTCGTTCTTCTCATAGACATGGACATCGTGCCCGGCTCGCGCGAGTTGCTGCGCGGCGGCAAGTCCAGCAGGACCGGAGCCGATGATGGCCACCGACTTGCCGGTCTTCGTCTCCGGCGGCTGCGGCACGACCCAGCCTTCGTTCCACGCGCGATCGGCGATCGAGCACTCGATCGTCTTGATGGTGACCGGCGTGTCGTCGATGTTCAACGTGCACGAGGCTTCGCACGGGGCAGGGCAGATGCGGCCCGTCACCTCGGGGAAGTTGTTGGTCGAGTGCAGGTTGGCGGCCGCCGTCTTCCAGTCGCCCTGATAGACGAGGTCGTTCCAGTCGGGGATCTGGTTATTGACCGGGCAGCCGTTGTGGCAATAGGGGATGCCGCAATCCATGCAGCGAGCGGCCTGGGTCTTCGTATCCGCTTCCGAAAGCGGCACGACGAACTCTTTCCAGTGCTTCACGCGCTCCTCGACCGGCTTGTACTTGCGGTCGGCGCGCTCGAATTCCAAGAACCCTGTCGGCTTGCCCATTATTTTGCCCGTCGCCTGCGTCGCTCGAGTCCGGCCATTCGCCGAAGCCCGTGATGTCTCTCTTCAGCCTGTGGTGTGCGGGGTCAGCACCGAGTGCGCTAACCCTACGAATTACTTCCGTGCTTGCTTGCCGGCATTCGGCTCTGCAGGCAGGGTGCCCCCGGCCTTCGCCGCGATCTGGGCCAGCGCCCGCGCGTACTCGGTCGGCATCACCTTCTTGAACTTCGGGAGGTAGTCCGCCCAGTTCGCAAGGATGGCCTTTGCCGTCGCCGAGTTCGTGTAATGCGCGTGCCGGACGATGAGCGCGTGCAGGCGTTCAGCATCATGGAACCGCATGTCGGCCATCACGCCCGCGAGGTCCACGTTCGCGGCGTCGCCATTGGAAGCGCCGAGCTTCTTGGTCAGCGCGGCGTCGGCAGTGATCGACTCGAGCTTCACCATCTCTTTGTTGACCCGGGTCTCGAAGTCGCCCTTCTCATCCAGCACGTAGGCGATGCCGCCCGACATGCCGGCCGCGAAGTTGCGCCCCGTCGGGCCGAGCACGACCACGACACCGCCGGTCATGTACTCGCAGCCGTGATCGCCCGTGCCCTCGATCACCGCATAGGCGCCCGAATTCCGCACGGCGAACCGCTCACCCGCGATGCCGCGGAAGTAGCATTCGCCGGTGATGGCGCCGTACAGCACCGTATTGCCGACGATGATGCTCTTCTCCGGCGTGATGCCGGACTTCGGGTTCGGCCGCACGATCAGCTTGCCGCCCGACAGACCCTTGCCGACGTAGTCGTTGCCCTCGCCGACGAGATCCAGCGTCAGGCCCTTGGCGGCCCAGGCGCCGAACGCCTGGCCAGCCGTACCGTTCAACGTCAGCCAGATGGTGTCTTCTGGCAGGCCGCCATGGCCGTAAGCCATGGCGATTTCGCCCGAGAGCATCGCGCCGGTCGAACGGTTGACGTTGCCGATCGCGACCTCGGCCTTGACGGGCTTCTTGGACTTCAACGCCGGCTTGGCGATCTCGATCAGCTTGTTGTCGAGCACCTTCTCCAGCCCGTGGTCCTGCCGCTCCATATGCGAGATGGCGACCGACTTTGGAACGTGCGGCTTGTGGAACAGCTTCGAGAAGTCGAGCCCCTTGGCCTTCCAGTGCGCAATCGCGTGATCCTTGTCGAGCACCTCGGAGTGGCCGACAAGCTCGGAGAACTTGCGGATCCCGAGCGCCGCCATCAGCTCGCGCACTTCCTCGGCGACGAAGAAGAAGTAGTTGATGACGTGCTCGGGCTTGCCCTTGAACTTGGCGCGCAGCACGGGGTCCTGCGTCGCGACGCCGACCGGGCAAGTGTTCAGGTGGCACTTGCGCATCATGATGCAGCCGGCCGCGATCAGCGGCGCGGTGGCGAAGCCGAATTCGTCGGCGCCGAGCAGCGCCCCGATGATGACGTCACGGCCCGTGCGCACACCGCCGTCCACCTGTACGGCGATGCGGCCGCGTAAACGGTTGATGACGAGCGTCTGGTGCGTCTCGGCAAGTCCGATTTCCCACGGCGAGCCGGCGTGCTTGATTGAGGTCAGCGGCGAAGCGCCTGTACCGCCCTCGAAGCCTGCGATGGTGACGTGATCCGCACGCGCCTTGGCGACGCCGGCGGCAACTGTGCCGACGCCGATCTCCGACACCAGCTTCACCGAGACGTCAGCCTTCGGGTTGACGTTCTTCAAGTCGAAGATGAGCTGCGCCAGATCCTCGATCGAGTAGATATCGTGGTGCGGCGGCGGTGAGATGAGACCAACGCCCGGCGTTGAATGGCGCACCTTGGCAATCGTCTCGTCGACCTTGTGGCCGGGGAGCTGACCGCCTTCGCCAGGCTTCGCGCCCTGCGCCATCTTGATCTGCAGCATGTCCGAATTGACGAGATACTCGGTCGTCACGCCGAAGCGGCCGGACGCGACCTGCTTGATCGCCGAGCGCATGCTGTCGCCGTTGGGCAGCGGCTTGAAGCGATCCGATTCCTCGCCGCCCTCACCGGTGTTCGACTTGCCGCCGATCCGGTTCATGGCGATGGCGAGCGTCGTATGCGCCTCGCGGCTGATCGAGCCGTAGCTCATCGCGCCGGTCGAGAACCGCTTGACGATGGACGCTGCGGGCTCGACCTCGGATAGCGGAATGGGCTTGCGGCCCATCTCCTCGGCCGAGCGGATGCGGAACATGCCCCGCATCGTCATCAGTTGCTCGGACTGCTCGTTGATCTGACGCGCGAAGTCCTTGTATTTCTGCGGAACCTTGCCGCTCATCGCGTCCTGGGCGTCGGTGCCACGGACGGCGTGCTGCAGATCGGCGACCACGCTGGGCCGCCAGACGTGAGCTTCGCCGCGCACACGGTAGGCATATTCGCCGCCGACCTCGAGCGAGCTGGCGAGCGTCGGCACGTTGCCGAAGGCTTCCGTGTGCCGGTCACACGTCTCGACCGCGATTTCCTTCAGACCGATGCCCTCGATCTGCGTGTGCGTGCCGGTGAAATACTTGCGCACGAACGAGCCCTTGAGGCCCACCGCGTCGAAGATCTGGGCGCCGCAATACGACTGGTAGGTCGAGATGCCCATCTTGGCCATGACCTTCAGCATCGCCTTGCCGACGGCCTTGATATAGCGCTTCTTGACCTCGTACGCCGTCGCGCCCTCGCCGAGCTGCGGCAGCATCGCTTCCAGCGTCTCGAACGCGAGATAGGGGTTGATCGCTTCCGCGCCATAGCCCGCGAGCGTGCAGAACTGGTGCACCTCGTTCGCTTCGCCCGTCTCGACGACGAGACCAACCGACGTCCTGAGGCCCTGCTTGATCAAGTGATGGTGCACGGCGGACGTCGCCAGCAGCGACGGGATCGCCACCCGGTCGGGGCCGCACTTGCGGTCGGACAGGATGATGATGTTGTAGTCCTTGCTGCGCACGGCTTCTTCGGCCTCTGCGCAAACGCAGTCGAGCGTGGGACCCATGCCAGCCGGGCCGCGCGAGGTATCGAACGTGATGTCGATGGTCACCGACGAGAAATCGTTGTCCTTCACCGCGCCGATCTGGCGGATGCGCTCCAGGTCCTCGTTCGTCAGGATCGGCTGGTCGACCTCGAGCCGCTTCTGCTTCGAGGTGCCTTCCAGATCGAGCAGGTTGGGCCGTGGACCGATGAACGATACGAGGCTCATGACGAGTTCCTCGCGGATCGAGTCGATCGGCGGGTTAGTCACCTGCGCGAAGTTCTGCTTGAAGTAAGTGTGCAACAGCTTCGACTTCGATGACAGCGCCGAGATCGGCGTGTCGTTGCCCATCGAGCCGATCGCTTCCTGGCCCGTCTCGGCCATCGGCGTCATCAGGAACTTGGTGCTTTCCTGCGTGTAGCCGAACGCTTGCTGCAGATCGAGAACGCTGATGTTCGACTTCTTCGAGGCGGCCTCCCCGGTGGCGAGCGGCAGGCCGTGCACCATGATCTGGGCGCTCTTCACCCACTGCTCGTACGGATGGCTCGACGCAATGTCCGCCTTCAGCTCGTCGTCGGAGACGATGCGGCTTTTCTCCAGGTCGATGAGCAGCATCTTGCCCGGCTGCAGACGCCACTTCTGAACGATATTTTCTTCCGCAACCGGTAGCACCCCGGACTTCCGACGACATGATCACTACGTCGTCCTTGGTCACCAGATAACGCGCGGGCCGCAGGCCATTGCGGTCGAGCGTGGCGCCAATCTGCTTGCCGTCGGTGAACGCCATCGCGGCGGGGCCGTCCCATGGCTCCATCAGCGCGGCATGGTACTCGTAGAAGGCGCGGCGCTTGGCGTCCATCATCGGGTTGCCGGCCCACGCCTCGGGAATGAGCATCATCGCCGCGTGCGACAGCGAGTAGCCGCCCATCACCAGGAACTCGAGCGCGTTGTCGAAGCAGGCAGTGTCCGACTGCCCCTCATAGGAGATCGGCCACAGCTTCTCGATGTCTCCACCGTACAGCGGAGACGACACGGACGCCTGCCGCGCAGCCATCCAATTGACGTTGCCGCGCAGGGTGTTGATTTCGCCGTTGTGCGCGACCATGCGGTAGGGATGCGCTAGCTTCCAGCTTGGGAAAGTGTTGGTCGAGAACCGCTGATGCACCAGCGCCAGCGCCGAAGTCAGCCGCGGGTCAGACAGATCCTTGTAGTAGGCCTTGACCTGGAACGACAGGAACATGCCCTTGTAGACGAGCGTGCGGCTCGACAAGCACACTGTGTAGTGGCCAATGTCGCGGCCTTTGTAGGCCTTCTGAATCGAGTTCGAGACGCACTTGCGGGCAAGATACAGCTTCCGCTCGAAGTCACCCTCGCTCATGCCCTTCGGTTTGCCGATGAAGACCTGGCGGTGATCCGGCTCGGTGCTGCGGACCATCTCGGAGAGGCACGTATTGTCGACCGGCACGCGCCGCCAGCCGAGGATCTCGAGACCCTCCTCGCGCATGATGCGAAGTCCATACGGTGCTGCAATGCTTGCGCAGGCGGGGGTCGCGCGGCGCGAACACATGGCCGACGGCGTAGTCGCCCGGAGCCGGCAGCGTGAAACCAATTTTAGCGCATTCTTCCTTTAGGAAGTCGTGCGGGATCTGGATGAGGATGCCAGCACCGTCGCCCGAAAGCGGGTCGGCGCCAACGGCACCACGATGCTCGAGATTTTCAAGGATCTGAAGCGCGTCGCCGACGATCTTGTGCGACTTGCGACCCTTCATGTCGACGATGAAGCCGACGCCGCAGGCATCGCGCTCCATGGCAGGATCGAACAAGCCCTGGCGCTCGGGGCGCTCGTAGACTTCAAGCGGGCGATGGGTCTCGGTCATGTGTCGGCCTCGGTGCCGTTCGAATGATGTCGATTGCGTCTGTTCGGTTCGCCTCGTGGCTCGGGCTTGAGCCGGGCGTCCGTGAATTCGGCTTGCGTCTCGAAGGGATCGCGCTCTCGGCGATCAGGTTCGATGACCCGTGCGTTTTCGCGTGCGATGTGTTCGCAATGCGCGGTCCTCCGCGCATTTGGCTTCACTGGCCCCGTTCACCCGCAGCACTGCCACGTCGTCTCTCCACTCGAGAACGCTGACCCCGAGATTGCCATGGTCGGTCGCAAGGGTACGCGAAGCGACGGCAATCGGAAAGTCGATTGCCGGGCGATCGCGAACACACTAGGACACAAAGGACAGGATTGCTGACCTTTATGCTCTTATCTTGCAGATTTCGCCCCATCAGACAAGGGGATTGGAGCAACGATCGTCATCGCTGCCGCCCCTCCGGGCAGATCGCGCGACTTTCGGGCAAGTGTTGCGGTTGCGATGAATCGAGTTGAGGAGATCAGCCGCCGGTGACACTCATATGGCGGCCCACCGCCGGCTTGCTCGTCTGCCGGTCGATGACGAAGTCGTGGCCCTTCGGCTTTCGCCCGATCGCCTCGTCGATGGCGTCGAAAATCGCCCCATCATCGACGCTGGCACGCAGCGGAGTCCGCAGATCGGCGGCATCTTCTTGGCCGAGACACATGTAGAGAGTGCCAGTGCAGGTGATCCGGACACGATTGCAGCTTTCGCAGAAATTATGGGTCATCGGCGTGATGAACCCGATCCGCCCGCCGGTTTCCTTGACCTCCACGTAACGGGCGGGGCCGCCGGTGCGGTACGGGATGTCCGACAGGGTCCAGCGACTAGCGAGCCGCGCCCGCACCAGCGACAGCGGCAGGTATTGGTCGGTGCGATCCTGTTCGATGTCGCCGAGCGGCATGGTCTCGATCAGCGTTAGGTCGTGGCCGCGCCCATGCGCGAACCTCACCAAGTTGTCGATCTCGTGCTCGTTGACGTCCTTCAGAGCGACGGCATTGATCTTGACCTTCAGTCCAGCTTTCTCGGCGGCGGCCAACCCGTCCATGACGGTGCCGAAATCGCCCCACCGGGTGATCGCCTTGAACTTGTCGGCGTCGAGCGTGTCGAGCGACAAATTAATGCGCTTCACACCTGCCGCCTTCAGATCGCCGGCATATCTGACGAGTTGGCTACCGTTGGTGGTGAGCGTGAGTTCGTCGAGGTCACCCGTCTCGAGATGCCGCGATAGCGCCTTGAACAGCCACATGATGTTCTTGCGCACCAGCGGCTCGCCACCGGTGATGCGAAGCCGCCTCACCCCGCGTGACACGAAAGCCGAGCAAAGCTGATCCAACTCTTCGAGCGTAAGCAACTCGCGCTTGGGCAGGAACGTCATGTGCTCTGACATGCAATATACGCAGCGAAAGTCGCACCGATCCGTCACCGAGACGCGCAAATAGCTCACATGCCGCCCGTAGGGGTCGATCATCGGCTTGGCAGCAGTAGCAAGGGCCGTCATGGCGAATCCCGTTAGAGGCGCTCGCGGCGCGCCAGCAGAAGCAAAGTAACTATCGCAGGTTACGGGCTGCTTGATCAAGGTCAGGGTTGAACTGCACTGCGTAATTGGTCCTCAGCCTAGCCGCAGGCAAGGTGGCGTTTTGCGCTTAGCGTTGGCGTGGTCGCGGCGGCCCTGCGAGGTATGTCCGAACCGGCACAAATTATGCTCGGAGATGCATAGCTCTAGATCACATTTAGCGTTGGACGAGCCGCGAAAGTCTACTATACACTTTGGTATTAGGACGAAGCGGCAAGTCGCAAGGGGTCCGTTCATGAGCCGTGCCGTAACGATCCCAGTCGGAGTTATTATCGCGCGCGAGACGGCGGCCCACACCTGGGACGACGTGCGATGGCGTCCCGTAGATATATTACTCGACGCCCCATTTGCCGAGTGGCGCGAGGTCCGGCGCGGACAAGGTTTCGTGCACTATCATGCAGCAACGCTGCCGCTTGAGTTGGACTATCGGCAAGTTACCGCCTACCGGGTCAATCTCGCTAACGGCGTCCCCTCGGTCTACGTCGGCATTCAACAGCATCCAGCAGGTGGAACCGAGATGCCGATCCTGGTTCGATCGGTGTCAGCTTCGCCCTTCGAAGCTCAGGGCTATCGCAGCGGCTACCAGATGGTTGAGCGGGTGCCGATGCCGGCGCAACTCGTGGCGCGCGTCGAGAGCTTCATCGCAGATCACGGTCACGCGGCGCCTTGCGCCAAGTTCAGCCGCCGCCGCGAGATGGGCGCAGATATGGGCTTCAGCCTGGACAGCTTCAAGTCCTTCGGTGGCAACGTAATTCACGGCAAATGAGCCTCGACCTGTCGCGGTCGCGCTCGCGGGCTTCCGTCTCGAATGCGGACGAGCCCAGCAAGTCAATATTTCACGACAAGGATGCATTTCACGACAAGGATGCAACGGCTGGTGGCGGGTGCGCGGCAGCCGTTAAGCTCGATGAGCAAGCGGTCCTCGAAGAATACGAACAAGAAGCGCAAGTGCGCGCGTTAAAAACCGTCATTCAGCCCTGAAAGACTGCGCGGGATCTTCGATCCAACCAAATCTCGTCATCTTCGGCGAGCCTGCTGGAAAGGGCTTCGCAAGACCGACGACGCGCGCCTTTATGGCCGCGCCTCTCAAGTCAGGCTCAGCTGCGACAATGCGAGCAGCGAGCGCCGCGATGCGTGCTGATTGGTGCCGCGTCCCATCATCCTCCGCGCCTGTCGTCGACGGCAAAAGCGCAAGATCCACAGCATCGGGACCCTGGTTAGCTGACGGCTGCGCGAAAGCGGCCGCAGTAACCACGATGACGTTATCCAGCGAGATCGAAGCGTCGAACGTCCGCTTCGCGTCACCCGCGGGCACGACAAAAAGTATGTCAGGGAACCGGCGCGAAGCCTCCTTCAGGAAAGCCCACTCGGGTTCCTCGCTCGTGATGGTGGTGAGCAAAGCGATCCGAGCGGGGCTTTTGGCGGTCATGGCGACCGCCTCGGCCGTCTGCCGCAGATCCCCCCGCTCGGCCCGGAACACCGCGATGCGCGAGCGGCCGGACTCGCGAAGGATCGTTTCCCCCAGCAGGTTGGCTGCGGGGCTGAACGGTCGCCGGTCCTTGTCGGTGAGATCGAAGCCGACAATCTCGCCCTCTCCGTCCCGAGCCAGGCGCTGGGCAATTTCAGTGCGGGTGTAGTCGATGCCGTCGCCGATGGTTGCAACCGCTACGCCGCCGGGGTCGCGACCAGGCGGGACGGCAGGCTTCTTCGCTGGATCGGCGACGAGGTTTCCACCGCAAAGCAGGACCGTGGCAACGGCGAAGATAATAGCCGGCGATAGAGACGTCAGCCTCATGCGAGCCTCAGGAAGCCATCGATCCAGGACAAACCAGGCACGCACCTCGCGTCTCTTTTATGAATCCGAAGGTGCGGGTTCCGGCGTATCCCGAGAGCCGTCCAGCCCTATGGTCTTTTGCCCGCGACTACTTCGCGGCTTCAGCGGCCCGATCTTCTCGTCGATGTAATTGGCAATTTCGCGAATATCATCGAGGGAGAACACGGGCAGCCCCTTCCCATCGACCTGGTGATCGGCTGCAACTGCGATCACCAGCGGATCCTCGTCAGCCAACGCGCGCTTGGAAAGCTGGGCGGAGCGCCTTGCTTCAATCTTCGGGATGGCCGCCGACTTGTACCCCTCGACCAGGATTAAATCGCAAGGCTCGAGGGTCGCGATAATCTCCTCGAAGTTCGGTTCCGGCGCACCGCGCAGTTCCGTGACGATGGCCCAACGTTTGCCGCCGACGATAGCGGTTTGCGCGGCCCCTGCACGGCGATGGCGCGCACTGTCTGTCTCGCCGTCATCGATTTGGAACTCGTGGTGCGCGTGTTTGACGGTCGCAACCTTGAAGCCGCGCAGCGTGAACTCCTCGACGAGGCGCACCGATAGGGTGGTTTTGCCGGATTTCTTCCAGCCGGCAATACCGATGATCGGGGTCTTGAAGTCGGTCATGTAGTCGTCTCGTCGGGTCTCTCAGCCGAGAAGCGCACGGGCTTCAGCGAGTTCCTCGGGCGTGTTGGCATTGAAGAACGGATCGATACGCCGCCCGTTCAACTCAATAAATGGGAATTCGACGACAACGGTACCATGCCGATCAGTCCAACGCAGCACTTTGCGCACGCCATCCTTCAGGGCCGCTTCGAGATCGTCCGCTAGCGCCACCGGCCACAGCCCGATTACCGGATGCACCTCGCCGTCGGATGCCGCGAGCGCAATGGCTTTGCCGTCCCGCTCCTTTGCAGCAGCAAGCTGCGCCACGAGATCGTTTGGAATGAACGGCGCGTCAGTCGACACGGTGGCGATGTGGGTTGCCTTAGGCGCATTCGCAGCCGACCAGCGCAATCCAGCCAGCACGCCCGCGAGCGGACCGACGAAGCCTTCCACTGTATCGGGCGCCACGGGAAGCCCAAGCGCGGCGAACCGCACCGGATCGCCATTGGCGTTGAGGACGATGGCGCCGACTTGAGCCCCAAGCCGTTCACGGACGTGCGCGATCATCGGCCGCCCATGCAACTCCAACAGGCCCTTGTCGCCGCCGCCCTCGCTCGTGGCAAACATGCGCCGAGACTGTCCGCCAGCCAGCAGAACCCCCGTAATCTTGTCTCTGCCGAGCGTCATGGCGCGGCCTCCAGTTCCTCGCGCAGCATCTCCAACTCGAGCCAACGCTCCTCTGCCATCGCCAGCTCCGTCTGAGCAGCCCCGAGCCTCGCCGTAGCCGTGCCGAAGGCACCCGGGTCTTTGGAATAGAGGTCAGCGCGCCCAAGCTTGTCATGCAGCGCCGCGATCTCCGTATGAAGCTTATCGATCTGCGTCGGCAGCGTCTCCAGCGCGTGCTTTTCCTTGAACGACAGCTTCCGCTTGGCCGATGGCGCCGATGATCCCGAGTTCGGACTTCTGTAAAGGCGCCGCCTTCTCGGCCTTGTCCTCGGCCTTACGCGGAGCCGCCCCACGCCGCTGATTGAGCATGTCGGTGTAGCCGCCGGCATATTCGATCCAGCGCCCGTCGCCGTCGGACGTGATGGTGCTCGTCACGACCCGGTCGAGGAAGTCGCGATCGTGGCTCACTAGCAGCACCGTGCCCTGGTAGTCCGCTAGCAATTCCTGCAGCAGGTCCAGCGTCTCCAGATCAAGATCGTTGGTCGGCTCGTCGAGCACCAGGAGGTTCGAGGGCTTCGCCAGCGCCCGCGCCAGCATCAAGCGCGCCCGCTCCCCGCCCGAGAGCACGCGCAACGGCGAGCGCACCTGCTCGGACGAGAACAGGAAATCCTTCATGTAGCTGGCGACGTGCCGCGCCTTGCCATTGATGACGACCTGATCGCCTCGCCCGCCAGTCAACGCATCACACACCGTCCAGTCCGGCTTCAGCTCATCGCGGCGCTGGTCGAGACTGATCATTTCGAGGTTGGTGCCAAGCCGAACCGTGCCGTTGTCTGGCGCGAGCTGGCCGATAAGCATCTTCAACAGCGTCGTCTTGCCGGCGCCGTTGGGACCGATGAGTCCGACGCGATCGCCGCGCAGGATGCGAGTGGAGAAGTCCCTGACGACCGTGGTCTCGCCGAAGCTTTTCGTCAGTCCTTCGGCCTCGCAGACGAGCCGCCCCGACATGCCGCCTTCGGCCGCCGACAGCTTGACGTTGCCTTGTACGTTGAGTTGCTCGCGCACCTGCTTGCGCAGATCTTTCAATTCTCGGACGCGGCGCACGTTACGCTTCCGGCGGGCCGTTACGCCGCCATGCATCCACTGGTCTTCCCGCATGATCTTGCGGTCGAGCTTGTGGCGCTCGATCTCCTCCTCCTCCAGGACCTTGTCGCGCCATGCTTCGAAATGCGTGAACCCCTGCTCCATGCGCCTCGCCGTGCCGCGGTCGATCCAAACGTTGCCCGCGAAAGGTTTTCGAGGAACCGCCGGTCATGGCTGATCAGCACGACGGCCGACTTGATCGATTTCAGCTCGGCTTCCAGCCACTCGATGGCCGGCAGGTCGAGGTGGTTGGTGGGCTCGTCGAGCAGCAGAATGTCGGGTTCCGGGGCCATCACGCGGGCCAGCGCGATACGGCGCGCTTCACCTCCCGACAGCCGCTGCGGGTCCTCGGTTCCGGTCAAACCCATAGTCTCAATGAGTAGACGTGCGCGGTGTGGGTCATCCTGTGGCCCGAGCCCGCCCTCTACATAGGCGAGCGTGGTGGCATATCCCGTGAAGTCGACCTCCTGCGCCAGATAGCGCGCCCTCGCGCTCGGGTGCATGAACCGTTCGCCCTTGTCCGGCTCGATCAGCCCGGCAGCGACCTTCAGAAGCGTGGACTTGCCCGAGCCGTTGCGCCCGACGAGGCAGATGCGGTCGCCCGGCTCGACCGAAATCTCCGCCCCGGTCAGAAGCGGCGTCGAGCCGAACGACACATGCACGTTCTTGAGCGTCAGCAGCGGCGGGGCCATGCGGGGGCGGCAATCCTGTACGAGTTTGAGTTGGGCGTCAGGCAAGACACCTGTGGCACCCTGGCGCCGTAGTTTCAACTCCAGCTGCGCCTCCAAACATCATTCCGTTTGACGGAATGCTAGCGGCGGAATAGCTCGAAATCGTCGACTATCACTGAGAAAGTAAGGGACCATGGCCGAGTACCACGAGCCCATACCGCCAGGCGAAATCCTTCTAACGGAGTTCCTGGAGCCACTAAAGGTTAGCCAAAATCAGCTCGCCCGCGATATCGATGTGCCGGTGAGCCGCATCGCAGCCATCGTTAAGGGCGAGAGAGCGATCAGTGCTGACACTGCGCTCCGCCTCGCCAAGTTCTTTAGCACCAGTCCCGAGATGTGGCTGCGGTTGCAGGCGACGTACGATCTGAGGCGTGCTCAGCGGACAACGTGGCCTGAGATCGAACGGCGCATCCGGCCTCACAAGGCTGCTTGAAGCATCCGCCGCTTGCGGTCGATAGCTTTCCTCCAACGTTTCCGTTGCGTTGGCAGGCTACCCCGCATATAAAGCCCGCTCTGAGCCGCCCGGCGGGGCATGCCGTGGCGGCTCTAAATGCGTTTTCAAACCGTACGGCCAAGCGCTCAATCGCCATCTCCGTCACGGTCGGTCGGCAACGGCCGGGATCGCCGCTCTTTGAGGCTAAAGCCTTGAAGTGCAAGCGGTTCGCGGGATATTTCCGCACCGAGGGACGTGGCTTCGTCGAGCGCGCTGACAGCGCCGTGATCGAGAAAGGAGAGCAAAATGCCCAAGATGAAGACCAAGAGCGGCGCCAAAAAGCGCTTCAAGATGACCGGCACGGGCAAGGTCAAGGTCGCGGCCCAGGGCAAGCGTCACGGCATGATCAAGCGCACGGCCAAGTTCGTTCGCAGCGCGCGCGGCACCATGGTGCTCAACGACAGCGACGCCAAGATCGTCAAGAAGTACATGCCCTACGCCCGCTGACCGCGCTGAGCCGGCGAGCTCGGCAGCTCACTCGACTCAATCTGAATCGCTTTTTGATGGAGTTGATCCCATGGCACGCGTCAAGCGCGGCGTCACCGCCCACGCCAAGCACAAGAAAGTTCTGAAGGAGGCCAAGGGCTACTACGGCCGCCGCAAGAATACGATCCGCATCGCCAAGCAGGCGGTCGAGAAGGCGCATGCAGTACGCCTATCGCGACCGCAAGCGCAGGAAGCGCACCTTCCGCGCGCTCTGGATCCAGCGCATCAACGCCGCGGTGCGCGAGCACGGCCTCACCTACGGCCGATTTATCGACGGCCTCGCAACGCCGGCATCGACGTCGACCGCAAGGTGCTGGCCGATCTCGCCGTCAAGGACGCCGGCCGGCTTCAAGGCGCTCGTCGACCAGGCCGCCGCCCGTCAAGAAGGCCGCGGCCGTCAGCGAAGGCCGATGCCGACAAGGCTCCGAGATCGAATGCCGCGGAGCCGCTATCCGCTCGAGCTCCTGTCGCACATCACGGGGCTGTCCGGAGGGTGCCCACCATGCGGAGCTTGTCGACCGGCATGATCGCGCGTGGACAAGCCGCTTCGCGAAGCGAAGCTGGTGAGCGTCCCGGGACCGCAGAGCACGCGGATTGATACTGGCCGTTCCGACCTCGCCGCCCTCGAAGCGCGCTCTGCTCGCCGAGATCGCCGGCGCCGCCGATCTTGCCGCGCATCGAGCGCGTGCGCATCGCCGCGCTCGGCAAGAAGGGCCGCGTCCCCGAGCTGATGGCAGACGCTCGGCTCGCTGCCGCCGGAAGAGCGCAAGGCCTTCGGCGCAGGCCGTCAACGGCCTCAAGGCACGCGTCAGCGAGGCGCTCGGAGGCGCGCAAGGCCGAGCTGGAGCGCAGGCGCTCGACGCCCGGCTCGCGACCGAGACGGCCGACATCACGCTGCCCGTGCGCCTCGGCCCGCTGCAGGACGGACGCATCCATCCCGTCAGCCAGGTGTTCGACGAGGTGCGTCGAGATCTTCGCCGACATGGGCTTCGCCGTCGCCGAAGGTCCGGACATCGAGACCGACGACCTCAACTTCACCAAGCTCAACATCCCGCCCGAGCATCCCGCGCGGCAGGAGCACGACACCTTCTATTTGCAGCGCCGAAGCGCCGACGGCTCGCGGTTGGTGCTGCGCACGCACACGAGCCCGGTGCAGATCCGCACCATGATGGCGCAGAAGCCGCCGATCCGCATCATCGCGCCGGGCCGCGTCTACCGCTGCGACAGCGACCAGACGCACACGCCGATGTTCCACCAGATCGAGGGCCTCGTGATCGACGAGACGACGCACCTGGGCCACCTCAAGTGGTGCTGGAGGAGTTCTGCAAGGCGTTCTTCGAGGTCGACGAGGTGAAGATGCGCTTCCGCGCCTCGCACTTCCCCTTCACCGAGCCGTCGATGGAGGTCGACATCGACGCCGAGGCGCCATCGGCAAGCCGGGGCAATGGCTGGAGATCCTCGGCTGCGGCATGGTGCACCCGAACGTCATGCAGCAACTGCGGCCTCGATCCCGAAAAGTACCAGGGCTTCGCCTTCGGCATGGGCCTCGACCGCATCGCCATGCTGAAATACGGCATCCCCGACCTGCGCGACATTTTCTCCGCCGACCTGCGCTGGCTGCAGCCACTACGGCTTCTCGCGCGCTCGACGTGCCGACGCTCGCCGGCGGGCTGTCGGCCTGAGCCGCTGCCACAAGGGGCCAGCGCTGAAGGAATTCGCCATGAGCACGTCTCGCCTTTGCTTGGCCGTCGCCGCCGCGCTGATTACGGGCGCCGCCTTGGCGGAAGATGTTGCCCCGCAGGCGCCCAAGATGCCGATGCACGATCAAATGCACGGCCCCGGTGGCGTGGGGAAAGGTGGCATGATCCCAGGCGAGATGAAAGAACCGCCCTCGGCAACGGTCCCCGCCGCGCCGGACGAACGCCAAGTCATCGAATTGACGGCCGAGGAGCGCGACTTCGTGCTGGCGGAGATGCGGGGCTTTCTCGATAGCGTGCAGGGCATCCTGCAAGGTGTCGTGGATGGCGATATGAAGTCCGTGAGTGCTGCAGCGCTCAAGTCCGGCATGGTCACCATGCAGCACGCTCCGCGCACGCTGATGACCAAGATGCCGATGGAGTTCAAGATGCTGGGCATGGATACGCATCAGAAGTTCGGCACTCTGGCCGACGAGGCCTCCGGCATAGGCGACAAGCAGCAGGTCCTGAAGCAGCTCACTGTTCTGCTCGCCAACTGCGGCGCGTGCCACCAGGGTTACCGTCTGACGGCCAAATAAATGATGGAGCTGGCGGCGTTGATGCTGATCTCGCGAGTGGCGAGCCGGGCGACATCATGAGCTATTCCGTCTGGGTCGCCATCGCGCTCGCCGTCGCGATGATCGCGGTTTCCGCGTTCACCTGGTTCTATCACGATAGCAAGCACCGCGATCTCGACAGTTGGGTCGACTTCGGCTTCTCGCGCGACACCTTGCGCCACGCCCTGCTCTACTACCGGTTCATGGGTCTTTCGGTCATCGTCTTCTACGCCCTGTTCACCGTGAGCTGCCTGATGCTGCAGTCCGAGGGCTTCAAGATCTTCGCCGATGAAAAAGGACCCACGTTTGCGGGCCCCTTCGCGACCGCCGTCTTCGCGTTCGATCTCGTCCTGCGCGGGGCCTTCTTCGATTTCATGCAGCACTTCGATCTGAAGGTCACGCACCTGCTGATGAACCGAAAGCTGTTCTGGTGGGTGTGGTACGCTTTCGTCTTCCGCATGTTCTACGGCTTGATTCTCGATCCGGTTGCTGGTCTCGTTCGCTTGGATCTGGACCAAGATCCGTATCGTTCGACAGAAGCACGGGCGCGGCGAAGGCCTGCCGCATGAGTGAGGCGACACCCTTTGAGCGCGTCTTGGGAGCGGCGTTCGCGAACCTTCCCGCCCCCGTGCGCGAGCTGCATGCGTTGCGCCATTCAGCACTGACAAGTGGCCGGGCCGAGATCACCGCCGAGCCCGGGGCCATGAAGTGGCTTCTTTGCAAGTTCGCTGGCCTGCCCAAGCCGGGTCTTGACGTGCCCGTGTCCGTGCAATTCATCCCCGTCCCCCGCGGCTCGGAGCGCTGGGAGCGGCGATTTGGGGATCGCCGCTACGCCAGCCGCATGGAAGCCGGATCAGGGCGGGAGGCAGGCTGCCTCATCGAGCATTTCGGGATGTTCGACCTGCAGTTCCGGCTTGAGCCCAGCCACCGAGGCCTCCGCTGGACGCTTGCCGGTTGGCGGTGGCTGGGCATGCCGCTGCCGTCCTGGTCGGTCCCCCGTATCGATTGCCTGGAAAGCGGTAATGGCAACCGCTTCTGCTTCGATATCGATGTCGCTTTTCCTTTCCTCGGGCGCGTTCTGCGCTACAAGGGCTGGCTCGAACGCGCGGGCTCTGAAACGGCTTAGCGTGCCATCGTTCCTATTCGCAACCGACCGCTCATTCGTCCGAGAAGACCCATGAAATTCACGCTCTCCTGGCTCAAGGATCATCTCGACACCACAGCCTCGCTCGATGAGATCGCGACGAAGCTGTCGGCGATCGGCCTCGAGGTCGAAGGCGTCGACGATCCGGCGAAGAAGCTCGGCGCGTTCACGGTCGCGCGCGTGCGTCGAGGCCAAGCAGCATCCGAACGCCGACAAGCCTGCAGGTGTGCACAGGTCGAGATCGCCAAGGGCAAGGCCGCCGTCGAGGTCGTCTGCGGCGCCGCCAACGCCACGCGGGCATGCTCGGCGTGTTCGCGCCGCTCGGCACCTACATTCCCGGCTCCAAGATCACGCTGGAGAAGAAGCCGGTGCGCGGCGTCGTCTCCAACGGCATGTTGTGCTCCGAGCGCGAGCTCGAGCTCTCGGACGATAGCGAAGGCATCATCGAGCTCGACGGCGAGGCTTCGGGCGGCCAGGTCGGCGCACCGCTATATCGACGTCTGCCGGCCTCTCGATCCCGTCTATCGAGGTGAAGCTGACGCCCAACCGCCCCGACTGCACGGGCGTGCGCGGCATCGCCCGCGATCTTGCCGCGGCCGGCCTCGGCAAGCTGAAGCCGGAGCCCAAATTCAGGCACAGGTCGAAGGCGAGTTCGACTGCCCAGTCGCCATCAAGCTCGATTTCACGCCCGAGACGCGCGAATGCCTGCCCCGTCTTTGCCGGCCGCTACGTCAAGGGCGTCAACAACGGCCCGTCGCCCGACTGGCTGCAGAAGCGCCTGAAGGCGGTCGGCCTGCGGCCCATCAACGCTCTCGTCGACGTCACCAACTACATCTGCCACGACCGCGGCCGGCCGCTGCACGTCTACGACGCCGACAAGCTGCACGGCGCGATCCGCGCGCGGCTCGGCAAGCCGGGCGAGAAGTTCGTGGCGCTCGACGGCAAGGAGTACGCCGTCGACGAGACCGATGTGCGTCATCGCCGACGACACGGCGCCGCTCGGCTTCGGCGGCATCATGGGCGGCGAGGCCACCGGCTGCACGGACGACACCAAGAACGTGCTGATCGAGAGCGCCTGGTTCGATCCCCTCCGCACGGCCGCCACGGGACGCAAAGCCGGCATCACGTCGGACGCGCGCTACCGCTTCGAGCGCGGCGTCGATCCGGCCTTCGTCCTCCCCGGCCTCGATCTCGCCACCGACATGATTCTGGAATTGTGCGGCGGCAAGCCCTCGAAGGCCAAGGTCGCCGGCAAGGAGCCGATCGAGCAGCGCGTCATCGCCTTCGATCACGGCGCGTGTCGAAAAGCTGACGGGCATGAAACTGGACGAGACCGAGATCCTCGGCACGCTTGAGGCGCTCGGCTTCACGATCGACGGCAAAGGCGCAAAGCGTCAAGGTAACCGTGCCGACGTGGCGGCCCGACATCCACGGCGCCGCCGATCTCGTCGAAGAGGTCGTGCGCATCGCCGGTCTCGATCGCGTGCCCGCGACGCCGATGCCGCGCGTGCACTGGCGTCGCGCGACCCGTGCTGACCGAGCGCCAGCGCCGTTCGCGCCGCGCGCGGCGCTTGCTGGCGGCGCGCGGGCTCATCGAAGCCATGACGTGGTCGTTCATTCCGCGTTCCAGGCCGACGTTGTTCGGTGGCGGCGCCGAGGCGCTCGAACTCGCGAACCCGATCTCGATCGAGATGTCGTCGATGCGGCCGCCTCGCTGCTCGCAGGCCTGCATCACAGCAGTCGCACGCAATCGCAACCGCGGCTTCGCTGACGTCGCCCTGTTCGAGCTCGGCCAAGCCTATCGTGGCGACGCGCCGGAAGATCAGTTCATCACGGCGGCTGGCGTTCGCGCTGGCACCGCCAAGCTCGCCGGTGCCGGCCGCCATTGGAGTGGCAAGGCCGATGACGCCGGCATGTTCGACGTCAAAGCCGACGTGGTCGCCGTGCTGGCCGCGCTGGGCTTCGATGCAAGCCAAGGCGCAGATCACGCGCGACGCGCCGGCGTGGTTCCATCCCGGCCGGTCGGGACGCTCAGGCTCGGGCCGAAGATCGTGCTCGCCCACTTCGGCGAGTTGCATCCCGCGACTCTCAAGGCGCTGGATGTCGACGGCCCGGTCGCCGCTTTCGAGGTGTTTCTCGACGCCCTGCCGCCGGAGAAAAAGAAAAGCCGGACGAAGCCCGCTCTGCTCGACCTCCGATCTGCTGCCCGTGCGGCGCGATTTCGCGTTCTTGCTCGACCGCAAGGTGCCGGCGGGCGATGTCGTCAAGGCTGCCGCGGCAGCCGACAAGGCGCTGATCGCCGGCGTGACCGTGTTCGACCTGTTCGAGGGCGGCGCCTCGCGGCCGAGGGCAAGAAGTCGCTCGCGATCGAGGTCACGCTGCAGCCGAAGGCCACGCTCACCGACAAGGAACTCGACGCCATCTCGCAAAAGATCATCGCCGATGTGAAAAAAGCGACCGGTGGCGAGATCAGAGGGTGAAAGCGTGAACCCTATCGCCCCAGTCGGCTTGACAATGAAGAAACTCGGCACTTACTCTTTTCTGATCGCCCGCCAGCAGTCGTGAAGGCCTGAAAGGTCTCACGCGCGCAATCAGGGCCTCACGCGCGTAACTTGGCGCGCAATTAGGCATGGGACGTGCGTGTCTCCACTTCGGTCGCCGATCTTTTGAGAACAAGCCGGGCAACTGCCAAGTCGCAGACGACTGGCTTTGAATTCGAGCGCTGGAGCGTCGGCAAGAGGCTCGCTCTGCTCGTCGCAGCCGTGGCGTTGCCGCTGATCGTGCTGATTGCCGCAGTCGTTTGGAACCTGGCCCGAACGACGATCGAAGCCCAACGGACGAGCCTGCTTTACACCGCGCGATCGGTCGCTGCCGGAGTTGACGCGCAACTCGGCAAATACATTGCGGTCGCCGAGAGCCTCGCACGCTCCCCCGCCTTGCTGGCCGACAATCTGGATGCTTTCGAGAAGGAGGCTGTCCAGACCCTGACCGGAGTTGCCGACGCGTGGGTCTTGGTGGCCGACCTTGACGGGCAGCAACTGCTGAATACGTCCGCAGCGGCCGTGAGGCCGCTTGTCCGTCGGGGCCCCATGGGGATTGCAGCGCAACAGCGCGCGCTCAATCAGCGAACTCTCACAATTTCGGGCGTTCGCCGCGGCACCGTCGTCCACGATTGGGTTGCGACGGTCGAGATTCCGATCTTCAAGGACCAGCAGCCTTTTCGTGCCCTGTCCGTCACCATGAGCCTTCCGGCCTTCCTGAAACTTCTGAGTGGCCAGGAGATGCCCGAGGGCTGGCTGGCCGGAATCATCGACATGGAAGGGCGTTTCGTCGCCCGCGTGCCGAACCGGGACGACAAGGTTGGGCAATTGGCATCCGAAGGCTGGCGCGCGGTGCAGGGACGTGAAGGCGTCTTCGAGTTCGCATCGCTCGAGGGCGACACGGTGGTGCAAGGCAACGCGCTGTCGAAGGCGAGCGGCTGGGCAATCGGTATTGCTGTCAGAAAGACCGCGTTGATGGCGGGTGCCTGGTCGACTATCCGCTGGACGGTTCTTTCCGGCTGCGGACTGCTCGCGTTGAGCCTGTTGCTGGCGGGGCTGATCGCCCGAAGCATCACGGAGCCCCTGGCCGTCCTGCGAAAGAATGCGGACGCGCTGGTTGATGGATCGACGCCCGATTTCAGGCCGGGAGCGCCCGAAATCGCCGAATTGTGGAAGTCGCTCGAGCGCGCGATCGAAGATCGCAATAGTTCGCAAATGCGGCTTCAACAGGTCAGCGATCGCCTCGCGGCCATAGTCACGTCGTCCACGGACGCAATTGCCAGCAAAGATCTCAACAGCAATATCACCAGTTGGAACGCCAGTGCCGAGCGCATGTTCGGCTACTCGTCCGCGGAAATGGTCGGCCACCCGATCCGTAGGCTCTTCCCCCCAGACCGCCAGATTGAGGAGGACGAGATATTCGCGCGTCTGCGCCGGGGCGAAAGCGTGCGCAACTATGAAACCGTGCGGCTGGATAAGCATGGCCACGAAATCGATGTTTCCGTCACCGTCTCGCCATTGCACGACGCGGCGGGCAAACTCATCGGCGCCTCGACATTCATCCGCGACATATCCCTGCGCAAGCTGAACGAGAAAAAGCTTCGCGAAAGCGAGCAACGGCTGAGCCAGATCATCAACACCGTGAACGCCTATATCGGGCTGCTCGACTCCGCAGGGCTGATTACCGAGGTAAATACGAAAGCCTTGGAGATTTCCGGTGCGTCCCGCGAAAGCGTCATCGGAAAGCACCTCGCCGATGCGCCTTGGTGGTCGGCGACGGCAGATGGCGCGGCGCGTATGCGCGACATCGTCGCGCGCTGCCTCAAAGGCGAAACCGTCCGCTGTGACCTGCCCTACGCGAATGGTCGGGGCGAGCTGCGGTGGGTGGATTTCCAGGCTGCGCCGATCGTTGCGCCTGATGGCACGGTGACCGCGATCGTGCCTTCCGGCGTCGATATCACCGAGCGGAAGAACTCGGAGCATCACATCCGCCTCTTGATGCTGGAGATCAATCACAGGGCGAAGAACATGCTCGGCCTCGTCTCGGCGATTGCACGTCAGACGGCCGCAGCGTCGCCCACCGAGTTCGTCGCGCGGTTCGCGGAGCGCATCCAGTCGTTATCCGCCAACCACGATCTACTCGTGCACAGCGAGTGGAAAGGGATCGATATCGCTGAAGTCGTGCGCGTCCAGTTGGCGCCCTTTGCCGACCTAATCGGCAAGAGGATCAGCGTTGCCGGGCCGTCGTTGACGTTGAGGGCGCAGGCCGCCCAGTCGATCGGCATGGCTCTGCACGAGTTGTCGACCAACGCCGGCAAGTACGGCGCGCTGTCGAGTGCTAAAGGCCACGTTGATATCTCTTGGACCCTTGAAGAGGGCGAATTGCGGATCGGCTGGGTTGAAAGCGGTGGACCGCCGGTCGAGAAGCCGGTGCGCCGCGGCTTCGGTACGACGGTTCTGACGTCGCTGGCGCAAATGAGCGTCGGTGGCAAGGTTCAGCTGATTTACGATCCGGCTGGCCTTGTATGGCGCCTCGCTTGCCCGGCCGATAAGGCCCTCGAAGGCGGAGGGACCCAGGCTCGGGCTGAAAGCCGGGCATGACCGCGTCGGCGCCGAGCCGATCCAAGTCCTATTGCACTTCCAGCCGATAAGCGGAGGCGCGTGCCTACACGACCTTGCCCGGGTTCAGGATCCCCTGCGGGTCCATCACGGTCTTGATCCGCCGCATCAGGTCCATCTCGACATCGCTCTTAACGTGCATGAGTTCTTCGCGCTTCATGCGGCCGATTCCATGCTCGGCGGAGATCGAACCGTTCAGACCGACGACGACGGCGTGCACCGCATTCTGCATCGGCTCCCACAGGTCGAGGTAGCGGGCCTTGTCCATCTCCAGCGGCTGCGTGACGTTGTAGTGAACGTTGCCGTCGCCGAAATGCCCGAACGGCATCGGACGTGCGCCGGGGCAAACCTGCTCGACGACTTTGTCGGCGCGGGCGAGAAATTCGGCCAGATCCGAAATCGGCACCGAGATGTCGTGTTTGATCGAGCCGCCCTCGTGCTTCTGGGCATCGGAAAGTTCTTCGCGTAGCCGCCAGAAGTCGCGCGCTTGAGCGATCGATTGCGCGATCACCGCGTCGGTGAGCAATCCCTCCTCTACAGCCTCGGTCAGAAGCGTCTCCATCAGCGCCGCCGCTGAGCCGTCAGCGTTGAGGCTCGACAACTCCGTCAACACGTACCACGGAGCCGGCGCCGCGAATGGCAACCGCGCTCCCGGCACGTGCTTCGTCACGCACGTCATCGCGAAGTCGGACATGAACTCGAAAGCGGTGAGTGAGGAGCCGCCCTTCGCTTCGCAGAGCCGGAACAGTTTCGTCAGCGCATCCGTGCTCTCGACCGAGACCATCGCGGTCGCTTTCTCCGCAGGGCGCGCGTAAAGTTTGAGCGCGGCTGCGGTGATGATCCCGAGAGTCCCTTCGGAGCCGCAGAACAGGTTCTTCAGGTCGTAGCCCGTGTTGTCCTTCTTGAGCGTCCGCAATCCATTCCAGATGCGTCCGTCCGCCAGCACCACCTCGAGACCCAGCACGAACGCCCGCGCGTTGCCGTAGGCCAGCACTGCGACGCCGCCCGCGTTCGTCGCCAGCGCTCCGCCGACTTGAGCCGTCCCCTCCGACGGCAAGCTCAACGGAAAATATCGCCCCGCTTTCTCCGCCGCGGCCTGTGCATCCGCCAGCGTGACACCGGCCTCCACGATCATCGAGGCCCCCGACGCCTCGATCTCGCGGACCTTTTTCAGCCGCGCAAGCGACAGCACGACCTCATTACCCGCCTCGAACGGGATTTGCCCGCCGACGAGGCCCGTGTTGCCGGATTGCGGCACGATTGCCGTGCACGTCTCCGCCGCCAGCTTGACGATGGCCGCAACCTGCTCCGTCGAGGCAGGTCGAAGCACCAGCGCCGACCGCCCGACATACTTGTCGCGCCACTCGCGAAGGTAGGGCTGCTGCGCGTCCGGATCGGTCAACGCGTGCTCGGCACCGACGATAGCGCGGAAGCGCTCGATCAACTCGGGCGACGGGCGAGGGAAGGACACGGGCATGGCGGCAGCTTTCTCGAAGTGTTCGTTGCGCGCGCACACTACTGCCTGATCCCAGCAGCGCAAGCCGGACACGCGGCGAGAGTTCCCATGCACCATTTCGCGAGGCATTGCTTGCCCCTAGGCGGCGCCCATGCGACGTACCGGTGGGGACGGAGCAGCAGAAGTTGGCATCGTCGGAGACTGCAACGTGCAGAGTTCGGTATCGCGGTGGCTGGCCGCGGCAATCTTCGCCTTTTGGGCCGCGGCCGGTTGTCAGGAGTTGTCCGTGCCGACTCCGCATGCCATATCGGCAAACCACTCTACTGCATGAAATACGCGGGCATGATCTGCCCCAAGGAAAACCCGCTCCCGAATGCGGCCGAGAAGTGTGCCGAATGGCAGCAAGCCTGCTTCGATTGCCACGGCCGCATCTCGGCCTGTCTCGGCGGTGCGAGACCGCCAGCCCACAGCCCTTTGTGCGACAGTTGCGAGAACGAGTGGCGAGCCTGCATGCACGGCATCGACGCTAAGTATTGGCCCAACCGGCGCGGCAACCAAAGCTGAGTTTCAAGGCCTCGGTGCCGCGGCGCGGCGTAGCCGATCGTTGATCGCCTCGCCGAGGCCACCATGTGGGATCGGCATCACGGCGATGGTTTTCGCGCCAGTTGCGTCCAGAGCGCGTAACTGTACGAACAGATTGGCAGCCGCTTCCACGAGATCGCCATCCCGGCTGAGGTTCTGCACCGGACCGTTGGTCGCGAGCGAATGCGGACCGAAGGCGAGCAGCACCTCGTCAGGCGCCACCGTTGTCGCGTTCAACCGCACGCGCGCCGACGGGGCGTAGTGGCTTTCGAGCTGACCCGGTGCATTTGGCCGCGTGGAGACCTGGCCGCCCCGCGCGAGCGGCTTGGCCGTGACCGCTTCGATCGCTTCGGCAGTGACGGCGCCCGGACGCAGCAGGGCAAGGCTTTCGCCCGTCGCATCCACGACAGTGGATTCGATGCCGTGCGGGCAGGCGCCCCCGTCGAGTACCATCGCGACCTCGTTGCCGAACTCCGCCGCCACGTCCTCGGCCCAGTTCGGGCTGAGACGGCCCGAACGGTTCGCGGACGGCGCCGCGAGCGGACGACCGGCTGCCGCCATCAGCGCAAGCGCCACGGGATGGTTCGGCATTCTGATCGCCACGCTATTGAGCCCGGCGGTGACGAGATCAGCGATGCCGCTGTCGCCTCGTCGCGGTACCACGAGCGTCAGCGGGCCAGGCCAAAAAGCCCGGGCAAGCTGTAATGCTGCTTCGCTGAACGTGCCGAGCCGGCTCGCCTGATCCAGGCTTTCAACGTGCACGATCAGAGGGTTGAATGACGGACGGCCCTTCGCAGCGTATATGGAGGCGACCGCCCGTCCGTTCGTCGCATCCCCAGCGAGGCCGTAGACCGTCTCCGTCGGCATCGCCACCAATCCGGCTTCGCGCAAAACGCGGCCGGCCTCGCGGATTGCGGCTTCGCTGGGCTCGACCACACGCACGTCGGATGCACCTTTTCCTCGGCCTCTGGCCGCTTTCCCAAATCCGGGCTTCAGCTTAATGTCGCGGGTTATCGGAACACAGCATGCACGCGGGGAAACTATGCCGTATCGGGCTCCAGTAGACGACATCCTGTTCTCGCTCAAGACGGCCGTGGGTTTCGACCGACTCATCGAGTTGGGAATCTACGCCGGGCTCGACACCGATACCGTGCGTGCGATCGTCGACGAGGCCGGAAAGTTCGCCTCCAGCGTGCTCGATCCCTTGAACTGGCCCGGCGACCGGTCAGGTTCCAAGCTCGTCAACGGCGTGGTCGAGACGCCGGCCGGCTGGAAGGCCGCCTACAAGCAGTTCTCCGAGGCGGGCTGGCCGGGACTGCCATGTCCCGAGGACGCTGGCGGCCAGGGCCTACCGGGTGTCGTCGCGATGGCGGTTTGCGAGATCTGGAACGCGTCCAACATGTCGTTCGGGCTCTGCCCGCTGCTGACACAGGGCGCCATCGACGCGCTGCACGCGCACGGCTCCGAGGAATTGAAAGCGACCTATCTGCCGAAAATGGTCGCCGGCGAGTGGACCGGCACCATGAACCTGACCGAGCCGCAGGCAGGCTCGGATTTGGCCGCCATCAAGACCCGCGCGGTCAAGCAGCCGGACGGCACCTATCGCGTGTTCGGCACCAAGATTTTCATCACTTACGGCGACCACGAAATGACGGACAACATCGTCCACATGGTCCTGGCCCGCCTGCCCGATGCTCCTCCTGGGACCAAGGGCATCTCACTGTTCCTGGTGCCCAAGTATCTCGTTAACGCCGACGGCTCGCGCGGCGCCCGCAACGACGTTGTTTGCGCCGGCCTCGAGGAGAAGCTCGGCATCCACGGCAGCCCGACCTGCGTGATGAGTTTTGGCGAGAACGATGGCGCTATCGGCTACCTCGTCGGCACCGAGAACCGTGGCCTTGCCACGATGTTCATCATGATGAACGCCGCGCGGCTTGCCGTCGGCGTGCAGGGTGTCGCAATTGCCGAACGTGCGACCCAGCGGGCCGTCGAGTACGCACAGGACCGCCGTCAGGGCCGCACCACCAAAGGGCCGGCCGGCGAGATGGCACCGATCATCCAGCATCCCAATATTCGTCGTAAGCTCATGACCATGCGCTCGCTGACTCAAGCCGCGCGCGCCATCTGTCTCGTCACCGCGCGCGAGCTGGACATCTCGCATCGGGCGGAAAACGCTAGCGAGAAGCAGGCAGCGGCGCACAGGGCAGCTCTTCTGACCCCCGTAGCCAAGGCTTGGTCCACCGACATCGGATGCGAGGTCGCATCCATCGGCGTTCAGGTCCACGGCGGCATGGGCTTTGTCGAGGAAACCGGCGCCGCCCAGTATTATCGCGATGCCCGCATTCTACCGATCTACGAGGGCACCAACGGCATCCACGCCATTGACCTCGTGACTCGCAAGCTGCCGCTCGAGGGTGGCGCAACCGTCCGTAACTTCATTGCCGATCTCGCCAGCACCGCCGGCGATTTACGCGCCTCGAACCATCCCGAGTTCGGGCGCATGGGCGAAAGGCTCGACGCGGCCGTAATGGCCCTAGCCGAGGCCACCGATTGGATCGGGGCGAACCTTGCTTCGAACCCCGACGCGGCGCTCGCCAGTGCCGCGCCGTATCTGCGCCTCTTCGGCATCGCAACTGGCGGCATCTACCTCGCCCGCGGCGCTCTGGCCGCAGCTCAGGAGCCAGGGCACCCGAACGCCATCGCTTATGCCCGCTTCTTCGCCGAGAATATCGCTGTCACGGCCCCTGGATTGGCGGCGGCCATTACGTCCGGGGCCGATGCCATCCTCGACGTCGAGCCGCAAGCGCTGGCTGGCTGATGCAACTGATTGCCGGTTCTGGCCAGCATGACGTTTGTCTGGACTGATGCCCGTTCTTCGAGGAAGCACCCATGCACGACGTCGAGATCTCGCGAAGCGGCGGCGTGCAGACGCTGCGCCTCACCCGCGCAGCCAAGAAGAATGCGCTCACGGTTGCGATGTACAACGCCCTGGCCGACGCGCTTGACTCCGGCGACTCCTCGGACGACGTGCGCGTCAACGTCTTCCTGGGCTCGGGCGGTATTTTCTCGGCGGGCAACGACATCGCGGAGTTTCTCGGCCACGCCAAGGCCGGCAACACCGGTGGTGCCGAGCGTTTCATCCGCACGTTACCCGGGGTCAAGAAACCCTTGCTCGCGGCGGTAGACGGCCCCGCCGTCGGTATCGGCACGACGATGCTGTTTCACTGTGATCTCGTCTACGCGAGCCCGACTTCCAGCTTCACGACGCCGTTTCTCGATCTCGGCCTCGTGCCGGAGGCGGCCTCCAGCCTGTTGATGCCCGAGCGCATGGGCCAAGCTCGTGCCTTCGAGATGCTGATTCTGGGCGAGACGTTCTCGGCCGAACGGGCGCTCGAGGCCGGTATGATCAACGCGGTACTGCCGCATGCCGATCTTGAGGCCAAGGTGCTTCGCCATCGCTAAGCGCCTCGCGGCCAAGGCCCCGGAAGCGGTCATGATCTCCAAGCGTCTGATGCGAAACCGCGCCGCCGCTGTGCTGGCCCACACGGACGAGGAGCTGATCTCGTTCAAGGCGCGGCTGTCCTCGCCCGAGGCCACGGAAGCGTTCCAGGCGTTTCTCGAAAAGCGCCCGGCTGACTTCGCCAAGCTGAAGAGCTGATTTCGCCAGAGTTGCGGGCTACGTTCCGGTCATGAGAGGAAAGCTTTTCCCATCCCTGTTGTTGGCTGCCGCTGTGGCGATGGCCAGCTTGCCCGCGGCAAGCGCCGGCTGGCTGACGCGCATTGCGGGCGGTGCGGCCGAGGTCGGCGCGGTCGGTGCCAAAGCGGGTAAGCTCGGCATTGCTTCGCTCGAGCGGGCGGC
This sequence comes from uncultured Alphaproteobacteria bacterium, assembly GCA_963847435.1. Lineage (GTDB taxonomy): Bacteria > Pseudomonadota > Alphaproteobacteria > Rhizobiales > Hyphomicrobiaceae > CAWJZR01. The sequence goes on along the minus strand of CAWJZR010000022.1, from coordinate 195,332 downwards.
AACAGTCGTCAAAGGCTTGCCGGCAACTGCGAAAGGGGCAGCACTCGCCGCTCACGTCACTCAGGAAGGTCACTGGAAATTCGTCAACCGCAGCGGCGAGGTTTTCACGGCCGGGACACCGCAAGAATTGGCCCGCGCCATTCCCACGCTGGCCCCGGAGGTCGCCGAAGGGCAGGCGCTGGCTCTCTACCTCACAGAGCAGACGGTATTCGAAAGCCGCGCGGCACTGAAAGACCTTCCAAAGGCTGCCGAGCTGAACGTCGTCGTGGGGCACGACAGCTACAAGCTGATCCGCAAAGGCGTCGGGGCGACCGAGGCGCTGTATGCCGAGGTGCGACCCAACATCGTCGTCGCACTCACCGACCCTGCACTGTTCGATGAAGCGGTCTGGCAGCTCGCACGGCCTTTGAAGAAGGCCGACGTTCGCGTGCTGTCACTCGAGCCGGGCGGTCCAGAGCGGCTGTCTGCGGTGCCGAAATTTGACCCGCAGACGCGTGCCGCCGTCGTCGATATCGTCGATCCCTACAAGCTGCCGGCAGCCCTGTCGTCGGTGCGCGGCCAGACAGTGCTCGTCACCGGCCGCGTCGACGGCGACGTGCTGCGCTTCAACCCGCCCAAGGGTGCGGAAAGCTCGATTGTCCTGAAGGACCTGACAGCCGCCGCCGAAGCAGCTGACGTCAATCTGGTGGTGCTGGATCAGACAGCGGGACGCCAGCCGGGCGGGCGCAATTGGCTGTGGCAGCGTGTCGAGGTAAAGGGCCTCGACGACGCGCTGACCCGGGCAAGTTTCGCCGATTTCCTCAATGCTCTCGGCGCATCACGCGGGCAGCTCGCTGTTACGGCTTCCGCCGAAAGCCCCGGCCGAGTTTTGGTACAGGCGACGCCCTCTGGAACGGCGGCGGTTCCTGGTGGCGGGTTGGGCGGCGGCTTGACCGACTGGGTCGGCGGCTTCGCGGACGACCTCGCCGGCCAAGTCATGGGTCACGTCACCGGCCACGTCCTCACCACTGCCGTTCACGCCCACATGGCGAGCGCGTCGCGCCAAAAGGAATTGGACGCGCGCATCCTGCCATTCCTGCCGTCGTGGGTTCAGATCGGTTATCTCACGTGCTTGATGACTGGCATACTGAGCTGGGGTGTGACGAGCGCGTGGTGGCTGCGAATCTGGCCAGTCGAAGTCAAGTCGGAATATGCCGGCCCGGTCGGGTACAACCTTGCCCGCGCCGCCCGGCTCCTCGCATTCCTGCTGCTGTTCCTGCCAATCGCCGGCCCGTTCGCGTTCCTGGCTGTCATAACCATTCAGGTGTGGGAGATGATGACCGCGCCCTTCCGTCTCGCCCGCTGGGTTTGGCGCAAGGGAACCGGCGCCAAAGCGACCTGATTCGAACTGGTCCGTTTCGCTCGCTCTGCCGTAGGATACATCCCATACGGCAAAAAATGCGGGAGCGAAGCGGACCATGGCGAGCCTGAAGGGCAAGACTCTGTTCATCACCGGCGCCAGCCGTGGCATCGGCCTCGCGATCGCGCTGCGGGCCGCCCGCGACGGTGCCAACATCGCCATCGCGGCCAAGACGGCCGAGCCACACGCCAAGCTGGACGGCACCATCTACTCGGCCGCCGAGGCCATCGAGAAAGCGGGCGGACGAGCCTTACCTCTGGTGTGTGATATCCGCGAAGAGACGCAGGTCCAGGACGCCGTTGCCAAGACGGTCGAGACGTTCGGTGGCATCGACATCTGCGTCAACAACGCGTCCGCGATTTCGCTTACTCCGATCGACAAGACGGAGATCAAGCGCTTCGACCTGATGTTCGGCGTCAACGCGCGCGGCACGTTCCTTGTATCGAAGACTTGCCTTCCGCACCTGCGTAAAGCTCAGAACCCGCACATCCTCACGCTGTCGCCGCCGCTCGACATGAACGCGAAATGGTTCGCCGGTCACGTCGCCTACTCGATCGCCAAGTACGGGATGAGCCTGTGCGTGCTCGGTCTCGCCGAGGAGTTGAAGAGCGACGGCGTGGCGGTCAACGCACTGTGGCCGCGCACCACCATCGCCACCGCCGCCGTCAACAATCTGCTCGGCGGCAGCAAGCTCATGCAGATGAGCCGAACGCCCGCCATCCTCGCCGATGCCGCGCACCTGATCTTCCTCCAGCCGGCGAAAAGCTTCACCGGCAATTTCCTGATCGACGATACCTTCCTGCACGCCGTTGGCGGCGTCACCGACTTCGAGGGCTACCGGGTCGACAGGTCTGTGCCTTTGGCACCCGACTTCTTCGTTCCCGACGACAGCGTTCCGCCTCCCGGCGTGACCTTGGCGCAGGTGTCGATGCTGACGTAGGGCAGGACTTGGCGGACCTCGAGGTCGAGCAGTTTGCGACTGTCTTTGATCTGGATCGTGCGGGGAGGCGCTCAGACGTGCAGTCGCCGCGGGACAGGATTCTGACCGAGGTCTATGACAGATCGGTGCCTGTCGGCTAACATGAGCCCAAAACAAGGTATTAACCCCGCGCCCAAGGACCCGGTCTCTCCATGTCGACCTTCCTCATCACACATCCCTGTTTCGTCAATCATTTGACCGGCCCCGGCCATCCCGAACGGCCCGACCGCATGCGGGCGATCGACCGCGTTCTCGGGCACGATATGTTCAAGGATCTGATCCGCGCCGAGGCGCCGCTGCGCGATGACGTCGAGGATCAGATCCTGCTCGCTCACCCGAAGCATTATCTCGAGCAGGTGAAGGCGGCCCGTCCACGCGAAGGCCAGGACGGCGTTCATCTCGACCCCGATACAGTGATGTCGCCGGGGAGCTGGGAGGCCGCTCTTCGTGCCGTGGGCGCAGGCTTAGAAGCCGTGGACAAGGTGATGACGGGCGAGGTTGCAAACGCCTTCGCCCAGGTGCGCCCCTGCGGTCATCACGCGGAAGCGAACCGCGCGATGGGCTTCTGCTTCTTCTCAACGCAGCCATCGCCGCCATGTACGCCCGCAAGAAGCATGGCGCCGAGCGCGTCGCGGTCGTCGATTTCGACGTCCATCACGGCAACGGCACGCAAGACATCTTCTGGGGTGACAAGGATCTCTATTTCGCCTCAACCCACCAGATGCCGCTCTATCCCGGCACGGGCGCTCTGTCGGAAACGGGCGTCGGCAACGTCTGGAATGCGCCTCTCCGCCCAGGTGACGGCGGCGAATCCTTCCGCGAGGCCTTCGAGGTTCGCATCCTGCCGAGCCTCCGCAATTTCTCCCCGGATCTCGTTGTCATCTCCGCCGGCTTCGACGCCCATAAGGACGACCCGCTCGGCAACCTCCAGCTTGTCGAAGCCGATTACATGTGGGTAACCGAGCAACTCGCCGATGTTGCCCACAAGCATTGTAAGGGGCGCGTCGTCTCCGTGCTTGAAGGCGGCTATGATCTCACCGCGCTCGCCCGCTCGGTCGGCGTTCATGTCCGCACGCTCATGGAGGTCGGCGCCTGAAGGATTGGCGCGCGGTCCCACCGGTCACCGGAGCGCGCCAACATTCTGCGAGGATCTTCAAGCCCGATGAGCATCGAAAAGCCCACGGTCAAGCACGCCGACATCAACGAGATGAGTTTCGAGCGCGCCATGAAGGAGCTCGAAACCATCGTCGGCCGGCTCGAGCGCGGCGATGTCGAGCTTGAGGAGAGCATCGTTATCTGGGAGCGCGGCGAGCAGCTGAAGGAGCATTGCGACAAGCTCCTTCGCCAAGCGGAAGCGAAGGTCGTGAAGCTCACGTTCGACCAGGACGGAACTCCAAAGGGGACCGAGCCGCTCGACCCCAATACCTGACAACGAGCTTCAGGGATTAGCCGGAAAGGCGCTTCGATCGCGGCACGCGTTCGCCTGTCCCGCTATGCGGGCGGGGCTAGGGGCGATATGATCGAGCCGAATATTTATCGATTCGCCGCCGGCAGACTATTCCCACTTTGATTTCGTGTGGCCGGGCGCTCTGCCGCCAAGGGGAGTTCCGCTTCATGACGAAGCCAGCAGCGACGAGCCATGCCGCCTTGAGCTTGCTTGCACGTATCCTGCTCGCGTCGATCTTCCTCGTCTCGGCCGCGACCAATCTCCAATCCTATGCCGCATCGGTCGAGTACATGGCCGGCCTCGGCGTGCCCGCTGCCGCGCTCCCTGTCGTTCTCGCGCTGCAGATCGGTTGCGGTTTGTGCATTCTGGGCGGCATCTTTACGCGCGCTGCCGCAGGACTTCTGGCGGTCCTCGCGCTGGTGACGGCGGCCGTCTTCCACCGGCACATCACGGTTGACAACAACCTCGTCGACTTCATGAAAAACCTCGCGATCGCAGGCGGCTTGGTGATGCTCGTGGCCAATGGCCCGGGCCGCTACTCCATCCGCGAGGGCAAACAGTCGAGACAGAAAACCTCCGGACCGCAGCAGTCCGCGACTTCGAAGCTGGTCGCCGGCACGGCGGACGCTTTGACGCGCCACCGTGCCCAGCAGAGGCACTGAGGTCGCCGCTCAACCTCGGACGTGACCCTCAAACGGAGAGCTTGCCTGCCTTGGCGGCCGCAAACCGCTCTCCAACCGCCTTCCAGTTGACGACGTTCCACCACGCCTTGAGGTAGTCGGCGCGCCGGTTCTGATAGTTGAGGTAATAGGCGTGCTCCCACACGTCGTTGCCGAACAGCGCCCGCCCGCCATCCATCAGCGGCGTGTCCTGGCCCGGTTTCGAAACGAGCGCGAGTTTGCCGTCCGGGCTCACTGAGACGTAAACCCAACCCGAGCCGAACACTTTGCCGCCTGCGGCATTGAACTGCTCTTGCATCTTCTCGAGGCTGCCGAACGCGGCGTCGATCGCGGATTTCAGCGCGCCCGTCGGTTGACCGCCGTCTTTACCCATGATCTGCCAGAACATGGTGTGATTGGCATGTCCGCCGCCGTTGTTGCGCACCGTCGTCCGTATCCCCTCCGGCAATTCGCCGAGCTTGGCCAGGATCTGATCCAGCGGCATTGCGGCCACTTGGCTGTGGTCTTTCAGCGCCGCGTTCAGGTTGTTGATATAAGCCGCGTGGTGCTTTCCATGATGAAGTTCCATGGTCCTGGCGTCGATATGCGGTTCCAGGGCATTTGTTGCGTAAGGCAATGGCGGCAGCGAGAATGGACCCGCTGACGTCTGCGCGAAGCTGCGGTCGTGCAGGACGCAAGTGGAGAAGGCTGCGATGCCGGTGACGAACGCGCGGCGATCCATGCGGAGCATGGCGTCCCTGTCGATGCGTAGCATGGCTTTCCTCATGGTTTCACGGGATGATAGAGCGGCTTCGAGAAGAACGGCGACGGTGCCGTTTCGATCCAGTGCCCCGACTATATCGGTGCGGTAGGAATTAGCAGCATAACTGATCGTGAGTGACGACGTGAGCGCGCGGATTTGTTTGGATCAAGCACTGGTGGAGCGCGGGCTCGTGCCAACGCGGGCGCGGGCTCGCGACCTTATCCTGCGTGGCGAGGTGCGTGTCGGCAGCCGTGTTGCGGCCAAGGCGGGCGAGCTGGTCTCGACGGCCGACACGCTTACCGTACCCGCTGAAGCCGCAAGCCGCGTCTCCCGAGCGGCCAACAAGCTGGCGGCTGGTCTGCAGGCCTTCGGGTTCTCGGCCGAAGGCCGCCTCGCGATCGACGTCGGCGCGTCCACCGGGGGCTTCACGCAGACGCTGCTGGAAGGCGGCGCCGAACGCGTCTATGCCGTCGATGTGGGACACGGGCAACTGCACCCAGATTTGAGATCGGATAGTCGCGTCGTCGACCTGGAAGGCATCGATGCGCGCATACTTGATAGTGCGCTCATTCCCTCGCCCGTAACGGCGATCGTCTCCGACGTCAGCTTCATCTCATTGACACAGGCGCTGCCGGCCGCTTTGAAGCTCGCGGCGCCGGGCTGCTGGCTCGTTGCTTTGGTGAAGCCTCAGTTCGAGTTGGGCCGCGAGCTTATCGGCAAAGGTGGCATAGTCCGCGATGAAGCTGCCCGCTCCGGCGCGGTTGCCAAGATCGTGGCATGTCTCGAAGCCGAAGGCTGGCGCATTGCAGGAACATGCGCATCGCCGCTGCCCGGCAAGGATGGCAATGTCGAATTCCTGGTCGGAGCGGTGCGCGATGCCTGACACCCAACAGTTGACGATTGCCCGCCTCGGCGCCCAAGGCGACGGCATAGCCAATACGCCGGCCGGGGTCGTTTACGTTGCCTTCACCCTGTCGGGCGAGACGGTCCGCGCCGAGGTCGATGGCGAGCGCGGTCGCCTCATCGAAGTCTTGACCGGCTCCGCCGACCGCACACTCCCCATTTGCCGCCATTTCGCGCGCTGTGGCGGTTGCACTGCGCAGCACATGGCGCCCGAGCGCTACCTCGCCTGGAAAACCGACCAGCTGCGAGCCGCCTTTACCCAACGCGGACTGGTCATTGAGCCGAAACCAGTCGTCGCCATCGGTCCCGGTCAGCGTCGTCGCGCGGTCTTTTCCGCCATCCGCACCGGCCGCGGCGTCGTCTTGGGCTTCCACGAAGCCGGCACCCACGACATCGTCGATCTCGAGTGCTGTCCTGTATTGTCGCCCGAGATCGAGAAGGCATTGCCGGGGCTGCGTGCACTTATCGAGCCGCTGCTCTCGCGCCGCGGAGAGGCCCGCATCACCGTCACCGCTGCCGACAACGGCCTCGACGTCTCGGTCGAGGAGACATCCCGCGAACTGGACGCCGCACTGCGCTCCGAGGTCGCGAAAGCTGCCGCTGATTTGCGCCTGGTCCGCTTCGCTGTCGGTGGCGACCAGATCTACGAAAGCGCCGCGCCCGAGCTGCGCTTCGGCAAGGCGACCGCGATTCCGCCCGCGGGTGTCTTCCTTCAAGCCTCCCGCGAAGCAGAACGCCGCATGGCAGAGCTGATCCTCGCCGCGTTGCCAAAGCGCACGAAGCGCGTAGCGGACCTGTTCTGTGGCCTCGGCACCTTCACGTTTCCTCTCGCGGCGCGCACCGAGATCTTGGCCATCGACGGCGACGCAAAGGCGATCGAGGCCCTGAAACGCGCGGCAAATCACGCCACCGCTTTGAAACCGATCGAAGCGCGGACGCGTGATTTGTTTCGCGAGCCATTGTCGCGCAAGGAGCTGGAAGGCTTCGACGCCGTGGTGATGGATCCACCGCGCGCAGGAGCGAAGGCACAATCGGAGATGCTCGCCAAATCCAAGGTCGGCACCGTGATCGCAGTCTCGTGCGCGCCGGCGACGCTGGCCCGCGACGTTCGCATTCTCGTGGACGCCGGATACAAGCTCGAAAGCATCACGCCCATCGATCAGTTCGTGTTCTCCGCGCACGTCGAAGCCGTCGCGGTCCTGCGGCGCTAGAGCTTGCAGGAACGCTGGCGCAGTAGCTCGATCTCTAGGCCGAACCCCCGAGAAGCCGCTCGACATACGCCGGCACGATCACCGTCGCCGGCCCATGGATTGCCTCGGCGAAGTAGCTGACCCCCTCCGACGGCTCCAGGTTGAGCTCCACGGTGTGAGCCCCAGCCTCGCTCGCCTCTGCGACGAAGCCCGCGGCCGGATACACGTTTCCACTCGTTCCGATCGAGATGAAAAGATCGGCCTCAACGAGTGCTTTCCCAATCTCGCCCATTTGGTACGGCATCTCACCAAACCACACGACGTCGGGCCGCATGCCTTGGTCGGACCCGCACCGCGGACATTGGGTGTCGAGGCTCAGGTGCTCTATCCACACGTGCGTCGAGCCGCAGTGATTGCAGAGTGCTTTCAGCAACTCACCATGCATGTGGATGAGACGCTTGGACCCCGAGGCTTCGTGCAGCGCGTCGATGTTCTGGGTAATGATCGTGACCCGGCCCTTGTGCTCGGCTTCGAGCCTTGCCAGCGCGTAGTGCGCAGCATTCGGCTTCACCATCGCATGGTCGCGGCGGCGCATGTTGTAGAACTCGTGAACGAGTTTGGGATTGCGCTCGAACCCTTCCGGCGTTGCGACTTCGCGGTAATCGTACTTGGCCCAGACGCCGCCCGTGTCGCGGAACGTGGTGATGCCCGATTCCGCCGAAAGGCCCGCACCCGTCAAGACGACGACATTTCGATACCGCATCATGCTCTCGCTTCTATGCTAGCCCAACGGCTAGGTCAGGTTGCTTGACGCCCGGGGGTTGCGCAAGAAGGTCACGAAGGCCATGATATAAAGTCGGAAAAGTGCCGGACGCCCTCAGCTGTCGCCGAAGACGCCCCGGCAGGCAAAAAATACGTAATCCGGCGCAACCAAACCAAGCAAGACAGAGTTCATGGCTTCGAGCAGGCTACGGGTTATAATCGTAGGTTGCCGGAGTAATAGTCAGCGTTCTAGGGGGAGCCATGTCGATATCGCAGATGATCGGCCCGCAACTACCTTACTTGAGGCGGTTTGCTCGGGCGCTATCGGGCAGTCAGGACAGCGGCGACGCCTACGTTGTGGCGATGCTGGAGGCACTTCTCAGCGACAGTTCGTTGTTACCAGAGGGCATGGAGCCTCGTGCGGCCCTCTACCGTGCCTTTTTGAAGGTGTGGAATTCCGTTCAGGTCAATGGCGAGGCTGACCCGCCGCCCATGTCGGCAGCCGATCGCCGTTTGGAAGCGGTGTCTCCGCGTCCCCGCCAGGCTTTCCTTCTCGTCGCCGTCGAAAATTTCACGACACCGGACGCTGCCCTCGTCCTCGACTGCACCGAGGCCGAAGTTCGCCGCATGATCGAGCGTGCGTCCCGGGAGATCGCGGAGCAGGTGCGTACCAACGTTCTGATCATCGAAGATGAGCCGATGATCGCTCTCGATCTGTCGGATCTCGTGGGTCGTCTCGGCCACGATGTCGTCGACGTCGCCCGCACCCATCGCGAGGCTGTGGTCGCTTTCAAGCGCCATCGTCCCGGCTTGGTGTTGGCCGATATCCAGCTGGCCGATGGTAGCTCCGGCATTGACGCCGTCAACGAAATCCTCGGCTCATTCGATGTGCCGGTCATCTTCATCACGGCTTATCCAGAGCGTCTGTTGACGGGAACGCGGCCCGAACCGACCTTCCTCATCAATAAGCCATTCCGCCCCGAAAGCGTGCAGGCCATCATCAGCCAAGCGCTTTTCTTCGACACCAAGGCCCATCTGCCGGTGCGCGCGCGGGCAAGCGGCTGATCGATTGCGACCAACCTACACTAAGGGCCGCCGAACCAATCGGCGGCCCTTTCTTTGCCCACTTTCGAATGAACAAGGCCGCCAGCTTTTGCTGGCGGCCTTTGTTTATGGTGTCAATTGTTTTGCGATTGACCACCGAAGACGCCTATCAGCAGGACGATGCTCTTGCATGTCCCACGCGTCCATCATCCCTCTCACCCTCTTCGGGTGCCGGTGCACGGCTCGATGATCGAGCTTCCCCCGTCTCGAAGCCCATGACTTCGGAAAGACGCGCCCGTCCACGGCTGACACGACTCTTTATTGTTCCAAGCGCGCAACCAGTGATTTCGGCGGCTTCCTCGTAGGAAAACCCTTCGGCGCCGACCAACACCAACGCTTCACGTTGATCGGAAGGCAGCGTCGACAGAGCGGTCCTCAGATCAGCGAGGTCGACATGGCCTTGCTGTTCCGGAGGCACGCTGAGCTGGGCCGTCAACTCGCCGTCGCTATCGGATACCTCGCGCTTGCGCTTGCGCAATTCTGAGAAGTACGCATTGCGCAAAATGGTGAATAGCCAAGCTTTGAGGTTCGATCCTTCGGCGAAAAATCGATACCATTCCAAGCTTTGACCAACGCCTCTTGCACGAGATCGTCGGCGCGATCGACATCGCCGCATAGCGAGATTGCAAATGCGCGCATGTTCGGGATCGCGGCGACAAGACTCGCCTTCAAATCGGCGGACGGCGCCTTGCGGCTTGTCACAGGGGGGTCTCCTCGTCTGTTGCCTTGGCGCCGCTGGCGCCTGCATGATCTTGCGTCTGCAGACGATTGAGAAGATCGAGAATGCGGTCGGGCACGGGAGCGCTGACGAGCTCACCATATATAGCGCGCAACTGCCGGCCCAATGAGTCTGAGACGGTCTTCAAGTCCTGCTCATTGGGGCCCACTTGTGTCTCGCTGAAGTGCGTTGAAATTTCGTGCTTCATTCCCTTGCTGGGTCCTAAATCATCCATGGAGGAGCGCGTAGCTTGGGTCATCACCTTTTGCCCGTCGGAAAGATTGGAATGGCAAGTTTGCGCGGGGGAACTCTCTGACAGAATCAACGGACCCAACGCTTTTGCATCCGGCGATCTCATCTCGGGCTGCTCACGGGAAGAACCCGATCGATCGCGTTGATTTTGCCCCATTCGTCATCCCCCTTCAGAAAAATAGTCGCCCGGCGGGAACTCCCGTCCCAGACGGATCGTCACTTTACGCGCTTCCCTGCAGAACGCCTGTCGTTGAATATGGTTCCCCAGGGTAGGAACAGCCTCGAGCGCAGCCTCGGCCAAACTCCGTGGCTTGCTAGGGATAAATGAGCCCGCCGCCAGGGGGGGACTGGGGCGGGCTCTTTTTGCAGGGGTTCGGAGGAGGGGGAGCAACCCCGTGCAACATCCAAACCAATGACCTGGGACGTTGGTTCCAGGGCGTAGAATCATTTTTGTTGACGTTCGGAAGCCGGTCAGGTTGAGGAGAAAAATTGCGCTCGAGCGCAGGTCAGCTCCCGCTCAAAGGTCCACGGCCCCCTTCGTCTTGGCCTTGAACTCAGGCTCGACATGAATGGTCACCTGAGCTCCCTCGATCGATTGCCGGATCGCGTCCTCCAGCCGATCGCAGATTTGATGCGATTCCGACACAAGCATCGTCCCCGGCACCACCAGATGAAAGTCGATGAAAGTGGCGGGACCCGCATGGCGAGTCCGGACATCGTGCACTTGCAGCGCCCCTCCGCCGTTAGCCTGAATGGTCTCGCGGATACGAGCCTGAATCTCTGGTGGCGCCGCCTCGTCCATCAAGCTGCTCACCGATTCCCGCGTTAGCTTGAACCCTGCGTGGAGAATGTGGAAGGCAACGCCCGCCGCCAGAAGCGGGTCGAGGATGGGCCACCCCGTGATGGCGGCCAAGGCCAGCCCGACGATGACGCCTAGCGAAGTCGCAACGTCCGTGAATAGATGCCATCCGTCGGCCACGAGGGCCGGCGATCGCCAGGTTCTGCCCCGCGTGATCAGGAACCATGACCAGCCGGCATTGAGCGCCGTGGCAACGCCATTGATCGCGAGGCCGAGCGCCGGCGCTTCGATCGTGTGTGGCATCAGCAGCGCCGACCACGCCTCGCGAATGATGAGTAACGCCGCGACTATGATCAGCGCACCTTCCAGCACGGCTGAGAAATACTCGACCTTGTGGTGGCCGTAGGGGTGGCTCTTGTCGGGTGGTTGCGCACTGATTCGGACGGCAACCAGGGCAGCGACGGCTGTGATGACGTTGACAATGCTTTCCAGCGCGTCCGAGTAGAGCGCTACGCTGCCCGTCTTGAGGTAGGCCAGATACTTGATCCCCATCACCGTCACAGCGACTAGGATGCTCACAACCGCGATCTTGGCCGTGCGGTCCAAGGCTGTGAACTTCTCGGGCTGGGCAGTCGGGCTCACCATGGTCGCAGTCTCTTAGCTTTTTTGGATCGCCAACCGCGTCGTCGCGGAGAGCGGGATTGAGCGGTTCCTGCCAGAGAAGCCGGCGCGCCGCCAGGGGGCACTTCGGGTCGCTTCCCACGGTCACTGTATTCCAGCGCTTATCCACACCGGCGATCGCCCCTCCCACTCCTGTCATAGCGCCGAATCTGATCCGACTGGCGTCACAGCACGCTGCCATGGCCCAGGCCGTCGCCATGCGTGCGGCAACGCTGCTTCCGGCACAGGAGAGGCAACGACATGGCGAATTTCACGACCCATATCGCGATCGGCACGGTGGTTTCCGGCGCGCTCGCGACGCTGACGCTTGCGGCCGACGTGATCGCCCCCGAAAATCTGGTTGCCGTTACGATGGCTGGCGTTCTGGGATCGGTTCTGCCCGATATCGACCTTAAGGACTCGCGCCCCAGCAAGGCGATGTTCGCAGGTCTCGCCATCTTCTTCTCGTTCGCGGTGCTCTTCACCTCGGCAACGCAGTTTTCGATTGCCGAATTGTGGCTGCTGTGGCTCGGCACGCTCGTATCCATTCGCTACGGCCTTCACGCCATTTTCCACCGCTTGGCCGTCCATCGCGGGATTTGGCACTCACTGGCGGCGGCGGTGTTTTCGGCCGTCGCAACGGCGATCGTATTCAAGAACCTGCTCGGGCGCCCCGACGGCGTGGCTTGGCTGGCCGGCGGCTTTCTATTCGTCGGCTATCTCGTCCATCTGTCGCTCGACGAGATCTATTCCGTCGACGTGATGGACGTCCGCATCAAGTCATCCTTCGGCACTGCGTTGAAGCTCGTCGATACGCGCCACCCCACCGCGACCATCGCTATGTTGGCGGCAACGGCGCTGGCGGTCTGGGTATCGCCTTCGCCCAAGGTGTTCATAGACGGCATCTCGTCGCAAACCATGTGGGCAGGTCTGCAGAATCGATTGTTGCCGCATGGTGCGTGGTTCGGCATCGAGGCCGGCCGACATGCGGTTGCTCCGCCGGTAAGGTCAGACGTCATTACCGGCTCGATCCCGGACGCATCGGCAACGCGGCCGCTGGCTGTCACGCCATCCACTGCGCCAGGAAACCCGGCGCCCGGCGACGGCTCCGCGCGCTAAGCTGTCTGCCGGAACGACCCACGATCAAACACAGGCGCGGCCGGGATTGTGTTTCCGGGCGCGCCTAACTGTTTATTCGGAAGGCTGGCTGGCCCGCTTCTCGAAGCCGCTCAAATACGTACTGACCAAGTCGTCCACGAGAGGAAGTGCGGCCTCGGCGGTGACATTGGAGAGCTTGTCGGCGGTCGAAAGCGACGTAATTCCATGAACGCCGGCCCACAGCACGCGGGCGGCGCGCTGGATGTCCGCATTTGGCGTGCCACCAAGCCTCGGGACAAGCGCCTCTTCGACCTGCCCCATCAAGCTTTCCAGCTTGCTCTGATACCAGGCCGGGACGTCTCGACCGGCCGGCATGTGATGCTCGAACAGCAAGTTCCACAGCTTCGGATTCTGATGCGTGAAGCGCAAATAGGCGTGTGCCAGCTTGAAGATGCGCTGGCTCGGATCTGACCCGTTGAGCGACTCGATCAGCCGTGCCGACAGCTGGTCGAGCATCCGCGCCTCGATCGTTAGAACGAGGTCGTCGAGGTTTTCGAAGACGTTGTAAAGCGTGCCCGGCGAGTAGCCGATCGCACGCGCGATCTCTCGCGCCGATAACGATGCGAGGCCCCCTCGTTCGATGAGCTCTGTAGCAGCTTTGAGAATGAGCTCGCGGAGTTCTTCCGGCGTATGAACGGATCGCCTACCCATGGTGTGTTTCAGAGCTTCTTTGTTGCTGAAAAATCGGCGTCGATGGCGGTCACAATAGAAGTCAGGTTGCGGCGGGCAAGAGACGTCGGAAGTGCCGCCACATAAAACAGTGTTACCGGAACGACGAAGGCGCCGCTAGATGGCGGCGCCTTTTGATGTTCAATATCAATTGTGTATGGGGCTAGCGGACGGACGCCGTTACCATAGCCTTAAGGACACGTCGTTGCAGATGTGGGGCAGCCATTGCCGTCGTCCACGCAAGCCTGACGCGGACTGTGGGTGGAGGTGTCGTTCCAGGTGCCTACGGTCATCGGGTTCGCGGTGCCGCCCGAGCCTGCGCCGGCCGTCCAACTCGTGAACAGCGGCTGGAACTTGTACTGCGACTGCACGATGATGACGCTGTTGTACTGGGACACGATACCGGACGGCAGAGTGTAGGAGCTGCAGTTCGTCGCCGCCGGGAGGAAACCGGCCGGTGGCGAACTCGACGCCGTGCACGAGTCCTTGGTGCAGTCGTAGGCCCACTTGATCTTGCCCCTGCGTCGTGTCGGTGGTTAGCGCCATGACCGACATGATGCGCACCTTGAGAGTGTCGGAGTTGGCGGCGCCCATGATCGATTTCGCACTCTTCATGATGCCGAAGAGCGATTGTGCCGGCGAAGGCGCAATCGTCTTCTCGCGAGCCACCAGGTCGCCGACCATCGACGTGACGAGGCCGAAGCGGCGGTCGATGCTGATGCCGCGGCTCACCTCGATCGTGCCGAGCAGCATGACCAGCAGGACCGGCGCGAGGTAGGCGAACTCGATAGCCGCCACGCCTTCGATGTTGTCACGCACGGAGATACAGGTGCGGATTGCTTGGCGTTTGCCCCGGGCAATAGCGCGGGCGATGTTGGAGGTGATCATGACTGACGATCCCATTTACGGATGTTTTTAACGGGCGCTCTGAGACGGGCTCACTGCCCCGATGAATAGGGTTCTGTGCGAAAGGCCGTCGAGGACTGCATCAGCACGCTTCCGTCCGACAGCTTCACCGGCGAGTACATGAAGAGGCCGGTCGAAAGGTCCCACTTGTAGCAAGCGGTGATCATCACGATGGCGCCCGAGCCGCCCGAGTATTGCGAGACCTTATCGGTGGCAACACCGGTTGACGGAGCCATAGACGTTCCGCTCATGCAATCCGGCGGCGTGACGCTCGCCCAATCGCTCCAGCTTCCGACAAGCACGCGCAGATGCGAGTCATCACACTTGATGAAAGAGCCGGCCGCCTGGCACAGCTTGGTCTTGAACTGCGACATGAGCTGGTCGGTCGATTGCGACTGTCCGGTACGCACGGCGCGTCCGGCGGCCTCGACACCGTGCTCCAACGCATTCTGGGCGAAGAACTGCAGTCCCGAGCCCATGATGCCGAGTACGAGGAACAAGAACGGCATCAACACAGCGGCGAATTCCGATGCAGCGACACCGCTCTCATCGGCGAGCCAGCGTCCAGCCCGTATCCGTGCAACGGAGACGCGGGGGGCGCGGCGGAATTTCATATCGTTCGGCATGGATGCAAATCCCGCAATCTGTTTGAGTAAGATGTTATGCATTGTGACGGGATAAACGAGTGTTGATTTCTCGACGGAGCAACTGGAAACAGTCTGAATTGGGAAAGAAGAAGTAAAAATAATTCACTAAAGGCAATCATGTGCCGTATTGGGACGGACATTTGAGGATGGTTGTTATTTAATCTTGTCCAGTTGTGACAAAGGCGGGGAAATTGCTGATCGTTTTCCTCGCACGCCGCCGAATGCCTACGTTGCGCCGGATGCCACAAGACGGAGTTCGCAGCTGTCCGCCAAGCAGCAGCGAGAGAGTGCAAGGATCTCCTTGCGCTCGCTGAGCGGCACGGGGTCGTCGCGCCCCCCGACGGCCTCGTGCTGCTCCATATCTAAAAGAGACTTTATATCTAAAGAGACTTTGCCATCGCCGGATGCAAAAGAGCCGGGCGATGCTGCCCGGCTCTTTGCATGATCGGAATGTATCGTAGACCCGGACGATCGGGTCACTGGCCGCCGCCGCCGCCGCCGCCGGGCGCACCACCGCCGCCACCGGCGCCATCCGAGAAGCTCGTTTTCGTCGAATTGTGCTTCGACACCATTTCAAAGAACTGGGAGTCGTCGCCGATCGTCAACGTCGGCGAGCACGTCGGCGTGCACGAGAACGACTGGCGCATATTACCCTTATGAAGATTGACCAGGCTCGCTTCGTCGCGCTGAACGACGACCCTCTGGTCCTGGATGACGTTGCGTTCGGAATCCAACACGATGATGTTGGTCACGCCGAACGTCTTGCCGGTAACGACGAGAAGATTCCCGCCTTGAATCGTGACATCGGCGATGGAGGGATTGCCGATGATGAGATCGGTGGCGGGGCGCGGTAGCCGCAGGAGCTGCGACTGGTCGTAGCGGACGACGAGGTCCGCGGCCGAAGCCTGCGAGGTATCGAGCGCAAGGCCGCTCGTAAGCACTGCGCCGCCAAGACAAGCGGCCGGCAACGCGCGGCGAAGTCTAAAAATCAGGTCGAGAGCGAGCGGCATGGGTGAAATCCTATGGTCACTTTCGCCTATCTCATCGGAAAATGGTGAATGAACAGCAAACGGTCGTCCGATTTGGAACCCCTGCCCTCTTTCCCCTCGACGCCGATCAGTGGCTGCACCGATTTTCTTGTCCGCGCACCGTCGAAAGCAGGTGTCGTCGAGAATAGGGAGGGGCTGACGAAAGAAATCTCGTCGAACAGGCTAAGGAAGTACTACAGATCCTTTCCTGATCTCAAGTGTTCCATCACTGGCTTGGCGTGCATGTACGATGTAACTGCGTATTAACGCTGATAATGGCGGCGTCGCTGTAGTCTTCGCGCAATTGACGAAGTATAGCCTCCGGGATAGTGGGCTGTTTATTCGACATTTGCATCAAAACACAATCTGCTGACGTGTCGTTGGCATTCAAAGCCGACAGGTTAACTGGCCGATAGGAGCTTTTTAACTCGAAATTAATTCGCGGTCTGTAGGTTTGCAATTGTTCAAGCGGCGCAGGCACTGGTGCCTTCCGGTGAACGGGTAGTAGCAGTTGACCTCAAACGGGAGAGTACCATGAACACCATTCTTGCTCGCTTTGTGAAGGACGAGTCCGGCGCCACCGCGATCGAGTACGGCCTGATCGCCGCCATCGTCGGCGTCGGCATCATCGCCGGCCTGGGCACCCTGAAGAACTCGCTGAGCAGCATGTTCGCCAACGTTTCGACGAACCTCAACGTCAACTAAGAAAGCCCCGGCGACCAGCCGGCTTTCAATGTCGAGCGGATCTGGCAGGCCGCGATAGAATAGAGCCACCCAGCAACTCCTGCCGGGTGGCTTTTTCTTTGTGTCTCGACCACGCGGCGCCAAGTAAGATCTTTCGAATTTGAAACCATTCCTAAACCATAAGCCCGAGAGCGCATTCCTGAAATTGAGTTGGGCTCGTCGTTTTAATCCGAATTTAAATGGGCGCCGGTACGCTGTCCTTATCGACGCCGGCAATGGCAATCCGGTTCGATGGAGTGAGTGGAAAGAGTGTATTCCAATTGGGAGAGTAAAGCTATGAAGTCTATCGTTGCGCGCTTTGTGAAGGACGAGTTTGGCGCCACCGCGATCGAGTACGGCCTGATCGCCGCCATCGTCGGCGTCGGCATCATCGCCGGCCTGGGCACCCTGAAGAACTCGCTCTCGGGCATGTTCGCCAACGTTTCGACGAACCTCAACGTCAACTAAGAAAGTTCCGGCGAACCGCCGGCTTTCAATGAGATTGCGGGATAGACTTTGTCTCTCGCCAGAAAGCCGCCATGTACCGCATGGCGGCTTTTCGTTTTGCTGTAGCGGACCGGAATTAAAGCGTTGGTATCCATTGTGGTAGAAACCTGATTGCAACCTGACCTCCGAGGGTCCGAGTAAGAAATGTTGGAAGTATTTTTTGCTCAAATACGAGTGTCGGCGCCATCTTCCTGGCAGAAGTAAATGGTGGCTGCGAGCTTGGCAAAACTGGAGAAGTTGAATGGCGGAGAAGATTTGTGAGTTTTGGCGGAATGACTCGGGCGCGACGGCAATCGAGTACGGCTTGATCGCGGCAATCGCTGGAGTTGGTATGATTGCCAGCCTCGGCACCTTGAAGAACGCTCTCAGCGGCATGTTCGGCAACGTCAGCACGAACCTCAACGTCAACTGATCCGCCTAAATGAGCGGGCTTCGCCCATCTTGTCTTAGGCATTTGCCCGTAATATGCGGCGAGAATAACAAGCCCGGGGGCGCATCGGACGTCCGATGGGGGCGCCCCTGGAGGGGCACACGAGGGAGCTATACGCATGTCGAAACTGTTGCGGCAATTTTGGACGAGCGAAGAGGGCTCGACTGCGATCGAGTACGGCTTCATCGCCTTGATCGTCGGCCTTGGCATCATCTCGAGCTTGCAGTCTCTCCCGCTGGCGATCAGCGGCATTTTCGGCAATGTCGGCGCCAACCTCAACGTCAACTGACGAGTTCTGGCTCCGTGTCCTTTTGCGACAGGCGAGACCCGCCTGATAGACGGTATCCCGGAAATGGCTGGCCGGTGTTAAGGCGCCATTAAGGATGATCGGCCAAACTGGCCTTGTTGAAGTCCCGTGCTTATGTCGGAGATGCGTCCCCGTGTTCGAGTATCCCCTTCTGCTGGTGTTTCCTGCGGCAATGGCGTTTGCCGGGGCGATGGATCTTCTGACGATGACCATCCCCAATAGAATTTCGCTTGCGCTGGTCGCGGCGTTCGCCCTTCTCGCACCTTTTTCCGGCATTGACTGGCAGGTGCTTCTCATCAATCACGTTGGTGTCGGTCTTGCCGTTCTCGCGGCCGGCATTCTGCTGTTCTCGCTCGGCTGGATGGGCGGCGGCGACGCCAAGCTGCTGGCCGCGGCCGCACTGTGGCTGGGTTCGGATCACATGATGAACTTCATGTTCGGTGTATCCGTGCTCGGCGGCGTTCTTTCGCTCGTAATCCTGGGCTACCGCTACTACATTCCCGCCGCCGCCGTCGTTTCTCCGCCATGGGCCGTGCGCTTGCACACCCAGGGCACCGGAATTCCTTATGGCATCGCAATTTCCGGCGCTGCTCTCGCGGTTTATCCCGCCACTCAGTGGTTCCACGCCGTCATCGGCTGACGCGCAGTTACTTGGCGGGCAGCGTTTGATTGTCCGCTAATCCGAGCTAAAATCTGCATTCTGATAAGCTGTGTCGAAACACGACGACGATTAACCGCACATTGACCTTTGTCGCGCAAACTCCCGTCTTGAGACTGGATGTTGAAGCCTTTCCGACTTAAAGGGCGTTTGCGCGATGAAGAGGTCACAGCTGATCGGCGTATCCGTTGCAGGGCTATCCGCCGTTGCAGCATTCGTTCTGATGAAGGGCTTCATCAAGCCCCAGGCGCCGGTACAACAGATCATCACGGAAAAGGTTAAATTGACCGAGGTGCTGGTTGCGCGTTCCGATATCTCGCTGGGCCAGATCGCCTCCGAGAGTCTTTTCCGCTGGCAGGTTTGGCCCCGTGACGCGGTCGCTCCCGGCTTCATTACCAAGGCCAACGGCCTGAGCGCCATGCGCGAGCTGTCGGGCGCTATTGCCCGCTCTCCGATCATCGCCAACGAGCCGATCACGGTCTCCAAGCTGATCAAGCCCGGCACCGGTGGCGTGCTCGCCGCGATCCTGCCCGCCGGGATGCGCGCCATCTCGACCAAGATCAAGGAAGAGACCGCGGTCGGCAGGCTCATTCTGCCCAATGACCATGTCGACGTCCTCCTCACGCGCCGCATGCGCGGCAAGGGTGGCAGCGAGGATCACGCCAGCGACACTCTCTTCCGCAACGTCCGCGTGCTCGCCATCGGTCAGCAGATCGAGACTAAGGAAGGCAAGAAGACCGCGGAAGGTTCGGCGGCTACGGCCACCCTCGAGCTGACACCGCGCCAGACCGAGTTGCTCGCTCTTGCCAACGTCATGGGCGAGATCAGCCTGTCGCTGCGTAGCGTCGCCGACCTCGCCCTCGATGCGGGTCCGACGAACCCGCTCGATATGTCCAAACAGCGTACCAGCACTGGTGTCCGGGTCCTGCGTTATGGCGCCAAGTCGCGTGTCTATGGTGTGAACTGAGTTCTCCCTGCGTCGACAGTAGCTTTTGAGGTCATGGACCCATGCTGAACAGATTGAATCACGTCTGGGGGAAAGCCCTGGCGTGCATCGGAGGGTGCGCCGCGATCGCCATCATGGCGAGCCCGCCCGCTGGTGCAAATGCCCCCAAGCGCATTGTTCGGGGCGCCACCCCCGACATGGCTAGGTTCGCCGAAATCGCCTCCGGTCAGCATCAGTCGATCATCCGGGTCGACGATCACGGCGGTCCCGTGCGCCGCCAACTCAAGGTGGGCCTCGGAAAATCCGTTCTTCTCGAATTCTCACGCGAACTGCGCGACGTGATGGTGTCGAACCCCGAAGCGGTCGACGTCGTCATGCTGAGCTCCAACCGGGTCTTCTTGCTCGCCAAGAAGCTCGGCGATTCGAACGCTTTCTTTTTCGATGCCAACGGTGAGCAGTTCGCAGCCTTCGAGCTGGAGGTCAGCCGCGACACGACCAGCCTGACTTCGCTGCTGCAGCGACTGATTCCGTCGTCGAAGATCGTCGTCGAGATGATGAACGAGACGGTCATCCTCACCGGTTCGGTGAAGTCGCCGTCCGACTCCAACATGGCGACCCAGATCGCCAAGAATTTCGTCTCGGTCGACCTAAAATCCACTTCCTCGCAGCAGGCGTCGAGCGGCGTCGAGGTGAAATCGGTCTCTCATGAGCCGAACGAGAAAGTCATCAACATGCTCGCCGTCGAGGGCGAGGAGCAGGTGATGCTCCGCGTCACGGTGGCTGAAGTGCAGCGCTCTGCGCTCAAGCAGCTTGGTGTCAACGTGGGCGGCTCATTCAGCATCGGCAACTTGTCGATGGCGGCGCTCACGCAGAATGCGTTGCCACTGACGGCGGCCCAAGGTCTCGGCAAGATTGCCAACGTCGGCGTCGACACCGCCAAGTCCGCCGGCGCAGACTGCGCCGTTGTCGGCACCCTGTTACGCGACACCACCATCGGTTTCTCGGGCGCCGCCGGCGGCTGGGGCACCGGAAAGAACTGCTTGCCGTTCGCTATCCAAGCCCTTGAGCGCATCGGCCTGGTGAAGACGCTGGCCGAGCCCAACCTGACCGCGGTCTCGGGCGAGTCCGCCAACTTCCTGGCCGGCGGCGAATATCCGATCCCCGTGGTCGACAGCACGGGCAGCTGTCAGCGTGGTCTACAAGGAGTTCGGTGTGCGGCCTCGCCTTCACGCCCGTCGTCATGTCGGAAGGCCGCATCAGCCTCAAGATCGAGAGCCGAGGTCAGCGAGCTGACCAGCGAAGGCGCCGTCGTCTGTCGAGCATCCAGCATCCCGGCGCTGAAGAAGCGGCAGGCCAAATCGACCGTCGAGCTGCCTTCGGGCGGATCGCTCGCGATCGCCGGGCCTGATCTCGGACGACACCCGCCAGAACATCGACGGCTTCCCGGGCCTGAAGGATCGTGCCCGTCCTCGGCACGCTGTTCCGCAGCCGCGACTTCATCAAGTAGGAAACCGAGCTCGTCGTCATCGTCACTCCCTACATGGTGCGCCCGACCGCGCGCCAGAACCTGGCGCGTCGCCGACCGACGGCCTCGGCGATCCGCCTCGGATCTCAAGGCCAATTTCCTCGGCCACATCAACCGCATCTACGGCAGCGGCACGCGCCGCCGCCCGTCGGCGGATCTGAAGGGCGACTACGGATTCATCGTCGAATAGCCGGAAGACTGGAGGAAGCACATGAGATCTCTCGATCGCTCCCCGCACCGCGTCCGGCTCGGACCGGTCGTCGCGCAGACTGCTTGCCGCTCGCTGTCTGCGCCCTGGCGCTTGCCGGCTGCAAGCATGGCGATGAGCCCGGCGCCCAGGTCGCAGGCTGGACGCTGATCGACGCCCGCAGCGCCATCCGATCATGGTGTCGCAGCAGCCGACCGACCATCACCATCCGTGTCGCCGCGCGGCTCGCAGGGTCTGTCGCCGGCAGCAGCGTGCGCAGCTCCTGGAGTTCGCCGAGCGCTACCGGGCCGCCGACGCCGGCAACAGCAAGCTGGTGATTGCCGTGCCGAGCGGCTCGCCCAACGAGGTTGCGGCCATGCGCGGCCGTCGGCGAGATCCGGTCGCTGATTGCCGATCTAGGGCTTCGCCGAACCGCGATCGCGGTCGAGCCCTATCACGAGGAGCGCGACGCCGACGCGCCGATCCGCGTCTCCTACCTGCGCTACGTCGCCGAGCGGCCCGAGTGCGGACACTGGTCGACCAATCTTGCCGACGCAGCGCGATAACCTGCCGCTATCCGAACTTCGGCTGCGCGCAGCAGCACAACCTCGCCGCCATGATCGCCAATCCCGCCGATCTGCTCGGGCCCCGCACGATGGAGCCAGCCCGACCGCGAGCGCCGCGCCGTGGTGTTCGACAAGTACGTGAAGGGCGAGGCCACTGGCGCGCAGAAGAGCCGAAGACGAGCGTTCGCAGCACGAAGGGCACCAACTGAGGTCCGAGGCATGCATGAACAAGCAGGCCATTTCCGCTCGCCGAGGAAGATGCTGAGGCGGCATGAGCTCGTGCCCGCTGTCGACGACGGCGCAGGACGTTGCCAGTCTGCGAGCAAGGCGCGGCCGATCCCGCGCATCTCCATCCAGGCGTTCTGCGAGGACGCGGCGACGGCGGAGTCGCTGCAGGCGGCCACCGAGCGACCGCCGGCTCGCCAAGTCCCACGTCAGCGTGCACATGGGCGGCGCCGCGGCGGCCGTGGCGCACTATCAGCGAAAGCCCGACGCCCGAACCTGATCATCATCGAGACCAGCCTGCCGCGCGCGCAGATGCTGGCCGAGCTCGACCGGCTGGCCGAGTGCTGCGACGCCGGCACGAAGGTGGTCGTCATCGGCCACGTCAACGACGTCGTGCTCTATCGCGAGCTGCTGAAGCGCGGCGTCAGCGAATACCTCGTCGCGCCGATCACGCCGCTGCAGCTGATCGAGAGCCTGTCCAATCTCTACAACAACCCCGACACCGATCCGGTCGGCAACGTCATCGCCTTCATCGGCGCCAAGGGCGGCGTCGGCTCGAGCACGGTGTGCCACAACACCGCCTGGGCGATGTCGGAGATCCTCAAGTCCAACGTGGTCGTCGCCGACCTCGACCTCGCCTTCGGCACCACCGGCCTCGACTTCAACCAGGACCCCGTGCAGGGCATCGCCGAAGCGCTCTGCAGAGCCCGGAGCGGCTCGACGAGGTGCTGCTCGACCGCCTGCTGACCAAGTGCTCCGAGCATCTGAGCATCTTCGCCGCGCCCGTCGTGCTCGACCGCGACTACGACATCTCGGCCGATGCCTGCGACCTGGTGCTCGACGTGGTGCGCCAGAACGTGCCCTTACGTGGCCGTCGACCTGCCGCACACCTGGACGCCGTGGGTCGAAGCGGGTGCTGTTGCAGGCCGACGAGATCGTCATCACCGCCGTGCCCGACCTCGCCAACCTGCGCAACGCCAAGAACCTCGATCGATCTGCTGAAGCAGAACCGCGCCAACGACGGGCCCGCCGCACCTCGTCATCAACATGGCCAAGACGCCGAAGCGCCCGGAGATCTCGGCCAAGGAGTTCGCGGTCGGCGCTCGACATCACGCCGATCGCAGGTGATCGAGTTCGACAGCGAGACCTTCGGCCTGGCCTCCAACAACGGGCAGATGATCGAGGAGTTCGCCGCCAAGGCCAAGTCCGGCGCCAGCAGTTCCGCGACCTGGCGCTGACGCTGACGCACCGCAAGGAGCAGAAGGAGGAGAAGAAGGCCTCCGCCGCTGGCCCAGTTCGCCCCGCTTCTCGAGAAGCTAAGCTCAAGCGCTGAGGAGCTGAAGCCCATGTTCGGCAGGCGTACGAACGATCCCGTCAGCCCGCGCCGCGCGCGCTGCCCGCGCCGAGCGGCCGCCGCGCGGCGCGCCGTGACCAAAGCAGCCGAGCGCCAGGCCGGCGCTGGCCGAGGCGCGCGCAGCCCGGCCAACGCCGGAGCCGGTCGGCGCCGGAGCGCCGGCATTCGGAAGAGTACTACGACGTCAAGACGACCGTCTTCAACGCGCTGATCGACACCATCGATCTGACCCAGCTCGCCAAGCTCGAGGCGGCGGCGGCGCGCGAGGAGATCCGCGACATCGTCAGCGAGATCATCCAGATCAAGAACGTGGTGATGTCGATTGCCGAGCAGGAGGAGCTGCTCGAGGACATCTGCAACGACGTGCTCGGCTACGGCCCGCTCGAGCCGCTGCTGGCGCGCGACGACATCGCCGACATCATGGTCAACGGCGCGACCACGACCTACATCGAGGTCGGCGGCAAGGTGCAGAAGACGCAGCGTGCGCTTCGCCGACAACGCCCAGCTGATGAACATCTGCCAGCGCATCGTCAGCCAGGTCGGCCGCCGCGTCGACGAAGTCGAGCCCGATCTGCGACGCGCGCCTGCCCGACGGCAGCCGCGTCAACGTCATCGCCCCGCCGCTGGCGATCGACGGGCCCGCGCTCACCATCCGCAAGTTCAAGAAGGACCGCCTGAAGCTCGAGCAGCTCGTCAAGTTCAAGTCGATCACGCCCGAGGCCAAGACGCTGCTCGAGATCATCGGCCGGGTGCGCTGCAACGTCCTGATCTCCGGCGGCACCGGCTCGGGCAAGACGACGCTGCTCAACTGCCTGACCGGCTCGATCGACGACGACGAGCGCATCATCACCTGCGAGGACTCCGCCGAGCTGCAGCTGCAGCAGCCGCATGTGGTGCGTCTCGAGACGCGCCCGCCCAACCTCGAGGGCGAGGGCGAGATCACCATGCGCGATCTCGTCAAGAACTGCCTGCGTATGCGGCCCGAGCGCATCATCGTCGGCGAGGTGCGCGGACCGGAGGCCTTCGACCTGCTGCAGGCGATGAACACCGGCCACGACGGCTCGATGGGCACGCTTCACGCCAACAGCCCGCGCGAGGCCATCAGCCGTCTGGAGTCGATGATCATGATGGGCGGCTACCAGCTGCCGCGTCAAGACCATCCGCGAGATGATCACCGGCTCCATCGACGTCATCATCCAGGCCTCGCGCCTGCGCGACGGCTCGCGCAAGATCACGCACGTCACCGAGGTGGTGGGCATGGAAGGCGATGTCGTGACGCTGCAGAACCTCATCGTCTTCGAGATCACCGGCGAGGACGCGCAGGGCAAGCTCATCGGCCGCCACCGCTCCACCGGCATCGCCCGCCCGCGCTTCTGGGAGCGCGCCGAGTACTACGGCGAGACAGCACCGCCTGGCGCGAGGCGCTGGCCAGCGCCGAGGTGCTCGACGCCAACGGCAACCCGCTTGGGAGACGCCGATGGATAGCAACGATCTCCTGCTGCATGTGGCCGCTTGCTGCTGGCGGCGCATCGTCGATCGGCGCCGTCGTCTATCTGCTTGCTCAATCCCTATTTCTCCGGCGAGCGGCGCACCGACAAGCGCACCTGCAGGGGTGACGGAGACGCAGGTCCAAGCGCATCGCCAAGCGCGCGCAGGCGAGACGGCCGCCGAACCGGCGCAAGCCGGTCTCCGAGACTCTGAAGGAGCTGGAGGACGCGCCAGAAGGCGCGCGAGAAGATCACGCATGCGGCTGCGCCTGCAGCGGGCCGGCCTCGACATCTCGCCGCGCTCGTTCTGGATCGCGAGCGTGCGCTTGCGGCGTCGTGATCGCTGGCGCTCTGTCATCTGGCTGTCCCGGCGCCGAACCTGCCGATCATCGTGCCGCTCGCTGGCGGCCTTCGTCGGCGTCGTTCGGGCTGCCGCGCTGGTTCGTTGCCCAGCTGACGAAGCGCCGGCAGACCAAGTTCATCGACGAGTTCGCCAACGCCATCGACGTCGATCGTGCGCGGCGTCAAGTCCGGCCTGCCGCTGCCCGAATGCCTTGGCATCATCGCGCGCGAAAGTCGCCGAGCCGCTGGCCGGCGAGTTCACCGAGCTCGTCGAGCAGCAGCGCGTCGGCGTGCCGCTGGGCGAGGCCTTCGAGCGCATGATGACGCGCATGCCGCTGGCCGGAGGTGCGCTTCTTCGCCATCGTCATCGCCATCCAGCAGCAGGCCGGCGGCAACCTGTCGGAGGCGCTCGGCAACCTCTCGGGCGTGCTGCGCGACCGCAAGCGCCTGCAGGCCAAGGTGCAAGCGCGCTGTCGGCGGAGGCCAAGGCCTCGGCCGCCGTGCTCGGCGTCGCTGCCGTTCATCGTCATGATCCTCGTCTACATCACCGACGCCCGACTACATCACGCCGCTGTGGACCACGCAGACTTCGGCCAGTTCCTGCTGGCTGTGCGCCGGCGTCTGGATGATCGATCGGCATCCTGGTGATGCGCAAGATGATCAACTTCAAGTACTGAGGTCGGCGCAGCGCATCGCTCGTCCGAGCAGCATCGGGATTCGCAGTCATGCGACCTGATCGACTCGCTCAGTCAGTCCCGCCGTTCATCGTCACGCTGCTGGCGGCGATCTGCGCGTTTGCGACGGTGCTGACGATGCTGATGCCGGTGCTCTCCCGCGACCGCCTGAACCACGCGCATGCAGGTGATGGCGATGGAGCGCGACAAGATGCGCGCCGCGCGGCTCGCCGATCTCGGCAAGAAGGACGGCCAGGGCAAGCTGCGTCAGCACGCCCAAGGGCTTCATGCAGGAGATCGTCGACAAGCTCAATCTGCGCAGCGTGTTCGAGACCGAGGAGGTGCGCGACAAGCTGAAGATGGCCGGCTTGCGCGGCCAGGCGCCGCTCGTCGCCTACATGTTCTTCCGCGTCGCGATGCCGCATCATCGTTTTCGTGCTGCTTTGTTCTATCTGTTCGTGCTCGCCGACTACGACTATCCGCCGCTGGTCAAGATCGGCTTGGCGTTCGGCGCCGCGCTTCATCGGCTTCTACCTGCCGAACATCTTCATCTCGAACCTCGCTCCAGCGCGCCAGACCGTCGATCAAGCAGCGCCTTCCCGGACGCGCTCGACATGCTGCTGATCTGCGTGCAGTCGGGCATGTCGGTCGAGGCCGCGTTCGGGAAGGTCGCCAAGGAGGTCGGCGCGCCAGTCGCTGGAGCTCGCCGAGGAGCTGTCGCTGACCACCGCCGAGCTGTCCTACCTGCAGGATCGCCGCCAGGCTTTCGAGAACCTCGGCAAGCGCACCGGCATCCCCGGCGTCAAGGCGGTGGCCACGGCGCTCATCCAGGCCGAGCGCTACGGCACGCCCGTCGGGCAGGCGCTGCGCGTGATGGCCAAGGAAAACCGCGATATGCGCATGGCGCGAAGCCGAGAAGAAGGCCGCCGCGCTTGCCGCCCAAGCTCACCGTGCCGATGATCATCTTCTTCCTGCCGGTGCTGTTCGTCGTGATCCTCGGGCCGGCCGCCATCCGGTTCTGGCACATGAACTGACGCGATCGGCGCCTTAAGCCGCGGTCCCGGTAAAGTGTTGCGTCCCGCCCTGGTCATCCGCGATGGCCAGGGCGGGTTTGTCTTGCGGCTGCTCTATCGAAATGCGTCCACGACTGGATAAGGAACCCGCGACCGCATCCGACGTTTGCCAGCGATGAGCACCCCGCGGAAGGTTCTGTGCGTTTCACCGCGCTACGGGCCGGCTTTCGGCACGCTCCATCATGCCTATCCACTCACGGACGGCGTCAAGGCTTTTATGCCGCCGCAAGGCCTGCTGGTCGTTGCCGCCTCGCTGCCGCCCGAGTGGCCCATCCGCTTCATCGACGAAAATATAGCACCCGCAACCGAGGCTGATTTTCGCTGGTCCGATGTCGTTTTCGTAAGCGGCATGCACGTCCAGCGGCGTGAGATGAATACGATTTGCGCCCGCGCTCACGCACTCGGACGCACAACGGTTCTCGGCGGACCGTCCGTTTCCGCCGACCCCGCGCGATATCCGGATTTCGATTACCTGCACATCGGCGAACTCGGCGACGCTTTCGAGGCACTGATCGCACGCCTCTCTAACGATTCCGGACGACCAGATCGACAGATCGTGCTCACCACCGGCCATCGCCGGCCGCTGTCCGCATTGCCCATTCCAGCCTATGAGAAAGCGGACTTGCCGCGCTATTTCCTGGGCAGCATCCAATTCTCTAGCGGCTGTCCCTACGAATGCGAGTTCTGCGATATTCCGGCGCTATATGGGCGCGTCCCGCAACTGAAAAGCGCTGAGCGAATCATTGCGGAATTGGATCGGCTGGTGAGCTGCGGCGTGTCGGGCGCCGTCTATTTCGTCGACGACAATTTTATTGCGCATCGGCGAGCGGTGCGTGAACTGCTGCCGCATCTCGTCGCCTGGCAAGAGCGCAATGGGCATCGCCTCATCTTCGCTTGCGAGGCGACGTTGAATATCGCCCGCTGTCCGGACCTGTTGCAGCAAATGCGCGCTGCGCATTTCGAGGTTGTTTTCTGCGGCATCGAAACGCCGGATGCAGCGGCGCTGCGCTCCATTTCGAAAAGCCATAATTTGATGGTGCCGATCATTGACGCCATCGCCACGCTTAATCGCTACGGCATGGAGGTTGTTTCCGGCATCATCATGGGACTCGATACCGACACGGCTGAAACGCCCGCGGCCATCCTCGATTTCATCGAGCGGTCACAGATCCCCATGCTGACGATCAATCTTTTGCACGCCTTGCCGAAGAGTCCGCTTTGGGACCGCCTGCAACGCGAGGGCCGCATCATCGAGGACGCAGGTCGCGAGTCGAATGTGGAATTTCGACTGCCCTACGGCGACGTGGTTGGCGGTTGGCGGCGCTGCATGGCTGATGCCTACACGCCAGAGCGGCTATTCTCGCGCTATCAGCATCAGTTGCGCGTGACATATCCAAATCGCGCGCCCAAACCGGCTTCGCGAGAGCGCGCGTCATGGGCGAATATTCGCCGCGGCGCGACCATTCTTTGCAAAATACTATGGCGATTGGGACTTCGCGGCTCTTATCGGCGCGAGTTCTGGGCCTTCGCATGGCCGCGCCTGAAAGCCGGCGACATCGAGAATCTGATCGGCGTAATGCTCGTGGCGCATCACTTGATCTTATTCGCGCGCGAAGCCGCGGAAGGCGCGGCTAACGCCTCCCACTATGCAGCGCCAGTGCATGCGGCCGTGCGCGATCATGCCGTTTCGCCGCACGGCGTTGAACGGCGGCAGGCCTGATCGCGCCTCGTAGGCCTAATCTCAATCCGCCGATGGTTTGAACGGGGTCGAGGGCTCCGGCACCGGATCTGACGTCTCGGCCACCTGCACCTGCCACGGCGCGCCCTTGGCAGGGGTCTTGGCGCTGCGCGGCGCGGCCTTGGGCGACGGTGCACGAGCGAGTTGCACTTCCGCGGGGCCGCCCGCAGGCGCGGGAACGGCCTTCGGATCGAGCCTCACTATGCTTCGCATGAGATCGCTGTCGGCCTTTGCCGCTTCCGGCGCCGCATCCTGCATTGCGACCTGCCGTGCCTCGTCGTACTTGCCCTGCAGATTGAGGACCAGCGCGAGGTTCTGTCTGATCTTGCGGTCGCCGCCTTGGCTCTGGCTCGCCTGCCTGAGGATGCCCTCGGCCTTCGCGGCATCGCCGCTCATGGTGTAGGCGAGCGCGAGATTGTTCAGAACCGAGGGCTGGTCGGAAGCGATCGAGAGCGCCCGTTCGTAGTAAGGGATTGCCTCGCTATATTTGCCCTGCTTGGCGAGAACGGTGCCCCGCGCCGAGACTACGCGCCAATCCGGCAGCGCCGGATCGTCGGCCATGGCGAGGAGTTGCTCGGCCACCGCAATCTGGTCGAACTCGAGAGCGAGTCGCCCGTATTCGCTGGCGAGCTTGCGATTGCTCCCGTTCGTCAGCGAGGCTTGCTGCAGCACCGCGAGCGCCTGCTGCTTCTGTCCGAGCGCCTTCAGGTTCTTCGCATAAGCCAGCGCCGCCTCGGCGTCGTTGGGCTTTTTCGCAAACTGCTTGCCCCAGTATTCGGTCGCTTTTTGCAGTTCAGATTGCGGTGCGGTCGTCCCCGGCGCTTCGTCGGCCGGCGATTTCGAGGACGCCAGCATATCGAGCTTGGGCAGGTCGCCCATCTGGGCGCAAGCACCCAGCATGAGGCTACCGATCACGGCCGGCAACAGCCGCGCCCCGCGCGCGAGTGCCAGCAACTGAAGCCTGGCAGCGGGTTGACCCATGGTCTGCTCCTTTTCGCCCGGTGGGCGCTTCGAATCCCTTGGGCGTCATGATGTGGAGCAGCAGTCAACAAAGGTTTAATCATACCGGAAACGCACTAATGGCCGACTTAGGACGTTGCCGGATCGATTTGTTCGCGAGCGCGGGCAGGCGACTGATTTCGGAGCTTTGGCTTAGCCGGCCGCCAGTTGCGCGTGCGCGCCCGCCTCCCAGTCTTTCATCTCCGGCATTGCGAAGAGGGTGTCGAGGTAGCGCTGGGCGACGCCATTATCGCCGTATCTCGCAAGGTCGGAGATGTAGGTACGAAAACGTGAGGCCACGGGCGCGTACATGGCATCGGCTGCACTAAACTCGGAGAACAGGAACGGTCCCCCCGCGCCGAATCGGGTGCGGCAGTCCTGCCAGATCGATACGACTCGACGCACGTCGGCCGCCACCGAGTCCGGCAGCTCGGCTTTCGGCGACCGGGCGGTGAAATCCATCGGACAATGTTCCCGCAGCGCCTGGAAACCCGAATGCATTTCCGCCGATACCGACCGCGCGACCGCGCGTGCCTCCTCGCCCTCCGGCCAGACGAGCTTGTCGCGATGATGCTCTGCCAGGAATTCCGTGATGGCGAGCGTATCCCAAACCGTCAGATCGCCGGTGATCAGCGCCGGGATCTTGCCCGACGGCGACAGCGCCAGGATCTGCTCTTTTTTGTCCGGCGCTCTGAGATTGATATGCACTTCCTCGAACGGCAGCCCCAGGCGCCGCATCAGCAGCCATGGGCGCAAGCTCCAGCTCGACGTGTTCTTGTTGCCGATGACGAGGCGGGGGGCGGCGCGGTCATGAGGATGCCTCTTGCAATTGGTCCGATGCTTTGCTGGGGATATTGCCGCAGCGCGGCACGGTGATCCACCTTCCTGTCCGCCTCGAAGCAACGCACGGGGAACACCTGTCATGAGCGAGCAGCAAACGGTCGTCGATCTGCCTAGCGTCGCGGGCGCATATGCCGACGGCGGCGCGGGCAAAGCCGTTCCAATTTGGCTGGTCGAGGAGGGCGCTGCGCTCGCTGAGGTTGCGGGACTGAGCGCCGGACAGCGCGCTTGGCTGGAGGCGCAGAAGTTCAACGGAGCCGTCAAGAAGCAGGCCTTGCTGCCTGGCTCGGACGGTGCCATCGCCGGCGTCGCGCTCGGCATCGGCAACGGCAAGAGCGGCGAGCCGAGCGGTCCATCGGCATTGCTCGCGGGCCAGCTCGCGTCGACCTCTCCCGGCCGGCACGTATGCATTGCAGGGCACCGTCGCCCAGCCCGAGCTCGCGGCCGTGGCCTGGGGGCTCGGCGCCTACCGCTTCCGCCGCTACAAGACTGCTGCGCGCTGAGGATGGCCCGCGCCTCAAGCTTCCGCGCAGGCATCGATCAGCGCCCGAGTGGGAACGCTCGTGGAGGCTGTCGGCTTTGGCCGCGATCTCATCAACACGCCCGCCAGCGACATGGGGCCGCAGGAGCTGGAGGATGCCGCACGCGCAGCTCGCCGGTCGTCACGGCGCCGCCGTGTCGAGCATCGTCGGCGACGACCTGCTGGCGCAAGAATTTCCCCATGATCCACGCGGTCGGCCGCGCCAGCACGCGCGCGCCGCGGCTCATCGATCTCACATGGGGCCGGGGCGCACGCGCCGAAGCGTGCACGCTGGTCGGCAAGGGCATCTGCTTCGACACCGGCGGCCTCGACATCAAGCCTCGCCAGCGGCATGCTGATCATGAAGAAGGACATGGGCGGCGCGGCCACCGCGCTGGCGCTCGGCCACATGGTCATGGCGGCCGAAGCTCGACGTGCGCCTGCGCATCCTGATCCCGGCGGCCGAGAACAGCATCGCCGGCAACGCCTTCCGCCCCGGCGACGTGCTGGCGAGCCGCGCGGGCAAGACGGTCGAGATCGGCAACACCGATGCCGAAGGCCGGCTCGTGCTCGCCGACGCTCTGGCGCTCGGCCGACGAGGAGCGCGCCGCAGCAGCTCATCAGCTTTCGCCACGCTGACGGGCGCCGCGCGCGTGGCGCTGGGCCCCGATCTGCCGCCGCTTCTTCACCGATGACGACGCATGGGCCGCCGATCGCGGCCGCCGGCAACCGCGTCGGCGATCCGGTGTGGCGCATGCCGTTCTGGTCCGGCTACGAGCGCCAACTCGACAGTGCGGTCGCCGACATGAACAACGTCTACGATGCTCCGTTCGCGGGCTCGGTCACGGCAGCGCTGTTCCTGCGCCGGTTCGTCAAGCAGCGCAAGCGCTTCGCCCACTTCGACATCTACGGCTGGCGGCCGGCGCCAAGCCGCTCGGACCGAAGGGCGGCGAGCCGCAGGCCGCGCGCGCCGTCGTTCGAGGTGCTGGCCAGGGAGTACGCCCGATGACCGGCGACAGTGTGCGCGAGACGCTCGATGAAATCGTCGCCGTCCGGCACGGTTCCGCTCGATCCGCGCCGCAATCGCCTATCGGCGCCGATCTCGCCGCCGAGGCCCTGCGCGGCCGTGTCGACGCGCCGCGCTACGCGCCGGCGCGAGCGCGGCAAGTGATCCGTGCCTTCGGTGCCGCTGCGCGCGTGCCCGACGCGCAACGCCAGCTGGACACGGAGGCGCTGTTCGGCGAGCTCGTCACCGTCTACGACGAGCGCGACGGCTGGGCCTGGGTGCAGCTCGACAGCGACGGCTACGTCGGCTATCTGCCCGCCGATCGCGCTGACGTCCGCAAGTGCCATCGACCGACGCATCGCGTGACAGGCGCTCGGCACTTTTCTCTATCCGGCGCCCGACATCAAGGCGCCGCCGCTGATGCACTCAGCATGAATGCGCAGTTGGCGATCGCCGGATGGCGACGATCGCTTCAGCCGGCTGATGGACGGGCGGCTTCGTGCCCACCCGCCATCATCGCCGAGACCGGCCGCTTCGCGCCCGACTTCGTCGCCGTCGCCGAGCGCTTCCTCGGCATGCCCTACGTGTGGGGCGGCAAGACCCGCCTCGGGGTCGACTGCTCCGGGCTGGTGCAGGTCGCCATGCACGCGGCCGGCCTTGATGCCCCGCGCGACAGCGACATGCAGCAGGCCGAGCTGGCGAACGAATATGCTGATCCCGCAATCGCTCGAAGGGCTCCAACGTGGAGATCTGGTCTTCTGGAAGGGTCACGTCGGCATCATGAGCGACGGCATTATGCTGCTGCACGCCAACGCGCATCACATGGCCGTCGTCTCCGAGACCTTGCCGGAGGCAGTTGAGCGCATTCGCAAGGCCGGTTCTGAATTGACGGCTATCAAGCGCCCCGTTGGACTTACGGCGTAAGCAGAGACGAGTTCGAAACGGCAGGAGCGGATCCCATGTCTGCCGACCCATCCACGTCCCGGCCCGCTAAGGGTACGCCCCCGGCTCCGCTCACTTCGGAGGAGACGCGCCGATTGTGGCGCTGGGAGCGCTGGATGGTGCGCCTATCCGCCATGGCGATCATGATGGTCGCTGCGGCGCTGGGCACCGCGCATCTCTACGGCGACAGTCCAGCGATACGCGCGGGCGTAACGGGCACTGCGATCCTGGTGTTGTTGGCGGTGCTGGTGATGCATCTGCGCGAGAGATGCCCCCGCTGCGACACGCGCCTCGCTACCGGTATGAGCCTGCTATTGCCGGACAAGTGCCGCCGCTGCGGCGTCGCTTTCCCGCGTCCCCTCAACGTCGATGGCGAACTCGATAACTGAAGCCCTGCGGCTCCGCAGGCGCTCACCCCCCGGCTGTTGGCGCACTCAACGACGATGGTAGGGGAGGAAAGAGCGGTCCACGAAGGTCGTGCCGTCCGAGCCGGGCACCGCGACCCCGCTGACGACACGGTTGCCGCGCCATTGGCTGCCATCGGCGAGCGACACAATGGTCTCGACCGCACACAGCGTCCCGGTCGCGACCGTGGCCCAGAACCGCTGCACCACGCGGCCCTCGGAGATCGCGGTGGCGAGCGGTACGAACAGGTCGAGCGAGTCGATCGGCTGATCTTCGAATACTTCCCTGGCGATCGTCAGGTCGTGATGCTGATCTGTCCGCAGCACAAACTCGAAAGGGCAGCTGCGCGCCGCGAATGGGACTGCGGAAATCTTCCAAAAGCCGTCGCCGTCGCTTTCGTGGACCGACGCCGCGTCGGTCACGGTCGGCGCCCAATAGCGCAGAGTTCTGATCGTCTCATTGAGGCGGGTTCGGAAAACATCATCGGAAAGCATGGGGGGAACCGTTCGAGTCCGGAAAGCCGGCTCAGCGAAAGACAAGCCGCCATAAAATGCAACGGAAAACTGCAAAGCAGAAGCTGATGCAACCTGTAAGTTCAGCCGGCCGCCCCTATGGAGCCGGAGGCGCCGAGAGCGCTGCATCGAGCGCGATTTGGCTCTGCAATGCGGGCCGCTGCTCGAGCCTCTTCGCATAAGCGACCAGTTCCGGCCGCTCGGGCAACGTCTTGAACAACAGTCCCCAGCGGACCTGCGAGCCGATGACCACGTCCGCCGCGGTGAACTGCTCTCCCAGGATGTACGGACCCTTCTCGACCGCCTTGCAAACGACCTCCACGACCGTGTCGAAGTCCGCCCAGCCGAGCATGCCGCGGCGCCCGCCGGTCCAGTCCATCGTCTTGGCGATCACAGCCGGTTCGATGCAGCTCGGACCATAGAACAGCCACTTGAGATAGGGTCCACGCAGCGGATCGGTGATCACCGGCGCGAGATTGGCCTCCGGAAAAGCGTCTGCCAAATAGCAGCAAATCGCCGCGACTTCGGTCACGACCACATCGCCATGCTTGATCGCGGGAACCTTGCCCACAGGGTTTATCGCAAGATACTCCGGGCTGAACTGCTCGCTCTTCTGCAAGTCGAGCAGCTTCACCTCGTAAGGATGCCCGATCTCTTCCAGCATCCAGCGCGCGATCGCCGCTCGCGAAGGCACGGCGTGATAGAGAGTCAGCTTGCGCGTCGGCATCGGCGTCGCTCCTCGAAGTTTGTGCGTGCCCAAAACGTAACGATGCGCCTCAGGTTGCGACCGCTGCGCGATGGGCCACCTTGAGATCGAACGCGGCTGCGAGGAGCGCGCGCGTGTAGTCGGTCGCCGGCGTCGTCAGCACCTGCTGCGTCGGACCTTCCTCGACGACCTTGCCGTTGCTGCATCACGATCACGTAGTTGCGACAGCGCGCGCACGACCTTCAGGTCGTGGCTGATGAACAGGTAGGCGAGGTCGTGCCGCCTCTGCAGGTCGCGCAGCAGGTCGACGATCTGCGCCTGCACCGACATGTCGAGCGCGCTGGTCGGCTCGTCGAGCAGCACGAACTTCGGCTCCAGCACCATGGCGCGGGCGATGGCGATGCGCTGGCGCTGGCCGCCGGAGAACTCGTGCGGGTAGCGGTCCTGCGCGTCGGGATCGAGCCCGACCTCCGTCGAGCGCCGCGCCGACGCGCGCGCGCCGCTCGTCGTAGCCCATGCCGGGCTTCTGGATCGTCAGCCCTTCCTCGATGATCTGGCCGACCGACAGGCGCGGCGACAGCGAGCCGTAGGGGTCCTGGAAGACGACCTGCATCTCCTTGCGCAGCGGGCGCATCTCGTCGCTCGAGTCATGCCGTCGATGCGCTTGCCGACATAGGCGATCGGCCCCTGCGAGGAGATGAGGCGCAGCAGCGCCAGGCCGAGCGTGGTCTTGCCGGAGCCGGACTCGCCGACGACGCCCAGCGTCTCGCCCGCGCGCAGCTTCAGCGACAGCCCGTCGACGGCCTTGACGTGGTCGACGGTGCGGCGCAGCAGCCCGCGCTTGATCGGGAACCAGACCTTGAGGTCGTCCGTCTCCAGCACCACCGGCGCGTTGGCGTCGGAGCTCGGCGGGCGACCCTTGGGCTCGGCCGACATGAGATGGCGCGTGTAGGGATGCTGCGGCGCGCTCGAACACGTCGGCCGTGCGTGCCCTCCTCGACGACCTCGCCGTTGCTTCATGACGTAGACGCGGTCGGCCATCTTGCGCACGATGCCGAGGTCGTGCGTGATGAGCAGCATGGCCATGCCGAGCTCGCGCTGCAGCTGCTTCAGCAGCTCCAGGATCTGCGCCTGGATGGTGACGTCGAGCGCGGTGGTGGGCTCGTCGGCGATCAGCAGGTCGGGCTCGTTGGCGAGCGCCATGGCGATCATCACGCGCTGGCGCTGGCCGCCCGAGAGCTGATGCGGATAGGCGCTGCAGCCGCTGCTCCGGATCGTCGAGGCCGACCTTGTCGCAGCAGCTCGAGCACGCGCGCGCGCGCCGTGCGCGTCGTCGAGGCCGTGGTGCAGCTTCATGATCTCGCCGACCTGCTTCTCGATGGTGTGCAGCGGATTGAGCGAGGTCATCGGCTCCTGGAAGATGATCGAGATCTTCTCGCCGCGGATGCTCGCGCATGGCTGCGGCCCGGCGCCTTCAGCAGGTCCTTGCCGCCGAAGTAGATCTCGCCCGCCGGATGCGACGCCGACGGGTAGGGCAGCAGCCGCAGGATCGACAGCGCCGAGACGGTCTTGCCGGAGCCCGACTCGCCGACCAGCGCGACGTCTCGCCCTTGGCGATCGTGAAGGAGACGCGCTTGACGGCGTCGACCACGTCGCCGGCCGGCGCGCGAACCGCACCGACAGGTCGCGGACTTCGACGAGGGGGCGCATGGCCTCATCGTCGCGCCCTCACCGGAAGGTCTTGCGCGGGTCGAGCGCGTCGCGCACGCCCTCGCCGATGAAGATGAGCAGGCTGAGCAGCCCGGCGATCGAGATGAAGCGCGGTCGAGGCCCAGCCACGGCGCCTGCAGGTTGGCCTTGCCCTGCGCCAGCAGCTCGCCCAGCGACGGCGAGCCGGGCGGCAGGCCGAGGCCCAGGAAGTCGAGCGCGGTCAGCGCCGTGATCGAGCCCGACAGCTTGAAGGGCAGGAACGTCAGCGTCGCCACCATGGCGTTCGGCAGCAGGTGCTTGAACATGATCTTGACGTTGGAGAGGCCGAGCGCGCGCGCCGCCGTGATGTATTCGAAATTGCGCCCGCGCAGGAACTCGGCGCGCACCACGCCGACGAGATAGACCCAGTGGAACAGCAGCAGCACGCCGAGCAGCGTCCAGAAGCCCGGCACCAGCACGGAGGAGATGATGATGCAGCACGAACAGCGAGGGGATCGACGACCAGATCTCGAGGAAGCGCTGGAAGACGAGGTCGACGCGGCCGCCGAAGTAGCCCTGCATCGGCGCCGGCCGTCACGCCGATGATGGAGGACAGGATCGTCAGCAGCAGCCCGAACAGCACCGAGACGCGGAAGCCGTAGATCAGCGCGCGCCAGCACGTCGCGGCCCTGGTCGTCGGTGCCGAGCCAGTTGCGGTTGCCGATCGCCTGATAGCGCGCGATGCTGCGTCGGCGGGCGCATCGCACGAACGGCGCTGCGTCGACCACGGCGGCGGCCCGGGAAAGCCCAGGCACTGGCCGTCGGCGTTCTTGACGCGCGGATAGTCCTTGTTGATCGAATGGTAGGAGTAGCTGATCGGCGGCCAGATCGCCCAGCCGTTCTTCTCGATCTCGTCGAGGATCGACCGGGTCCTTGTAGTCGGTGACGGCGAGGAAGCCGCCGAACTTTGATTCCGGATAGTCGACCGAGCACCGGGAACAGAAGCTCGCCCTTGTAGCAGGCGACGATCGGCTTGTCGTTGGCGATGAACTCGGCGAACAGGCTGAAGACGAAGAGCGGCGAGGAAGATCCACAGGCTCCAGTAGCCGCGCCGGTTGGCCTTGAAGTTGCGCCAGCGCCGCCGGTTGAGCGGGGAGAGCCAGAAGCCGCCCGATCAGCTGGTCGGCAGGGGCGGCCGATCTGCTGGTCGGTGCGGACACCAGGCTCGGCGGATCGAACGCGCGCGCGATCGGCTGGCGGTCGCCTGGAGCTGCGCTCGGATCGGCGGATCGCGTGCTCTGCGACGGTCGGTGGGCGGTTTGTCCTGATGTTCACGAGCCTCAGACCTCCCGCGATCTCGAAGTCGATGCGGGGATCGACCAGCGTGTAGATGAAGTCGGACACCAGGTTAACGAGCAGGCCCAGCAGCGCGAAGATGTAGAGCGTGGCGAACACCACCGGATAGTCGCGGTTGATCGACGCTCTCGAAGCTCAGCAGCCCGAGGCCGTCGAGCGAGAAGATCGTCTCGATCAGCAGCGAGCCCGAGAAGAAGGCGTGGATGAAGGCGCCGGGAAAGCCGGCGATGATCAGCAGCATGGCGTTGCGGAACACGTGGCCGTAGAGCACCTGGCGCTGGCCCAGCCCCTTGGCCTGCGCCGTCATCACGTACTGCTTGCGGATCTCGTCGAGGAAGGAGTTGCGCGTCAGGAACGTCATGGTCGTGAAGGCGCCGAGCGACATGGCGATCAGCGGCAGCGCCAGGTGCCAGAAATAGTCGGCGACCTTGCCGATCAGCGACAGCTGGCTGCCAGTTGTCCGAGGTCAGCCCGCGCGAGGGGAACCACTGGAAGAACGAGCCGCCGGCGAACATCACCAGCAGGAACACGGCGACCAGGAAGCCGGGGATGGCATAGCCGATCACCAGCACGCCCGAGGTCCAGGTGTCGAACTTCTCGCCGTCGTGCACGGCCTTGCGGATGCCGAGCGGGATCGAGATGAGATAGGTGATGAGCGTCATCCAGATGCCGAGCGAGATCGAGACGGGCAGCTTCTCCTTGATGAGCTGCAGCACGCTGACGTCGCGGAAGTAGCTCTTGCCGAAGTCGAACAGCAGGTAGTTCTTCATCATCAGGAAGAAGCGCTCGTGCGCCGGCTTGTCGAAGCCGAACTGCTTCTCGAGCTCTTGATGAACTCGGGGTCGAGGCCCTGCGCGCCGCGGTATTTCGAGCGTGTTCTCGCCGCCGCCCTGGCTCGATCTGCGCTTGCGTCGCAGCTGGACGAGCCCGTCGCCCTGGCCGCCGCCGATGCGGGCGGTGGCGGACACGTCCGTGCCGGTGATCTGCGCGATGACCCGCTCGACCGGCCCGCCGGGCGCGAACTGGATGATGGCGAAGCTGATCAGCATGATCCCGAACAGGGTCGGGATGATCAGAAGCAGGCGCTTGAGAAGATAGGTGGCCATCGCAGGGCGTTTGCCGACCTCCGTCGTCAGTTGGACTTGAGCTTTGCCGCCTTTTCGGCATCGTACCACCAGGTGTGGATAATGCCGCGCTCGTAGCGCGGTTTCACGGCCGGCCGGCCGAACTTGTCCCAGTAGGCGACGATGATGGGCCGCCTTGTACCAGTGCGGCACCCAGTAGTGGCCGGCGCGCAGCACGCGGTCGAGCGCGCGGGTCGCGGTCTTCAGCTCCTCGCGGCTCTTGGCCTCCATGACCTTGCCGATCAGGGCGTCGACGGCCGGGATCGCTGATGCCGGCGAGATTGAAGCTGCCGTCGGTCTTGGCCGCCTCGCTGCCCCAGAAGGTTCTGAGCTCGACGCCCGGCGTCAGGCGCAGCGCGTAGCGCGTGGTGACCACATCGAAGTCGAACGACTTGACGCGGCGCTCGTACTGCGCCGGATCGACGCGGCGGATCGCTGCGTCTGAACGCCGATCGCCTGCAGGTTCTTCACGTAGGGCGCGAGGATGCGCTCGATCGTCGGATCGTGATCAGGAACTCGAGCTCGAGCACCTCGCCCTTGGCGTTGACGCGCTTGCCGTCCTTGACCTGCCAGCCGGCCTCGCCCAGCAGCCGCCCGGCCTCGCGCAGCAGCTTGCGGTCCTGGCCCGAGCCGTCCGAGACCGGCGGCTTGTAGGCCTCGTCGAACACCTCGGCCGGCAGCTGGCCGCGGAACGGCTCGAGCAGCGCCAGCTCGGCCGGGCTCGGCTTGCCCGTGGCCTTCATGTCGGAGTTCTCGAAGAAGCTCTCGGTGCGCGTGTAGAGGCCGTAGAAGATGTTCTTGTTGGTCCACTCGAAGTCGAAGGCGTAGTCGAGCGCCTTGCGCACGCGCATGTCGGCGAGCTTGGCGCGGCGCGTGTTGAGGAAGAAGCCCTGCGCGCCGGAGGGGCTCTCGTCGGGCAGCGTGAGCGCGGAGCATGCGGCCCTCCTTGACGGCCGGGATGTCGTAGGCCGTGGCCCAGTCGCGCGCGGTGAACTCCTCGCGCAGGTCGAAGGCGCCGGCCTTGAAGCTCTCGAGCGCGGCGGTGCGGTCGCGATAGTATTCGAAGCGCAGCTCGTCGAAGTTGAAGCGGCCGCGGTTGACGGGCAGATCCTTGGCCCAATAGTCGTCGCGGCGCTTGTAGCTGACGAACGTGCCCTGCTTGAAGTCGCCGATCTTGTAGGGCCCGGAGCCCAGCGGCGGCTCGAGCGTCGTCTGGTCGAACTCGCGCGTGGCGTAGTAGGCCTTCGACAGGATCGGCAGCGCCGGCCACCACCAGCGGCAGATCGCGCGTCTCGGTCGCCGGTGAACGTGTAGCGCACGGTGTGCGCGTCGGGCGCCTCGGCCTTCGCGACGTCGCGCAGCGGCACGCGATAGAGCGGATGGCCCTTCTCCTTCAGGATGTCGAAGGTGAAGACGACGTCGTCGGCGGTGAGCGGCGAGCCGTCGGCGAACTTGGCCTCGGGGCGCAGGCGGAAGGTGACCGAGCTGCGGTCGGGCGCCACGCTCGGCCGATTGCGCGACGAGGCCGTAGACGGCATCGGGCTCGTCGTAGGCGCGCGTCATCAGCGCTGTCGAACAACGTAGTCGAGGCCCTGCGCCGCATCGCCCTTGAGGATGAAGGCGTTGAAGCTGTCGAAGGTGGTGCGCGCCGCGGTGCCGATGGTGGAGATGCGGCCGCCCTTCGGCGCGTCCGGATTGACCCATTCGAAATGCTTGAAGTCGGCCGGATACTTCAGCTCGCCGAAGGCCGACAGGCCGTGTGTGGGGCCATCACCGGCCGGTCTCGGCCGCCTTGACCACGGACGGCGAGCAGCTTCCTCGGCGTAGGCCGACGTCGCCACGCCGCCGCATAAGCGCCGCCGCCTCGAGGAGCGAGCATGCGACGCGCAATCAAGAGACGCCAGCCATCTGTCCAATGCAGTTCCGGTGTTTTGCTCATTTTCGAAGCTCTCGTCTGGTTCGGGCTCACGACCGGCCCCGCGCGGCGTTGAGCGCCTTCAGCTTCGGCGGCGTCGATCCACCACACCCGCAAGAACGGCCGCGCGTCTGCGACGGCAGCTTCTCCGGCACGCCGAACATGTCCCAGAGCGCCACGCCAGTCGGCCGGACGGAACCATTGCGGCACGACGTAGTAGTTCCACAACAGCACGCGGTCGAGCGCGCGGGTGGCGGCCACCAGTTCCTCGCGATCCTTGGCGAGCACGATGCTTGTCGATCAGCTTGTCGACGGCCGGGTTCTTGATGCCGATGACGTTGCGGCTGCCTTCCTTGTCGGCGGCGGCCGAACCCCAGAAGTCGCGCTGCTCGTTGCCGGGCGAATGCGACTGCGGGAACGAGCTGACGATGATGTCGAAGTCGAAGGATTTGTCGCGCCGCGTGATACTGCGAGGTGTCGACCATGCGGACGCTCGCCTTGATGCCGAGCTTTTCCAGGTTTTCGATGTACGGCAGCATCGACGCGCTCGAAGTCGGGCTGCACCAGCAGGAACTCCGCGGTCAATTGCTCACCGGCCGCGTTTGTCAGCACGCCGTTCTTCGCCGTCCAGCCGGCCTCCGCAGCAGCTTCATCGGCTTCCCGCAGGTGCTTGCGCGAAGTCCTCCGGGGCGTATTGACCGGGTTCTTGTACTCCGTCGTGAAGACCTCGGGCGGCACCTGCGCCTTCACCTCCTTCAGGATCTC
The DNA here is from genome assembly GCA_963847435.1 of uncultured Alphaproteobacteria bacterium. Lineage (GTDB taxonomy): Bacteria > Pseudomonadota > Alphaproteobacteria > Rhizobiales > Hyphomicrobiaceae > CAWJZR01. The sequence goes on along the minus strand of CAWJZR010000022.1, from coordinate 153,768 downwards.
GAGCTCGCGGCCCTGCGGCAGGCCCGTCGCCTTCAGCTCCGAGTTGTCGAAGTAGCTGTCGGTGCGCGCGTACTGCTCGTAGAACAGGTTCTTGTTGGCGCACTCGAAGTCGAACGCGAGGTTGAATGCCCGGCGCACGCGCACGTCCTGGAATCTTGCGGCGCAGGTTGAACACGAACGCCTGCATACCGGCGACGCGCTTGTGAGCAAACGCCATCTTCTTCACCAGCCCTTCGCTACAGCGTCGAAGTGTATTGCTGTGCCCAGGCGGACGAGGTCGTTTCTCACCCAGTAGTCGAGCCCGCCGGTCTTGAAGGCCTCGAATGCCGGCAGGCGGTCGCGGAAATAGACGAACTGGATCTCGTCGAAGTTCCACTGGCCGCTGGCGACCGGCAGATCCTTCGCCCACCAGTCCTTGACGCGCTCGTAGGTGATGTTGCGGCCCATCTCGAGCGCCTTGATCCTGTACGGGCCGGAGCCAAGCGGCGGTTCGAGCGTCGACTTGGAGATGTCGCGCGGCTCGCCGCTGGCCGACTTGCCTTCCCAGTAATGCTTCGGCAGGACCGGCAGCTCGCCAATGATCTGCGGCAGCTCGCGGTTGCCCTTGACGTCGAAAGTGAAGGTGACCTGGCGCTCGCCGGTCTTCTCGGCTTTGACGACGTTCTTGTAGTAGTGCCCGTGCTGCGGATCGGCCTTCTTCAGCGCTTCAAGCGAGAACACGACGTCCTCGGGCGTGATCGGCTTGCCGTCGTGGAAGCGGGCGCCTTCGCGCAGCCCGAAAGTCACGGATGAAAAGTCTGGCGGTACGATACCCACTCGGCAACGAGGCCGTATTCCGTCGCCGGCTCGTCCGGGCTCGAGATCATCAGCGTGTCGGAGATCAGGGATAGCCCGTCTGCCTTATCGCCATTCACCGTAAAGTCGTTGAGGCTGTCGTAACTGCCGGTGGCGGCCTCGCGGAAAACTCCGCCCTTGGGCGCGTCGGGATTCACCCAATCGAAGGCTTTGTAGTCCGCCGGCATGCTTGGCTTGCCGATCAACGACAGCGCATGATGCCGTTCGGTCGCCGGATCGGCTTGGACCCCGTACGGCACCAGAAGGGCGAGAGCCGCAATCATCGGCGCCAGATTCGTAAGTCGCACGAGCATTTCCGCTCACCTCCATGACAACGCGCGGCGTCAAGAGGCAGGCGCGCCTCAGCCGGCTTCGGCCCGCAAGGATTGCTCCGAGGGCAGGCACGCTTTTCTTCGCATGCCAGCATAATGCAGTCGACCCCGGCAGGAAGGTGGTGGGGGCATTAAATTAACGCCATGATTGGTCGGACATCCCTCTCAGGCGTGTTGCAAAAGCGTTTGAAGAGAATAGAAATCAGTGTGATTTAACAGAAGCTTAGTCAGTACTGTGGTGGAGATGTGAGGCCCAGCGGAGCCTTCCAGCACGACAGGCTCGCTGCATTGGCATCAGCCCAACGCACTTGCCGCTCTCAGTTCGATCTGATGCACGTCAGTGCGTCCGACGGCGAACGCGGCGGCGCACATGGCAAGATAGAGGCGCCAACCGCGGCGAAAGCTCGTCTCGTAGCCGAGGGCGGTGATGGAGGGCTCCGCAGCATCGAAGCGCCACAGCCACTCCCGGAGCGTGCGCGCATAGTCGGCTCCAAACGAGTACGTATCGCCGACCGTCAGTCCCGCCCGCTCGGCTTCGCGTACGATGCGGGGGACGGTCGAGAGCATCCCGCCCGGAAAGATGTGCTCGCGAATGAAGTCGCTGCAGGTGCGATAGGACCGGAACAAGGGCTCGCGGATGGTGATGGTTTGCACCATGGCGATGCCGCCGTCGTCGAGACGATCCTTCAACGTCAGGAAATAGCGGGGCCAATACTTTTCCCCGACGGCCTCCAGCATCTCGATAGAGACGACTGCGGGATATCGACCGTCGCTCCGGCGATAGTCCAGCAGCCTTACGTCAGTGTTCCGGCCTGCCCGTTCGCGAACATAGCCGAACTGTTGGTCGGAGATGGTGAGGCCCGTCACTTTGCGGCCCTCGGCTTCCGCCTGCGCCATGAAACCGCCCCAGCCGCAGCCGATCTCGAGTACGCGCTCGCGGTCGCCGAGCCGGTTGAGGATGCGCTTGTATTTAGCGGCCTGACTTTGGGTGAGCGTAAACTCTGCGGTCGTGTAGATGCCGCTCGAGTAGCTCATGGTCGAGTCGAGCCACAGGGCATAGAAATCGTTGCCGAGATCGTAGTGCGAGAGGATGTTGCGCCGTGCACCGGCTTGCGTATTTCTTCGCAACAGGCGGTCGCGGAGGACGCTCTTGATCCGATAGACCAGCGACCCCCAAGCGAAGCCTCCTAGATCCTCCATGTTGACGATCGACCACGCGATGAAGGCCTCGATGTCCGGGCTGTCCCACCAGCCCTGCATATAGGCCTCTCCAAGGCCCACATCGCCACGCGATGCGACAGCCGTCACCACTCGCCAGTCGTGCACGGTGACGCTCGCGTTCGGACCCGGCTCGGCCCCGGAAAAAAGGTACTGGCGGCCATCTGGCGCCGACAACCGGATCGATCCGCGACACGCCGCACGCTCGAGCAGTCGCAACATCATCGATTGGAGATCGTCGATCGTCGGCATGCTTGCTCCGGGGAGGAATTGGATAGTGTGCGGCTGACCGAAACCATCGGGCGCGGTGCTCGGGGGCGAGGCATCAGCCTCAAGCCTGAGAGGTAGAGACGCGCAGCGTGAAGATGGATCAGCAGCAGCACGCGCAAGGCGGGGAGCGGCTGTCGAGCCAATTGCGCGAGCGCTGAGCGTGGGGTGAGTGGCCCGAGCCGTCCGGCGATGGATGCAAACATGACCGTGCGACCGCCGCGCACGAGAGAGATGAAAATGGCGAGGCGATCGCCGGCTTCATGGAAACGGAAGATGTATTCGCCTTCGACAGAAAGGAACGGCGAGACATACAGGACTTTGCGAGCCGCGAGTTTGTCGCCAGTTCCGATAATGCCGCCTTCGGGCTTGCGGCAAAGATAGCAATGGCGCTCTCCGAATGTGCTGTTCACCTCGGCGAGCACGGCGCGAAGGTTGCCCTCCGGATCGTGACAGAACCAGAAGCTGACCGGATTGAAGGCAAGACCGGCGACGCGGGGCAGCGTCAGCAGAGCGATCCGCCCGCCCGGATGAACTGCATTGCCGGCTCGCAAGGCCTCCGCGATCCACTCGCCGAGACGCAACTTGCCCGGGCCGTAGTCGCGATCTCTGATCACGGCGACCGCGCGACGGTTGTAACCGAACCAAGGCCTGGGAAGGCGACCGAGGTCGCCGAGTCCGATATGCAGATACGACAGGCGGTGGCTGAGGACGTAGCGGCGCTCGGCGTGCCGGATATGCGTCACTCGGGCATCGAGAATGCCGCGCTCGATCGTTTCGCCACCGGCGAGGCAGCCGATACGTTTGCCAAGCGAGGCAAGCGCCGCGATCACGCCCATGCCGGCCGCCTTACTCGCATCCCCTTCGCAACCTCGGACGCGCTCCACAAGCCATCCTCGTGAAAGCCATATCGGGCCCAGGCACCACAAAACCATAAGCCGCGCTTGCCTTGAATCTCAGGCAAGCTCGCCTGCGCAGCGACCGAGCCGCGAGAGAGAACCGGATGACGGAACGTGTGCCGGTCGATGACCGTCCGCTCATCGATCTCCTGTGAAGCGTTCAGAGTTACGAAGAGCGGCGGTCCGGGCAGGTTTTGCAGCTGGTTCATCCAATAGGTGACCGATACGGAGTCTGCTCCCCCGGTCGAGCAGCCCGTGTAGATCCAGCTCGCCCACGCCGCCCTGGCCTTGGGCATGAGCTGCGTGTCACCGTGCAGGACTGCGTGATTGTCGCGAAAGGAGAACGCCGAAAGGACCGAAGTTTCGTCACGCGTTGGCTGACTGATCAGCGCTAAAGCGGTGTCTGCAGGGCAGGCTAAGACGACATCATCGAACCCGTCACGCGCGCCATCGCCGGTGATGACTTCGTGACGGCCGGACGCCAGTTGCACGACGCTTCGGACGGCGGCCCGACAGCGAACATCAACGCGGAGTCGGGACGTAAGTAAGCGCGACAGCGCCTCCACATAAACGCGGCTGCCGCCGGCAACGGTCCTCCAGGCGTGGTGCCCGCTCGCTGACAGCAGGTTGTGAACCTGGAAAAAGCCGACGAAGGTCTTGGCAGGCATGTCGAGGATCTGGCCGGGTGGCATGCTCCAGATGGCAGCGCCCATCGGAACGAGAAACTTGTCGCGTGCGTGGGCGCCGACCTGCAGCTCGTTGATCATCTGTCCGAGGCTCGGATCGCGAGCGCTACCGAGCACATCCGGCGCACGGCGGAAAAATCTCAGAATGTCCCGCAGCATGATCCAATGGGCGGGGGAAAAGAAATTGCGCCTCTGCGCGAACACGCCGCTGAGCGAACTGCCACACATTTCGAGCCCACCCGCACTCACTCCAAAAGACATGTTGGTTGGGGCCGTCTCGATGCCCAACTCCGCAAAAAGCGCTGTGAGCCGCGGGTAGTTGACTTCGTTGTAGACGATGAACCCGGTATCGACAGCAACGGTGCCACAACCGGGCCTGTCAACGGCGATTGTGCGCGCGTGCCCTCCGAGCCGGTCCGCGGACTCATAGATCACGACATCGTTGCCGTCAGCCAACAGGCGCGCCGCACCGAGCCCGGAGATTCCCGCCCCGACAATCGCAATCCGCCTCACCCTATTCAGCCTCCCCGTGGTCGATGACAGCTCAGTACGGCCCAAACGCGAAGTTGGTTTTGCGAAAGGTGATCTCCACTGCAAATGCCGCGCTGGGAATAAACTATCGCGCTTGAACATCATCGAGAGATATGCCGTTAACCGGCGTAATGACGAGCCGCGGCCGTCGCCGCCAATGCGGTAAGTGCCGTGAGCACCGGCCCCCATAACAGATCCATGATCGCAAGCTGAGCGCCGTAGACCTTGAGCGTCGCATAATTGGTCAGGGCATAAGTACCGTAGGCGACGAGGCCAAACAGCGCCGCCCGTGCCGCGACCAGCCAGTAGCTCTCATCCGCCTGAAGTGCTGGCGAAACGATCAGCACCACGAGACCGGTGAGATAAAGGAAATAGAACGCGATGGCGGGGGCGACGCGGAAAAACTCCAAGAGTTGGCCCGCATGCAGGCGTCTGTAAGTGGGCGCAGCCAGCGAAAGCCATATGCCATCGAGTATGAGCAAGGTCGCAGCAGCGGCAAGAAAGGTGACGAGCGTTTTCAATCGGTGCTCCACAAATACGAAGCCGCCGCTCACAGTCGGCGCCGGATTGCTACGTTCGTGGCATCGGATCGGTTCAAATCAGACGCACTGATCGTCGCGTATGTCAGCGTAGGGACGCGTCGCCACCTGCACGAGGTTAATCCGGAACTGCAGCAGCGCCGCTACCGTGATCGTGATCATAATCGTGATCGTCAGCATGAAACAACTTCGCCGGGGCGGGTGCCCCGGCGAAGCGAAAGGTCTGACTACGCAACCGCGCGTCGGGAATGAACTCGCGAAGTGGATGTGGATGATTACTTGCCGGGAACCGGCGCCGGGCTGTCGCTTTGGGTACGCAGGAAGGCGAGCAGGTTGGCGAGGTCTGTCGGGTCCGGCAGTCCGTTGAAGGACATTTTGGTGCCGGGCGCATAACCCTTCGGGTTGTGAATGAATTGGGCGAGATCGGCGTAGTTCCAGTTGCCGCTCTTGCTTTTCAGAGCATCCGAATAGCTGAAGCCGGCGTGGCTCGCCCGCGCGCGGCCCACGACGCCCCACAAGTTCGGGCCTTGGCCATTCTTGCCGTCTTTATCGACGGTGTGGCAGGCCTTGCACTTGCCGAATACGTCGCGGCCAGCGTCCGCTGAAGCCGAGCCGACCATGCCGACCACCTTCTCGGCGTCGAAGGCCGCTGCGGGGGCCGCGCCCCCGCCCTTGGCATCCGCTGCCGGAGCCTCTTTCGGGGCCGGAAGCGTGAAGCCGTGCTTGTCTCCGTGGCCGCCGCCGTGTTCGGATTGCGAGATCTCGATCGCAGTATGGGCGCCGACGATGACGAGCAGAGCGGAGAGTACGGCAGCGGCGTATTTAGTGAATTCAAAGGAGTCGAACATCGCGTTTCCCTGTCCAGCAGCGTCTTCGGACGGAAACGTCGCGAAGCTCCGACAAATCTGGGCCTGACTATAGGAATTTGCCTGACGGTTGCAACTCGTTTGCAGGTACGCCCCCATCATAGACTTTCGCATGGTTTGGCAGAAAATCCGGCAAACCGACCTAGGTCATTTCGCCGCCCGTTGCGCGATCATACCGGCCCCCTCTACAACCTCGCAAACGAGTTGGACAGGCACCCGAGGTTTCCGCAATGGCCGCTATCATCGTTATTCCCGCCCGCATGCAGGCGACCCGGCTCCCCGGCAAGCCGCTGGCTGATATCCATGGCGAGCCCATGATCGTCCACGTCTGGCGCCGCGCCATGCAGGCCGAGGTCGGCCGGGTTGTCGTTGCGACCGACAGCGACGAGATCATTGCCGCGATCCGCAAGGCCGGCGGCGAGGCTGTCATGACCCGCGCCGAACATCTCTCCGGCTCCGACCGCGTCTTCGAGGCGATCAGTCGCGTCGATCCCGACGGCGACTGCGATGTGGTCGTCAACCTGCAGGGCGATCTTCCGAGCCTGGAACCTCACCTCGTTCGCGATTGCATTGCCCCTCTGAAGGAGAAAGGCAGCGAGATCGCGACCCTCGCCGCTGAGATCAAGGTCAAGGACGAGCGCAAGAACCCGAACGTGGTGAAGGTCGTCGGCACCCCGGTCGCACACTCGGCAACGCGGCTTCGGGCTCTCTACTTCACCCGCGCGACTGCTCCGTATGGCGACGGCCCGCTCTATCACCACATCGGCATCTACGCTTACCGCCGCAACGCGTTGGAGCGCTTCGTCTCGCTGCCGCCGTCGCCGTTGGAGCTTCGCGAAAAGCTCGAGCAGTTGCGCGCTCTCGAATCCGGCATGCGCATCGACGTGACGCTGGTCGACACCGTGCCGCTTGGCGTCGACACGCCAGAAGACCTCGAGCGTGCCCGCGAGATGCTGGCGCCGAAGCCGGTAAAGCCCGAAGCCAAGCCAGCGAAGAAGGCGGCGAAGACTTGACGCAAGCGCCGCCCGCCAAGTTTCGCAGGTCCGGCCACTCCACGTGCCAAACCCGCTTCGACTGATCACGGCTTTTATGGTCCGAGGATCGTCCGCATCGTAGCCCGTTGCATCGGTCTTGGCGTCAGGCGGTTTGAAAACGCAGCCGCCTTGTTTGCCAGGCCGGCTACCACGGTCGCCTTTCCTTTGGATAGCGCCTGGATTCCGCTCGTGGCGACCGGACGCGCCGTCATCGTCAGGAGACGCAACAGAGGCGAGACAGTTGCGCCAGCCGCCGCATCGAAGCCCGTCGCGGTGTGCCCGGGACAAAGGGTGGTGACGACGACACCGCGCGAGCGCACCTCGTCGTGCAGCGCCTCGCCCAAGGCCAGCACATAAGCTTTCGTCGCAGCATAGGCCGCGTAGCCGGGGACAGGCTGGAACGCTAACAGGCTGGCAACGAGCAGGATGTATCCAGATTTACGTTCGGCCATGTCACGGCCGAAAAGATAGCTCAGCTCTGTTAGCGCCGTGACGTTGAGTTGGATCATGTCCACGGTGCGTTCAATCGGCGTTTTGAGAAAATCGCCCTGCGAGCCGTATCCGGCGTTGTTGACTAAAATTTCTATCGTTATCGACCTTTCGTCGAGGCTGCTTTTCAAGCGGGCGGCTGCGCCGGGGGCGGCAAGGTCGATTGCCTCGACAAGTACCTCGACACCGTATTTGCGGCGCAGATCGGCGGCGAGTTTTTCCATCGGTTCGCGACGGCGTGCTGCCAGCACGAGGTTGACCTTTTGGGCCGCCAACAGATCGGCAAATTCAAGACCAATTCCGCTTGACGCCCCTGTGATCAGCGCCCGCTTTCCGGTAAAACTAGCTCGTGCCATCTCTTCTCCTATGGGTTGGGTTTATTGCCGATTTTGGCGGGCATAGCTTCGCCGTTTGCGAGCAACGTCCTCGCAGTGGTGCAGGGCATCGCGAAAGCGATGAGAGCGTCCTGAAATGATCAGCGCGCTACGATGAGCCGACTTCGCGAACGCTTTCGGCCGCCGCATTCAGAATGGATTGAGCAAGGTCGGGGTCGTTGACGACGCGCGACAAAGTTACGGCCCCAACCATTGTCGAGAGAATGGCCATGGCCTTGCCGTCCGGCTTCTCATCGGCGTTGGAAAGTAATCGGGAAAGGAATTGGACATGCGCCTTGATTCCGGCCTCGAACGACGCCTTCACGTCAGCGCTTTGCCTTGCGGCATCGCCGCCGAGGGCTACGAGCGGGCAGCCTTCCATCTTGGCATCTCGATGTTCCTTGCTGAGGTAAAACGCGATGATCGCGCCTAGCGGATCCTCGGGGTTCGCGGCGGCAGCGTCCACCCACCGGCGCGAGGCGCACCCCATTGCGCGGGCCGAGGCCTGTGCGGCCAGATCCTCTTTTGACGCGAACTGTTTGTAGAAAGCGCCCTGGGTCATCCCGGCACCTTCCATTAGATCCTTGAGCCCGATGCCGTCAAAGCCGTGTTCCCTAAAGAGGCGGCTGGCCACATCGATTACGTTTTGGCGATTTTCCGCAGCCTGAGCGCGGCTCACACGCATGCTCGCTATCCCTTTAGTAAGATTGTGGTCGAACTCTATATACGAGATAGAGTGCGAACGCAAGCTATCAAGAGCGCGGCTTCAAGTGCTCGGCGTTCGCCGTTTTACGGCCTGACGAATTTAGATTGCATTCGACCGCTAAGCCTGCCATAGATTGCGCACACAATCTAAAAGCGAGAGGGCGTAGCGGCAATGTTGCGAAGATGGCTTCTTCTGATCGGCGTTCCTGTGCTGTCGGCTGCGGGCGTCACGGTGTTGTTTGTCGTTTCCGAGATGCCGGAACGGGCCGCATCTGCCAGCGCCGATGCCCGCACGATCCCGCAGCTTGTCAAGGTCGTCAAAGCCGCGAGCGTGCCGGGCTACGAGCGCGCATTCACCGGGACAATCGCTGCCCGAGTTCAGAGCAATTTAGGGTTTCGCGTCCCGGGTAAGATTGTCGAACGGCTCGTCGATGTGGGCCAGCAGGTCAAGGCCGGTCAGCCTCTCATGCGGATCGACGAAACCGATCTGCGTCTCGCCTTGACCGCCAAGCGTAACGCGGTTCTCGCGGCCCGCGCGGTTGCAGTTCAGGCGCGCGCGGACGAGAAGCGCTATGCCACTCTCGTTAGTAGCGGTATTGCAGCGAGCCCGCAGCGTTATGAGCAGGCCAAGGCGGCGCTGGACGCTGCTGAGGCGAAGCTTGCGGCGGCAGAAGCGGAAGCGAAAGTTGCTGAGAACGAAGCGACGTATTCCACCCTCTTTGCCGCCGCGAACGGAACTGTAGTGACCACACCCGGTGAACCGGGACAGGTCATCGCGGCGGGACAAACAGTCGTGCAGCTCGCGCACGCCGGGCCACGTGAGGCCCTTGTCGCGCTGCCCGAAACGATCCGGCCGGCATCGGCTCGATCGCCGAAGCCAGCGTCTATGGCAACAACGGGCGGCGGGGAACTGCCCGCCTCCGGCAGTTATCTGACTCCGCCGATGCCCAAACGCGCACCTATGAGGCCCGTTATGTCCTCGACGGTGAGGTCATAGCGGCACCGCTTGGGGCGACAGTGACCATTCGACTTACAGATCAGCCGGGTCAGCGGGAAGTCCAAGTACCTCTCGGAGCCGTGCTCGATAATGGACGGAAGACTGGCGTTTGGGTCTTCGACAGCGCCGCGTCGACTGTACACTTCAGGCTCGTCGAGCTTGTCCGTGTGACCAGCGAAGCCGCGGTGGTTTCCGGCATCGAGGTGGGGCAACCGGTGGTCTCGCTCGGCGCTCATCTCCTGCAAGAGGGCGCTCGCGTCAGGACCGCATCTGAAAGCGGGGGCAACCGATGAGCCTCAATCTTTCCGCGATTGCCGTTCGCGAACGGGCCGTCACCCTGTTCTTTATCCTCCTCCTGGTGGCCGCAGGCGCTTACGCCTTTCTCATGCTCGGCCGGGCAGAAGACCCCAACTTCACCATCAAGACCCTGACGGTCACGACGGCTTGGCCAGGCGCGACGGCGCGCGAGATGCAGGACCTTGTCGCCGAACCATTGGAGAAGCGGCTTCAGGAGCTGACATGGTACGACCGGGTGGAGACGACCACTAGGCCGGGTTACGCGTTTATGACGGTTACGCTGAAGGACAGCACGCCACCATCTATTGTGCAGGAAGAGTTCTATCAGGCCCGCAAGAAGCTCGGGGATGAAGCCCGCAACCTGCCGTCCGGCGTCTACGGCCCCTTCGTCAACGACGAATATTCGGACGTAAGCTTCGCCCTCTATGCGCTCAAGGCCAAGGGCATGCCGCTGCGTGAGTTGGTTCGGCAGGCCGAGGTGATCCGCCAGGACCTCTTGCATGTGCGCGGCGTCAAGAAGATCAACATTCTCGGTGAGCGACCCGAACAGGTCTTCGTCGAGTTTTCGTACGCCAAGTTGGCAACCCTCGGCGTGTCGGCACAAGACATTGTCGCCGCCTTGCAGCGGCAGAACACCGTCACACCGTCAGGTTTGATCGATACCCAAGGGCCGCGCGTCTTCATCCGGGTCGACGGCGCTTTTAATGGCGTTCAGGCGATCGCCGACACACCGATCGTCGCTGCGGGACGGACGCTCAGGCTCTCCGACATCGCCGAGGTCCGCCGCGGTTATGAAGATCCGCCCACCTACCTCATCCGACGTCAGGGTGAGCCCACCATCATGCTCGCGGTGGTGATGCAGGACGGCTGGGATGGACTCGCGCTCGGCAAGGCGCTGGAGGACAGGACGGCGGCCATCGCACAGACACTGCCGCTCGGGATGACGCTCGACAAGGTGACCGACCAGGCCGTCAACATCCGCTCGGCGGTTGACGAATTCATGATGAAGTTCGCGATGGCACTCGGCGTCGTGCTGCTGGTGAGCCTGCTCAGCCTGGGCTGGCGCGTCGGCATCGTCGTCGCGGCTGCCGTCCCTCTGACGCTTGCCGTCGTGTTCCTCATCATGCTGGAGACAGGCCGGTTCTTCGACCGCATCACGCTCGGCGCCCTCATTCTGGCGCTCGGTCTTCTCGTGGACGACGCCATCATCGCCATCGAGGTGATGGTGGTGAAAATGGAAGAGGGCATGGACCGCATCAAGGCGGCAGCCTACGCGTGGAGCCACACCGCGGCGCCGATGCTGTCCGGCACACTCGTGACGATTGCCGGGTTCCTGCCGGTGGGCTTCGCCCGGTCGACGGCCGGCGAATACGCCGGCAACATCTTCTGGGTTGTGGGGTTCGCGCTCATCGTCTCCTGGATCGTCGCGGTGGTCTTCACACCCTATCTCGGCGTCAAGATGCTGCCCGCGATCAAACCGGTCGAAGGCGGTCACCACGCGATCTACGCCACACCGAACTATCGGCGCCTGCGAGGTCTCATCACTTTTGCCGTGCGCCACAAGTTCGTAACCTGCGGCATCGTCGGCATCGCCTTCGCGCTTTCCGCCGTCGGCATGGGTGCGGTCAAACAGCAATTCTTCCCGACGTCCGACCGCCCCGAAGTACTGGTGGAGGTTCGCCTGCCGGAAGGCACCAGCATCGAAACGACGACTGCCACAGTCGAGAAGCTCGAACATTGGCTGGACAGCCAGCCCGAGGCCAAGATCGTCACCAGCTATGTCGGTCAAGGCGCACCCCGCTTCTTCTTCGCGATGGCGCCGGAACTCCCTGATCCCGCGTTTGCCAAGATCGTCGTGCTGACGCCGGACGCGGAGGCGCGCGAGGCTTTGAAGCACCGGCTGCGGGAGGCGGTGTCGCAAGGACTTGCACCTGAGGCCTATGTGCGCGTCACTCAGCTCGTGTTCGGACCCTACACGCCGTTCCCGGTCGAGTTCCGGGTCATGGGACCTGATCCGTCGCAACTGTACAGCATTTCCGACAAGGCCCTCGACATCATGCGGGGCGTCTCGGACGTGCGGCAGGCCAACCGCGACTGGGGCAATCGCACGCCCGCGCTTCGCTTCGTCCCGGATCAGGATCGACTTAACCTCATCGGCCTTTCGCCAGCGGAGGTGGCCCAGCAGCTCCAGTTTCTCCTGACCGGCATCACCGTGACGCAGATCCGCGAGGACATTCGCAATGTTCCCATCGTGGCACGCAGCGCCGGCGGTGAGCGCCTGGACCCGGCCCGTCTAGCGGATTTCTCACTGATGAGCCGGGACGGCCGGCAGATTCCGCTCGACCAGATCGGTCATTCGGAAATCCGTCTGGAAGAGCCGATCCTGAAGCGCCGTGATCGCACCCCCGTCATCACGGTCCGCTCGGACATCAATGAGGCGACCCAGCCTCCGGAGGTCTCCAAGCAGATCATGACGGCGCTTCAGCCGCTGATCGCATCCCTTCCGGCCGGCTATCGCATCGAATTGGGTGGGTCGATCGAGGAGGCTGCCAAGGCCAACGCCGCATTGGGCAAGGTCTTCCCCGCCATGATCGCTGTTACGCTGGTCGTCATCATGCTGCAGGTCCGCTCCTTCTCGACGATGGCCATGGTCATGCTGACGGCGCCGCTTGGCCTTGTCGGCGTCGTGCCGATGTTGCTCGCATTCAACCAGCCCTTCGGATTCAACGCCATCTTGGGCCTCATAGGATTGGCCGGAATTTTGATGCGTAACACGCTGATCCTAACCGAACAGATCAAGGAGAACCGTGCGGCCGGCCTTGACGACTATCACGCCGTCATCGAGGCCACGGTGCAACGCACGAGGCCTGTGATCCTGACCGCGCTTGCCGCCGTGCTGGCCTTCATCCCGCTCACGCACTCCGTCTTCTGGGGATCGATGGCCTATACGCTTATCGGAGGCACAGCGTTGGGCACCGTGTTGATCCTGCTCTTCCTGCCGGCGCTTTATGCGACTTGGTTCCGGATAAAGCCGATGGCAGAGGCGTTTCCCACGAAAACGGCCAGCGTTGGCGGAGCGGCTATGAGCGCAATAGAAGCCGCAGAGTGAAAGGCGAAAAAAGGGGCCCGGATCAGCAGTAGCCGCGAATGCCGGTGCCGAACGTCGGATTTGCAGAACCCGAAGGGAACTTTATATGCGACGATTGCTGGCGAAATGGCGACTCTGGGGAGAGGTCCTTGCAGGGATAGATGACCCCCAAGGAGAGTATTTCCTCAAATTGAATGATCGGATACGCCGGCTGGAAGATGAAGTGGCGAGTTTGCGTGAAAGTGGTTCAGAAACCGAACGCCTAGATGCTCCTCCAACACACGGATTTGCTTGCCAACCATCTGTACCGCTATCTGGAGACGTCGGCCGCCGAGGTAAACGACCCAGTCTCGGCGACTTTCGCGAAGACTTTTAAGTGGCAATCAAACGGGCACGAGGTGTCACATTCAACGCCGAGAATGAGGATACGAAAAGACGGGATGGCGTTGTGAATGAGGACGGCTCGAGTAACAGGTCTCGAGTAACAGGTATGGTGAGGTTGAGAATGCGGCGGCGGAGGCCGGTTTACTCCGCGCCGACCGTGCCGCGATCCTCGGCAACCTGCAAGGGCACTTCCTGGCTTTTGTGCTGCCAGAGGAAATAGAGGTTGCGGGCGTAGATGAAGACGCCGAACTGACCGAGAATGATGACGGGGTCGATCTTGTAGACCCCGTAGGCGAGCACCAGCAGTCCGCCGAAAAAGCTGAAGTACCAGAACGTCTCAGGCACGATGGAGCGGCGCGCTTTCTCGCTGGCAATCCACTGGATGAACCAGCGCGCGGTGAACATCAACTGGCCGAACATCCCGATGCCGAGCCAGATCATGTCCAAAGAGGACATGCTGGTCCACCACAGCGACAGCTTGGCCGCGACGGTCGCGAAGTAGCCGGTGATCATGATCGGTCGTCCCCCGTCCGTTTTCCCCGTCCCGATTGCGTCCCGAGTTCATTGCCCTAGCCGCAAAGCCCGTGCATTGCAAATCGCTTGGCAACTCACGACTTTTTTGTCACGCGGCGGAAGGGGAAGGTCGCAAGCCAGCTGTCAGGCATGGCGCTTTGGCCGTCCCTCAACCGCGATCCGGACCGCTGCCGTTCTGCATCGCAGGCGATGGAGCGCGGATTGCAAATCGACCCGCCGGATCGGGCGCGGGCGCCGTCTCCGGCAGCGCGATCACGACCGTCGGCACCTTGGTGCGCTTTCTCACCCAAGACACGCCGATGAGGTCATACAAGCCGACAAGGGCGCGATTAAGGTTGTTGTACTTGGAGACGCCGGCCTGACGCGGGCGGTCGTTCACGGGAACGTAGGCGACGGCGTGCCCGTAAGTCTGGAATAGCGCTGGCAAATAGCGGTGCATGCTCGTGAAGAACGGCAACCGCAGGAAGACCTCACGCCAGTAGACCTTGATGCCGCAGCCGGTATCGGGACAATCGTCCTTCAGCACGGCGTCACGGATCCAGTTGGCCGCTTTGGAAGCCCATCGCTTGGAGCCTTCGGCCTTTCGCTCCTGCCGCCAGCCATTGACCAGAGCCGGGCCCGCGCTGCCCGGTACGGCTAGCCGCTCCAACAGCTTCGGGATGTCGCGTGGATCGTTCTGTCCATCGCCGTCCATGGTGGCGATGACGGGGCAGGTCGCCGCGAGAATGCCGGTGCGTAGCGCCGCGCTCTGGCCGCTGCGGACGCTATGACGCAGGTAGCGCAAGCCAGGTAAGTGGGCGTGCGACATCAGCGCCCGCACCTCGTCGCCGGTCGAATCGTCGCTCGCATCGTCGACGACGATCACCTCCGCGAGGGCCGCCGCAGGGACGTGCGCATAGGTCTCCTCCACCAGGCGGCCTATGTTGCCGGCCTCGTTCAATGCCGGAATGACCACGCTAACCCGCATGACTGTCCTTCGAGGGTGCTTTTAGATTTTTCAGGCCGGGCGGCGTCTCGGCGCCCAGTCCACGGCGATACCAGTTGGAATGCAAGATACCAGTCTTCCCGCTTGCCTCTCAACCTTGTAAATGAGGCGCTTGCGGGGAGAGTGAACATCACTCCACAAGGCATCCGTCGAAGATATGCCAGCACCGGGGTAGGCTTTGTCCAAGGTTGCAAGAACGACGATGGGCCCGTTCGCGGCGGCAGACGTGGGCGGCTCCACGCGCTGGGTCGCGCTGATGGCGGCCGGCTTGGCGATGCTTCTCGTGCTGCGGATTGCGGCGCTCGCTTTCAACGGCACGGACCTGTTCTTCGACGAGGCGCAGTACTGGTCGTGGAGTTTGGAGCCGGCGTTCGGCTATTATTCCAAGCCGCCGCTGATTGCGTGGCTGATCCGGCTTTCGACCGAGGTCTGCGGCATGGGCGAAGCCTGCGTTCGGCTGCCGTCGCCGATCGTCCACACGGGAACGGCGCTCATTCTGTTCGAGGTCGGCCGACGGCTCTACGATGTGCAGATTGGAGCGCTCGCGGCTCTCGTGTTTGCGACGCTGCCCGGCGTGTCGCTGTCGGCCGGCATCATCTCCACGGACGTGCCGCTACTGTTCGCGTGGGCGCTCGCACTGCTCGGATTCGTCGCGCTGATGGATACGAAGGCGTGGTGGCCGGCGCTAGTGCTGGGCGTCGCCATTGGCATCGGCATGAACGCCAAGTATGCGATGGCGTGGTTTATTCTCTGTGCCGCGGTTTATTTCGTCGTGGCCCCAGAGCGGCGCGCGTTGCTGAAGGATGCGCGGCTGTGGGTTGCGCTCACGTTGGGCATCGCGATGATCGTGCCCAATGTGATCTGGAATGCGCAGCATAGCTTCGCCACGCTCGGGCACACCGCTGACAACGCCAAGTGGTCCGGCGGGCTTTTCCATCCGTTGAAGGCGCTGGAATTCTTCGGCGCTCAGTTCGGCGTGTTCGGTCCGGTGCTCTTTGGTTCGCTTCTCGTCATCACGCATCGCGGTTGGAGAGAAGGGCTGACGCCGTCGGACCGCCTGCTCATGGCGTTTACGTGGCCGGTGCTGGCGATCATCCTGGTGCAGGCGTTTCTGTCGCGCGCCCATGCGAATTGGGCCGGCGTTTCCTATGTGGCCGCAACGCTGCTGGTCACAGCCACTCTGGTGCGGCGGATCGACTGGCGCTGGCTCAATGCCTCGTTCGCGCTGCATGGTGCGATCGTGGTGTTGATTGCAGTCGCCGCGGCGATGGCGGGACGTGTCGCGCTGCCGTTCAAGGCCGAGCCGTTTCAGCGCACGATGGGTTGGAGAGCGATGGCGGAGGCCACGCGAGCCGAACTCGACGCTGCGCGCAAGGCCGGGCGACCCTACGGCGCGGTGCTAACCGACGATCGCGCTGTCACGGCCGAGCTGCTCTACTACATGCAAGGCGAGCGGACGCCGGTGGTGGCTTGGTATGAGGGCGGCCGCCCTCACGATCACTACGAGCTGACGCGTCCTTACAAGGCGCAATATCCCGATCCGGTGCTGCTCGTCAGCCTGGCCCGCGACGCCGCCAAGCCCGGGGAGGCCACGCCCGAGGCAACCAGAGTCATCAAGGGTTTCGGGAGATCGGAGCAAGTTGGCGGGCGAGAGTTGCCGGCGGGGCGCAACGGCCAGCGGCGCGTGACGTTCTATGCGCTTTCGGGATACGCTAAGCAATGATCGCTGATCGCAGCCGTTACGTCCGCGGAAGCCAGAGTGACGTCGCCACCGGAATCGAAGAAACGTTCGTGCTGCTCGACAACAGTTCGGGCTCGGGCGAGCCGTCGCTTCTGTTCCAGCATCCGCTCGAGATCGTCGAGGCGAACGAGCCGGATGAAGTCGTAGGCGCGCTGGCCCGCATCGAGACAGGTTTAGCGCGCGGGCTGCACGCGGCCGGTTTTCTCGCCTACGAACTCGGTTATGTGCTGGAGCCGCGGCTCGCACATCGATTGCCGAAAAATCGCAACGTGCCGCTGCTTTGGTTCGGTCTCTATAAAGAGCCGAAAGCCATGGCCAACGCCGAAGTGCAGGCTTGGCTCGTCGCGCGCACCAGCGGAGCCTATGAGTTCAGCGACGTCAACCGTGCGTGGACGCGCGAGGAATACGAGCAGCGCTTCGCGCAAGTGCAGGAGAAGATCCGCGCCGGCGACATCTATCAGCTTAACCTCACGTTCAAGACGTGCTTCCGGCTGACCGGCTCGCCGATGGCTTTCTATCGCGACTTGAGGGTGAAACAGCGGGTCGCGTTCGGCGGCATCGTCGATACCGGCGAGGTGACGGTGCTATCGGCCTCGCCCGAGCTCTTCATTCGTCAGAACGGCAACATCGTCGAGACGCGCCCGATGAAGGGCACGTCGCCCCGCGCCGGCACGCCGGAGGGAGATGCGGAAGCTGCACGGATTCTGGCGACGGATGAAAAGCAGCGCGCCGAAAACTTGATGATCGTCGATCTCATGCGCAATGACATCGGGCGGATTTCGGAGATCGGCAGCGTCGAGGTGACGGATCTCTTCACGGTCGAGACCTACCGCACGCTGCATCAGATGACGTCGGGCGTGCGCTCGACGTTGAAGCCGCACGTCGGGGTGCTGGACCTGCTCAAGGCGATATTTCCTCCAGGCTCGGTTACAGGGGCGCCAAAAATCCGAGCCATGGAACTGATCTCGGATTACGAGACGGAAGCGCGAGGCGTCTATTGCGGCGGCATTGGACACATCTCGCCGGGCGGCCACGCAATGTTCAACGTGGCGATCCGTACGCCTGTGATCTTTCGCGACGGACACGGTGAAATGGGCATCGGCTCGGGCGTGGTGTTCGACAGCTCAGGCCCGAAAGAGTATGCCGAGTGCCTGCTGAAGATGAAATTCCTGACCGATCCGCCGAAGCCCTTCGAGCTGATCGAGACAATTCTGCATGAGCCCGGCCGGGGGCTGTGGCTCATTGACGAGCACATGGGCCGTCTCGAGGCCTCAGCCAAATACTTCCGCTTTGCGTTCGATAAGGCGGTGGTGCTGGCTGCACTTGAGAATGAGATCAAGGGCCGTGGAGGCGAGCGGCTGCGCGTGCGGCTGCTTCTCGCCGAGGACGGGAAGGTCACGGTCACGCACGCGCCGCAGCCCGCGACCCCGGCGGGCACGGTTTGGCGGTTTGTCGTCTCACCGACGCGGCTCTCGAGCGCGGACGCGTTTCTCTATCACAAGACGACGCGGCGCGATGTCTATGACCGCGAATGGGCGCACTATCACGACACCGCCGGCGCGGATGAGGTCATCTATCTCAACGAGCGGGACGAGGTCGCCGAGGGCAGCCGCACCAACATCTTCATCCAGAAAAGCGGCAAGCTGCTGACACCGGCTTTGTCATCCGGGCTGCTGCCCGGCACGCTCAGGGCCGAATTGCTGGCGGCAGGGCGTGCGGAGGAAGCGGTACTGACGCTCGCGGATCTCGCCACCGCTGATGGGATCTATCTCGGAAACTCAGTACGCGGTCTCGTTGCAGCGCGACCGATCGACGAGCCGTGATACTTATCCGTTCCGCCATCGCCCCTGATTTCCTTAACAAAAATAGACGAAAATGTGCTCAGATGCGCCGCCGTCGTGCTGCACTCGCAGCAGCGGCATTGTTGCGGCTGCCGGGTGCATGTTGAGTCAAGGATATCTATGTCGCTGACTGGCAAGACCGCCGTCGTTACCGGGTCCACCTCTGGCATCGGGCTTGCAATTGCCGAGGCTCTAGCGCGGGATGGCGCAAACGTCGTCATGAACGGGCTCGGCACCCAGGAGGAGAACGAAGCGGCAATCGCGCAGGTCGTAAGTCATGGCACGCGCGTCGCTTTCGATGGCGCCAACATGCTGCGTCACAACCAGATCGCCGAGATGATCGAGCGGGCGGAGCGCGACTTCGGCGCGATCGACATCCTGGTCAACAACGCCGGTATTCAGCACGTCGCGCCGGTAGAGGAATTCGCCATCGAGAAGTGGGACGCTGTCATCGCGATCAACCTGACGGCTCCGTTCATCGCGATCCGGGCCGCGGTGCCGGCGCTGAAACGTCGCGGCGGGGGCCGCATCATCAACATGTGCTCGGTGCATTCGCTGGTCGCCTCGCCTTTCAAGACGGCGTATGTCGCCGCCAAGCATGGTCTCGACGGCCTGACCAAGGCGGTGGCCTTGGAGCTTGCGGCGTCACGCATCACGGTCAACGCCATCTCGCCGGGCTGGGTGCGCACGCCGCTGGCCGAGGACCAGATCCCGGATCTCGCGCGCTCGCAGGGCATTTCCCTCGACGAGGCAAAACGTACGCTGCTCGCGAGACAGCCAAGCCAAACTTTCGTGCTCCCGGAACAGGTGGGAGCGCTGGCGGCATTCCTGGCGAGTGACGCGGCGGCCTCCATTACAGGGGCCAACTACACAATCGACGGCGGCTGGACCGCGCAATAGTAGCGAGGGCCCGGTTTTCCGGGTTGGGGAGAAGTCATGGACGCCGAGACTAAGAATTCAGTTCACAGTCACACGTTGCACGAGCACGGTCATTGGGCGTGGCCGAAGCTCAGCAACACACGCAAGGTCAACGTTGCGTTGCAGGGAGGTGGCGCGCACGGAGCCTTCGGCTGGGGTGTGCTGGACAAGCTCTTGGAAGACGGCCGCATCGAGATTGAGGCGATCTCGGGCACCAGTGCCGGCGCGATGAACGCGGTGGTGGCTGCCGACGGTCTCATGGAGGGCGGGCCGGCGAGAGCGCGCGAACGGTTGGAGACGTTCTGGCACCGCATCAGCGTCGATGCCTTGTCGAGCCCGGTGCGGCGTTCGATCTTCGACATGATCTTCACAAACTGGAGCCTCGACCACAACCCGCTGCTCACGTTCTTCGACATGATGACGCGGGTGGTCTCGCCCTATCAGTTCAATCCGCTGAACATCAATCCGCTACGTGATCTCGTAGCCAGCCAGGTCGATTTCGAGCGGGTGCGCTCGTGCGATTGCGTGCGCCTCTTCATCTCGGCGACCAATGTGCACACCAGCCACGCCAAGGTGTTCACCGGCCCCGAGGTGACGGTGAATGCTGTGATGGCATCGGCCTGCCTGCCCTACGCGTTCCAGGCGGTGGAGATCGACGGCGTGCCCTATTGGGACGGCGGCTATATGGGCAATCCCGTGTTGTCGCCTTTCTACGGCTGCAACTCTCAGGACGTCATACTGGTGCAGATCGATCCGATCTCGCGGTCACAGACGCCGAAGACCGCGCGCGAGATTATGGACCGGCTGCACGAAATCTCGTTCAATTCCTCGCTGATCAAGGAATTGCGCTACGTCGAACTCGTGAACCGCTGTCTGCTGCGCGGTGATCTGGCATCGGCGGGCTACCGAGAGATGCTGATCCACGCGATCTCCGGCTGCGTCGAGTTCGAGGCGCTGTCGCCGTCCACCAAGCTCAATGCCGAGTGGGCATTCCTCACCCACTTGCGCGACCTCGGGCGTAAAGCGGCGGCCGAGTGGCTGTCGCAGCATTTCGACAAGCTCGGCAAGGCCAGCAGCATGGACCTCGGGCCGTTCCGCGACGGCATGGTCGATATCGACCGCAAGGCGTTGGCCGACGGGGTGCTGGCGAAAAGCTAGCCCGGCCGCTTGATGCGGTAGAGCTGGAAGCGGTCGGAATCGTGTATCAGTGTCAGGTGCGCAGGGTCGGGGTTGGCCGCGTCGTCAGCGGTGAACAGCACGTAGAGATAGTCGTACTTGCCGGTCCAGCCGCGCCAGTAGTCTATCGCCTGCGTGTTCGGACGCGTCGCCTCGATGACAAGCTGCGAGATCGACGGCGGTATGTCGTCCTCGGTATCGACCATTCCTAGAAAATCCGGGCGCACGTGCATGATCTGCTTGCCGGGCACGGTGAAGGCGGTGGTCACTAGCGCCGAGCGCTCGATCATGGCGATACAGGCGGCGTGCACGAGGCCGAGATCGTTGACGTCGATGCCGGAGGTGTTGTCGGCGTAGGCGACGAGCACTTTGGAGCCCGGTGCGATGCGTTTCACAGAGGTGCGAAACTGCTTGGTGATCGAGGAGAGGTCTGACCACCACACGTTGACCTCGATGACCCGCACGACAAGCAGCATCAGCACAAGCGCGATGAAGGCGCGGCGGACCTCTCGCTGAGGGAGGCGCAGGTCGACCGTTGCCACCATCATGAAGGCGATGGCGATGGGGAGCCTCTGGTCGGCGATGAAGCTCCCAAACAACTTTTGCGGCATCGCGAGATATACGGCGATCGCGATGAACAGCAGCGGCCATCCGACGGGGTGGAGGCGCATCAGCCGGCGGGGCGCTGCCCAGGCGGCAGCCGCAATAATGGCGCCCGCGATAAGGAAGGCGACCACGTCGGAATAGACCTCGATCGCGTACAGCAACCCCTCAAGCTTGCCCTGTGCTTCCCAGTCGTTCTCGGTGGCAAGCTGAAGGGTCGGGCTTGCCAGCATAAGCGGGACCACGACGAGAAACGGCAGGCCCGCCGAGCAGAACTCGGCCGCGAGCCGCCGCCAGGATTCCTCCCGCTTCAGCCACAGGTACCAAAACTCATAAGCGATCAGCCCCATGCCGTAGAGGCCGACCGCGAACAGGTGGCAGAAAAAGGTCAAGACGACGAACGCCGTGGCAACCACGTAGCGCAAAAGCCACGCGCGCTCGCGCAGGTAGATCCAAGAGGCCAGCGCCCACATCGCCAGCCCGATGCCGAACAAGTAGTTCATCAGGCCAACGAGATAGATGTGGTTGTAGAGCAGCGGCGTGGCAACCAGGGGCAGCACCGACCAGCGGCCGAACAGTGCGCGATTGAACACCAGCATCCCCGACACGATGATGAGGAACATGAGCACGGTGAAGATCTGGCCGGCGAGATAGACGCTCATGCCCTTGGCGAGGACCGGGATGATGAGGTCCATCATCAGGTTCGGCACGATTTGCCAGTCGATCTGGTAGTACTGCGAAAGCTTTTGGTCCGCGGCGCCGGATGCGATCACGTGCATGCGCGCGATGTGATTGACATAATCAGCCATCGGCGGCAGCGGGTGCGTCCAGATCGGGATCGACGCTACCAGGATCAGCAGCAGGAACAGCACGCCGACCTGACCCCCGGAGAAATCCATGACCCGGTGGGGCAGCGGCGCCTGTGCGGCTGAGGAGACATATTTCCGGGTCAGTCGCGAGACATGCCGGACATGCCGCGTCGCGGCCTTGCCAACGGCCTTCATCTTCCGGCTGCGATATGCCCCAAGCACTTCGATCGCTCCCTACTGCCCGCTGGCGGTTACAACGACTCGCGGCCGCCATCGCGTCCCCACTGCGATAGCTCAGTGCCGCCCTGCCAAAAAGCGTTCAGCCCGGGTTATCCCCGGTGCGAAACGCGGGCGATCATGTCTTCGATGATGCCGTACAGCATTTCGAGATCCTGCGGTCGCGACAGCCGGTGCTCCGCGTCCGGCACCTCGGTGAGAGTTGCCCAGCCGCCGGTCAGGAAGCCGGCGAGAGCGCGGGCGTGCTGGGGCGGTACCGCCGTATCTTCCAGGCCCTGCAGGATGTGGACGGGCCGGCCTGGGTCGAACGGCTTGCGACCGAACAAATGATGCCGCCCTTCTTCAATGAACGCCTTCGATATGGTGTATCCGGCTGGGTCGTAGTCCGTGGGCAGGACGGTGTATCCCTTCTCCATCACCTCGCGTTGCGACACGGGCGAGAACGTCTTCCACATCAGCTCTTCGGTGAGATCCCAGGCAGGCGCGATCAGCACCAGTCCCTTCAGCCGCTCGGCAGTCTGCGGGCGCGTTTGGGCGAGCTTGCGCAACAGCAGCAAGGCGATATGGCCGCCGGTGCTGGAGCCGACAAGGATCTGCGGTCCGCTCGTGCAATGAGTGAAGACCGCTTCCGCCTCTTCCAACCAGTCGCCGATGAGGGCATCCTCGAAGCGGCCGGAGGACTGGCCATGGCCCGAATAATCGAATTGGGTCATCCCGATGCCGCGCGCGGATGCCCATCCGGCCAGCGCCGTAGCCTTGGTGCTCAGCATGTCGGATTTGAGCCCCGGCAGCCACATCAGCCCCATCCCGCCGTGCTTGGCCGGCTCACTCGTGAGCGTGGCAATGCGACGAGCGTGCGCGCCGGGTGCGACCTCGATGTAGCGGGGCAATTGATTGGTCATTCGGGCGTCGTCCTCCAAGTGTGCTATTCC
This sequence comes from uncultured Alphaproteobacteria bacterium, assembly GCA_963847435.1. Classification (GTDB taxonomy): domain Bacteria; phylum Pseudomonadota; class Alphaproteobacteria; order Rhizobiales; family Hyphomicrobiaceae; genus CAWJZR01. Next base: position 130,452 of record CAWJZR010000022.1, on the reverse strand, counting down.
CGGCTGCCGCGCCTGAACGCGCGACAGGGCAAATCAGCGGACTAGAATGGTCCCCGCGCTCGGTTGCGATTGAGGCCGGCCGCGAAACCTGATGCGGAGCATCCGACCTTGGCCGAAAAGCGCCCGACCATACTTCAAATCATCCCCGATCTCGATACCGGCGGCGCCGAGCTTTCCACGGTCGAAATCGCCGACGCCCTGACCCGGTCAGGAGGGCGCGCGCTGGTGCTGTCGGAGGGAGGACGGCTAGAGGACAAGTTGAAGGCCGCGGGTGGCGAACTGATACGATTTCCGGCGGCGACCAAGAACCCAGCCAAGATTTTGTGGAACGGGGCACGCATCGCGCAGATCGTCAAGGCGGAGGGTGTCGACCTCATCCACGCCCGCAGTCGCGCGCCGGCCTGGAGCGGCCTGATCGGAGCCCGGCGCGCCGGTGTGCCGTTCGTCACCACTTACCACGGCGCCTATAGCGAGAAGGGCCGCATCAAAAACCTCTACAACTCGGTGATGGCGCGAGCCGACAAGGTGATCGCCAACTCCGAATACACGGCCGACCTGATCCGCAAGCGCTACGGCACGCCGGACGCACGGTTGACCGTAATCCACCGCGGCGTCGATGGGGCGGTGTTCAATCCTGCCGCGATCGAGCCGAAGCGGCTCGAGGAGATGCGGGCGAGATGGGGGTTGAAGCCGGGCGAGCGGGCGATCCTGCACGCGGCACGGCTAACCGGCTGGAAGGGGCAGACGGTCGTCATCGAGGCGGCCCGGCTTGTCCGCGACAAACTCCTGCGCCAGGCCCAGAAGGCCGGCCAGCAAGGCGGGGGTGAACACAGTAACTTCGTCGTCATCCTCGCCGGCGACGATCAGGGCCGCGTCGAATACTCGGACATGCTGGAAGCGCAGATCCACATCGCCAACCTCGGCGGTCACGTCCGCACCGTCGGCCACGTCAGCGACATGCCGGCGGCGTTCGCAGCGGCTTATCTGGCGGTCGTCGCGTCGACCGAGCCGGAGGCCTTCGGCCGCGCGGCGACGGAGGCGATGATCATGGGTTGCCCTGTGATCGCGACACGAATCGGTGCGCCGCCGGAGACGGTGCTCGCCGCGCCGCGCGTGCCGCAGGAGCAAGCCACCGGCTGGCTGGTGCCGCCAGGCGATGCGCCGGCACTCGCCGCCGTCATGGAAGAGGCGCTCGGCATGGCGGATGCAACTCGCGCATCTATGGGGACGCGAGCCCGCGAACACGTCCTCCGATCGTTCTCGCTGCGCCAAATGAAGACGCAGACGTTGGAAGTTTACGATGGGTTACTCAAAACCCGGCTTGGCGAGCGTTTTCGGGAGAATTCCGGGCACAGCTTGACTTCTGACGCTTGACTCCGCAGCCGGTTTTTTCAATTGTTGCACATGATTGTTATGTCGCAGGGTGTTGTGTGAATCGGTTTCAGCCGGTTCAGCATGACTTTCTCGATTGTCGTAACTCGCTACTGAAGCCATTGAAGGAGAAGTAAAATCCGCAAACCTACGCGAGGCGCGCCCGAGCGCGAAGCATCCGGCCCGAGGATCAATGAGGCGATCAGGGCTCGAGACGTCCGTCTGATCGACGAAACCAATCAGAATGTCGGCGTTGTGAGCCGTTTCGACGCCATGGAGCGTGCCCAGAAGGCCGGGCTCGATCTGGTGGAGATTTCGCCCGACGCCGAGCCGCCCGTCTGCAAGATCCTCGACTATCGGCAAGTTCAAGTACCAAGAGCAGAAGAAAGCCGCCGAGGCCCGCAAGAACCAGAAGATCGTCGAGATCAAAGAGATCAAGATGCGTCCGAGCATCGACGATCACGACTACGACGTGAAGATGCGCGCGATTACGCGGTTCTTCGAGGAAGGCGACAAGGTCAAGGTGACGCTGCGCTTCCGCGGCCGCGAGATGGCGCACCAGGAACTCGGCTGGCAGCTTCTGCAGACGGTCAAGGCTTGCACTGCTCGAGCCATCTCCAAGGTCGAGAGTCGAGCCGCGGCTGGAAGGCCGCCAGATGGTGATGGTGCTGGCGCCGAAGTGACGTCAACCGACACGCCGGACCGATATGCCAAGCGCGCGCCCACCGGTGCGCGCTTTCGTTTGTGAGTAGCCGTTTCAGCTACCTAGGGAATGATTGCGAAAAAGACGAAGGACGCGAAGATCGTCAGGTGAATGATGCCTTGAAGCACGGTCGTGCGTCCGGTGCCGAGCGTGATGACGCCGAGGAACAGCGTCAGCGCGAGCATCACCTCGTCCTTGACGCCGAGGCCGAGCTGCAGCGGCAGATCCATCGCGATCGCGACCGCGGCGACGGCCGGGATGGTCAAGCCGATACTCGCGAGAGCCGATCCCAATGCCAGGTTGAGGCTCGTCTGCAGGCGGTTAGCGCGCGCAGCCCGTAGTGCCGCGAGGCACTCCGGCAGCAGCACCACGCCGGCGATAACGATGCCGACGACGCTCTTCGGGGCCGAGACCGCGGCCAGCGCCGCTTCCACCGACGGCGTCAAAAGTTTTGCCAGCACGACAACCGCCACCAGCGATGCCGCGAGGGCAATCATGCTGACCGTGGCGACCGACAGCGACGGTGGGGGCGCGTGCGCATCCTCGTTGCCGTCCGAAGCTGCCAGAAAGTAGTCTCGGTGGCTGATGGTCTGCACGAACAGGAACCCGCAATAGAGCACCAACGAGACGATGCCGGCAAACGCGAGTTGCGCCTTGGTGAACTCGGGGCCGGGGGCGCTCGTCGTCACGTTCGGAACCACCAGCGTCAGCATCGTCATGGCGGCGAGGACCGCGAGAGCGGCACTCGCGCCTTGAAGCTGGAAGCCCTGCTCATGATGCCGCACGCCGCCGATCAGCAGGCTCAAGCCGACGATGCCGTTGCAGACGATCATGACCGCGGCATAGACCGTATCGCGCGCCAAACCCGCCTTGGCTTCCGGCGCGGCCACCATTATCGACAGGATCAGCGCCACCTCGATCACCGTCACCGCGACGGCGAGCACGAGGGTGCCGAACGGCTCGCCGATCCGGTGCGCGATGACCTCGGCGTGGTGCACGGCGGCGAACACGGTCCCGATCAGCACTACGCCGGCTACGGCCGCCAGGGCGGGGCTAACACCGAGGAAGCTGGCGACCAGGATCGTCGCCCAAGCCGCTGCCGGCCAAACCCACGACCACCACGGCGCCGAGTTGTTTTGCGTCGCCATTGCTCCCCCTCGGTTGCTGTTCTGAAGCGAAATGGGGTCTGAGCCCGCGCGTGAACAGAGGTTTGCGCACCTTTCAGGGGGCAGCACATCCATCTTACGGGGAGGGAGAGGCAATCAGCCATGGGGTTTGACGCATGGCAAAGTTTAGATTCGTTCTAATCTTTATATTAGGGGCGTGACGAACTGCCTGCTCCGCCACGAAGGTCGCCTACGGATTCGAGCGGGCGATGACGTCTTTCTTAGACGTCGAACCGGGGGTACCCCATGAAACGATTTGCGCTCGCTCTCCTCGCCGCCGGCACGACGGTCGCCATGACGGCTTCCGCCGCCCGCGCGCAGGAGCCCATTCAGCCGATCAAGCCGCCGCAGAGCATCAACCTTGGCATGGTCGAACTGGGCAAAAAGCTCTATTTCGATCCGCGGCTGTCCAAATCCGGATGGATCTCGTGCAACGGCTGTCACAACCTGTCGATGGGCGGCACGGACAACATCAAGACCTCGATCGGCGACCACTGGCAGCAGGGGCCGATCAACGCGCCGACGGTGCTGAACTCGAGCCTCAACGTGGCACAGTTCTGGGATGGCCGCGCGGCCGACCTCAAGGCGCAGGCGGGTGGCCCAATCGCCAACCCAGGCGAGATGGCGTTCTCGCATACGTTGGCAATCAGCGTCCTTGAATCGATCCCTGCCTACGTCCGCGATTTCAAACAGGTGTTCGGCAAGGACAAGATCGACATCGACGGTGTGACCTCGGCGATCGCCGAGTTCGAGAAGACGCTGGTGACGCCGAATTCGCGCTTCGACCAATGGCTGCTGGGCAGAAAAGACGCGCTGACGGCTGACGAGGTGGCAGGCTATACGCTCTTCAAAGATAGCGGCTGCGTTGCTTGTCACAACGGACCGGCGGTTGGCGGTGCCTCATTCCAGAAGATGGGTGTAGTCGAGGCCTACAAGGCATCGAGCCCGGCGGAAGGCCGTGTCGCCGTCACCGGCAAGGACGCCGACCGCTTCAACTTCAAGGTGCCGACGCTGCGCAATGTCGAGCTGACCTATCCCTACTTCCACGATGGCGCGGCCAACACGCTGACCGAGGCGGTCGACACCATGGGGCGGCTGCAGCTCGGCAAGAAGTTCACGCCGGAGGAAAATGCCAAGGTCGTCGCGTTCCTGAAGACGCTGACCGGCGACCAGCCGACATTCGCGCTGCCGATCCTGCCGCCGTCGACGGACGCTACTCCGCGGCCAAAGCCGTTCTGACCTGATCTTCAGCGATGAGATTGCGAAAGGGGACCGCGTGGTCCCCTTTCGATTGACCTCCAGACCTGGGAAAGGGTCTCTGTTAAGCCGCGCTTTGTTCGCCGGGTCCGACGAAGCCCTGGGCGGTTTCGAGGTCGACCGAAACGAGCTGCGAAACCCCCTTTTCGCCCATGGTGACGCCGAACAGGCGGTTCATGCGGACCATCGTCATCGGATGGTGGGTGATGACGAGGAACCGCGTGTCGGTTTCTCCCGCCATCGCCTCCATCAGCGTCGCAAAGCGGTCGACGTTCGAATCATCGAGAGGCGCATCGACCTCATCGAGCACGCAGATCGGCGACGGGTTGGTGAGGAACACTGCGAAAATGAGCGAGAGCGCGGTCAGCGTCTGTTCGCCGCCGGAAAGCAGAGATAGCGTGGCGGGCTTCTTGCCCGGCGGCTTGGCGATGATCTCTAGGCCGCCTTCCAGCGGGTCCTCTACGGATTCGATGAATTCGAGGCGGGCCTCACCGCCGGAGAACAGCGTCGTGAACAGCCGCTGGAAGTGGCCGTTGACGGTGTTGAAGGCTTCGGTGAGGCGGGCCTTGGCCTCGCGGTTCAATTGCCCGATGGCGCCGCGCAGCTTGGCGATAGCGTGATCGACGTCGGCGCGTTCCTTGTCGATGGACTGAAACTGCTCGTTGATCTTTTCCAGCTCGTCGTCGGCTTGCAGGTTGACGCCGCCGAGCCGCTCGCGGTCCGCTTTCAAACGCTGCAATTGGCGGTCGAGCTCGTGCAGGCTCGGCAGCTCGGCACCGTCCTCGATCTCGGCTAGCTTCAGGCAGCTCTCGGGCGCGATATCCAGCGTCTCGCGGATGCGGCGGGCGTCCTCCTGGCGGCGCGTGCGCGCGGCCTCGAGCTTGGCTTCGATGCGCGCGCGCGCCTCGCGGGCCTCACCGACCGTGGCCTGTGCGGACCGCAGCGCCTGGGCTGCCGCACGCAGGCCGTTGTCGGCGGCAGCGAGCTTGTCGGCGGCGGACTTGCGCTGCCGCTCCGCGTCGGAAAGCTCGTTCAGCAGCTTCTGGCGCTTTTCGTCGATGAGCTCGGGAAGGTCGTCGTAGGTCTTCAACTCGGTTTCGGCCTCGATGAGGCGCGCGCGCAGGGTCGCGATCTGCTTGTCCGCTCCTGCGGTGCGGGCCGCCCACCGGTCGCGCTCGGTCCGCGCACCGGCGTTGCGTTCGGCACGCGCGCGGGCCTCGCGTTCGAGGCTCGCCAGCCCGGCACGCGCGTCCATCACCGCGCTCCGTGCGGCCGCAGCGGCGGCTTGGGCGGCTTCGAGCTGCGGCTCGACATCCTCGTCCTCGATCAGAAGGTCGAGCGTCGTTTCCATTTCGGCCAAGCGCTCGTGCGCGTCGAGCAGGTCTTCCTGCGCCCGCTCACGCGCCTCGGTCACGGTGGCAAGTCGCGTCCCTGCCTCGCGGGCCGCGCGCTCGATGACCGTCAATTGCTCGCGCAATTGCGAAAGCCGGGCCTGGGTGTCGCGCCAGCTCTGGCGTAGCGTCCGCTCGCGCAGTTCGGCTTGCGTGTGAGCTTGCGTTGCGGCGTGCTCAGCTTCGGCGAGACGTTCGGCCGCCTCGCGCGCGGCGACCTCCCCGGCCTCGACGCCGGCCAGCCGGTTGCGCTGGGCGAGGCGTTGCGCCGCCGCCGTGGCGCCGTGACTGGCGGCGACGAAGCCGTCCCAGCGCCACAGGTCACCGGCTTTGGAAACGAGCCGTTGGCCGGGTTTCAGGTGACGCTGCAGCTTAGGCCCATCCTCGGGCGCGACGACGCCGATCTGCTTGAGGCGGCGCGACAGCTCAGGAGGGGCCTCGACGTAGCGCGACAGCGGTTCGACGTCGTTCGGCAAGGCGCCGTCGGCGCGGGCGACTTCGATCACCGACCAATGCACCGGCGCGCTCGGAGCGGCGGGGGCGTCGAGATCGTCACCGAGGGACGCGCCGAGCGCCGTCTCGTAGCCGGGCGTTACCTTCAGGCTGTCGACGATGGGCGGGTATTCGGGATCGCGCGTCGGTAGCAGCAGTTTCGCCAGCGTGTCCCTTTCGGTGGCAAGCGCCTGGGCGGCAAGGCGAGCCTTCGCGGCGGCTTCGCGAGCAGCGCGGGCTTCTGCGGCGTACTCGCGTACGGACTCCTCGGCGTCCAGCGCTTCGGCTTCGATCTCGGTCAACTCCAGGGCGAGTTGTTGGCCGGTCTCGGTGGTGGACTTGAGTTTGACGGCGTCAGGAGCGCGGGCGCTGATCTCGCGGCGCTGGGCTTCGAGGGCGGTCAGCTGACGCTCGATCTTGGCGACAGCGTCGCGGCGCTCGCCGAGGCCAGTCTCTAAGCTGCGACGGCGGGCGCGCATTTCCGCCGAGCGGTTGGTGAGGTCGGAAACGACCTTCTCGGCCTCGCTCGCGCGCCGCTCAGCGGCGGAGAGTTGATCGCAAGCGCGGGTTTCGGCCTCAGTATCGTGCTCGTGCGCTTCCAGCTCCGCGATCTCGGCGTCGAGCCGCGCCTGCGTCTCCGCGGCTTCCCGGCTCATCTCCTCCTCGCGCTCGATGTCGCGCCGCAGTTGTTCGGCGCGCGCCTTCAGCTCCTTCTCACGCTCAGCGGCGCGAGTTGCTTCGCGCTCGAAGTTCTCCTGCTCGTGTTTCAGACGCGCGAGGATGACGGCGCGCGTGGCTTCTTCGTCGCGCAACGGCTGGATGGTCTCGGCGAGCATCGCCTCCTCGGAGACGACACGCGCCTCCAGCTCGACGGCGGCGCCGAGGGTGGTCAGCGTCTCGGTCAGACGCTTTTCCTCGGTCTCGACGTGGGCCTGCGCCTCGGTCCAAGTTAAATGCGCATGCAGCGCCTCGCTCTTGCGGATGTCGGACGAGATTTCCTTATACCGGCGCGCCGCGCGGGCCTGCCGCTTCAGGCTCTCAACTTGGCTCGTCAGCGCGCCGAGCACGTCATTGAGACGAGCGAGATTGGCTTCGGCACCCCTGAGCCGCAGCTCCGCCTCGTGGCGGCGGGAATGCAGGCCCGCAACGCCGGCGGCGTCCTCCAAGATACGGCGGCGGCTTTCCGGCTTGGCGTTGACCAATTCGCCGATCTGGCCCTGGCGCACGAGAGCGGGTGAGCGGGCGCCGGTGGCGGCATCCTCGAACAGGATCTTGATGTCGCGGGCGCGCGCCTCGCGGCCATTGATGCGGTAGGCCGAGCCCGCCTCTCGCTCGATGCGGCGCGTGATTTCGATGATGTCGCTGTCGTTGAACTCGGCCGGCGCCCTGCGCTCGGCATTGTCGAGGAAGATCGTGACTTCGGCCGAATTGCGCGCAGGGCGGTGGTTGGTGCCCGAGAAAATCACGTCGTCCATGGCGGCGGCGCGCATCGATTTGTGCGAGGTCTCGCCCATCACCCAGCGCAGCGCTTCAAGCAAGTTGGACTTGCCACAGCCGTTGGGGCCGACGACGCCCGTCAGCCCGCGCTCGATCACGAGCTCGGTCGGCTCCACGAACGATTTGAAGCCCAACAGGCGCAGCCGTTTGATCTTCATTGGCTTTCGTCCTCGAGGACACCCCTAGACGGGATGGACGAAGGCGAGCCAAGGGGCAAGCGCATTCTTCGGCTCATACACAGATGTAAGCCACTGAGCAGGCAGCAGCTTGGGCGCTTCCGGCCCGCCGCGGCAGCGAAAAGGCCGAAGGCAGCGGTGGCTACTTCAGCCTTTCTCCGCCACAGCCCTGCCGGTCAGCAGCGGGTCGACCATGGCGCGGATGTCGTCCATGGTCAGGACCTTCTTCACCAGCTTGCCTTGGACGAAGAAGTTGGGCGTGCCGATAATGCCGAGCGTGCGGCCGCGATCCTTGATCCACTTCAGGCCGTCGATCATGGCGGTGTTCTGCAGGCAGGCGTCGAACTCGGACCGCTTCATGCCGACCTGTGCGGCGACGGCGTAAATCGGATCGAGGCGGACCTCCATCGACACCCAATTGGCCTGCTGGGCGAGGTACTTGCCGTAGAGGTCGAAGAACTTGCCCGGTCCCGCGCAACGCCATGCGACCGTGGCGTTGCCGGATGTCTTGCCGATGGGAAACTCGCGCAGCACGTAGCGGACCTTGCCGGTGTCGATGTACTCGCGCTTCAGTTGCGGGAAGACCTCGGCATGGAAGCGCTTGCAGTAGGGGCAGGTGAGCGATGCGTACTGCACGATCGTGACGGGCGCATCATCGCGGCCGAGCGCCATGTCGGGCAGCGTGCCGGTCTGCATCACGTCGGCGACGGTCGGGTTGGCGATCACCTCGCGGCCGCCTTCCGCCGTGGATTCGACGTTTGGAGAGAACGGGTTGACGGACGCGGTTTTGGCAGCCGCGACGGTGCTCGCGGGATAAGCCGTCGCCGTCGCCGCCGTTGTGGCTGCAGTCTCCTTGGTGAGGCCGCCGGACACGGCCAAGCCATCGCCACCGCACCCGGCGAGCGCCAAGGCTGAGAACAGTAAGGATGCGAACGCGAGCCTGCGTGCGAGGTTCAGCAATGCCTCAGCCCTTCAGCAGCGGCTCGAGCACCTTGTCGAACTCGGCCAGCACTGGCGTGGACGTGAAGCGCTTGCCGTTGATGAAGAAAGTCGGCGTCGCCTGCACGCCGAACACTTCGGAGGCGCGCTTGCGGCCGTTGGTGATCGAATTGAGCAGCTTCTGGTCGGTGAGGCACTTGTCGAAGGCTTCCTGCGTGAAGCCTGCCTGCTTGGCGATCTCGAACAGGCGCGGCACCGGATTGCCTTGCTTGAAGGCCCAATCGCTCTGCGTCTGGTAGAACGTCTCGACCAGAGGGAACGTCTTGTCGCCGCCCGCGCAGCGCGTCAGCATCGAGACGGCGGCCGCGAGATTGTCGAGCGGGAACTCCCGCATGACGAATCGGATCTTGCCGCTGTCGATGTACTTGGTCTTCAGCTCGGGGAAGACTTTCGTGGCGAAGGCCGCGCAATGGCCGCAGGTCATGGATGCGTATTCGACCACCGTGACCTTGGCGTCCGCCGGGCCCAGCACGAGATCCGGAAGATCGCCGGCGCCGGATTTCATCAACTCGTCGACCGGAACCTCGGCGGGGCCGTCCTTCTTCTGGGCGAATACCGGCCACTCGCCGAAAGTGAGCGATGCAGCGGCGAGGCCGAGGCCTGCCAGCACGGTACGGCGCGAGATCGCGGGGAAGCTCGGACGGGGCAGGTTCGCGGACAAGGGCGGCTCCTAGTGATGCTAGTGTTCGGGCGGAACAGGTGGCCAAAGCTCGGCGATCCGATAGCATGCGGACGCTGTGGGATTAAGGCAATTTATCGCGCTTCTGCAAGGCGACTGCGGCAGAACGTCCGGCGGAGGCATTAGCTGTCAAAAGCGCGTGACCGGGGTCTCAGGCGGCGCGATTGCGCTTGGCGATGCCGGCCTGGAGCTTTTGCAGCGCGGCGCGTAAGGCGTCGTCGGTGACGGCGTCGAGGGCTGGGACCGATGCCAACGCTTGCGGCTTAGGATGAGCCGGGCGTGGAGGTTGGACCGGTTTGGCTGAGGCGGCTGGCGCATCGATCGGCGTTTGCAGGATGCGCAGGTCGGTCACGGCCTTGTAGCCGAAATACACGTTGATGCGCTCGATCAACTGGGCGGTCTTGTATTGAATGTCGAGCGCGCGGGCGGGGTCCACCTTCAGGATCAGTGTCGCGCCCGGGCGGCCGGCTCCGGAGCCGTCGACTTCGCCGTAGGTCTCGACGCCGCGCGGCCATTTCAGGCGCTCCGGGAGAGTGTAGCGCGCGACATCGGCACCGGCGATCTGCGCCCAATCCGTCAGTAGCGCAGCGGTTGAGAAGCCGTGCTTTTCAAACGCCTTCTGCGTGAGCTTCGGCACCCAATTGCCGACTGCCTTGGCCGCAATGCGGACCGGCGGGCGCGGCTTGTAGGTGACCGGGCCGCCCGCCCGCGCGAGGCGAGGCGTCAACAATCGCGACTTTCCAGTGCTTAACGCCATGACCAATCCTTGCCGCTCGGCTTGCCCGTTTCCAGGAACTCCGACTCTTGGTTAACATCGCGTTAACGATTTGGGACTCGTACCCGTGGGGGAACTGTGACCGCTGTGGCGCGAATGCAACTTCCACTGAGGCCGGCCGGGCCAGATACGGTTGCGGCCTTGCTTGCATGGTACGACGCGGAACGCCGCGATCTGCCCTGGCGCGCCAAGCGCCGGCAGAAGCCCGATCCGTACCACGTCTGGCTCAGCGAAATCATGCTGCAGCAGACGACCGTGAAAGCGGTTATCCCCTATTTTCACCGTTTCCTCGAACGCTGGCCGGATGTGCTGGCGCTCGCCGCGTCGCCGCTCGATGACGTACTCGCGATGTGGGCGGGGCTTGGCTACTACTCACGCGCGCGCAATCTGCACGCCTGTGCCAAGGTGATCGCTGAGCAGCATGGGGGCGAGTTCCCGGGCACGGAAACCGGGCTTGCCGATCTGCCAGGGATCGGCCCCTACACCGCGGCGGCGATCGCGGCGATCGCATTCAAACAGAAGACGACGCCGGTCGACGGCAACATCGAACGGGTCGTCTCGCGGCTTTTCGCCATGCGGATGCCGCTGCCGGGCGCCAAACGCGAAATCAAAAGGCTGGCGGCGACGCTGACGCCATCGCGTCGTCCAGGCGATTTCGCGCAGGCGATGATGGATCTGGGCGCTACGATTTGCACGCCGAAGCGTCCGTCGTGCCTGATGTGTCCGCTGCAAACGGATTGCCATGCGCATTACCTCGGGATCGAGGCGACGCTGCCGGCGAAGGCCGGCAAGACGGAGCGGCCGTCACGCTATGGCGTCGCCTTCGTCGCGTTGCGCGAGGATGGGAGGGTGTTACTGCGGCGGCGGCCTGAAGCTGGATTGCTCGGCGGCATGATGGAGGTGCCGTCGACCGAATGGCGCAACGAATGGGTTGCCGGCGACGATGCGCTCGCGAGTGCGCCGGTGCGCGGAGATTGGTGGCCGGTGCCAGGCAGTGTGATTTACGTCTTCACGCACTTCCGGCTGGAGTTGATGGTCTATCGCGCCATCGTACCGGTCGAGAGTGAGCTGACCCTCTGGTCGAGCCCGGAACAATGCCGCTGGGTGCCACGCCGCAGCCTTCATTCGGAGGCTCTGCCCAGCCTGATGCGCAAGGTCCTCTCGCACGGTCTGCGAGAAGGTTAATCCGTGCGCAACCATACCGTCTAATGCAGCGACCCGATAGTCAGGCCGCCAGCTGACCTTCGACAATCAGCAATTCGGATTGGGCGTAGCTCTGTCGCAGCTTGGCGGCGTTCTGATACTCTTCCGAGTGATAACAAGCGAGCGCCGCCGCATACGAGTTGAACTCGATGACGACGTGCCGGAAACGGGCTTTGCCTTCAGCGGCTTCATATCGCCCGCCCCGCACGAGAAACTTGGCGCCGTACTTCTCCAGAACGGGAGCATCGGCCGCGAGATACTTGGGGTAGTTGGCCGGGTCGGTCACCGAGATGTGGACGATCCAATAGCCCTTGGCAGTCATATGATGGGCGCCTGTCAATTCCGAGTGAAGGGTGCCCGGATTGGAAGCGTGCGGGACGTAAAGCGTCAATCAGCCACTCGTCTAGAGGGCCGCACAATCGCCTTCGGCCTTGGTAACAAAGTCAGATCATCGTCAGCAAAATCTTTCCAATGTGCTGGCCGCCATCCATGCGCGCGTGCGCCTTGGCGACGTCAGCCAATGGAAAAACGGTGTCGGTGACAATCTTGACGCGGCCGTCGGCGAGCAGCGGAAGCACGTTTGCCTCCAAGCCGCGGGCGATGGCTCCCTTCACCTCGGTCGGCCGGATGCGCAGCGTCGAGCCCGTAACCGTCAACCGTTTCAGCATGACGCGAAGCATGTCGACCTCGACCTTGGAGCCCTTCTGGTAGGCGATGTTGACCACGCGGCCGTCGTCGCCGAGTGAGCGGATGTTGCGATCTAGGTAATCGCCGCCGACCATGTCGAGGATGACGTCGACGCCGCGGCCGGCGGTCACGTCCTTCACGACCTCGACGAAATCCTCCGTGGTGTAGTTGACGGCGCGGTCGGCGCCGAGCTTGACGCAGGCCTCACACTTTTCGGGCGAGCCGGCGGTGGCAATCACCTTGGCACCGAAGGCCTTGGCGAGCTGGATCGCAGTGACGCCGATGCCGCTGGTGCCGCCGTGGACCATGAACCACTCGCCGGATTTCAAGCGGCAGCGGTCGAAGACGTTATGCCAGACGGTAAAGAAGGTTTCCGGCATTCCGCCGGCCTCCAACATCGAAAGGTTCGCGGGCACCGGCAGGCAAGCCGGCTCCTCGGCAAGGCAGAATTGCGCGTAGCCGCCGCCATTGACGAGCGCCATGACCTTGTCGCCGGCGTTGAACCGTGTCGCGCCCTCCCCGACGGCCGCGACTTCGCCCGACACCTCGAGGCCTGGGATCTCGGAATGTCCTTTGGGGGCCGGATACTGGCCCTTGCGCTGCATCACATCCGGGCGATTGATGCCGGCCGCGTGCACCTTGATCAGGACTTGACCGCGTCCTGGCTTCGGCACGGCGATCGTGTCCAGCGCCAGCACCTCGGGTCCCCCCTTACCGCGAATGACGGCCGCAGTCATGGCTTCAGGCAGGCTGGTTGCGGTGCTCATGGGGCAAACCTGTGCTGGGTATGGCTTCGAGGGCATTCGCCGCAGTCATGGCGCACCTCACCGGTTGAGACAAGCGTCGCGCCGTGACACTTTCAACGCGACGAATAGCGAGGAGGTTGTCATGGATTGGGACGAGCCGCGGCACAAGTCGATGACGCAGGTGATGCTTGGTGATGATCTGAAGCGCTTGTCGGTCGCGGAACTGGAAGACCGCGTCGCGGCGCTGAAAACGGAAATCGGACGCGTCGAAGCCGAGATCGAAGCCAAGCGCAAACAGCAATCGGCGGCAGACGCGCTTTTCAGGAGATAGCAATCCTGATTTCAGAGCCCGTTTCGTAGGATTGCGGATGTTCTAAACTTATATGGCCATCGAATGTTTGAACGAGTTAACTGAATATTAGGCACGTCAGGGTTAACTGAAGGCTGTCCAGTCATCTGGATCCCGAGTGGCTCATCCCACTCTGTTTGACGCCTCCCTGTTAATCCCTGAGCCGCCGAAAGGCGGCTCATTTTTTTGCACAGCTTTTGCATCCGATCCCCATGTGCCCGAACATGGTCACAGGATGAGACTCCGTACTGCCTCGTTTTGGGTCTAGTTGTTAACTATGGCTCGGCTAGAAAGTTCGGAGTAAGAAGGTTGATAGTGTCAGTCAGTGGTTCAAGTTCCGCCCCCATGAGTACTGGTCCCCGCGTTGACGACGCCTCCGCGCAAAATGGCGTCACTGTTTCGTTCGGAGCCCATTTCCAGGCCTCCGAACAATTCGATGCGATCTTCAAGAAGGCATGGCGCTCGTCGAGCGCACGGCGGCCTATCTCGATGGCCCCGGCCGCAAGGAAGCCAAGGCGCTGACCGGCGGCCGGTGCGGTGTCTTTACGCGACGGAGAGCATGCGCCTCACGACGCGGCTGCTCGATCTTGCGTCCTGGCTCCTGATCCGCCGCGCGCTGCAAGGAGGGCGAGATCACCGAGGAAGAGGCGCAGAAGAAGCGCCAGCCGCGTCAAGCTTCAGGCCTTCGGCCGCCCCTCGCACGTCAAGGGCTTTCGGAACTTGCCGCAGGGTCTGCATAGCCTGATCGAGGAGAGCTTCGCGCTGCACGACCGCATCACGCAGCTCGATCGCGCGATGACCGATGCGCCGGTCGATCGGACGCCGCTGCCGAGCCGATGCGCCAATCCCGTCGCGAGCAGGTCGGCATGCTGGAGCGCGCGTTCGGAAGCTCAGCCTGTGCAACGCGGAGCTTGAAACTGAAAAAGGCCCGGTGATCGACCGGGCCTTTCGCGTATTTGCGAGATGCGCTCGCGACGTGAGGCTGAGGCTTCTCAGAACATGCCTTCGAACTTCTTCTTGAAGCGCGACAGGCGGCCGCCGCGGTCCATCAGCTTCTGCGTCGCCGCCGGTCCAGGCCGGATGCGTGTTCGGATCGATGTCGAGGGTCAGTTTGTCGCCCTCCTTGCCGTAGCGTCGAGTAGGTCGTGAACTCGGTGCCGTCCGTCATCACCACCTTGATCTGGTGGTAATCGGGGTGGAGGTCGTCGTCTTTCTTCATGGGCGTAGCCTCGAGCGTTGTTTCGCCAACGCCGGGTTCAGGGCAGCGGGCCCATTCGCTCTCCAGCGCTATCGGGAAATATTCCAGGCGCCTCTATAATCGAGATGTCCACTCCGCACAAGCATCCGTCCAAGGCCAGGCATCCGTTCTGGCCTCCCATGCGGAGAAGTGAAGCTAGCGACTGCGACCTTCGGCCCGCGACCGTCGGCAAGGCTTGAGCCAGGGGCTGGGTCGGGCATGGTCCGGCCTAAAAATGACAATTCAGCCAAGGGACCGGCGCCTTGCCCCACTCTACCCCTGTGACGACCGCGCATCACATCACCGATGCCATGGCAGCCCCGGCAGCGGGCGCTGATGCCGCGGCCGAGGACGAGGCGCAGCGCCGGCGTTCGCTGAAACCGCTGCTGACGCTGCGGCCTTATGTGTTGCGCTATCCGCGTATGCTGGCTGCCGCGGCTGCGGCGCTGGTGGTTTCGGCGCTGGCCATGCTGGCGGTGCCGATGGCCGTGCGGCGCATGATCGATGACGGCTTCGGCGGCCACGACGGCCGCTTCATCGACCGCTACTTCGTGACGCTGATCGGCATCGGCCTGATGCTGGCGCTCGCCAGCGCGGCGCGCTTCTACTTCGTCAACTGGCTGGGCGAGCGGGTCGTCGCCGACCTCCGAGCCGGCGTGTTCGCGCATCTGGCGCCGCTCGGCCCCGCATTCTTCGAGCGGACCCATTCCGGCGAGGTGATGAGCCGGCTTACGGCCGACACGACGCAGATCAAGGCCGCGGCCGGCTCGGCGCTAAGCCAGGCAGCGCGCAACATCATCATGCTGGTCGGCGCGCTCATCATGATGTTCGTGACGAGCCCCAAGCTGTCGGCGCTCGTGCTGCTGGCCATCCCGGTGATCGTTTTCCCGCTGCTGGCCTACGGCCGTGTCGTGCGCCGCCTGTCGCGCAACGCGCAGGATACCGCTTGCCGATGCCTCGGCCTACGCGGCCGAAAATCTGGCGGCGCGTGCGCACCATGCAGGCCTTCGGCCACGAGGCGGCGGTTTCGTGACGCGGTTTCGGCGGCGCCGTCGAGCGGGCCTTCGCGGCCGCGCGCGAACGGATGACCGCGCGTGCGGGCCTGACCGCGCATCGCCATCTTCCTGATCGTCGCCAGCGTCGTCGGCGTTCTGTGGTTCGGCTCGTCCGCCGTCATCGCAGGCGAGATGACCGGCGGGCGGCTCGGCCAGTTCGTGTCTCTACGCGCTGTTCGCGGCGCGGCGCGCTCGCCGAGCTGTCGGAGGTGTGGGGCGAGATGAGCCAGGCCGCCGGCGCGGCCGAGCGGCTGGCCGAGTTGCTGGCTGTCATTGCCCGAAATCCGCTCGCCGGCGCATCCGGTCGCGCTGCCGGTTCCGGCGCTCGGGCGACGATCGCATTCGAGAACGTGCGTTCGCCTATCCCACGCGGCCCGATCAGTCGGCGCTCGACGGCTTGTCGTTCCAGGTAAGCGCGGGTGAGACGCGTCGCCCTCGTCGGCCCGTCGGGCGCCGGCAAGAGCACGATCTTCAACTCTGCTCCTGCGTTTCTACGATACGCAGGGTGGCGCGGTCAGCGTCGACGGCGTCAACGTCGCGAATGCCGACCTCGAGACGCTGCGGGCCGCGCATCGCCATCGTGCCGCAGGACGTGGCGCTGTTCGCCGACACCATCGCCGAGAACATCCGCTACGGCAGCCCCGGCGCGAGCCTCGACGATGTCAAGCGGCCGCCAAGGCCGCGCAGGCCGACGAGTTCATCGCCGCCTCCCCAAGGGCTATGACACGATGCTCGGCGAGCGCGGCGTCACACTGTCTGGCGGCCAGCGCCAGCGCATTGCGCCATCGCCCGCGCAATCCTCAAGAACGCGCCGATCCTGCTGCTCGACGAGGCGACGAGCTCGCTCGATGCCGAAAGCGAGGTGCTGGTGCAGCACGCGCTGGAAGGCGTCATGAAGGACCGCACGACGCTGGTCATCGCGCATCGCCTCGCCACCGTGCAGAAGGCGAACCGCATCCTGGTGATGGACAAGGGCCGCATCGTCGAGGAAGGCAGTCATGCCGATCTCGTGGCCAGGGCGGCCTCTACAGCCGCCTCGCGAAGCTGCAGTTCGCACGCGATGCGGCGGAGTGAAGTGAGGTTCTAGGTTCTGGGGATTAGGTGCTAGGGACTAGGGATTGGGATTGTGGAAAGGTCGGAGGCAGCGTTGGCTGCCCGGGGCCTGATTACAGGCCATCCATGATCATAGATCGAAACTAATTCCTCATTCCCTACCCGTCGTTTTTTTCGTGCGCGCTGCTCCCCACATCGGATTAGTCGTCAAAACCGATGGAGGAAACGCCATGCAAGCGACGCAGATTTAAGAGCACGCCCGTATGCTGCTTGCCGCTCACGGCTCCAAGGCGATCGCGGAGGCCGCGCAGAAGGCCCGCGAGCTGGAGAACACCGGTGATAAGGCGCAAGCCGATGACTGGCGTCGGATCGAGGCCGCGCTCCGCCATATGCACGGGCCGAAGATGAGCTGAGGGTCGTTGCTGACGTCGACGTTGCTGAGCGGTTGCGAGGGTCCGTACCCGTTAGGGACGGACCCTTTTCGTTAGCGTCATCTCCTACTGGCTCGTCAGCTTCAGCTCGATGCGGCGGTTTTTGCGGAGGGCGTCTTCGCTGTTGCCGTCCTCGATGGGCTGGAACTCGCCGTAGCCGGCGGCGACCAGCCGCTTTGCGGCGGACGCCGCGGGTGACCAGGTAGCTTGACGACCGAGATGGCGCGCGCCGTCGACAGCTCCCAGTTGGACGGGAACTGCGGGCTGGCGATGGGCCGGGCGTCGGTGTGGCCGTCGATCTGCAGCGCCCAGTCGATCTCCTTGGGAATCGCGCGCTCCAGCTCGACGATTGCGGCGGCGAGCTGATCCATGGCGGCGAGGCCTTCCGGCGTCATCGTGCGCCTGGCCGGAGGGGAACAGCACCTCGGACTGGAACACGAAGCGGTCGCCGACGACGCGGATGTCCTTGCGGTCCTTCAGCAGCTCGCGCAGGCGGCCGAAGAAGTCGGAGCGATAGCGCTGCAGCTCCTGCACCTGCCGGGCGAGCGCCGCGTTGAGGCGGGCGCCGAGATCCTTGATGCGCGCCTGGCTGTCCTTGTCCTTCTTCTCGGAGGCTTCCAGCGCCTCGTTCAGGGCCGCGATCTGGCGGCGCAGCGCCAGCAGCTGCTGGTTGAGCAGGTCGACCTTTGCCATCGCCTCGTTGGAAATTTCCTTCTGCTTTTCGAGGTCAGCGGAGAGCGCACCGATCTGTCCGGCCATGGCCTTGACCTTGTCGTCGCCCGTCACCGCGAAGCCGGACAGGCGGTCGTTCTCCTCCCGCAGGTCGACAGCGAGGCCTGAGGCAGGCCAGCTCGTCCTCGGCGCCTTGGCCTTGCCCTTTTCGAGGCTGAGCATGTTGGTGAGCTCAGCGATCTGCCGCGTCAGGCGTCTTGAGAGCGGTTTCCTTGCCGCTGCGCTTCCTGGCTGACGAAGTACTGCGCGATCATGAAGACCGACATCAGGAAGGTGACGACGAGCAGCAGCGTCGACAGCACGTCGACGTAGCCCGGCCAGAACTCGCCGTATTCACCGCCGGCGGCGAGTTCCTCCGCGTGGCATGGCTGAGGCTCCTTTTAAGCTTTGCGGCGCGAATGCTGGCGGCGAGGTCCTTCAGCACGACCGCCACCTCGGCCTGCTGCGCAGCCTGCTCATCGACCCATTCGCGCACGACTTTCTGCTCGGCGCGCATCTGGCTGACGAGCTTGTTCGACGCCCGTGGCGAGCTCGCGAACCGATTCCTCTGAGGCAACCGGCGCGCCTCCAGGACCGGAGATTGCGGCGGGGCCTTGCTGCTCGATGCGCGCGGTCGAGCGTCTCGATGGCGCGCTGCATCTCGTACATGGCGTTGGAGAGCTGGAGGATGACGCGGTCGCTGGTGGAGGCTGTGTCGACGGTGCCCGGGGTCAACTCGGTGATGCCCGACAGCCATTCCTCCAGCTCGTTGTAGAAGCGGTTATGGGCGTGGCTCGCCTGCAGTTCGAGGAAGCCGAGGACCAGCGATCCGGCGAGGCCCAGCAGCGAGGACGAGAAGGCCGTGCCCATGCCCTTCAGTGGCGCGGCGAGGCCGTTCTTCAAATCGTCGAACAAGGCGACGTTGTCGGCCGCCTTGGTGTCGAGCGCGTTGATGGCCTTGCCGACCGACTGGATAGTTTCGAGCAGGCCCCAGAACGTGCCGAGCAGGCCGAGGAACACCAGGAGGCCGACCAGATAGCGGCCGGTATCGCGCGCCTCATCGAGGCGCGAGCCGATCGAGTCCATGATCGAGCGCATGGAGTCGTCGAGAGCGACAGCGCGCCGGTGCGGTCGCGCAGCATGGTCGCCATGGGGGCGAGCAGCTTCGGGTCTGGCGCGGATGGCAAGGCCGGGATCGGCGATGCGGAAGGCGTTGACCCAGCGGATTTCGGGGTAGAGGCGCACCACTTGGCGGAACGCGTAGAGAATGCCGAACACCAGCACGCCCAGGATGAGGCCGTTGAGCGGCGGGTTGTTCATGAACGAAACTTTGAGCTGCTCGAACAGGATTGCGGCGATGAAACCGACCAGCGTCAGGAATACCAGCATGCGCACGAGGAACAGGCCCGGCGGTGTCAGGCTTCGATGGAGGCTGGCCGATGTGATCTCAGCGCTACGTTTCTTGGCCATGAGGCGCGTCTCTCCCGGCGTGTCTGGTCGGTTGTCTACGACCTTAGACCACAGTCATGACAACGCAAACGGGCAACATTGGCCCGTCAACGGGGGATGCCGAAACGATCAGCGGTTGCGCGCGCCGCCGGCATACGACGCGGCCACGGATCAAGGCGCCAGCAGCGGCAACAGTGCCTTCTGGATCGCCTTGTTGCCGGCGATGCAAGCTCCGGCTTCGAGCATGGTGTCGCCGCCCTCGAGGTCGGTGACGAGCCCGCCCGCCTCGCGCACGATGACGATGCCGGCCGCCATGTCCCACGGCTGCATGTTGCGCTCCCAATAGGCGTCGAAGCGCCCTGCTGCCATGCAAGCAAGATCCAGGGCGGCGGAGCCGGTGCGGCGCAGGCCAGCAACCTCGGCCATGACGGTGCCTGCCTCGCGGAGGAATCGCTCATGCCCGGGGCGGCCGCGATGCGGGATGCCGGTGGCCACCACCGCGTCGGCCAACGTCTTGCGGGCGGCGACGCGCAGGCGCCTGCGATCGTTGAGGAAGGCGCCCTGCCCCTTCTCGGCGGCGAACAGTTCGTCGCTGATCGGATTGTAAATCACGCCGGCGACCAGCTCCCCCTCGCGCTCCAGCCCGATCGAGATGCAGAACATCGGGATGCCGTGCAGGAAGTTGGTCGTGCCGTCGAGCGGGTCGACGATCCAGCGGTGGGTCTTGTCGGCGCCCTCGACCACGCCGCGCTCCTCCATCAGGAACCAGTAGCCGGGACGCGCCTTGTTCAGCTCGCTGATACATGATGTCCTCGGCGCGGTGGTCGGCGGCGCTGACGAAATTGGCCGGGCCCTTGACCGAGACCTGCAGCTGCTCGACCTCGCCGAAATCGCGCGACAGGCTGCGGCCGGCCTTGCGGGCGGCGGCGATCATGACGTTCATGAGTGCTGTTGCGGCCATGGCGGTGTTGCTAATCCGTTTGGGCTCGGCGATGACCTCAAACCGCTGCGGATCGCGCGCGGCATCGCCAGCAATGATTGGGGACCTTCACCTAACGGGTTCGAGGCCCAATAACAAGCGCTCGCCCGGCCGTTTTGGCTGATCTACAGTTAACGCAAGAGGACGTTCGGGGGCGGGATTTATGTATCGAAGGACTGGGGCCGCGGCCGCTACGGCGTGTTTGGCATGGGGAACTGGAGCCATCCTGCTTTTGTCGGCTGGCGGCGCTCTCGCGAGCGACTATTCGCACGAATGCCGGACGGCTGACGGGCGCTACGAGATCAACGACGGGATGTTGGTCGCGGCCAACGACACCTCGCGCCGGTCGATCGCCTACGAGACCGTGAAGGAGAGCGTGCTGGCGCACAAGCGCGGGTACTGCGTGGCCAACGGCAACAAGTACGAGTTCGAGAGCAAGACCTACGTTCTCAGCCTCCGCTTCCTGGGAGAAGACGGTCCCTTGCAGATCGACGCGCTATGCGAACTGGCCTCGGACGGGCTACCCGCGGCGTACAAGTGCGAACGCGAGGTCGTCACACTGGATACCAAATCCGGTCAGAGCGTCGTCCCGCCGCCGACGCCGAATGCCAGTGTCTGGGACCACAATGGATCTCGGATGCGGCTCGAAAGCAGCGGCTCCGACCGGCGGTTCGTTTACGAGCAGCCACGGCGCGGCATGCGGGATGCCGGTGCTGCTCCGGGCGATAGCGTATTCGAGGGGCGGCGCGAGGGGCGGACCTATGCCGGGACCGCGTATATCTTCTCGAAGACGTGCGGCAAGATCGCGTATCAAGTCGCTGGCAACATCTCCGAGGATGAGCGGCAAGTCGTGCTGGAGGGGCAGGTTCCGTCGCTGGGTGCGGATTGCAAAATCCGATCCTACAAGCGCGACGAGCTCGTTTTCGAACTCATCGCCCGCTGAACCGATTTGCGTAGCGCTAACTTACTGGACCGCGCCGACTTGGGAACGCTCGCGCCATTCGGCGGCCGCCTGCTCGGCGCTGGCGCGCTCGGCCCTGGAGAGCTTAGCGACCATGTCGTCGAGGGGCTTGTCCTCGATGCCGCCGGCTTTCGCCACCAGGCGCCACTTGGCGGCCTCGACCGTGCTCTTCTCCACGCCGCCGACGCCCTCGAGGTAGATGTGAGCCAGGCGGTTCTGAGCGCCTGGAATGCCCTTGTCGGCGGCCGATTTCATGTAGTCGATCGCGCGAGGCAGATCGCGGTTGAGGCCGAGACCGCGCAAAAGCGCAATGGCGTAGTCGTACTGCGCTGCGGCGTGGCCCTGGTCGGCGGCCATGCTGAGCCATTTGGACGCTTCATAGGCATCCGGCTTCACGCCGACGCCGCTCTGGTAGAGAGCGCCAAGATCGTATTGCGCCTGCGCGATCCCTTTGCTGGCGGCATAGGCAATGTGCTGAGCGGCGCGATATGGGTTTTCCGGTTTGCCGTCGCCCTTTAGGAACAGCATGCCGAGATTGTAATTGGCGAGAGCGTGGCCGGTGGCCGCGGCCTTCTCAAACATGATGCCGGCGGCCGGCCGATCCTTGGCGACGCCACGGCCTTCGGCGAGCAGAACCCCATAGGCGAACATGGCGTTGGCGTCGCCCAACTCGGCGCCGCGGGCGTACCAGTTGGCGGCCACCTTGTCGTCCTTGCCGACGCCGAGGCCCTCGCCGTAGATGCGTCCGACGAGAGTGTGCGCGGCGGCATCGCCCTTCTTGGCGGCTTCTTCGGCCAGCTTCAGCGCGGTGAGGTACTGGCCTTGGTCGAAGGCCACGTAAGCGGCGTCGTCGCCGGAAGCCGGCGCCAGGGACTTTGCCGTATCGGCCGGCTTGTCCTTGGTGAATTTGCTGGTGGGGTCGCCCTTGCCGCTTGGCGCAGCCTTGCCTTCCTTCTGGGCCGGCACCGGTTTGACGGGCTTGGGCTTCGCCGGGGCCGTCCCCGGGTCGACCTTGGGCGCCCACGTCTCGCCCTGCTGGGCTACAACTTGGACCGGCGCCGAAACGAGCAGGCACAGTACGCCGAGCGCGACGACATTGCGCAAATTCAGATCTCCATCATGGCGCGTCATCTGGGCGCGTAATCTTGCCGCCGCGTATTTGGGCGCGAAATCAGGCCGCGTTGGCGGTGCGGACGAGCGCGGCGGCGGCCTCGCTGAGCACGCTCGGGATGCGGTCGGCCGTCAGGTCGGTTGCGAGCGACACGGCGACGAAGTCGGCGCCGGCGTCGGTGAAGTCGGCCACATCCTCAGGTGTCTCGGCGCCGAAGGCGACACAGGGGACCTCGAAGATCTCGGCCCACCAAGCAACGTTGTCGAGATGGTCGGCCCAAGCGGTGTCAGTGGCTTCATGCGGAGGCGGCGGCGGAAAGGCCACGTAGTCGGCTCCTGCTTCTCCCAGCACCATGGCGTCATGGCGGGTGTAGCCGGCCTCGGCACCGATGATATAGCGCGTGCCGAGGATCTCGCGAGCTTCGGCAAGCCGCGCCTCGATATCGCGCGACCAACACAGATGCACGCCGTCGGCTCTCACCGTGCGGGCGAGTTGCGGATCGTCAGCGATGAGCGTCGCAACACCCTGCGCCTGGGCAAGCTCGACGATGGGTTTGAGCGTAACTGCGTCCGGTTTGCCCCCGGCGCCTGCTTTGAGGAGCAGGGTCGCCGGCTTGGCCGCCGTCAACGCGGCGCTCACGCGAGAGAGCGCGTCGCCAGAGGCGTCAACCACGAGATACAATTGCGAACGCGATGTGGCCTCGGTCACGTCAGCCCTCATTCGATTTCCGTTGTCGGCCCGCATAGGCCGGAGGGTGGCTATTCAACCCATTTGAGGCAAAAAAGCGACTGCAAAGTCATCCGGTCGCGACGTTCCCGCGTTTAATCCTTAGCGAGCAGCCTTCGGAAAATGTGCCTTCGCCGGGCGTGGACGAGCTTGATTGGGTTGAAGGAGCGGCGCGGTGAACGCAGCGGTCCGGTCGGCGGCAATATCGGCCATCCTATTGGCAGATTTCGGTTTTTCTGCGGGGTGGTCCGCCGATCTCACCGCTCGCGAAGTGACTACGCGTCTCTACGAGGCGGGGGCGGGGACTGCCATCGACTTGTCGTCGCGAGATTTGCGGTTTCTCGATCTATCCGGCCTCGATTTCAAGGCCGCGCGCCTGTCCGGCAGCGATCTCTATGGCACCGACTTCACGGATGCGCGGCTCGCCGGCAGCGACCTCACACACACACGGCTCGACCGCTCGGTGTTGATCCGCGCCGATTTTTCGGGTGCCAACCTCGCCGGTTCGACGATTTTGCGCCCGACGGTTTTTTCGACGCCGTCGTTCAATCTCGCGGACGCGCCAAAGTTTGCGGGCGCCAACCTGCGCGGCGTGCGCTTCATGGCGCACTTCGAGGGCGCGGACTTCCGCGGGGCCGATCTCAGCGCCGCCGATCTCAGTCCGTTCGAGCCACGCGCGGGACAGAAGGCTCCATCGACCGCGCATGGCAACGTCATGAAAAGCTGCGATTTTTCCGGAGCGCGGTTGCCTGGGGCAGATCTCACTAGCGCGGTCCTGACTTTCTCGCGCATGCACGGCGTTGATTTGCGGCGGGCGCGGCTGGTGGAGGCCGATCTATCCCGCGTCGATCTCACGGGTGCAGACCTGACCGGCGCCGACCTGACCGGTGCTGATTTCGACGGCACGATCCTCACCGGCGCGAAGGGACTCGACACGGCGGTCGGCCTCGCAAAGGCCGTCAACTTTGATCGCGCCGTACGCTAATTCAAATCGACCCCTCGAAAATCGGTGCATCGGCCCATTGCGCAGCGGCGACACGGTCCTCGGCCGAGCGGACGGTCCACGTGAACAGCGGCAGGCCCTGCACCTCCCTGACGTAGCGCGTGACAGGGGTTGGCAGAGCCTTGACGTGATAGGCGTAAAAATCGGCCGCGACCGGCTCGGACAACAGCAGATGTGACAACGCGAATGACCGCTCGGGCGTAAGCTTGTCGCCCCACCAGTCGTCGCCCGGATCGTCGCTGCGATAGATGCCGGAGACGAGGCCGCGGGGGATCGCGGACGAGAGGTGCCTGATCGCACTCATGACATCGGGATCGAACGACATCAAAGCCAGCGGGCCTTTGTAAGCCGACGCCAAGCTCGCGATTTGCTTCAGAAAATCGCGCGGTGGCGGCTCCCACTCGCTCTTGATCTCGACCACCAGCGGCTCGCGCCCGTCAACCAGGTCGAGCAACTCGGCGAAGGTGATTATGGAAGTTGTGCAATCGCGGTAACGTAATTTCTTCAGCTGTTGCCGGCCCAAATCGGCCACCGGTCCGCTGCCGTCGACAAGTCTCTCCAGCGTTTCGTCGTGAAAGACGACGGGCAACCCGCCTGCGGCCGGACGCAGATCGCATTCCATGCCGTATCCCCCGGCGAGCGCGGCCTCGAACGCTGGCGCCGTATTCTCGACGATACCCGCTGAAGCGTTGTGCAGCCCGCGATGCGCGAGCGGCTTCAGAAAGGCAGTGCGGTCGAGCCTGGAAGAGGTAGCCGGGGCCAGCTTCGGCATCGTCAGGCTGGCTCGACGATGATGATCGCGTCGATCTCGGTCGCCGCTCCGGCCGGCAGGCTCGATGACCCAAGGGCGGCTCGGGTGTGGCGACCCTTGTCGCCGAGCACATCGACCATGAGGTCGGATGCGCCGTTCATGACCATCGGGTGGTCGGTGAACCCGGGCGCGGCGTTGACGAAGCCATTGAGGCGGGCGATGCGCGCGATCCGATCCAGGCTGCCGAGCGCGGCTGCGGCCTGTGCCAGGATATTGAGGGCCGAAAGACGGGCTGCCGCCTGCCCCTGCTCCACGGACAAGCCAGCGCCTAGCTGGCCGGTGATGACGCTGCCATCGGCGGCCTTGGAGATCTGGCCCGAGACATAGAGAACGTTGTCGCGCGAGGACGTACGGGACGTAATTGGCGAGTGCTGCGGGGGCGGGCGGCAACTGCAGCCCCAGTTCCCTGAGCCGTTCGGCGATTGGATTCGACATGGCCCCTCGCGGTTTCGTTGGTTTCAGTGGTGCGGATTGCCCGGGCCACGTCCGTACAAGACGGCATTGTTGCTCCGGCCGCTCACGTTTGCAACGCGTCCCGCAACGCGACGCGGTCTTTGCAATATCGAAACCGCAAGGCTAGATAGGACAGGTGAGTTGCGGCACGAAATTGCCCGCAGCGTGAACGGTTTGCCGGAGCGCATGATGGCTTTGACCTCGAGACTGACCCTTGCTGCAGCCTCTGGCGGGGCGGGTTTGGCCGCGCTGACGTCCTTGGCGTCGGCTCAGGACCGGTTGGCGGGTGTCGCGTTCGCTCCGCACCGGGCAGTCTACGAGATCACGCTAGCGCGCTCATCGGCGGGCTCTGGCGTTGCCGATATGACGGGCCGCATGGTCTACGAACTGGTCGGCAGCGCGTGTGATGGCTGGACGCAGAACATGCGCTTCGTCACTCGCATGACCAACCAAGAAGGCGAGGCGCAGATCAACGATCTCCGCACGTCGAGCTGGGAGGCAGCGCACGCGGCGCAGTTGCGGTTCAATTCCTCGCAGTATCGCAACGACCAGTTGGCCGAGGCCTCGCAAGGCGATGCTTCGCGCACGGGCGAAGGCGGTCGCGTCATCGTCGATCTGACGAAGCCAGAAAAGAAAAAGCTGACGTTCGCACCCGATGTCATGTTTCCAATCCAGCATTCGATGGAGCTGATCGCTTCAGCGCGGGCCGGCAAGGATCACATGACGGCGGACCTCTACGACGGTTCCGACAAAGGTGACAAGGTCAACACGACGAGCACCGCGATCGGCAAGAAGTTCCAGGCGGGTTCGACCAAGAGCCCGGCATCGCTCAAGAATGGCGAGAAACTCGATGCGCTCGCGTCGTGGCCGATGGCGATCAGCTATTACGACGTCGGCGGCGACAAGAAAGACAGCGTCCCGACCTACGAGTTGGGCTTCCGATTCTACGAGAACGGTGTCTCGACCAAGCTCACGATCGACTACGGCGAGTTCGCGATCAAAGGCGATCTGACCGAGCTCAATTTCTTGGAGCCGGGCAAATGCCCGGATGGTCCTGCCGACAAGCGCTGACGCGGCGCCGCGCGACATTCTCGGTTTCTGCGCGCGGGTGCCCGCGAGTGTGGATGAAAAATCGACGCCCGCAATCAGTGGATGCGGGCGTTCGTTTGCGTGAATTGCGATACGATCAGTGGCTGAAGCCTGCGGAGGCCAGCTCCATCTGGCAGCGTCGGCCGAGCTGCGTGAACTTGTGCGCGACGCACGCCTTGACCTTCTGCACGCTCGGATTGGAGCCGATGCACAAGCGGCGCACGTCGCTCTCGCACGCGGCGCGGAGAGCGGGCGTGACTTCCGGCGGCAATTGAAATTCTTCGGCGGCGTAAACGGGTGTTGCGGCAATTGCGGCGAGCGCAAACAGCAGTCGACCTGTCTTCATTCCAGTCCCCTGTCATTTTTTCGCTGAGGCGCGCGATGGAACACCTTGTTGCAGCCGAATAAAGGCAAGTCCCGCGGCTGCGACATGCGACCACGGGAAAACTCGGTAAAAGGCGTGCCCGCGGCCCCAGCCGAACGAGCGGCCGGCGAACTTGGCCAGTCCGGATGGTCAAGTCATTTCGGGTCGATGGTAGCGCAATCGCCGACCCGCCGCCCACTCTGCGTTTCCGTCATGGTCATGTTCTTGCCGCCCATTTTCATCGTAATGCGACCTTCGAAACTCGCATCGGCAAGAGTGAAGCGGGCGCTTGCTCGGGCTGCGTTGCCGCCGGGACATTGAATGTCGAAGAAAATCTCATTGCGGTCTGCGTGGAGGTTCGAGGATGGGCACTTTGCCAGAGGATTGTTATCGCTGAGCACCGCCAGCCCTTGGTTCGCCTCCGCATCGACGGGGTCGCCGATACAGATGCGGGCAATCTTTGAGGCCGTCATGTCGGCGAGGTTTGGCAACTCCAGCCGGACCTGGACCTCATAGGCGCCGGGCTGAAGCGTCGTGCCGGCCCCTGCAAACAGCGTATCGGCCGAAATTGTCATAGCGACGAGCACCATCGTGACGAGCACCGTCACCGCCATACGAAATTGCATAGTATCCACCAAGTTCGCGTGTACCGCGGCTAGAGAAGCAATGCGGGGCATCCCCGGCGACCCGTTTCTTGATGTCAAACTCCGAGGCGAGGAGGGTTATGACGGCACCACGGGCAATTCCTCGTTCGGCCGGCGTCCAAGCTGATGATAGTCGTCTGTCGACCGCATCGGCAGGGCCTGGATGCTGACGACGGTTCGGACTGCCGTAACTACCTCTTTGCATCCTCCAGCACGAAGCCGGCGGCCTTCTCGGCGATCATCATAGTCGGTGAGTTGGTGTTTCCGGACGTGATGCGGGGCATCACCGAGGCATCGATGACGCGCAGGCCGTCCATTTTCATCACCTTGAGCCGTTCATCCGTCACCGCCATAGGATCGCTGGCGAGGCCCATTTTGGCGGTGCCGACGGGATGGAAAATGGTCGTGCCGATATCACCGGCCGCTTTCACGAGGTCCGCTTCGCTGCTCAGCGCGGGTCCGGGCTTGTATTCCTCCGGGCGATATTTCGCCATTGCGGGCGCCGCCATGACGCGGCGCGCCAGGCGTATCGAATCCGCTGCGACGCGCTTATCGTACTCGGTCGAAAGATAGTTGAGCTTGATGATCGGCGCAGCATCGGGCGACGGGCGTGCGGGCATGAATTGAGCCGCGGCTGCTCGGCCGTAAATTGCAGACACTAACGGTGATGGCCCCGAAGGCATGCATGGGATCGCCGAACTTGTCGAGCGACAGCGGCTGGATGTGGAATTGTACGTTCGGCGTCGGCACGTCCGGTGAGGAGTATCCGAACGCACCGAGTTGGGACGGTGCCATCGTCAAAGGTCCGCTGCGCATCAACGCGTATTGCAGGCCCATGCGCCCGCGATTGAGCAGCGATTGATATTCCACGTTGAGGGTTTTGACGCCGGAGACCTTGAACACCGGGCGCAACTGCAGGTGGTCCTGGAGGTTTTCTCCGACGCCGGGCATCTCGACTTTCATGGGCACGCCCAATCGCTGCAACTCGGAGCCCGCTCCGATGCCGGAGCGTTCGAGCAGCGCGGGGGTCGCGACGGCGCCGGTGGAGAGGATCACTTCACGTCGTGCGGAGATGGTCTCGCGTCCGGCTCGCGTGATGATCTCGATACCGGTGGCGCGCCGGCCGTCCAGCACAAGCTTGTCGGCGAGCGCGTGCGAGATCACCTTCAGGTTCGGCCGCTTCATGACCGGGTAGAGGAAGCCGCGTGCCGAGCTCCAGCGGCGGCCGAGCTTCTGATTGACGTGGAAATAGCCGCAGCCGTGGTTGTTGCCGGTGTTGAAGTCGTCGGAGCGGGGAATGCCGGTCTGCTCCGCCGCATCAATGAAGGCGTCGAGGATTTCCCACCTGACGCGCGGCTTATCCACCCGCCATTCGCCGCCCGCGCCGTGGTGTTCGTTTGCGCCGCGGAAGTGGTCCTCGTGCGCCTTGAAGTGCGGCAGTACATCGTCCCAGCCCCAGCCGTTCAAGCCGAGTTGGCGCCAGCCGTCATAGTCCGCGGCCTGGCCGCGCATATAGACCATGGCGTTGATCTGTGAGGTTCCGCCAAGCACCTTGCCGCGCGGATAATTCAAGACCCGACCGTTGAGTCCCGGATCGGGCTCGGTCTTGTAGCACCAGTCCGCGCGTGGATTGCCGATCGCGAACAGGTAGCCGACGGGGATGTGGAACCAGAGCCAGTTGTCGTTGCCGCCGCCCTCGATCAACGCGACCGTGTAGCGGCCGCCAGCGGATAGCCGGTTGGCCAGCACGCAGCCGGCCGAGCCCGCGCCGACGACGACGAAATCGAATTCCTGAGCCATGGCCGCCCCCACCTAGCTAACTCCCCAAGCCGACGATCCCCCGCCGGGGCTATTCGGTTTGGGCCGACAGTATCCCGGTGCTTCCCGCCTCACCAAGCGCGAACCCGCGCATGCGCTGTGTCAAAAAACGACTTGGCGGGTGGCAGCCGGCAGCCAAGCGGCGCGGGGAACCCGCTAGGGTGGGCCTAGCCGCTGCCGGCAAAGCACCTTGCGGAACAATATCGGCGCCATCGCGTTACATGGCCCATACGGACTTTCACATTGTCAGCGTTGACAGCTCTCGGTGAGAGCGGATGCCCGGCTGGCAAATCATCTGAAGGGAGAGTGGTCATGCCTGCTCTTAGCCCAGCCCGGTTTGACAACGAGACACTTGTCGCCCTGCAGCGCGCATTCGAGGACGCCTGCACCGAGATCGGCATCGATCCCAGTCCGGCTGGCCCGACCTCGCACAATCAGACCCGCGAGGCACTAGCGAAAGCTGTCATGGTGTTGGCGTCGACGGGCGAGCGAGATCCCGCCCGGCTGAGGCTAGGCGCTATTCACATCGCCGTCGTCACGACCTGATTCCGCTCGCGGTTCATTACCCTCGCGGTTCATTCCGCAGGGACTCCAGCGCCGGTTCCGGCAAGGCCGAGGCGGCGCTTGGCGATCTCACGCAGCTGGTCTATCGGCTGCAGTCGGCCGGAATCCTCATAATGCCAGAATGTCCACCCGTTGCAGGCTGACTTCCCTTGCAGCACCGCGCCCAAGCGGTGGATCGAGCCCTGGTGCCCTGGCACAGCGAGCGAGCCATCGGCTTTGATCTCGGCGCGGATGCGGCGGCGTTCGTCGAACAGCGGCGAACCCGGTATGATGATGCCGAGTTCGACGATGGTGCCGAACGGTACGCGCGGCTCGGCCCGCTTCGACTTCAGCGTTTCCATGGCACTCGCGGAGTGGGGGACGACGGCCTCGATGCGTTCCGTAGCAGCCGCGGCGTAATCGGTGTCGCGCTCGATGCCGAACCAGCGGCGGCCGAGCCGCTTCGCGACTGCGCCAGTTGTGCCGGTGCCGAAGAACGGGTCGAGCACGAGATCGCCGGGGCTCGATGTCGCGGTCAGGATGCGATTGATCAGCGCCTCGGGCTTCTGCGTCGGATGCGCCTTACGGCCGTCATCGTCTTTAAGCCGCTCTGGCCCGGAGCAGATCGGAAACAGCCAGTCCGAGCGCATCTGCAAGTCATCATTGAGCGCTTTCAGGCTCTCGTAATTGAAAGTGTAGCGCGACTTCTGATCGCGGCTGGCCCAGATCAGCGTTTCATGTGCGTTGGTCAAGCGGCGGCCGCGGAAATTGGGCATGGGATTGACCTTACGCCATACGACGTCGTTCAAAATCCAGAAGCCGAGGTCCTGCATCGCGGCGCCGAGGCGGAAGACGTTATGATACGAGCCGATGACCCAGATCGCGCCGTCGGGTTTCAGCACGCGGCGGCACTCCGAGAGCCAGGCGCGGCAAAAGGCGTCGTACTCCGCAAAACTGCCGAACTTGTCCCAGGCGTTATCGACGCCATCGACACGCGTGTTGTTGGGGCGCAGCAGGTCGCCGGCGAGCTGCAGGTTGTAGGGCGGGTCAGCAAAGACGAGATCGACGCTTTCTGACGGGAGCTTTGCCAACTCCTCGATGCAGTCGCCGATGACGACGCGATTGGCAGCGAAAGCGGACGCGGGGCGGCGACGCACGGCCATGGGGATACAACTCTCGATACTGATGCGCACAACGGCAATCCGAGGGCGGGTGCCGCGTGCCAATACTCAACCGGAGACTCCGGCCGTTTGTAAACGGATCCTGAAGCCCTTTGGTTTACGAAAGGTTAAGCGGCGGACGAGGCGATATCCACCATAGAATGTGGGCGAACAAAAGACGAACTCGCGCGACCTCTCGTCTTGATCCGTGGGGCGACATGCTGGGAGCAGCCGAGGAGAAGCGTAAACCATAAAGTGCGGTGAACGGCGACGTGAGGTCGCAGCGGGCGCAAAATTGACGGCGAAGGTCGGATCCCCGCCGGCCTCAACCTCAAGGAGTAAGCTTATGAACAATCGCAATATCTTTGCCGCCGCCACTGTTGCCGCCCTGCTCGCGCTGCCGACTGCCTCCCAGGCGCGTGTCGTCGACGGCGTGCATCACCGTCATCATCACGCCGAACGGCATCACGCCCGCGTGGCCGTGGCTGCACGCGGCGGCGACTGTCTCACAGGTCTGCTGACGCGCATGCGCACCGACGCCGCCGCCCGCATGGCTCGCGTCGACGCGTTCTTTGCGTCCTTTGGAACGCTGTGCAACCGGACCCGCGGCGCGCGCCGCGTGTAAACCCTAACGCGAGAAGAAGCGCGACGATCACAATCAGTCAGGCCAGAATGACTGTGGCCGGAGCAACAGCCCGGCCTCATTCCAAAACCCTGGAGTTTCCGGTGAATAACAACACCTTCAACAACAACTTCAAAAACAATAATAACAACTGAGACGGCCGGTTAGGCAGCGGGCCCGTTCACAGCGGGCTCTTTAGGCCAGGCACGATCAATAATCCCGGCGTTGGTTTGGCGACGCCGCCGGGGTTTCCCGAAGATCAGTCCACGATCTCGAGATCCAGCGCGAGCTGGACGGGTTTGAATGAGCGGCGATGCTGGACCGTGACGCCAAGGCAGGCCAGGGCCGACCTGTGCTCGGGCGTTCCATATCCCTTGTGGCGCTCGAACCCAAAGCCAGGGAATTCCTGCGCCATTGCCACCATCATGCGATCGCGTGTGACCTTGGCGACAATCGATGCCGCGGCGATCGACAGGCAGAGAGCATCACCTTTCACGATGGTGCGGGATGAGCATTCCAACGGCGGCGCCTTATTGCCGTCAATTAACGCCAATCGCGGCCGCACCCCGAGCGCGGATACGGCTTGGCTCATTGCCCACAGCGTCGCATTCAAGATGTTGTCACGGTCGATCCGCGCAACGTCGGCGATGCCGACTTCAAAGCGTGCCTTTGCGACGACAAGGGCGTAAATCCTTTCACGCTCGTCCGCATCCAGCGCCTTGCTATCGTCGATGCCATCAGGGATTTGAGCCGGATCGAGGATGACCGCAGCCGCTACCACCGGCCCCGCCCACGGCCCGCGGCCGGCTTCGTCGATGCCGGCGATCGGACCACCCGCGAGTTCGAGCTCTGCGGCTTCGAGCTCGAACGTCGGGCGCAAGCGGGAATTGATGATCGTCATGCCGGCGAGCGTCGTCCGGACGCCGGCCCGCTGTCAAAGTCTCCGACGCAACAAGTTGGGGATCGTTACATCGCTACAACAACATTACCTCTCTAGAAAAACGTCATTTGGGTACCTGGTAATTGCGGCCGGCGGAACAAGTCAGTTCGCAGATGCTCGTGCCGTCTATTCAACCCCAGCCGCTTCACGGCCAGGCGGAACCGGAGCGCGATCTGCTCCGCATAGGGCCCGCTGCCGCGCTGGCGCACGCCCCATTCGGGCGTGTAGTCCTTGCCGCCGTGCATGGAGCGCAGGAAGTTGATGGACGTGCGCCGCGCGGTCGGGAAACTCGGTCTGCAGCCACTCGCGGAACAGCTCCTTCAGTCTCCAGCGGCAGCCGCAGCAGCACGTAGCCGGCCTCGCTGGCGCCGGCGTCGCGCGCCGCCGCCAGGATGCGCTCGATCTCGCTGTCGTTGATGGCGGGGATGATCGGCGCCACCATGACCGCGACCGGCACGCCGGCGTCCGCGCTCAGGCGCCTTGATGGCCTCCAGCCGCCGCGGCGGCGTCGCGGCCCGCGGCTCCATCTTGCGGGCGATGGCGGCGGTCGAGCGTCGTCACCGAGATCGCCACCTTGGCGAGCCCGCGGCTTCGCCATGCGCGCGAGGATGTCGACGTCGCGCATGACCAGCGCCGACTTGGTGACGATGCCGACCGGGTGGCGCGCCTCGCTCCAGCACCTCCAGCACGGCGCGCGTGATGCGGTGCTCGCGCTCGATCGGCTGATAGGGGTCGGTGACGGCGCCGAGCGCAATGTACTTGCGGCACGATAGCGCGGGTTGGCCAGCTCGCGCTCCAGCAGCTCGGCGGCGTTGGACCTTGGCGTAGAGCTTGGTCTCGAAATCGAGGCCGGCAGAGTGGCCGAGATAGCAGTGCGTCGGTCGGGCATAAGCAGTAGATGCAGCCGTGCTCGCAGCCGCGATAGGGATTGATGGACTGATCGAAGCTGATGTCGGGGCTGTCGTTGGTGGAGATGATGCTCTTGGTTCCTCGCGGACCTCGGTCGTAAAGGCTCCAGCTCGGCCAGGCTTTCCCAGCCGTCGTCGAAAGCTCGCGAAGTTCGCTTTCGAACCGGCCGACCCGTTCGAGCAGGCGCCGCGCCCGCGCCGTCGATCCGGGGCGATGGGGAGTGCAGCGCCGTCTAATCTTTCTCCTGGCCCGCTACCGACCATTTGTTCGCTCCGCCAAGATCATAATCAACTTGCGCAAAGGGTAATCAGGAGATAAGAACATAGCAAGAACAAATTCGACCAATGCCGGAGCGCGCGATTGACGCGGCCCGGTTCGCGGGCTTGGCGAGGAAGGCGAGGTATGCCAACAAGAGGATATGATCTCTGTCATCATTCCGACGCTCAATGCCGAAGCGGATCTCGCGGCGACACTGACGGCGCTCGTACCTGGTGCCGTCGAGGGCCTCGTGCGCGAGGTGATCGTCGTCGATGGAGGCTCGACGGATCGCACGGTGAAGATCGCGGAGGGCTGCGGCGCCGATGTCGTCGTCTCCCCGCAAGGCCGCGGAGCCCAATTGATGGCCGGCGCCGCGCGAGCGCGTTTCCCGTGGCTGCTGTTCCTGCACGCCGATACGGAGCTGTCGCCGGGCTGGGACCGGGACGTGGTGGCGTTCATCGAGCGCGTAGAGAGCGGCAGGCGAGCCGAGACCGCGGCCGCGTTCTCGTTCGCGCTCGACGACGAGGGTTTTGCCCCGCGCTTTTTGGAAATGCTGGTGCGGTTGCGCTGCATGGTCTTGCGGCTACCTTACGGCGACCAAGGCCTGTTGATCTCGCGCAGCCTCTATACGCAAGTTGGCGGCTATAGGCCGCTTCCGCTGATGGAGGATGTCGATATCAGCCGTCGCCTGCGTCGGCGGCTCGTTGTCTTGCGCGCGCATGGCGTTACCAGCGCCCGCCGTTTTCGCGACGAAGGCTATGTTGCGCGCATTTTGCGCAACCAGGTTTGCCTGGCGCTCTATTTCTTACGGTTTCCGACGGCTCGGATCGCACGCATCTACCGCGGTCGCGCGGTCACGAGGTCGGGCGCCTCGGCATCGTGAGCAACTCCGTGCCGCACCGGGGGCTGCGGCAACATCTCGTGCTCATGGTCAAAGAGCCCGTGGCCGGACGCGTCAAGACGCGCTTGGCGCGACAGGTTGGCGTCGTCGCCGCCACGGCTCTCGCACGCCGCTCGGCGGCCGGTGTGATCGCACGGCTCGGTTGCAGCCGCTGCTGGCAGGTGCATCTGGCAGTCGGGCCGGAGGCTGCCATAGCGAGCCGGGCGTGGCCGTTCAGGCTGCCACGTCTCGCACAAGGACCGGGCGACCTGGGGGCGCGCATGCAGCGGGTCATGGATCGGCTGCCCCGCGGACCAGCCGTCATCATCGGCACCGATATTCCCGGAATTGGCGCGGCCCACATCCGAAGCGCTTTCAAACTGCTCTCATCCCAAGATGCCGTGTTCGGACCCGCGGCGGACGGGGGTTATTGGCTGGTCGGTTTGCGTCGACGCCTTCGCGTGCCGCGCGCTTTCGGCAACGTGCGCTGGTCGACCGAGCACGCCCTAGCAGATACGCGAGCCAATCTCCAAGGCATGCGCTTAGCTGAAGTGGCGACGCTTTCCGATGTGGACGAGGCGGCCGAATTTGTAAGGTTAGGGCCGCTCGCCGGACGACGCGTGCTGCCGGTTGTCAGCGTGGCATGGAAGCCGGGCTGTGACGCGTGAGCTAGGGGCGGCGATGCTCTTCCAGGCGCGGCATGATCTCGACGAAGTTGCAGGGACGGTGGCGGTTATCGAGTTGCCACTTGCAGGATGCCGTTCCAGGCGTCCTTGCAGGCCCCGGGAGAACCCGGCAGGCAGAAAATATAAGTCCCGCGGCGCGACGCCGCCGCAGGCGCGTGACTGGATCGTGGAGGTTTCGATCTTCTGGTACGAGATCATGTGAAAGACGGTGGAGAAGCCGTCGATCTCCTTCTCGAACAATGGCTTGACGGCTTCCGGCGTGACGTCGCGGCCGGTGAAGCCGGTGCCGCCGGTGGTGATGACGACATCGACCATGGGATCGTCGATCCAGCCCTGGACCTTGGCTCGAATGGCGGTGACGTCGTCTTTGACGAATGCGCGGTCTGCAACGGCGTGTCCGGCCTCCCCGATCATCCCGGCCAAGGTATTGCCGGACTTGTCCTCCGCGAGAGTGCGCGTGTCCGACATCGTCAGCACGGCGATGCGGACGGGAATGAACGGGCGGCTCTCGTCGATCTTCGGCATGGGCGGCGCTCCGGGGAACTGAGTTCGACGCGCGCACTGTTGCGCGAGCCGACCCGGTTCGTCCAGCGGCGCCCTTGCTGACAATCCGCGCTGCCGCCGATCTCAGAGTGCGGCCTGTCTTAGGCCGCGGTCCGGTCCCCAGACTGCTGTCCGGTCGCGACAGGCGCACAGATCTCGGCCTTGAGACCGTTGACGTCGCGTTGGCTGGGGTTCGACATATAGATTACGACGAGCGGGCGCTCGGTCGCGAGCCGCAGGCCGCGGTTGGGAACCCAGTCGTTGCAGATCGGCAGCGCCGCGGCACCGATACCGCTGTAGCGGCCAACGTACTTGTGGCGGATGTAGGCGCCGGCGGGCAATCGCTGCACCTGGATCTCCGTCAAGGCCGGACCCTCCAGCCCAAGGGGGAGTTCTATGCAAGCGTCGTAGCGGCAATTCTCCGTCGGCACCTTGGCGGGGTTATCGCGCGCCAGACCGTAGAACATGCTGCCGGGCGCCAGGATACCGCGCTTGCCCATCCAACCATTTAGCCGCTTCCACGCTGCCAAGACTGACGTGGCATAAGGGCCGGTCTCCCGGAAATAGACGAGCCGGGTGGGCCGGAGATATACAAAACGGCTGTTCACGTTGGCATTCCTCAAATGCATCGACGCAAGCTCGGCAACCCAATGGCTGCGCGAGATCTGGCCACGACAATAGGGCGCGCGGATTGGAGGACGCTTAATCGGATGTGTAAAATTTTTAGAAAGGGTCTACACGCAGTTAATTTGCCGTTAGCCCGGTGAGAGCGGCCTTGACCGCAAGCAAATCGCGCCATGCGAGCCGCTTGGCGGCAGGGGTCCGCAACAGGTACGCCGGGTGCAGGGTCGCCATGGTTTTCACGCTATGCTGCCCGATCGCCATGTCGCGCCACCTGCCGCGGATTTTCATGATGCCGTCCTCGATGCCGAGCACGGCTTTCGCTGCCGCTCCGCCGGCCAGCAAGACGAACTCGGGCGCGACCAGCTCGATCTGGCGATCGAGGAATGGGCGGCACGCCAGCACTTCTTGCGGCGTAGGTGTCCGATTACCCGGCGGCCGCCAATAGACGATGTTGGTGATGTGGACGTCGGCGTCTGTCAGGCCGATGGCCTTCAACATCAGATCGAGCATCTGACCGGCCTTGCCGACGAACGGCTTGCCCTCGAGGTCCTCGTCGCGGCCGGGGGCCTCGCCAATGATGAGGAGGCGGGCAGTGGGGGCTCCCGCGATAGAAGCACGTACTCTTGGCGCTGGCCTTGAGGCCGCAACCCTCGAAGCCGCGCAAGTTGGCCTCCAATTCCTCCAGAGACCGCGCCGAGCGGGCGGCGGTGCGCGCGGCCATCACGGCTTCGTCGGGTGGCGCCACCGGAACCTGGCGAGGCTCGGCTGTGCGGGCGACGGGGCCTGGGGGCAACGGCCGTGCTGGAGTGCCTCCGACGAAAGGAGGGCGCCCAGGCGTGGGCGCTGTCGGCTGGACTGGCGTTGGAAGCTGTGGCGCCGTCCTCGGTCGTGACAATACCGACGCCAGGGCTGCGCCCGGCGGCGTGTCGCCGTGCGCCAGCCAGTCGACGGCATCGTCCGCGACGGCGGCATCGACGCCCATCGCCTTGTACCAGGCGAGGAGCGCGACCAGATCGGGATTGGGTTCGGTTTCCAGCATCGCGTCGACCCTAGCAAGACCACGGGCAGTGCGTCACGTGGCTCGGTCGCTTCGGCCGCCACGGCTGGCGGGCAACCATTCTACCCCGTGACCGCGAGGCGCTTGACGCTCGGGCCGGACCCGACCTAATCGAAGGCAACCATCACGGTTTCCAGCCGCAAAGCTAGCTCCGAGCCCAAGCACTCAAGGAAAGCGACCTCCGATGACAGCCGATGCTGCCGATCTGCCTCCTCGCGATGCCATGGAATTCGACGTCGTCGTGGTCGGCGCCGGTCCCGCTGGCTTGGCTGCCGCGATCAAGGCTGAAGCAACTGGCGGCGAAGACCGGCAAGGAAATTTCGGTCGTCGTGCTCGAAAAGGGCTCGGAGGTCGGCGCGCACATCCTGTCGGGGGCCGTGATCGATCCCAAGGGTCTGAATGCGCTCATCCCGGACTGGAAGGAGAAGGGCGCGCCGGTGATAACGGAGGTCACCGAGGACCGCTTTCTCTATCTCGGCCCGTCGGGCGACATGCGCTTGCCGAATTTCCTGATGCCGCCGCTGATGAATAATCACGGCAACTACATCGTCAGCCTGGGTCAGCTCGTGCGCTGGCTAGGGGAGCAGGCGACGGAGCTCGGCGTCGAGATCTACCCCGGGTTCGCGGCGGCGGAAGTGCTTTATGACGACAATGGCGCCGTGGTCGGCGTCGCCACGGGTGACATGGGCGTCGGGCGCGACG
This sequence comes from uncultured Alphaproteobacteria bacterium, assembly GCA_963847435.1. Taxonomy (GTDB): domain Bacteria; phylum Pseudomonadota; class Alphaproteobacteria; order Rhizobiales; family Hyphomicrobiaceae; genus CAWJZR01. The sequence continues at coordinate 92,142 of CAWJZR010000022.1, read as the reverse complement.
GCAAGCCCAAGGACAGCTTCGTGCGCGGCATGGAATTGCGCGGCAAGTATACGTTCATCGCCGAAGGCGCGCGCGGCTCTCTGGCCAAGCAGCTGATTACGAAATTTGCGCTCGACGAGGGCCGCGAGCCGCAGAAGTACGGCATCGGCATTAAGGAGCTGTGGGAGGTGCCGAAGGCCATCCACCAGCCCGGCCTCGTGCAGCACTCGTTCGGGTGGCCGCTCGACAATCGTACCGGCGGCGGCACTTTCCTTTATCACTACGGCGACAACAAAGTGGCCGTCGGCTTCGTGCTGCACCTGAACTACGAGAACCCCTATCTCGACCCGTTCAAGGAATTCCAGCGCTTCAAAACGCATCCCGTGATCCGGGGTACTTTCGAGGGCGGCAAGCGCATCGCTTACGGCGCTCGCGCCATCACGGAGGGCGGCTGGCAGTCGGTCCCGAAGTTGGCATTCCCGGGTGGCGCGCTGCTCGGCTGCTCTGCCGGGTTCATGAACGTGCCGCGCATCAAGGGGAGCCACAACGCTATCCTGTCGGGCATCGCGGCTGCCGAGGCAGTCGTGGCGGCAATCGAGGCCGGTCGCGCGCACGACACGCTTGCTGCCTACGAGGACGCCGTGCGGAGCGGGCCGATCGCGGCCGACCTGAAGCCCGTCCGTAATGCCAAGCCGCTATGGTCGCGGTTTGGTACGGCGGTCGGCATCGCACTCGGCGGCCTCGACATGTGGCTGAATACGATCATCCCGGGCAGGGGGCTGGGCTACACGCTCGGCCACAAGAAACCAGACTCCAAGACGCTGATCGCCGCAAGGAATGCCAAGCCCATCGACTATCCGAAGCCGGACGGCAAGCTGACGTTCGACCGGTTGACCTCGGTCTCGTTCTCGCAGACCAACCATGAAGAGGATCAGCCGATCCATCTGCGATTGAAGGATCCAAGCACCCCTATCGAGATCAACTTGCCGGAGTGGGCCGAGCCGGCGCAGCGGTATTGCCCCGCTGGCGTCTACGAAGTGCTGGAAGGCGCTGACGGCAAACCTAAGTTCCAGATCAACGCGCAGAATTGCGTGCACTGCAAGACGTGCGACATCAAGGACCCGAGCCAGAACATCGTTTGGACCTGTCCCGAAGGCGGCGGCGGACCAAATTACGCGGAGATGTGAGGCCACTCGCGCAAGACGCCATTCCCGCCTTTCGGGCGGGGATCTGGCCAAGCCGCAGCTGATTTGACTGCTGATACTCCGGCCGATACTTGGGCGGATCCCGGCCGAAGTGCCGAGGATGACGACACGTGCTCTTACCCCTTTCAGTGCCGGCAAATTCAGCGCATCCCCGCGGTGAACTCCCGGTCTGCGGCGTGAGCTTCACTCCAGCTCCCTGCCACGTCCGACGATGCGCATTTTAGGCGACAGAACCAGCGACGACTTGATGGCGCGGCGGCTTGGCGTGATCGAGGACTCGATCGCTGCGGCTTCCGAAATCGTTGCCGCACTGACGGTGCGGCGCACGTTCGTCTGACGGATGGGGCGAACAGTGAAGGGAGCGAGAGGACGGATCATCGGAAGCGATACCCTTTCGAGACGAGGATCGGCCAACACATAGCCAGATAGTGACAGCATTGATGGCAAGCGTTGTGCCAGCGTCCGGCCTTCGATTAAGGACCTGAGCGGGCAACTCATTTCGATAAGCGCCCAGAACTTGGGCAGTTGTCCGGCCCGGAATTTATGCCCAGCATTTGATCACATGACTATTCCGTGGGCAGGCGAGTTCGCGACTGGCAACGTCACACAAATCGCATTGCCGGGCTCGATGATGACCGCGTCGCCGCCATGCCGCTTGGCTATTTGTCGAACGAGCGAAAGGCCGAGACCCGTTCCGGGCCTGCCAGCTGCACCAGGTCCGCGCCGGAATGGCTCGAACACGCGTTCGCGCTCGCTGACGGGAACGCCGCTGCCGTGGTCGCGGACGGTGAGGACGGCAAGACCGGGCCGTGCCGCGACGTCAACCTCGATCGGCGGTGCGCCGTGGCGGGTCGCATTCTCCAACAGGTTGCGAACCAGCCGCCGCAGCAGCCGGGCATCGCCCGTAACAAAGATTGGCGTGCCGGATACGCCGACGTGGTCGTAGCGCGCAGTCTCCTCGGCGGCGAGCGCCAGTAGATCGACCGTCTCACGGGACTCGTTCGCTTCCACAGTATCGAGCCGGCTCGATAGCAGGATCTCGTCCAGCAGATGGTCCAGTTCCGCGATGTCGGTGGCCAGTGCGGCCTTGCGCGCCGGATCGCCCCCATCCTTCTGCATGAGCTCGAGTCCCAGGCGGATGCGCGATAGCGGCGTACGGATCTCGTGGCTCGCGTTGGCCAGCAGCAGCTTGTGAGCGCCAACCAGATGCTCGATGCGCTCGGCTGCCGCGTTGAAGCTCCTCGCCAACCGCGCCACTTCATCTCGGCCCTCGACTTTGACGCGTGCCGACAGATCGCCGCGTCCCAACTGCTCGACGCCCTGCTGCAGACGTTCGAGCCGATGCGTCAGCCGCCGGGCCACGGGCCATGCCGCGAGCGCGATCAGCGAGGCCATCGCCGCGAGGAATCCAATCAGACCGAACGCGACCCTCTCGGGCCGGCGTCGCGGCGTCCGCGCCACGACCCAACGACCATCGGGAAGCGCGATGGCCCAGGCCGGTCCGCCGGGGCCGCGAATCCAGCCACCTTGGTCTCGCTCGCTAGGGCGCGGCACTGGACTGCCGGCGGCTGCGACGGGTGCGCGGTCGGAGTCGAATAGACCGAGGTCAATGTGCAGCCGCTGTGCGATGCGGTGGACGGCGTCGCGCTGCTCATCAATTGGTGCATCCGCGGGAGGAAGTGCGAATTGGGCCAGCTCTCCAGCGACCTCGAAGGCGTGTCTCGCAGGTGGACCTTCGGCTGCCAGTCGCCACAAACCCCCGCCGACGAGGACCACGGCGAGCAGGCCGGCAACGATTGTGAGGTAAACCTGAAGGTAAAGGCGGCGCACGGGCTGGTCCTGGTTCAGGTCGATTGGAGCGAACGAGTTGCAATAATCTACTCGGACTTTCGGACGCGCTCGTTTCGGAGGCGAGCATTGCGCCACTATTCAATCCTGCACCTTCGCGAAGACGTAACCGGCTCCGCGCACCGTTATGACGCGGCGTGGTTTCTTGGGGTCGGCCTCGATCGCCTGGCGGATGCGGGAGATGTGGACGTCGATGGAGCGGTCGAAGGCTTCCAGCGCCTCGCCTTTGACGAGATCCATGAGCTGTTCGCGCGACAGCACGCGGCCGGCATGCTCGGCAAGCGCCAACAGAAGCGCGAACTGGTAGGACGTCAGTACCGACGGTTCGCCATCAAGCCGCACCTCGCGGGCGCCGCGATCGATTTCGAGAGCGCCGAAACGAAGGACGTCGGCTTGTCGTGACTGGACGCGGCCGCGCCGCAGGATGGCTTTCAGGCGCGCCAGTAACTCGCGCGGCTCGAACGGCTTCGGCAGGTAATCGTCGGCTCCCATTTCCAAGCCGATGATGCGGTCCATCGCGTCGCCACGTGCGGTCAGCATGAGAATCGGTGTCTCGGATCGCGCGCGCATCCGGCGACAAACTTCCAGGCCGTCCATGTCTGGGAGCATCAGGTCCAGGATAGCGGCGTCGAACGGTTCCCGCTCTTCTGCCGTCAGCCCAGCCAATCCGGTTGCTGTAACGGACACCCGGTAACCGGCCTGCTCGAGGTAGTCGCGCACCATGGCCCCGAGGCGGGCGTCGTCTTCGATCAGGAGAATGCGCTCGGGCAAAGGATCGCTCGCCGGTTCATGCAGAAGATCGGCTTTAACACATATGGAGGCACCGCCGCCGGGTTCGCGTGGCGGCGGTGCTCTCTCCGGCGTCGGGAGCGGCGAGGGGAGCGCCTCTCCTTTCAGCCGTCAGGAGCGGCGAGGGAAGCGCCTCTCCTTCAGCTCTTAGCCCTTGCGCCAAGAACCCCAGCCGCGATGTTCGCGGAACTGCGCGACGCGGTCAGCGAGCTTCTTGCGCTGGTCGGGGTTCAGCACCTCGGCGCTGTCGACAAGGGCTTGGCTGACACGCTTCGATGCAGCCTCGAAGTTGGCCGCCTGCTCCGCTCGCAGCTTTTCGATGGCGTCCTTATCGATCGCCGGCGCGGTCAGCAGATCGACGCCTTGCTTGCGGGCGGACTGCATTTTCTCGCGCAGGGGGAGGAGATCTTTCACGGCTGCGCGGACGATCGTCGTCAGCTTTTCCTGCTGCTCAGCGGTTGCGTCCACCTCGATGCCAAAGTGCTTCGACATGCGCGTCGCATGCTCGTCGGCGGTGGCGGGGTCGATCGGCCCCGGGGCGGCGGCCAGCATGGCGATGCCGGCCGGGCCATGACGATGATGTCCAAACGGCATGCCGTGGCTGAATGCCTTGGTGGCGATGGCGCCGACCGCAGCGCCTGCCAGCAAGACGCCAGTGACGGCGACGACGGCGCGCTTGCGGCCATAAAGGCGGCGCGCGGGCTCGTCGTGGGGTTCAGGCGTTGCGTTCGGGTCCATTGATGTCTCCGTTTGCTCTATGATTGGGCGGGTGCCGCCCTCACATCAAACCTGGAGGCTGCCGGTTTCTCGGGCGTGTCGCGGGTGTAAAGTTATGTGAAGACGGCAGTGCCATATTCCGTCCACCCCGGTACTCCAGGTTGCGATTGACCCGAGGGGACGAAGGAAGGCGCGAACGTGGCTATCGGAATCCTGCTGGCACTAGCACTCGTCGTGCTGCTCGTCGGCCCCAGCTTCTGGGTCAAGAACGTGATCGCTCGCAACTCCCACACTCGGGCCGACTTTCCCGGCACAGGGGGCGAGTTCGCCCGGCACGTCCTCGATGGAATGGGCTTGAAGGCGGTCAAGGTCGAGGAGACCCAGATCGGCGACCACTACGATCCCGAGGCCAAGACCGTCCGCCTGATGCCGCAGCATTTCGCGGGCAAATCGTTGGCCGCCGTTGTCATCGCGGCGCATGAAGTGGGCCACGCCATGCAGGACGCCACCGGTTACGCGCCGCTTCGCCACCGGACCCGGCTCGCTAAGCAGGCGCATTGGATCACCATGGCCGGCAATATCGTGATCATCACCGCGCCCTTCGTGATGGCGCTGGCGCGGGTGCCGCACGTGCTGATCCTGCAACTCGTGGGCGGCATTGCGATCATCGGCGTCACCGTGCTCATGCATGCGGTGACGCTTCCCGTCGAGTTCGACGCCAGTTTTCGGCGCGCGCTGCCGCTATTGAAGGCTGGGCGCTATATCCCGGACGACGACATGGCGGAGGCGCGCCGCCTGTTGAAGGCCGCCGCGTGGACTTATGTCGCCGCAGCCGCGATGTCGATGCTCAACGTGGCGCGGTGGTTCCGCTGGGTCAGGATCTAGCCGAGCTGCCGACTGGGCGGCCATAGCTTGGGGCGGCGACGTCGCAGGAGGATCAATTGCTGATCGGCGTTGTGCTTTCGCTTGTGAGGTTGCCGCGGCATTCGCATATGCTGTGAGTGCGGCCCGTCCGAGGCCGGCGGTATGCAGGCGAGCGTGGCCATGCGCATCTTTGTTTCGATGTTCCTCCTGTTGTCAGCCCTTCTGGCTTCAGAGGCAGTGCGAGCGGCCCAGCCTTGCACGGCGGATTCGCAATGCGCGATGCCCGGCAGCGAGCGCCGGTTCATGTGTCAGGGCTCGGTGCTCGTCTCCCGGGAGCGGCGCTGTCTTGGCGGCTTCTGTACTTATGGGCCGGAGACGCGAATTGACTGCGGCGGCGGGGTCGGCTTTGGGAACTGCGATTCAAGTTCGGGGCGCTGCCGGTCCGGTACCGCGCCGATCACCGGCGGAGGCGGCGGGCTCCCGAGTTCCCGCAGCCAGTGTCCGCCCCGCTGCATCTGCAATGGCAAGACGCTGATCATCGTTACCGGCAATGCCGGCGTGAAAAAGCGCTGCGAGACGATCGAGCAGAAATGCGAATATGGCTGCTCGTGCAAGTCGGAGCCCCATTGCAAGAGCGCTCCACGAACACAGTAAGGCGCCGCGGTTGATCCTGCTCGGCGTTCCTGCCGTAGTGGCCGCATCAAAACGGGAGCCGGGAGCCGCCTTGCAATTTTACTTTCCCGACACGCCGGACCTGCCGCTACCGCCGCGGCACCGCTTTCCTTCAGGCAAGTATCGCATGCTGCGAGAGCTGGCGATGCGCGAGAGCCTGCTTGGAGACGCGGCCCTGCTGCCGTCACCGGCGGCAACCCGCGACGAACTTATACGGGCGCATGATGCCGATTTCGTCGACACCGCCCTCTTGGGCAACCTCAGTGAGGCGCAGCAGCGACGCATCGGCGTGCCTTGGAGCGAGACCTTGGTGACGCGGGCAAGGGCGGTGGTTGGCGGGTCGTTGGCCGCCGGCCGTGCGGCGCTGGCGAGCGCCCTTTCCGGCCAATTGGCGGGCGGGACGCATCATGCTCACCGCGCTTTCGGCTCAGGCTTTTGCGTTTTCAACGATCTCGCCGTGGCCTCGCTGACGCTACTCGATGAGGGCGCGGTCGGCCGCATCGCCATCGTCGATCTGGATGTACACCAGGGCGACGGAACTGCAGCGATCTTCGGCAACGACGGCCGTGTCTTCACCTTGAGTATCCATGGCGCGAATAATTTCCCCTTTGAGAAGCCGGCGTCCACGCTCGATGTCGGGTTGCCGGACGGGACCGACGATGACGGCTACATGGCTGCATTGCTGGAGGCGCTGCCGGCGGTCGAGGCGTTCCGGCCGGATCTCGTGTTCTATCTTTCGGGCGCCGACCTGCTCCGGGAAGACCGTTTGGGGCGGCTCGACTTGACGCATGGCGGACTGATGCTGCGTGACCGGGTCGTGTTGTCCCTCTGCCAGCGGCGCGGCTGGCCGGTCGCCATCGTCATCGGCGGTGGCTATGCCGAGCCGATCGAGGCCAGCATCACAGCCTATGCCAATACATTTCGCGTGGCGCGCGAGGTCTACGGGTTCTGAACATGCCATTGCACAATCTGCGCTTCCAGGGCTAAAAGCCCCGCCATGCCACAAAACCACAAAGCCCGCTCCGCCGCCCGTCCGTCCGCCTCTGCGCCAAAAGTGCGACGCGCCGCCAAGACCGCGTCGAAAACGCCCAAAGTCGGCTTCGTTTCGCTGGGCTGTCCCAAGGCGCTCGTCGATAGCGAGCGCATCATCACCAAGCTGCGCTCGGAAGGCTACGAGATCTCGCCCAGCTACGACGGGGCCGACGTGGTCGTCGTCAACACCTGCGGCTTCCTCAACTCCGCCAAGGAGGAGAGCCTGCAGGCAATCGGCGAGGCGATGGCCGAGAATGGCCGCGTCATCGTCACCGGCTGCATGGGCGTCGAGGAAGGCCGCATTCGCGCCGAGCACCCGGGCGTGCTCGCCGTCACCGGGCCGCATCAGTACGAGCAGGTCGTCGCGGCCGTGCATGATGCGGTGCCGCCGCTGCACGACCCTTATGTCGACCTAGTGCCGCCCGAAGGCCTGCATCTGACGCCGAGGCACTACGCGTACCTCAAGATCTCGGAGGGCTGTAACAACCGCTGCACGTTCTGCATCATTCCCGGGTTGCGCGGCGATCTCGTGAGCCGGCCGGCCTCGAGCGTGATGGGCGAGGCCGAAAGGCTCGTCAAAGCGGGCGTGAAAGAGCTGCTTGTGATCAGCCAGGATACCAGCGCCTATGGGCTCGACCTCAAGTACGCCGCGAGCCCATGGAAAGGCGGCGATCTCCCCGCCCGGTTCTTCGATCTCAGCAAGGCGCTCGGCGACCTCGGAGCCTGGGTCCGACTGCACTACGTCTACCCTTACCCGCATGTCGATGACGTGATTGGCCTGATGGCCGAGGGCAAAATCCTCCCCTACCTCGACATTCCGTTTCAGCATTCCGCGCCTTCCGTGCTGAAGGCGATGCGGCGTCCCGCTGCGCATCTGAAGACGCTCGACCGCATCCACAAGTGGCGGGCAATCTGTCCTGATCTGGCAATTCGCTCGACGTTCATCGTCGGCTTCCCGGGCGAAACCGAAGAAGACTTCGCGATGCTGCTGGAATGGCTGAAGGAGGCTCGCCTCGCTCGCGTGGGCGCGTTCCGGTACGAGCCAGTCGATGGCGCCGTTGCGAACGACCTGCCGGGTGCGGTCCCGGACGAGGTCAAGGAGGAGCGGTGGCACCGCCTCATGGGGGTCCAGAAGGAGATCAGCACCGCGCTACTCGCTGAACGGGTTGGGCGTACAATTCCGGTCATCATCGACGAAGTCGACGAGGAAGGGGCCATTGGCCGGTCACAGTGGGATGCCCCGGATATCGACGGCAGCGTATTCCTCAATGGGGCAATCCATTTGCAGCCCGGCCAGATCGTTCAGGCCCGGGTCGAGCATGCCGACGAATACGATCTATGGGCAGAGCCTACCGGTTGTTGAGCATAAAAAAAGGCGGCCTCGAATGGCCGCCTTTGGAGTGCCTTGCTTGCGCGTGTCATAAGACGTGGAAAAGATTGAGTAGGATGATGATCGACAAGGGCACGCCAAGTACCCACAGTGCTACGCTCTTCATCGCCGTTCTCCTCGAAGGTTGATCTCTGGCCGTCGATACACCGCGTTACGTCTCAATGGCACGCAACATCCAGATCGCTTTCTCATGGAAAGTCAGTCGCGCGGTCAGCATGTCGGTGGTGACGAAGTCGTCGGCCTTGTCGGCGGCGGAGGCAACATCGCGGATGCGTTTCGTAAGCTGTTCGTGGTCGGCCACAAGATGAGCAACCATGTCGCCGGCTGTCCGGTTCGACGTTTCCTCGGTTACTAGGGTCTTGGGCAGCATTTCCTCGAAGCTCAGCGGCGTCGGATGGCCCAACGCGCGAATGCGCTCGGCGATCGTGTCGGCGGCCTCGAACAAGTTCTGGTATTGCTTCTCTGTCAGTTCGTGCAACGGCAGGAAGATGGGGCCGACGACGTTCCAGTGATAAACATGTGTCTTGACCAACAGCGTATAAGTGTCGGCCAAAACCTTCACGAGTTGATCCGAGATGTTGCGGCGATCTTCTTTCTTGATGCCAGTATCGAGGTTTGCCACGGTCGAATCCGTTGCGGCTTGCCTCTTCGGCGATGGAGTCGAGGGCTGAGTTGAAGCCATAGGACCAGTCTCCTATCGATTAATCAAATTGTTTATTCTGCCGGTTGGGCGCCGGGAATATCCGAGCCGTTGACAGGTCTGCTGACTGGCCGGAGGGCCGTGTTCGACGTACGGGTCAGAACGAAAGCGGTAATGCCGACAACCGTCAGTAGCGGCAGATTGCGCAGAACCATCTTGATCAGGCGCGGCAGCGCGATGGGCGTCGCGGTCGTCAATGCCGAAATCAGCAATTCGTGATCGACTGACGATAGAGGTGGCTTAGAGGTTTTGGTCTCGCCGTCCTCGGAAGCCAACCTCTCGGCTTCGGAAGTTTCCTCCGTCGTGGGCTCGGTTTTGGCCTTCACCACCGCGGCCGTAATGGCGCCGACGACGCAGAACAAGATCGCGACAATCAGATTGCCGAGCTCGGCGCCAAATTGGCAATTCATCCAAACCGACAAGGCCGCCGTGCCGAAGCCTGCCGCAATAATAAAGGGGATCGCCGTGATGACGCGGCCCAGGGCCAAGCCGAGCACGTTATCGATGGTCGCCTGGGCCTTATGGATAAGTGCGGCAAACATGGGCGTTCCCCTCCTTTCGATATCAAGACTTCCAAAGAGCGCCGAGAACAAAGCCAAACGCAGCTACGACGGCCAGGGTGGCCATGGGCTGCTCGCGAACCGACTTGTCGATGGCGACCCGCATGTTTCCCGCGACTTCCTGCATCCGCTCGCTCGCCTCGCGACCTTGCTCGGACATGCTGCGAGCCGTCGCCTGCGCTGAATCGAGGGCCTTGTCGAATTGTTGACCGGCCTTTGAGGCGAGATCGGAGGCACTGTCCGCCATAGAGGATGCTGCCGCTTTCGCACGATCTTCGGCGTTCGATGTACCGGAATAAGCCTGAGCCATGCTTTTTGCTCCTTTTGATGTCGAGAAAAATCCCACATCCGCAAAACGTACTCTCAACATCGTGGGTTCCACCGCAGCGCAAAACTCTTTTGCAAAGGAATTTCCGGATTGCTCGCAAAGCTGTCGAATATGCGGTTACTTCCAGCGAAGTTTGAGCGGAAGCTTTGAAAGTACCGTCGCCGCCATGGAGCCGGCGGCCGATACGGCTTGGCGTCCGCTTCTGACCCAATCCGAGCTGCGCTTGCGGGCGTCCAAATCGCGCAAGATTTGAACGCGGCGTGCGTGCGGAGCGGCGCGCTGCAACGCTTGGCCCAACGGAGAAGCCGGTCCGTAATCGTCCTCGGCGGGCGGCAATTGAATTTCTAGCTCGGCGATGACTTTGCCGCTGTAGGCGTTCACAGCCGCTTCGACCATGTCGGCCGCCAGACCCGGCTCATCTCCCCTGGAAATCGAGGCCAGTATGAGGGCCGGCTCGACGAGCGCGTGAGCGGCGCGAAAAAAGTTTCCGATCCCAGCCAAGGCTACGACTGCGTCGGCATTGGTCGCCAACATCAGTAGGATGTCCGCTTCCCGTGCCTCCGCGATCAGCGCCTCCAGGGCTTTAGGAGTCCGGCGCTCTACCGCGGAAATTCGCGGCTCCAACCCCGATCGCAGAGGCTCCGCCACCCGGCAGGCCTCGATCAGCGCGAGGGCTTCCGCACGCTCGATAGGCGTGCCGCCGGCAACCAAGATGACGAGCGGCTTCTGGTCTAGCGGTTGCGGTACCTCTTCGACGGTTTCGAGCGGGGTAAGCAGACGCAACTTCAGTCGCCCACCATAAAGGTCGATGGCGGCACGCCCGACCTCCTCGACGAACGTTTCGGCCAGGCCGCGCAATACGTGGGCGCGGCCCCATTGCAACATCGCTTTCGACAAACGCTCGCGGGCTTCGTGCGTCACCGCCGTTGCAGGATTGGCGAGGCGGATCAGCCGCCAGACGTCGTAGGCGCGCTCTGCGAGGTCCGCGACGTGCCGCCACCGGTAAACTGTGAGGAACTGGGAGACCGTTAGCCGGTCGCCGAACGGAATGCTCGAGATAATATATCCGCGCAGGCGGTTGCTGACGGTCTCCGTGATAATCAAAGCCTCAGGGATGGTGAATTGCCATAAGGCGTCGGCCTTTTCGGGGTGCAGGCGACTGGCAACGGCATTGACGGTGAGGTGGGCGAGGTCTGCAAACGCCTGCAAGTCGTCGAGCTTGTCGATATCGATGCGGGCAGCAATCGCCTTGACGTCCTCCCAAGCGCGCTCCTCGGACGGGCTCCACAGCACATCGGGAGGCGCGTCAATTCCCGGCCCAGGTTGCTCCCCAGCACTGAATTGTTTGGGATCCCGCAATAGCCGATGTTGCACGACGAAAACGGTGGCGATGGTGAGGAATGCAAGAAACGCCCACCAAAGGAGCCATCCGTGAGACCACAAGTACAACCCGCCGAGCGGAATGAGCGACAACGTCGGCAGAAAAAGCCCGGCTACCACCAGGATGAGCCGGGCGCGACTGGCAGCTTTGGTACGCTCGCTCATGGCGCGCCTTCAGTCGTTATTGCGCCGGTTGAAAAAGCGGGCGGCTGAAACTCCGAGCGAGCTTCAGCCGGTTCATGTGGCAGTCGGCGAACTGCTTCGGGCGACGATAGTTTCAAGTTCGTCGAATCAAACCGCCAATCAGCGAAACCACGAATAGAACTATGGCGACCCAGAACAGGATGCGGGCACCTTCCATGGCGGTTCCGGCGACGCCGCCGAAGCCCAGGAAAGCCGCTACGAGGGCCACAACAAGGAAGACGATCGCATAATGCAGAAGATTACCCATGACCAAGCTCCTCGGACGACGTTACGACTTCGGATAAACGCATCCTACATTTTTCAGTTCCGGCCAGCTCGCGTTGTTTGCTGATAATTTCGTGTTTGGAGCGCCAATTGCCTGCTGCCCCATAAGTTTGAGGCTCCGGATTGGGGTCCGAAGCCTCGAGAAATTGCCTCGTAAGAGCAGTCTCGCATCACCGGCCGATAGTGTCCTTCACTTCACCGGAAACTTTCTGAGCCTCACCCTTGGCCTCCTGTGCCAATCCGTCGGCTTCGACCTTTGGAGACCCAATGACACGCCCCGCAACCTGCTTCACCTTGCCGATGCCGGCGTTGACGTTGCCCGCGATCGTGTCAGAGGTGCTGGAGCGGGTAGCAGCGTCATAACCGTCGCCAGCGGCTTCCTTAATATCTCCAACGGCCTGCTGCGCCTCGCCTTTGGTTTCCTGCAGGACGCCCTCGGCCTGCATCTTATCGGATCCAATAACCTTGCCGACGCCTTGCTTGATATTACCGACGGCCTCGTTGCCCAGACCTTTGATCTTGTCACTCATGCCAGCCATTCCAATCTCCTCGGTGAAAATAAACAAACGACTTCGTTGTTTTCATTTGCCGCTTGCGGAGAACAAACACGCAAACGCACTTATAGTTCCGTTGGCATCGGGTGATTTCGTCGAACGTGTTCTTCTCATCGCGAGCGTAGCCACGCTGCAACCTGAAGAGAGCGGATAGCGTTTAGGTAGCGGTCGTGCTGCGACCACCGCCCGACAGCGGTTTGGAAAAGCGAGGGGACACCATGCCGCTGATCGCAGACAGCATTCGCAATCTTTCAGCCTCTCTCACTGTGATGGCCATAGTCATCGCCGGCCTGTTGCTCGGACGCGACGTGCTCATTCCTCTTGCGCTGGCGACGCTGCTGGCATTCATTCTAGCCCCGATCGTCCGGGCTCTCGTCGCGCGCCGGGTGCCGCGCGGGTTGAGCGTGACGGCGGTCATGATTTCAGTCGTCATTATTATCGTTGGCGCTTCGGCGCTTTTCAGCGCTCAGATGCTGTCGTTGACGGCTGAACTAGGAACCTACAAGGCGAACCTCGTCGAAAAGGCCCGCACGCTTTCCGGATCGGGATCGACGGAGGGAGTAATCAAGCGGGCTGTCGACTCCGTCGACGCTCTGGAAAAGGAAATCAAGCGCGAATGGTCGCGGTCACAGAGTCAACCGGAGGGCAAGCCGGGGGAGAGTGCTCCCGTCGTCGTCACCAGGGAGAGCGGGTCGGACGCCTTTTGGAGCAATGTTCATGTCGTCGGCGCGCCTTTGGCGCAAGCGGCATTGACGTTCTTGTTCACGCTGTTTCTGCTGTTGCAGCATAACGACCTGCGCGACCGCGTGGTGCGGGTGGTCGGCACGGACAACATGAGCGAAGTGACCGCCGCCATGGGCGACGCAGGCGAGCGGCTGTCGCAACTCTTTCTCATGCAGGCAGGGCTCAACGCAGGCTTTGGCGTCTTCATCGCGCTTGCGTTGTGGTTGATCGGCGTGCCCAACCCGGTGCTTTGGGGCGTCGTGACGTTCCTGATGCGCTTCGTTCCATTCGTCGGCTCCTTCATCTCAGCCATTCCGCCATTGCTGATGGCTGCATCGGTGGAGCCGGGATGGGCAACGTTCGTAGCCACACTGCTGACATTTGCGATCGGCGAACCGCTGATGGGCCACATCATCGAGCCTTTCGTGCTGGGCCGTCGCGCCGGCCTGTCCCCGTTCTCGATGGTGGCTGCGGCCAGCTTCTGGACGCTCATTTGGGGGCCTGTGGGTCTGCTTCTCGCGGCACCCATCACTATGGCAGTGGTCGTCTTGGGTCGCTATGTGCCGGGGCTGGAGTTTTTGAGCGTGCTTCTGGGCGACGAGCCTGCGCTGAAGCCTGAGCAGGAATTCTATCATCGCATTCTGTCCGGCGATGCGATCGCCGCCGCAGAGCAGGTGGAGAACACGCTCGCGGAATCCTCGTTGGCCGACGCTTCGGACAAGATCGTGTTGTCCGGTTTGGGGCTTGCCGCGGCTGATCATCGAAGGGCAAGGCTTGAGCCGGAGCAGATCGCTTCGCTCAAATCGGGAGTGGCGCAGGTCAGCGAACTTCTCGCCGACGCGGTTGATGAGCGGCCGACAACAGACCGGGCGGCCTCGCATACCCTTCTGATCCCCGCGCGTGGACCTATTGATTTGACCGCTACGCGGTTCGTTGCCGACATCATGGGCCTTTCGGCCTGCGGAACTTCTCACACTGCCGGCCAGGGCTCTGGCCTGACCGCGCTCTCCGACGCCAAGGCCGAATTCAAGGACACTACGTTCGACAGCATCGTCGTGGTGACTGTCGGCGGGATCGATCAGCAGCACCTCCGATTCATCATACGGCGCGCGCGCAGGGATTTCAGCTCAGCACGGCTCGTTGTGCTGGACTGGGGTCGCTCTGCCGAGGGCGTTGATTTTGGAGACGAGGTCGTCCTGTGCACCAAGCTCGTCGAAGTGATGGGTGCCCTCGACTGTGCTCGGAAGCCGGAGACGCCGCGTGAGCCAGAAGGGCTCGGCATGAAGATGGCCGTGGGCTTGACTGGTTGAGGGGTCGCTTCCCCACCGGCGTCAGAAGCTGTGGATTAGGTGTCGAGGCGACGGAAAACTCCGATGCGGCGGCCTCGGAGCCGTTGCGACGATTGATCCAAAAGTCGAAAGCGAGACTGGATGTATCGCACCGTTCGGTAGCCGAATCCATCAACAACAAGAGCTATTTGTGGCCATTAAATCTGTAATCTTGCTATTCAAAAAACTGACGGCGACTGTTTGATTTGGCACTTGCAATAAATTGGTTCAGCTGTTCGACTGCCTACGCGAAAGGGAAAACGCGGGGGTAGGTGGTTTTGACTCGTTTTTGGGGGTGGATAGGAAGCCTGACGCTTGCGTTAGGCGCGGTGAGCGGGCTTGCTCGGAGTGCCGAGCCGCAGCCGGAAAAGCCGCAGTTTGTGCTGCTATCAATGTTCAACTCGTACGTACGGTGGAAACCGAGGCAGGCGGGGCAAGCGCCGCTTCTCCGCTACGCTATTGCCGAGCGCGAAATCTCGACGCCCAATGCAGCGAATTGCCAAGGCGTGAGACCGCCGGTGTCGTTGATGGAGTCGTCGGCTGTTGCGGACTCGAGCTTTCGGCAATCCCTGCGGACGGCATTCGCGCGGTGGGCAGATGCTGCCAACATCTCGTTCGTGGAAGTTGCCCACGCCGACGAAGCCGATATCGTCATTGGCGAGCAGACTGCTCCGCGCGGGCATGCGTTCACCAACGTCGCACTAGGACAAAGCAACGGAAGCACATTCCGTCCAATCGTGAAATCGTTGATCTGCCTCAATCCCGAAGCGAATTGGAAAGTCGGGTTCGACGGCAACCTCGATTCCTATGACCTCGTGCACACGTTTACGCATGAAATTGGTCATGCCATCGGCCTCGACCACCCGGGCGCACGCGGCCACGTGATGTCGTTTCGCTACGAGGAAACGCATGCGGGCCTATCTGATGGAGACATTCTCGGTGCAGTGCGGCTCTACGGTTGGCGTACCCCGGCGGGTGCGGCGCGCCATGTTGTATCCGTAAACGCGGAGAAGGCCACTGAGGCGGCAAAGTCGCTAACTCTGACATCCGGACATCTGCCTCCCGGCAATTAGAAATAATAGCAGTTTATCCAGGCGAAAGTCGTTTCTGTTGACTGGCTTACTGGTGCGGGGCTCGATGTCTTCCGTTTCCAGAGGGGAACTTTTCGGCTGACAAGAAGGTTTTGATGCCGACGGCCCGCTGATAGGCGCGTCCATCCAAATAATTGTTCAAGGAGTAGCCGCGATGAAAAAGTTGATCCCCATTTCTCTGTTTGCGACGTTGATGACCGCTGGCGCAGCAATCGCCCAGAACTCCTTCTCCCTCGACCCAGCCGCCCTCATCGACCCCTCCGAGCCCTCCGTCTGCTGCTGAGAAGATGAGCCCGCCGGCTTCTACGTCGCCGAGCGCCAGTGCCGACGCGCAGACGATGAAGCTGAGCGCTGACGAAGCCAAGGCGTGGGTAGGTAAGACCGTCTACAGCAGCGACAACAAGAACCTCGGCGAGGTCGCTTCGATCGAGCGCGATCCCTCGGGCAAGGTGCTTGAGCTTCACGCCGACATCGGCGGTTTCCTCGGCATCGGCGAAACACGCGTCCGCGTGCTTCCGACCCAATTCAAGCTGGTGAATGATCGCGTTGTCCTGTCGGTCGGCAGCGCCGAGGCCAAGAGCTTGCCGCATATCGCGAAGTAAGACTGGCGTTCGCTCGTCTCGCATTATGCCCCTGGAGCAGGAAGCTGCTTCGGGGGCGCTTTTGCGTGGCAAATGTTGTTGTCGCCGCGCCATCGGGCTCTCCCGGGGACTCGCGATAGCTAAGCCAAACTTCAGGAACCAAAATTTGCGGTTGACGTTTGTAAGCTGAACTGTTCACGGCGGGGTTTGTCGGAAACCGAGGGGTTGCGAAAGTCGCACTCGTTGCTTGCCCGCGTTCGCGTCGCTTTGCACGGGTAGCGGGAAGTCCCGCACAAATAAACCAGCGAAGCCTGGCGTACCAACGCCAGCTCGGTGACCGGTAAGCTTAGCTCCCGCTTTGGAGGCTCAAATGGCTACATTCCTGGCATTTGCGATGGCTATTTCGATGTGTGCCAGCGTCGCATTGATTGGCACCCTTATCGCTCTCGAAAGCTGTCAATCGCGCCAGGGCAAGCGGAGCGAGGGCGAACGGCATCGCCATGGCCAAAATCATCAGTCGCGCCGCTAATCCCGAATTTCCTTTTCGATCGTCGATGAGATCATGAAGAATTTTTCCTGCACACGCTGCGGCAACCGGCTGTTCTTTGAGAACGTCACGTGTGTCGTGTGCGGAAGCCCCGTCGGCTTTGATTCAGAAACGCTCTCGACGCAGACACTCGAGAATGCAGGCCAGCCTGGCCTCTACAGGCGATTCAATTTTAGCGGCCAGGATGTGCACTATTGCGCGAACTCCGAGCATGGGGCGTGCAACTGGATCGTGCCGGCGAACGGTCAATCCCCGTGGTGCGTGGCCTGTGAACTCAATCGCACAATCCCTAATCTCAGCGAACCCGGAAGTTTGCCGGCCTGGACGCGCCTGGAGCGGGCAAAAAAGCGTCTCGTTTATTCTTTGCTGCGCATGGGGCTGCCGATCGATAGCGCAAGCACCGGCCGGTTGACTTTCGATTTTCTCCGCGATGCCGTCACCGGCCATGAGGATGGGGTCATCACTATAGACGTCATGGAAGCCAACTCCGTCGAACGTGAGCGTCAGCGCGAGCAACTCGGCGAACCATACCGGTCATTGCTTGGGCACGTGCGGCACGAGAGCGGCCACTTCTATTGGCAGGTGCTGGTGGCAGAAGGAGGCCGCATCGAAGAGTTTCGCAAGATGTTCGGCGACGAGAGTGAAGACTATGCGGCGGCTCTGTCGCGCCATTATGCGTACGGGGCTCCGGCAGATTGGCAGCTTCGGCACGTCTCGGCCTACGCGAGCGCTCACCCTTGGGAGGATTGGGCGGAAACCTGGGCGCATTACCTCCACATGCTGGAAGCCCTGGATACGGCCGCGGCCGAGAACATGGAGCCGAAGCCAGAGGGGGAATTCCTCATTCCCATCGACGACGTCTACCAATGTAAGGATTTCGACAGCCTGCTCGCTCGTTGGCTTCCGCTTACGGTAGCGCTCAACCGCCTTAGCCGCAGCATGGGCCATGCGGATTTTTACCCATTCGTGATTTCGGAAGCCGCCTGCGACAAGCTGCGCTTTATCCATCGCGTCGTTACCGAACGACACCTATCGCGACAAGAACCATACAATCGGCCAATGGCCACGGGCACTGTCTCGTAATCTTACGCCAGTAATGTTTCGTAGTGGATCAGCGACGGCCCTCCCCCCGGAACCCTAGGGCTGCATCCTGCGTTCACTTCCAAATCGTGGCTGCGCCGCTGCCCAAGGGGGGAACATGTCCCAGTCGGGATCGCTTAATTTCGGGGTGATCGGCAACGGGCGCGTCGCCGCTCTGCTCGACGAGCGTGGCCGGATCGTCTGGTGGTGCTTTCCCCGTTTCGATGCCGATCCAGTGTTCTGTTCGTTGCTCGCGAAGGGCGAGGAGAAGGGCTTTTGCGATGTCCTCCTGATCGACGACGTTACGAAAAGCGAAGCCCGCTATGTGCGCAACACCCCGATCATTGAAACGATCATTTCGGACTCGCGGGGCAATTCAGTCCGCGTCACGGATTTCGTCCCCCGTTTCACGCGGTTCGAGCGTGTCTTCCACCCGCCCCAGATCATACGGCGCATCGAGCCCGTAAGCGGCTTGCCGCGGGTGAAGATTCGACTTCGGCCGACGTTCAATTACGGCATGCCGTGCGAAGCCAGCGTTCTCGGTTCAAATCACATCCGATACGCCGGCGGCCGGGACGCGGTGCGGCTCACGACCGATGCGCCGCTCTCCTACATCGCCCAGGAAACGGCTTTCGCACTGACTCGGCCGGTTACGTTGATCCTGGGGCCGGACGAGTCTCTCAGCGGTTCCGTTGAAGCGATCGCTCGAGAATTCTTGGAACGCACGCAGGACCACTGGCTCGATTGGGTGAGATCGCTCGCGTTGCCGCTTGAATGGCAGCAAGAACTCATTCGCGCAGCTATCACGCTGAAGCTGTGTAGCTTCGACGAGACCGGCGCGATTGTGGCAGCGCTTACGACATCGGTCCCAGAGGCGCCGGGAACGCACAGGAACTGGGACTACCGCTTCTGCTGGCTCCGTGACGCCTATTTCGTGATCAAGGCGCTGAACCGTCTCGGCGCCACGCACACGATGGAAGCCTACATCAACTATATTACGACAATCGCTATCGAGGCAACGCGTCCACTGAAGCCGGTTTACGGCATCGTGCCGGACGAAGAACTGACCGAGCGGATAGCGCCCCACCTGACTGGCATCGATGGGGCCGGCATGGTGCGTGTCGGCAATCAGGCCGGCGAGCAGACGCAGCATGATGCCTATGGCAGCGTCATCCTTGGCGCTGCGCAGATGTTCATCGATGAGCGGCTACCGCGGCCGGGCGACGTTTCTCTCTTCAAACGGCTGGAGCCGTTGGGAGAACAGGCGAAAGCGCTGGTGACGGAACCGGATGCAGGAATTTGGGAATATCGGGGCCGTCAACATGTCCACACGCATTCAGCCACCATGTGCTGGGTCGCTGCGGATCGGCTGGCTCGTATCGCGTGGCGCCTAGGGTTGCGCGAGCGGGCTCGATATTGGCGCGGCGCGGCTGATGAAATGGGCCGGACAATTCTCGCCAAGTCGTGGAGCGACAAACGCCAGGCGATCATGGGAGCCTTCGGGGGCAGTGAACTCGACGCCAGTGTTCTGCTGCTGCCCGATCTCGGGCTGCTCCCGGCTACCGACGAGCGGTTCGTCAAGACGTGTGATCTGATCGGCAAAGAGCTCAATCGCAACGGCTACATCATGCGGTACACCGCGGCGGATGATTTCGGCGCGCCGGAAACTGCGTTCCTCACGTGCCAGTTCTGGTACATCGATGCCTTGGCCGCGATTGGGCGGGGAGACGCCGCCCGGGCCCTCTTCACCGAAATTCTTTCGCGGCGCAACAGTTTCGGCCTGCTGTCGGAGGACATCCATCCGACGACCGGGGAGCTATGGGGAAACCTGCCGCAAACCTATTGCATGGCCGGGATCATCAACACCGGAAGGGTGCTGTCACGGAGCTGGGATCACGCCTGGTCGGAGGTGGGGACTTGATCCGTTCCGGGGGTGTTAGACATCTACATTCGGAACGATGTTACCTTTCAAAGCGTTGACTTCGCCGAGGTGGCGGAGTTCGCGGGGTGTTGCGGGATTCGCCGGAGCTGGCAAATCCCGGAGATGACCATGAGCCGTATCATCATCGTTTCCAACCGCGTAGCGGATCCCGGTAAGGCTGCCCAAGCCGGGGGCGTCGCTGTGGCGCTGGACGATGTCTTGACCCGGCGCGGCGGCGTGTGGGCGGGCTGGGATGGTCGCGTAGTCGAGGAGGCAAAAGATATTGCGTCGCAATCCCGGCGCAAACGCAAGGCCGCCGTGCTTACTACATCGCTCACGCGCCAAGAACACGAAGGTTTTTATCTCGGATATTCCAATTCAGTTCTTTGGCCAGTGTTCCACAACAGGCTCGACCTGGCCCAGTTCGAAGCTGGGTTTTTTGATATCTACCGCGACGTCAACGCTCGATTCGCGAAGCTTATCGCGCCCCTGCTCCAGCCGGGCGACATCATTTGGGTTCACGATTACCATTTCATCATGCTCGGCCTGGAGCTCCGCAAGCTCGGTGTCGAGAACCCGATCGGCTTTTTTCTGCATATTCCGTTCCCGCCAGCGCAATCTTTTCTGGCAATTCCGGAACATCGGGAATTGGCCCGCGCGCTCTCAGCTTACGAGCTGGTCGGATTACAGACGCGCTCCGATGTCGGGAATTTCCTCGAATACCTGCAACAGGGTGCCGACGGTCGCCTGCTAACCGACGGGCGCATTCGCGCTTTCGAGCGCATCATGGCGGTCGAGAGTTTTCCGATAGGCATCGAGCCCAAGGACTTCGCATTGCCGCAAGAAAGTAGCATGTTCGTGCAGGGGCGTGCCGACGTGCAACGCATCCTTGGCATCGACCGGCTGGACTACAGCAAGGGGTTGCCGCAGAAGTTCCGCGCTTTCGGGCGCTTCCTGGAAATCGGGCCCGAGTACCGCAATCGCGTGGTGTTGACGCAGATCGCTCCACCAACGCGCGAGAGTGTAGAGGCCTACTCGGATATCCGTGTCCAGCTCGAGACGCTGTCGGGCTCCATCAACGGCCGCTTCGGCGAACTCGATTGGGTCCCCATTCACTACATCCACCGCTCGGTCGCGCGGAACCGCTTGGCGAACATCTACAGGCACTCGCATATCGGGCTGGTAACCCCGCTTCGGGACGGCATGAACCTGGTTGCGAAGGAGTACGTGGCCGCGCAGGATCGGCA
Organism: uncultured Alphaproteobacteria bacterium; assembly: GCA_963847435.1. GTDB lineage: Bacteria > Pseudomonadota > Alphaproteobacteria > Rhizobiales > Hyphomicrobiaceae > CAWJZR01. The sequence continues at coordinate 71,138 of CAWJZR010000022.1, read as the reverse complement.
CAATCCTGGTGTGCTGATCCTCTCCCAATTCGCAGGCGCGGCGGAGGAGTTGAAAGAGGCGCTGATCGTCAACCCCTACAACATCGAAGAGATGGCGCGGGCCATGCTGACCGCGATAGAAATGCCGCTCAATGAGCGACAGGCCCGCCACTCGCAACTCCTGGCTCGGATCACGGCCAACGACGTCGCGGCTTGGGCCGACGGCTTCGTGAACTCCTTGGTCAAACAGGGGCTCGCGGGTCCGGCGTCGATGGGCGATGATGCGAGGCTGCAGGAGATCCTCGAACGGCTCGGGCGCAAAGAGCGGCCCGGGGGGAAAATCAGGACGCGACAGAATTTCAACAGGACGGCCGTCATCTGAGACGCCGGTGGGGGATGTGAATGAACGTGCTGACCGTCGGCAGCGCAATGATCGACACGATCGCGGTCATCGCGAGCGATAGGATCGAGCAGGTGTCGATGCGCAATGCCGACACCTCTTTTTTGATGTTGCAGGAAGGCAGCAAGACGGACGCGACGGAGGTTTCAACCCACTGCGGCGGAGGTGCCATCAACACGGCGGTGGCCTTCGCCCGGCTGGGGCATGAAGTCGCGACCATCGTCAGAATTGGCCTCGATCAGCGTGCTGACGTCATACGCCAGCGGCTCCGTGACGAGGGCATCTCACCGCAGTGGATCGTCAATGACGAGAAGGTGCCCACAGGCGCGTCGGTGATGGTGTCATCGCACGAGCGCAATGCGGCCATTTTCACCTATCGTGGCGCCAATGCGCGGCTGGAACCCGCTGACATCGAGGACGATGCCGCATTCGACGTTCAGGTGCTGTATATCGCCAGCCTTTCGAATAGATCGGCGGACCTTTTTCCATCACTGGTCCAGCGCGGCAAACGGAGAGGCGCGCTTGTCGCGGCCAATCCCGGTTTGCGCCAACTTTCGACGCGTGGTCCGACGCTGCTGGATACGGTCTCGTCGATCGACATTCTGATAATCAACCGCGTCGAGGCTGAAGCCCTTGTGGCACCTCTGATCGCGCGGCACGGCGAGATCGGGGAGAGTGACGAGAAACCCTGGGATCCAGGTGCGGACTGGCCCGCCCAGGTCAGGCGGCCGCTCGCGGGTGGCGGTTTCGTCATGAGCGTGCCTTGTTTCATGTCGACACTCGTGCGTGAGGGAACGCGGCGCGTGGTGCTGACGTTCGGTTCGCATGGGGCTTTGCTCGGATTGAACGGCGAAATCCTTTATTGCCCCGCCTTGGATCTGCCCTCATCGGGCACGGCGGGAGCGGGGGATGCGTTCGGATCGACTTTGACGGCAGCGCTCGCCAGCGGTGCACCCAGCGATACCGCGATGCAGCTTGCGGCCGTCAATGCCGCCTCCGTCGTCGGCCATGTCGACACGCAGACTGGCCTCCTCAATGCCGCTGAGATCGAAGCCAAACGGCGTGAGTGGGCAAGCCGTCTCGTCGTCCGTCATTGGAAATTTCCGGTCTCAAACTGAAATCAGCTATTTCGGACGTAGGGCGTAATGGAAAGCCAGACATCAGTTATCGAATGCAATTCTTATAGTAGCCGCCAGCGTGCCCTGAGCGCCATCTGCGACGACAGGGAGAGCTGGGCGCTTTTTCTCGACATCGACGGGACGTTGATCGATATCGCCGACAGGCCCGAGAACGTCGTCGTTCCTGATGGGCTTGTAACCACGGTGGGGCGTCTCCGCGAACATATGGGCGGCGCGCTCGCGCTGATTACTGGTCGCATGATATCGAGCGCGGACAAGCTTTTCGCGCCCCTGGATCTCGTGTCGTCGGGCGTCCACGGCGCGGAAATGCGGTACGCCATGCGTGGACCTATCGTTCATCTCGCCGAACCCCTGTCGAACGAAATCGTCCACAGTGTAGAGTCGATTGCGTCGAGCATGCCCGGCATTCGCGTGGAACGCAAAGGAGCGGGCCTCACCGTTCACTATCGTAGAGCCCCCGAGTACATAGGGCTGCTTGAACGCGAATTGCGGGCTTTGGTCGCCGCCCAACCCATGCCGGTCAACATGGAGCACGGCCGGTCGGTTTTCGAGATCGGACCTGCGCAATTGTCGAAGGCGACTGCGTTGGAGTCGATGGGGCGAATGGAGCCGTTCAGCGGCCGCCGCCCGGTGATGATCGGCGACGACGCTGGCGATCAGACCGCGTTGGAGGCGGCCAAGCGGCAAGGCGGCTTCGGACTCAAAGTGGCGGGCGAACATTTCTCGGCCGCCGAGGCTGACTTCAGCGGACCTCAGCAAGTGCGGAATTGGCTGGCTGAGCTTTGCCGCCGGTTGAGTTGACAAATCAGAACGTGGCCCGGCTGTCGGTGCGGGCGAGCCGGGCGAGAAGATAATCGATCTCAGCGCATGCTTTGGGCGTCAAGGAGCTCGTGGGCCTGCGCTGGGCGGCCGACCCGATCGCGCCGCGCTTCTGGAGCACGTATTTCCTCACCGCGAGCCCGACGCCCTGCTGCTGCTCGTACCGGATGAGCGGAAGGTGGGCATCAAACAGATCATGGGCGGCGTCACGCTCGCCGGCCCTCGACTTGCGCACGACATCGACAAGAAAATCGGGGAAGGCATAGCCGGTCATCGCGCCGTCCGCGCCACGCTCCATTTCGAAATCGAGAAACAGCGCGCCGTTGCCGGTAAGGATTGACACGTGGCGCATCGAACCCTCCGCCTCGAAGCCGCGGAGCGCCGTGATTTTTTCCAGCCCTGGCCAATCCTCGTGCTTCAGCATCCGGCAAGAGGCATGGTTCTGGATGATCTGCCGGATGACCTTGGGCGTCATCACGACCGTCAGGGTCAACGGGTAATCCTGCAGTACGAAGGGAATGTCGGAGCCGATCGCTTCGACCGCTTGCCCGTAATAGCCGACGATCTGATCGTCGGTGCGCAGGTGGGGCGGTGGCGCGATCATGACGCCCGCGGCTCCGCGCTCCATGGCGCCGTGAGCGAGACGATCGCATGGCCGCGAAGCCCGGAGCGGACACGCCGACGACGACCGGCACCTTGCCGGCACGGCGGACGACGCGGTTGGTGATCTCGAGTGATTCAACGAGATCGAGCTTGGGCGCCTCTCCCATGATGCCAAGGATGGTGAGGCCGGTGACACCGCAGCGCAGATAAAAATCGGTCATGCTGTCGACCGATTCCCAATCGAGCCGTCCGTCGTCGTGAAACGGTGTTACAGCGATGGCGTAGACGCCGCTGGTCGTCTCGTCGAAAGTCATGGGCGATCCTGTGGTCGTTGCTTGGGAGCGGCGGCAGCCGTTATTTGCTTTCGGCTTCGTAGCGCGCCTTGGTCTCGGCATTCATTGGATAAAGGCCCGGCAGACTGGCCCCCTTTTCGACCTCGGCCATGATCCAGGCTTCCATTCGCTCCTGTTCGGGTGCGGCCGCGGCAACGGCTGCGACGAGAGCTTGGGGAATGACGACCGCACCGTCGTCGTCGGCGACGATCACGTCATCGGGGAAGACGGCGACGCCGCCGCAGCCGATCGGTTGCTGCCAAGCAACGAAAGTCAGTCCCGCGACCGAGGGCGGCGCGGCCGTGCCCGCGCACCACACGGGCAGGCCGGTCCCGAGAACGCCGGCCATGTCGCGCATCACGCCGTCGGTGACGAGTGCCGTCACTCCGCGCTTCGCTATCCGAGCGCAGAGAATGTCTCCGAAAATGCCCGCATCCGTGACGCCCATGGCATCGGCTACGGCGATTGCTCCTGCGGGCATGGCCTCGATGGCGGCGCGTGTCGAGATGGGCGAGGCCCACGATTCCGGCGTGGCGAGATCTTCGCGCGCGGGCACAAATCGCAAGGTGAAGGCCGGGCCGACGAGCCGGGGCTGACCGGTCCGCACCGGACGCGGCCCGCGCATCCAAACGTTGCGCAGGCCCTTCTTTAGCAGAATCGTCGTGATGGTCGCCGTTGATACTGTGGAAAGAGTTTTGAGGTCGGCGCGTTCTGGCGGCATGGGTTTTCCGTTTTTGGCGAGCGGAGGCCGCAACTGCATTGGACGAGGCCGCGCTGCCGCAACTATCCTAGAGAGAAACGATAACCGCAAGCAGACCGGGGAGTGGCATGTCAGGCGAGAAGGATGAGGCGGCGGCGTTTGACTGGGCTGATCCGCTGCGGCTCGAGGATCAGTTGGAGCCGGACGAGCGGATGGTGCGCGATAGCGCCCGCAGCTATGCGCAAAGTAGGCTGGCGCCGCGGGTGCTGGAAGCTTTCCGCCACGAGACCAGCGATCCGGCTATTTTTCGCGAAATGGGTGCGCTTGGTCTGCTCGGCGCGACTATCCCGGAAAGCTACGGAGGTGCCGGGCTCAGTCACGTCTGCTACGGGCTCATCGCGCGCGAGATCGAACGAGTGGACAGCGGCTATCGCTCGATGATGAGCGTGCAATCGTCGCTCGTGATGCTTCCGATCTACGAGTTCGGCAGCGAGGAACAGCGCCGGCGATATCTTCCGAAACTCGCCAGCGGTGAGTGGATTGGCTGCTTCGGCCTAACGGAGCCTGACCACGGCTCCGACCCCGGGTCGATGGCGACCCGTGCCGTGAAGCATGGTGACGGCTACCTGCTCAACGGCTCCAAGTCGTGGATCAGCAATTCCCCGATTGCCGACGTGTTCGTGGTGTGGGCGAAGACCGAGGACGGGGCGATCCGCGGGTTCGTGCTGGAGAAGGGCGCCAAGGGGCTTTCAGCACCGACCATTCACGGCAAGGTCGGGCTCAGGACTTCGATCACCGGCGAGATCGTCATGCAGGACGTGGTAGTGCCGGAGACGGCGCTGCTGCCGAATGCGAAAGGGTTGAAAGCTCCGTTTACCTGCCTTAACTCTGCGCGCTACGGCATCACATGGGGCGCGCTCGGCGCGGCGGAGGCGTGTTTTGCCACGGCCCGGCAATACGTGCTCGATCGCAAGCAATTCGGCCGGCCGCTTGCTGCCAATCAGCTCGTCCAGAAGAAACTTGCCGACATGGCGACAGAGATCAGTCTCGGCTTGCAGGGGTGCCTGAGGCTCGGACGGCTCAAAGACCAGGGCGTCGCCAACGTCGAGATGACGTCGATTTTGAAGCGGAATAGCTGCGGCAAAGCGCTGGATATCGCGCGGTCGGCGCGCGATATGCTCGGCGGCAACGGCATCTCCGACGAATTCGCAGTGATCCGGCACATGGTGAACCTCGAGGTCGTCAATACCTACGAGGGCACCCACGACATTCACGCACTGATCCTGGGGCGAGCCATCACCGGACTCCAGGCGTTCGTGAATTGAGGTCGGATGTTGCACTGCACGGCTGATGCGCAAAGCGGCGCGTGCAGCCGGACGGGACCATGCTAACATGTCGCAAACGTCAATGGCGGCCCAAGTCAAGGGTCGCCGCTTCTGGGGAGTATGGAATGACCAAGGCTTATGGGAGCCGCGCGCTGCTTTGCACGATTTTGACGGCCGGTGGGCTGATCGGCAGCGTGATCCAGGCCGCCGCCGACGATTTCATCAATGTACTGACGGGGGGAACGTCCGGCGTCTATTATCCGATGGGCGTCGCGCTGGCGAAAATCTATACCGAGAAAATTCCCGGCGCCCGTCCCTCCGTCCAGGCGACAAAGGCCTCGGTCGAGAACCTCAATCTGCTGCAGCAAGGGAAGGGCGAGGTCGCGTTCACGCTCGGCGATGCGCTGGCGCTTGCTTGGGCGGGCAATGAAGAGGCCGGGTTCAAGGCGAAGCTCGACAAGCTGCGTGGGCTTTCTGCCGTCTATCCGAACTACATCCAGATCGTCGCCTCGAAGGAAAGCGGGATCAAGACGCTGGCGGACCTGAAGGGCAAGCGGCTCTCGGTCGGCGCGCCGAAATCGGGGACCGAACTCAATGCGCGGGCGATCCTGACGGCGGCCGGGCTAACGTACGGCGATCTCGGAAAGACCGAGTATCTGCCGTTCGCGGAATCCGTCGAGCTGATGAAAAACCGCCAGTTGGATGCCACGTTGCAATCGGCGGGGCTGGGTGTCGCCGCGATCCGAGATCTTGCCAGCTCGGTGGAGATCATCGTCGTCGAGGTTCCGGGGTCGCTCGTCGATAAAATCGGCGCGCCCTACACGAAGGTCGTCGTGCCGGCCAACACATATACCGGGCAAACCGCGGACGTGCAGACCGCCGCGGTGCTCAATTATCTCGTTACGCGGTCGACGCTGGCCGACGACGCCGTCTACAATATGACGAAGTCGATGTACGAGAGCCTGCCCGAACTGCAGAGCGCGCACAGCGCCGGTAAAGACATCAAGATCGAATCCGCGATCGAAGGATTGCCGGTCCCGCTGCATCCTGGGGCCGAGCGTTATTATAAGGAGCGCGGGGTGATCAAGTGAGCTGTCTTTGACTTGGCGTGAGCGGCGGCGCTGACACACTCCGGGTCGCCTCGCACCACCGGACCCCCCTCGCCCTGAGATCTCAGGCAAGGGTGAGGAAATAGAGGACGCGTGATGCAGCACGGCGAAATCAAAGCGCCTGAGGCCGGCTCCGGAACAACCACACCGACGGAACTCGAAATCGAGCATGGCCTGCCGCCGGGCTGGGGACCGGGCCTGGAGCGCTCGCGCGCTGTTCGGGATCGCGCTTGTCTTCTCGGCCTTCCAGATCGCGACCGCCGTCTACGCCATCCTGCCGACCCAGGTGCTGCGCACGATGCACGTCGGCTTCCTGTTCTGGTCGGCGGCGGGCTGATCGCCAACCACAAGGCGCCAATGCCGTCGTGGCGCGCCGTTGGCTGGGCAATCGGCGTTCGCCGGTTTCGGCGTCGGCCTCTATCACTGGGTCTTCTACCTCGATCTCGTGAACCGGGCCGGCGAACTGACCCAACTCGACCTTCATCGTCGGCATCGCCGGCACTGGTCATCCTCTTCGCGGTCTCATGGGTCTGATGGGCGCGGCGCTGCCGCTCATCTGCCTGGCTTTCCTAGCCTACGCGCTGTTCGGTCAATTATCTGCCCGCCCCGTTCGACCATCGCGGCTTTCGTCTCGACCAGGTGGTCGAGCAGATGTCGTTCGGCACCGAGGGCATCTACGGCGACGCCGACCGGCGTCTCCGCCACCTACATCTTTCTCTTCATGCTGTTCGGCGCGTTCCTTGAGCGCGCCGGCATGATCAGCTGTTCAACGATGTCGCGCTGGGCCTCGTCGGCGGACACGCGGCGGCGCGGCCAAAGTGGCTGTCGTCGTCGTCCGCCTTCATGGGCACGATCTCAGGCTCGGGCGTCGCCAACGTGGTCACCGTAGGCCAGTTCACCATCCCGCTGATGAAGCGCTTCGGCTACAAGCCGTCGTTCGCTGGCGGTGTCGAGGCCACGGCCTCGATGGGCGGGCAGATCATGCCACCGGTCATGGGCGCGGTCGCCTTTATCATGGCCGAGAACATCGGCGTGCCCTACGCCGGAAATCGTCAAGGCCGCGATCATCCCGGCCATGCTCTATTTCGGCTTCGGCGTTCTGGATGGTGCATCTGGAGGCGGGCAAGCATGGGCTGCTCGGGCTTCCGCGCTGGAAGCCTGCCGAGCCCGCTCAGGCGCTCTGAGCGCCAGTGGCACCTCGGCCTGCCGCTGGCGGTCCTGGTCTACCTGCTCATGCACGGCTTCACGCCGCTGTTCGCCGGTTCGGTCGGGCTTGCCGCTCACAGTCATCATGATCCTGGGCGCCGGTCGCGCTGGGGCATCGGCGCACCGGCGTTGCGGATCGCGTTCTGGATCGGCCTCGGCCTCGTCACCGGCGTCGTTGCCTGTGGCTACGGCGTCGGCGTCATGCCGGCCTCGTGGTGGCCGCTTATCCTCGCCAACCTGATCACGCGCGGAGGGCGCGACACGCTGGTCATGTGCCGCGATGCGCTGGCCGACGGCGCGCGCCAGGCGCTGCCGGTCGGCCTTGCCTGCGCCATCGTCGGCGTCCGTCATCGGCACGATGACGCTCACCGGCTCGGCCACGATCCTCGGCAGCTACATCGTCTCGTTCGGCAGAGACGTCGCTGTTCCTCTGCTCGTCCTGGTCGTGATGGTGACGTCGATCATCCTGGGCACCGGGCTGCCGACGATCCCGACCTACATCATCACCGCGTCGCTGGCCGCGCCCGCCCTGCTGCAAACTCGGCGTGCCGCTGATCGTCAGCCACATGTTCGTGTTCTACTACGGCATCATCGCCGACCTGACGCCGCCCGTCGCGCTGGCCGCGCTTGCCGCCGCGCCCATCGCCAAGGCATCGCCGGACGCGATCGGATGGCAGGCCACGCGTATCGCCCTGGCGGGTTTCCTGATCCCGTTCATGGCCGTCTACGAGCCGTCGCTGATGCTCCAGAACGGCGGTGCCATTGGCCTCCAGCGGGCTATTGGATCGAGGTCGCGTGGTCTTTGCAAGGCCTTCGTCGTTATCGGGATGTCAGGCGTCGCGGCGATCGGCTACCTGTTCATGCGGACGTCGATTGCGGGGCGGGTATTGGCCGGTGTCGCGGCAGGATTGCTGATTTCGCCATTGCCTTGGACCGACCAGGGCGGCCTGTTGCTCGCGTCGGTAATCGTGATCGTCAACTGGTCGAGGGCGCGTAATGCCCCGGAGCGTGCATGAGCCTTTGTCTCGCCGGTGCGGGCAAGACGGTCCATCTCGCGGTCGCTGCCTTCACACTGGCTTGGACCCATACCGTCGAGCGCACCCGGTGGGAAGAGGATTGGCAGGTCCTGCCGGGAGGGCTGATGCTGGTCGAGGCACGCGTCGAGGCGATGGGCGCCGGCATGGAGCCACCGCCCGAGGCCAAATTCGATGGTCGTTGGTGGCACTGGCGTCCCGCGGGGATGGTGCTGCCGCAACTCGTGCTGCGGCGGGCTGCGGGGGCTGGGGACTGGAGGCTCTGCACGCACGAGGGGTGCCAGGAAATAGGGTCATTGCTCGACACCGATCCGGTGACGCTTGGCGCGTGTGACGATGGAGGTCCGAGGCGGTAAGCCGGTGCTGGTTGACATCCGCCGTCTGCCCGCATAGGTTCCGGCCCACAAATTCCAGTCAATCGCGCTCCCGCGGTCGCCTGCCTCATCCTCCGGGATGGGGGTAACGGGTGGTTTTGCGGCTTTTGCGCGTTTCAAACTCGAGCAGACGGTGTCGCCATGAAGGTTCGCAACTCACTCAAGTCGCTGCGCGCGCGTCATCGCGACAACCGCGTCGTGCGCCGCAAGGGGCGTCTCTACATTATCAACAAGACGCACCGCCGCTTCAAGGCGCGCCAGGGTTGATCGAGACGGGTGACCGCAGCCTGGCATTATGGTCGGCCCGCAGTCACGAAAACGCCATCGCCGGGGGCTTTGACGTAGGGACGGACCGTCCCTATGGTGGCTTCATGCGAATGACAAAGATGCGACTATTGCCCGTCATGGCGGCCTTTGGGCTTGCCGTCGCGGGCTTTTGTGCGAGCTCACCGGCTCGTGCCGAGAAGCCGGCGCCGGGGAAGCCACAGGATGCGCCTGACAAGCCCGGAAAGCAGGGTAAGCCTGCGGCCAAGGACGAGGCTCCGCTAAGAAAGGGTCATAAGGCCGACACCGCCGAGCATCGTGCCAAGCTGCTGAGCGATCTCTATGCCCATCTCGCCACCGCCGAAGACGAGACCCGCGCGCATACGGTGACCGAGGGCATCGAGCGCCTTTGGGTCAACTCCGGCAGCGATACGATCAGCCTGTTGTTGGAGCGCTCGACCAAGGCGATGGCCGAGAAGAAGACCGATCTCGCACTGAAGTTTCTCGACGCCGTGGTCGATCTCGCGCCTGATTTCGCGGAAGGCTGGAACCGGCGCGCTTATATTTTCTACACGCAAAACAACACCGAGCGCGCCATGGGGGACCTCCGCCGGGTGCTCGCCCTCGATCCCAACCATTACAAGGCGCTGGACGGTATTGCTGTGATCTTCAAGGAGACCGGCAACAAGAAGGCGGCGCTCATGGCCTATGAGGAGTTGCTTCGGGTCAATCCGTTCGCGAGCGGCGCGAAGGATGCGGTCCAGGAACTGCGGCGCGAGGTCGAAGGGCAAGGTATCTGACAGGCATCAGCGGGTTCCGGCGCTCGCGGGTTGTTTCAGGGCAACTGTGCTGTGTCCGCGCTCTCGCATCCGGGCAAATCAGCGCTATATTATCCCCGATAAGCAACCTCGGCCTTGAACCAGGATCTGCACCGTCATGAGCACAACATCGGCTCCCGCCCGCACGCGACCTCAGGTCATGACCATCACCGACGCCGCCGCGCGCCGCGTTGCTTCCATCATGGCTTCAAAGCCGGGCGTGGTGGGCTTGCGCCTCGGCGTCAAGAAGGGCGGCTGCGCGGGCATGGAATACACCGTCGATCGTGGGCCGAGACGCAGGACCGCTTCGACGAGGTGGTGGAAGACAAGGGCGTCAAGGTGCTGATCGACCCGATGGCGGTGATGTACCTGCTCGGCACGGAGATGGATTACAAGACCGACAAGCTGTCGAGCCAGTTCGTCTTCAACAATCCCAACCAGAAGAGCGCCTGCGGCTGCGGCGAGAGCGTTAATCTCGTGCCTGCAGCAGATAAAGCGTGAACTCCACCCGCTTTGGCTCCGGCCTCGTTTCGCCCGAGCGCGGATAGCTGACGTCACCTGATCAACAAAGAAACGCGCGCCACACCGGTTTGGTGGACGCGCTGACTTGTTGCCGGACTATGGGGCCAGCTCAGGTCCGGCGATAAAGGATCCGCGCGCGCACCGTGCCCGAGAGGCCGCGGATCTCGTCCAGCACCGTCGCCGCGTCCGATACCATACCGTCGGCGTCGAGCACGACGTAGCCGATCTCGCCATCGGTTTGATAATACTGCGCGGCGATGTTGACGCCGTGCTTGGCGAACACGTCGTTCAAGCGGCCGAGCTCACCGGGCAGGTTCTTCTGCACCTGGATGAAGCGCGTACCGGCGGGCCGCGGCGGCAGTTGCACCTGAGGGAAGTTGACGGCTCCCTGTGTGGAGCCGACGTCCGAAAACTCGACGAATTTGCGCGCGACCTCGGAGCCGATCCGCTCCTGAGCTTCCTCAGTCGACCCGCCGACGTGCGGCGTGAGAATAACGTTGTCGAGATCCTGCAAGGGCGAGACGAAGCGGTCGGAATTGGCCTTCGGCTCGACCGGGAACACGTCGACGGCCGCGCCGGCGAGATGCTTTGATCGCAGTGCGGCCGCGAGCGCGTCCACGTCGAACACGGTGCCCCGGGCGTTATTAATGAAGTACGACCCCGTCTTCATCTGCGCGAATTCCTGAGCGCCGATCATGCCCTTGGTCTCGGGCGTCTCCGGCACGTGCAGGCTGACCACGTCCGCTTTGCCGAGCAACTCGGCGAGAGTATCCGTCGGCTCGACATTGCCGTGGCGCAGCTTGTCGGTGCGGTCGAAATAGATGACACGCATGCCCATCGCTTCGGCGAGCATCGCCAACTGGCTGCCGATGTTGCCGTAGCCGATGATGCCGAGCGTCTTAGCGCGCACCTCGTTGGCGCCGACCGCTGACTTGTCCCAGCCGCCGGCGTGGGCGGCCACCGATTTCGGATAAATACGGCGGAACAACATGACGATCTCGGCGATCGTCAGCTCCGCGACGCTGCGCGTATTGGAGAAGGGCGCGTTGAAGACGGGAAGGCCCATGTGGCGGGCGGCGTCGAGATCGACCTGGTTTGTGCCGACCGAGAAGCAGCCAACGGCAACGAGAGAGCGCATGCCATCCAGGGCCTCCGCCGTCAATTGCGTGCGGGAACGGATGCCGACCATGCTGACGCCTTTCAGCGCCTCGCGGAGAGCATTGCCTTCCAGCGCCTTGGTCAAGCGCTCAACATTCGTGTAGCCGGCCGCCCTCAGCGTGTTGACGGCGGTGTCCGAGATGCCCTCCAGCAATAGAATTTTGATCTTGTCCTTCGGACGGGACAGCGACTTGCCCATGATGTCGTTCGCCTTGTCGTTGTGGCCTTGTGTGGCGCCGCTTTTTCGCGGTCTGCCGAGTTTCGCGGCTAGGGAATGCGCGAGTGCCGTGCTCGGGTCAATAGCGGAAAACCGCGCACCATGGCCGCGCTCATGACGCCCTTGCCGGAGTCAGGCCCGGGCCAGCAAACCTCTGTCAGCATGTGGATAACGGGGATAGGTCAGGCGTCGCCGCTATTACGGCGGACCCGGAGCGCGTGGTTTAGTCTACTAATCGAGCGGTCTTGTAGAGTGGAGTTTTCGAGCGTGGCCGGGGGCTGCGCACGGGCGTCGTGTGCTTGTGAAGCCGGGAGTTGCCCATGATTTATATTGAACGCGGAATGATCCTCAGCGGACATCTGACTGTCGTAGGAGCGATGGTCCTGGATGGACGCTTCGAGGGCTCCATCTCGTGTCCGCGGCTGGAGATCGGGCCGGACGGCTATATGATCGGCGATGTCGTGGTGGACGAACTTGTCGTCGAGGGGCAGATCGTCGGCAATGTTCAAGCGCGCAAGGTCGATCTAAGGTCGACGGCGCTCGTGGAGGGCGACGTGCGCCACGAGATTCTGTCGCTCGATCCCGCAGCGATCCTGGTCGGCGACAGCATTCGGCTCAACCACTCCGAGATGCCAGAGGATTTCCGTTCGCTGGAAGCGCGCCGCGTTGCCGAGGACGAGGAGCTGCGAACTCATGGAAAAAGCGACTATGATGCGACTCACGTTGCAGGCGGGAGATGCCGCGTCCGCTTACGACGTGCTGCGGGCGCGTCGCGCCACTGAAAAAGCCTACGCTTAAAAAAAACGCCGCGCGAAATAATGATGCACGACAGTATGAACCTTCAAGCCACGCTCAATCATTGATTATTCCTGTCGAGTTTGTCTGTGTTTGACCGACACGCGCATGCGGCAACGTTGCGCATGCGTCTCTTGCAAGTGCTTGATCGAACGCAAGGCATCAGCAGAAAGTCGCACGACGAATTCCTCGCTTTCGTGCGCACGCTGCCCCATTAGAGTTCGCAGCATCGATAATAGGGTGTTTGTGTGGCGGCGCGTGCCCGTTCGGGCATTTGGCTGGCACGGCTCCAACCAAAACGATATCTGAAGAGGTCGCCCGGACTTGCCGGGTGGGAGGCGGCGCTTATCGGTCAGGCGCCGACCAAGGAAGGGAACGAGGATGTCACTATCCAACGATACGCTGGTGGAAAGGGTCAAATCCGACCCCAACTTCCAGGAACTGGTGCGCAAGCGGTCGGTGTTCGCCTGGACGCTGTCGATTATGATGCTCGCAATCTATTTCGGCTTCGTGCTGACGATTGCCTTCAACAAAGAGCTGCTCGCCAAGTCGCTCTCGGGCGGCGTTACGACTGTGGGAATTCCGGTGGGTCTCGGTGTGATCGTGTCGGCCTTCGTGCTGACCGGCATCTATGTCTCAGTGCCAACACGCGCCTTCGACGAGCTGACCATGAAGATCGTTGAGAAGGCGAAGGGCTGATGCGCAAGATTTCGTCTATGACCATGACGGCGACCGCGCTTGCGCTCGTCGGCTGCAAGCCCTTCGGCCAGGCCGCAGGCGTCGAGGGTCGCCGGACACAGTCCGACTTGAACTCGCCGGCATCATCATGTTCTTCGTCTTCGTGCTGATCACGCTCGGCATCACCAAGTGGGCGGCCGGCCGCAGACCAAGTCGGCGGCCGACTTCTATGCCGCCGGCGGCGGCATCACCGGCTTCCAGAACGGCCTGGCGATCGCCGGCGACTACATGTCGGCGGCCTCGTTCCTCGGCATCTCCGGCCTCGTGTTCGCCACCGGCTTCGACGGGCTGATCTACTCGATCGGCTGGCTGGTCGGCTGGCCGATCGTGCTGTTCCTGATCGCCGAGCGGCTGCGCAACCTCGGCAAGTTCACCTTCGCCGACGTCGCCGCCTTCCGGCTCGACGCAGACGCCGATCCGCATCCTGTCGGCGCGTCGGCACGCTGACCGTGGTCGCGTTCTACCTGATCGCGCAGATGGTCGGCGCCGGCAAGCTGATCCAGCTGCTGTTCGGCCTGCCACTACCTGTATGCGGTCGTCATCGTCGGCGCGCTGATGATCGTCTACGTCGCCTTCGGCGGCATGATCGCCACCACCTGGGTGCAGATCATCAAGGCCTGCCTGCTGCTCGGCGGCGCCACGCTTCATGGCCTTCATGGTGCTCTGGCACTTCGGCTTCAGCCCGGAGGCGCATGTTCAAGGCGGCCGACCGAGATCCATCCGAAGGCGCCTCGCGATCATGGGCCCCGGCGAGCTCGGTCAACGACCCGATCTCGGCGATCTCGCTCGGCCTGGCGCTGATGTTCGGCACCGCCGGCCTGCCGCACATCCTGATGCGCTTCTTCACCGTGGCCGACGCCAAGGCCGCGCGCAAGTCGGTGTTCTACGCCACCGGCTTCATCGGCTACTTCTACATCCTCACCTTCATCATCGGCTTCGGCGCCATCACCTTCCTGATGCAGGATCCGAGCTACTTCAAGGCCGGCGCCAAGGCGGCAGTGATCAGCGACAAAGCTCAGCCGGCTGACTGCTCGGCGGCACCAACATGGCGGCGATCCACCTCGCCGAACGCCGTCGGCGGCACGCTGCTTCCTCGGCTTCATCTCGGCGGTGGCCTTCGCCACCATCCTCGCGGTCGTCGCCGGCCTGACGCTCGCGGGCGCCTCGGCGGTCAGCCACGACCTCTACGCCTCGGTGATCGCCAAGGGCCGCGCCAACGAAGAGAACGAGATCACGTCTGTCGAAGCTTGCGACGGTCGTCATCGGCATCATCGCCATCGTGCCTCGGCTACATGTTCGAGAAGCAGAACGTCGCCTTCATGGTCGGCCTGGCCTTCGCCGTCGCCGCGAGCTGCAACTTCCCGGTCCTGCTGATGTCGATGTTCTGGAAGGGCACCACGACCCGCGGCGCCCTGATCGGCGGCTTCGCTCGGGCTGATCAGCTCGGCCGTGCTGGTCGTCCTGTCGCCGGCGGTGTGGGAAGCCACGCTCGGCAATCCGAAGGGCTCGGCGATCTTCCCCTACGACAACCCGGCGCTGTTCTCGATGACCATCGCCTTCGTCGGCATCTGGCTGTTCTCGATGCTCGACGGCAGCGCGCGGGCCAAGGCCGAGAAGTCGCTCTACGAGGCACAGTACGTGCGCTCGGAGACCGGCATCGGTCGGCGGGTGCCGTCTCGCACTAACTGGCTCCACTGAGCTGGATCAATGCGGATGACCGTCCGTTTTGATTGAAAACATGGAGCGGCCGGTCTGCCTCACGGGCGGATCGGCCGTTCTCATTCGACCTGACGAATCCCGCCAACTGCCTTCAGCTCGAGCGCCGTCATGCCGCAAGCCTTCGATGCCCAGCAACCCGCCGTTCGACCGGCTGACGCACGGCGAAATCGCAGAGCTCCGGGCCGCGCTCGACATCGGCTACTTCGGCGCCGGGCGAGGCGATCATCGCAGCCGGCAAGCCGTCCGAAAACCTGCACGTCATCATCAAGGGCTCGGTCGAGGAGCGCGACGGCGAGGAGATCGAAGCCGTGCTCGGCCCGAAGGACAGCTTCGACGCGCGCGCGCTCGTGCATGGCGCCGCCGGCGAGGAGTTCGTCGCCGCCGAGGAGACGCTCTGCTACCTCGCACCGCAAAGACGTCGTGCTCGATCTGATCCGGCGCAATCCGGGCTTCGCGGCGTTCTTCTATCCAGAGAGTCTGTCGCGCAAGCTCGACGAGCTACTCGCCCGCGCCGGACGGCCAGGGCGGCGTCGAGCAGGTGCTGCGCGCCCGGGTGCAAGGACGCGCGCTCACCCGGCGATCGTTCATCGAAGGTTCGGCGACGCTGACCGAGGCAGCCGGCCGCATGATGCGCGAGCAAGACATTCAACGCGCTTTTCGTGCGAGACGGCGAGCGCATCGGCATCGTCACCGGCATGAACCTCTCCAAGGCGGTGGTGCTGGAGCGCGTGCCGCTCGACACCCCGATCCGCGACATCTGCCACTTCGAGTTCATCGTCGGTCGACGCCGACGATTTCATCTTCGACGCCCTGCTGCTGATGACCCGGCACAACAAGCGGCGGCTTGCGGTGACCTCGGCCGGGCAGTACTGCGGGTTCCTCGAGGATATCGACATCCTCGGCCTGGTCGCCGGCAACTCGCAGCTCATCCCCGGCCGCATCGACCGCGCGAAATCGGTCGCGGATCTGGCAATGCCCGGCGCGCGACATCCAGGACCAGGTCGAGCGGCTCGCATCGTCAGCAGGTCAAGGTGGAGGTCGATCGCCGAGATCACCTCGGACCTCAATCGCGCGCTGTTTTCGAAGCTGTTCGAACTGCTCGCCCCGCCCTCGATCAAGGACGTCGGCTGCCTGATCGTCATGGGCTCGGAAGGCCGCGGCGAGCAGACCGTGCGTACCGACCAGGACAACGGCCTCCTGCTATCGCGGCCCGTGCCGCAGACCGATCTCGAGAACTTCCGCGCCGACTTCACCCATGCCCTGGAACGGTTCGGCTTTCCTCCTTGCCCGGGCAACGTCATGGTCCGCAACCCGCAATGGTCGTGCACCCTCGAAGAGTTCAATCGCCAGATTCGCGGATGGGTGATGACGCCCGATGAGATGAGCGCGATGAACCTCGGCATCTTCTACGACGCGGTAGCGGTGACAGGTAATCCGGCCCTCGTCGCGTCCGCGAAGGCGGAACTGTCGTCTTTGATGCGGGGAGAGGCGGCGTATCTCGCGCGGTTCGCCAAGGCCATCGACCAGTTCGAAGATGCCAGCGCTGGCATGCTGACCTCCCTGATGGCGACCGTCGGCGTCGGCTCCGACTCCATCCACATCAAGAAGTCCGGCACGTTCCCCATCGTCCATGGTGTGCGCGTCATCGCCATCGAGAAGGGCGTCATCGCCGCCTCGACCGCCGGCCGCCTCGATGAAATGGCTGAGAGGGCGATCCTGAGCCGGGAGATCGTCACCGACCTGAAGAGCGCACTCTCCTATTTCATGCAGGTGCGCTTGCGCTCCCAGCTCGCGTCAATCAGGACAGGCCGGCACGAGGAGGAGGCCATCGTGCGCCTCAGCGAATTGTCCACCACTGAGCGCGACCTGCTGCGCGAAGCCTTGAAGGTGGTGAAGCGCTTTAAAGAGGTGGTGCGCAGCCGTTATCACCTCAACATGCTGTAAAGGGCCGCCCGCACATGCGCAGCTTCTTCCAGCGCCAATTCGACTGGATCGCTCTCAACGACCGCAAATACGCGTTCCTGTTCGACAAGATGGGGACCGACGAGGTGGTCTCGATCGACTGCGAGACCACGGGATTGAACCCTAAGAAGGACGATATCGTCACCATCGCCGCGGTGAAAATTCGCGGCAACAAGATCCTGACGAGCGAGGCGTTCCGAGTTGCCGTCAATCCGGAAGCGGTGCTGGCGGCCAATTCGATCAAGATTCACCAGATCCGCAAAAAGGACGTCGAAGAAGAGAGACCGATCCGCAAGGTGCTGCCGGATCTCCTCCAATTCATCGGCAACCGTCCGCTGGTCGGCTATTGGATCGATTTCGACGTCCGGATGTTGAACAAAGACGTGTTCATGATGCTCAACATCTGCTTGCAGAATCCGATGATCGACGTGTGCGACCTCTATTTTGACCGCAAGTACGGCAGGGCGCCGCCGGGCACGAAGCTCGATCTGCGGTTCGCCGCCATCCTGGAAGATTTGAACTTGCCGCCGCTGCAGGCGCACGACGCGTTCAACGATGCGGTCAGCACGGCGCAGATGTACGTCATCCTCACCGACATGATGAAGCGCGGAACGCGGTTGAAGCGGCCGAGCACGTACGAGCCGATCCAGTCGCCGCTGGGATAAGCCGCTCTTCTGGTTGCAGGTTCATTAGGGGCGTTGCGGTTTCGACCCTTGATTTTGCGGTGGACGCGACCAATGGTCGGTCGCCTATACGCTGCCGGACGCAACCTGCCGGCCCAACGAAGCGATCTCCTTCTCACTCGCAACTTGATCGGGACAACGACGACATGCCCAACCCCATCCTGATCGAGGTGACGCGTGCGGCCCGCGTCGAAAGCTACCACACAGGGGCCATCGCGATCTCCACGCCTGATGGCCGGCTGCTGTTGTCGCTTGGCAATGTCACGCGCCCGGTCTATGCGCGCTCCGCGATCAAGTCGCTGCAATGCCTACCGCTGATCGAATTGGGCGCCGCCGATCGCTTTGGCTTCGGCCCCGCAGAAATCGCGCTCGCTTGCGCCTCTCACACCGGCACCGAGCGCCATACGGCCCTTGCGGGGCACATGTTGCAGGCAGTGGGGCTTTCCGAGCCGGCACTAGGCTGCGGGGCGCATCAGCCGATGTCGGCGAGCGCGGCCCGCGCGCTGATCCGGGCTGAAGCAAAGCCCAACCAGTTGCACAACAACTGTTCGGGCAAGCACGCGGGGATGCTGGCAACTGCCGTGCATTTACAGGAGCCGACGGCGCGCTATTGGGAGCCGGACCATCCTGTGCAGCGTCGCATCCGCAAGACGCTGCAGGAGTTGACCGGCCTGCCGTTCGGCGCCGATGTGCTGGGCATCGACGGCTGTTCGGTGCCGACCTGGGCCATGCCACTCTCGTCAATGGCGCAGATGTTCGCGCGGCTGGTGACTGGTGAGGGGCTGGACGCGGGCCGCCAAGCCGCTGCACATCGCATCCTTGCAAGTTGCTGGGCCGAGCCGGAGCTGGTCGCCGGACCGGGCCGCGCCGATACGATTCTGATGAAGAGGCTGCCGGAGCGCATTTTCCTGAAAACAGGCGCGGAGGGCGTCTATTGCGGCGGCGTTCCTGCCTTGGGGATTGGCTTCGCGCTGAAGATTGACGACGGCGCCACGCGCGCCTCGGCCGGTGCGACGGTTGCTCTCGTCGAGCGGCTCATCCCGCAAGCCCGTGGCCTGGTCGATCGCGGCCACATCAAGAACTGGCACGGCGCCGAAGTGGGGACCATTCGGAGTTCGCCTGAGCTGGAGCGGGCACTCGATGGACTGGGGGTGTGACAGCAACAAGTGCATCGACCTGTTCCACGGTTGAAGCATTCTGTTGTGACTGAGGCTCCCGCACTGAGCGGAAAAAATATTCGAGATAAATGATGTTCAGGGACGGGATCTAGCTTATCCTCAGACTAGGGGGTCTTCAAGATCACCGGAGGTAGCGTTTATGAAGCAGTTAGACCGTCGAGGTGTCCTATCTGTCCTTCTTGGCTGCGCGTGCGGGAGCGCGATCACGTTCTCCAGCCTGGGCGCATCTGCAATGCCCGTCCCGCCGCCGGCGAGCCCCGGCGGCCCCGGTGATGGTGCCGAAGGCGAGCCCGGCAGTTCCGTTCACAATGCCCGCTACGGTCATTGGCGCCGCGTGCGTCGCAGGGTGTGGCGTAGGAACAGGTGGTATTACTACTGACCGTTGTGATGCCTGCGCTGTAGCCCGGCTCGCGGTTGCGACGCTGGCTTGCTGACCGGGAAAGACCGAACGTAGTCACTTGTAGGAACGTACAGATACGAAGAGCCCCGGCTTCCGCGCCGGGGCTTTTGTTTCTTGGCGAGAGCTATCCGGCGATCTCGCGCGTGCGGGTACAGACGTGACACCACGCATCTTTGACCAGCCGGCCGAGCTCGATAAAATCGGCTTTGCGGGGGCTTGTGGCGCGCCAGGCAAGGCCGATTTTGCGGTAGGGTTGTGGCTCGACGAAACGCATGAGGCCGAGGCCGCGGCCGCGGGTTTCCACGGCAAGGCACATCTCGGGCAAGAGCGTGATGCCGAAGCCGGCGGCGACCATTTCGGTCAAGGTTGAAAGGCTTGAAGCGCCGAACGTATCGATGCCTTCGGCCTGCTTCAGGCTGCAGTATGCGAGCGCTTGGTCACGCAAGCAGTGTCCCTCCTCCAATAGCAATAGGTGCTCATGGGAGACGAGTTCGGGCGTCGCGCGAACGCGTCCGGACATCCGGCGCGCCTTCGGGTGGGCGAGATGGAAGGTATCGTTGAAGAGATCGAGCTCCGCAATGTCGGTGTGCTTCAGGGGCAGCGCCAGCAGAAGTACATCGAGCCTGCCGTCGAGCAGCTCGGCCGTCAGCGGCAGCGTCTGCGTTTCGCGGATATGCAACTCCAGCTCGGGGTAGCTTGCGGCCAGTAGCGGCAACAGCGGCGGCAGCATGTAGGGCGCGACCGACGGGATGACTCCGAGGCGTAAGGAGCCGGTCAGCAGCTTTGCCGAGTGGCGGGCAAATTCCGCCAGATTGCGGACGTCGCCGAGGATGCGGGCGGCGCGCTCGGCGATCTCCCGGCCCTTTTCAGTGAGCTTGACGCCTGCCCGCGTCCTCTCGACGAGGGCGATCCCCAGACTTTCCTCCAGCTCCTGAATTTGCATCGACATCGCCGGCTGCGAGATAGCGCACGCCTCCGCGGCTCGCCCGAAGTGCAGCTCACGGGCGAGGGCGTCGAAATATCGGAGTTGGCGCAGGGTGATATTGATCATCAGCAAACCTAATTCGGATCGCTTGGAATTCGAATTGGAGCTTATCCGCCGGCAAACGTAAGGTCGAGCTCACGACTTTCAGGAGGGATGCAGTCAGCGATAGCCCCATGAACGTCTTCGGCGGCATCAACGACGGGAAATCCGGATGCCTATTATGAGCCGAACTCTCACTCGGGGCCGTTCGAAGCCCGAGGAACCCCGCCCGATTATGGAGGATGCCGATCGCTACAACCATCGCATCGGCAACGACGATGAACAGGGTGCAACGCCGGCGCCTCATGGACAACATGCGTGATGCGATTCAGGGCATGGCGACGAAAATCGTGAAGCGGCAGGTGGCGCACTCGAAATGTGCTCCCGAGTCCGGCCCCGACGTGGCACATCGCACGAGGGATCGGCCCGGCCGACTGCCGAAGGCAAAAGCGGCGGAGTGAGGGACCCTCCTCACCCAATCCCTGACGTCCCGACCGAGCGCCGAATTGGTGCGGGACGTCTCCTTAAGTTGCGCTTCGGATGCCCACAAGCATCCGCGCTGCGTTGTTTGCGCTTCGGCCCCCGCTCACTCCGGTAAGAGGGGCCCGGGACTCGGTTTTTAGATCTAGTCCCTAGTCCCTAGTCCTAGTCCCTAGTCCCTAGTCCCTAGTCCCTAGTCCCTAGTCCCTTATTCGGCGGCCATCATGTGAGCAGCGGCCATGGCCTGGGGCGAGGGACCGCTGTCGAGCATGCCGAGTGCGTGCATGTAGACCTCGAGGATGCCATCCTCTTCCTCGCGCTCGGACTTCGACTTCTTGCGCAGCGAAATGATCTTCCTCAGTGCCTTGACGTCGAAGCCGGTGCCCTTGGCTTCCAGATATTTGTCGCGGATGTCGGCGGAGAGCGCCTTCTTCTCCTCCTCCAGCCGCTCGATCTGCTCGACGAACTGGCGGAGCTGTTCCTGCGCGGCCTTCTGCAACGAATGGGCGGCGTGCTCAGGCATATCATCGGTCATGGTCTCATACCCCTACTTGAAGCTGGCCACACACGATGTTGACCAACTGATTAGGCTTGTGCGGCGACAGTACGAGGGACGAGACGCGTCGGCCGATGCGCTCACCAAAGGCGGCGCTGTGGGTCTGACGCTATCGAGGCGGCGAGACCGCATCAAGGCGGGCGGCACAGCCATCCAGAGCTTTGTCGGAAGTGTGGAGAAGCGGCGGTATGGCGCTTGCCAGGGGCTCCGCCGCTACTCGATTCTTGCCTAGCGAGGATGCGGCCACTCATTGTAGTCGGCAAGTCTGCCCCACTGGCAGCGGCGCCAGGGTCTGCTGTTACCGCTCGCGATACTGCGTGGCGCAGTCATGGATGACGCTTGCGACCTTACGCGCATCGTTTCCGGCAGCGTCCACGCATTGCGTCAGCCAGTCCGCGAACTTGCCTCGCATGCCGGGCTTGCCCTCGGTCATGAAGGCGTCCGCCGCCGCGCGCGCCGTGTCCCGCTTCTCCGTGTCGGATGCCCGCGTCCAGCGCGACATTGACGCGCTGGAAAGATCTCCGGCACTCGCCGCAGCCGACAATACGAGCACCGCAGCCACGCCGACCGCCAACATTTTCCGTCCCATGCTCTGCTCCCGGACACGGGATCGACCCGCGCCCCCTAAAACCTCGCCCCTAAAACCTTAGTCCCGCGCTCAGTGCTCTTTCGGCCGGTTGATCTCGAACGCGGCGAGCTTGTCGGGCGTGGTCTCGGTCTGGTGCTTGGCCTGCCACTGCTTGTAGGGCTCGCCGTAGACGATCTCGCGGGCGGCGTCCTTCGACAGCTCGATGCCCTTCTCCTTGGCCGCGTCCTGATACCAGTTGGCGAGACAGTTGCGGCAGAAGCCGGCGAGATTCATCATATCGATGTTCTGTACGTCAGTGCGCTTGCGCAGGTGCTCGACGAGCCGGCGGTAGGCGGCGGCTTCAAGCTCGACTTGGGTATTTGCGTCGATCGTTGGCGACATGGGCGGGACCTCTGTTGATCGCGGGTGAGTTCGTTGAGCTGCAAATAGGCGCGGGCGTCAGCCGATATCAAGGTCGAGATCGGGCTTGCCGGAAAGACCGCGCAGAATCCGGGCGAAGCGGTCGGCCCAGGCCCGTTGGCCAACCTGGTCGCGGATGAGGTCCTGGCGCACCTCGATCAGCACATGAACGAGGCCGCGGCGGGTGCCGTGACGCCACATGGTGTCACCCTGGAGGCGGCCGCTGTAGGGCTCGTTGTCGCCGACGATGAGGTCGTTCTCGGCGTAGAGCGCGTCGAGCAGCGGGCGGGCCATCCGTCCGTCCGAATCCCACAAAACGCCGACATGCCACGGTCGGGGCGCGCCCTTCCAGCTCTCCGTAAAGCTATGGATTGAGAACAGGGCAGGCGGTACGCCGGCCGCGAGGCAGGTCTCGATCGTGCGCTCGATCGCTTGGTGGTAGGGTCGAAAATAGCTCGCGATGCGTTTTTCGCGCTCTTCGGGCTCGAGCTGCCGGTTGCCGGGGATGATGGCGCCATCCGACAGACGCATGATGAGAGTGGGGTCGTCCTCGCCGCGATTGAGGTCGATCAGCAGCCGGGAATAGTGCGACATCACGGCCGGCACTCCAAGCCTCGCCGCGAGCGCGCGGGTGATGCCGGCAGCGCCGATATCGTAGGCGATGTGGCGGCGCAATTGCTCGGGAGGGAGGCCAAGGGTGCCGTACCCGCCGGGGAAAGCGTTGGCTGCGTGGTCGCACAACAGCAGAAGGCCGGCTCGCGCACGGCCAGCCAAGACCGTGTACGTTTCCGTCGTCTCGTCCTCGATGATCGGCGATTGCGGCGCTCGGGAATGGTCTTGCATGACGCGCGACTATAACGGCAGCGGCGAGGTGGTGTCACCGATGGGCGAAGCGCCGCAGGTTGCCGGTCGCGGGGGCGCTTGACGGGGCCGGATCGTTCCCGCACTTCTAGCGCCGGGTCTAGACTTTAGAACAATAAGACACCCCTGAGGGAACTGCTCATGGCGCTCCGCAAACCCGATGAAGTGCGTTCGCTGCTGTTGAAGATGTACGACGCCGCGGTCGCGACCGCGCATCCGCGCACCTGTGTTCCCCCGCACCTGCCGCCGGTCCCCGAAGGAGGACGCATCGTCATCATCGGCGCGGGCAAGGCGGATGCCGCAATGGCCCAAGCGACAGAACAGTATTACGAGCGGCTGGGTCAGGCGGACCGGATCACAGGCCTGGTGACGACGCGGCACGGCTATGGTTTGCCAACGCGGATCATCGAACTTATCGAAGCGGGTCATCCGGTGCCCGACCGGCACAGCGTCGAGTCCGCAAGACGGGCGTTGGAGTTGGCAGGCTCGGCGGGCCCGAGCGACTTGGTGCTCTGTCTATTGTCGGGCGGTGCTTCGGCGCTTTGGGCCGCCCCCGTGGAAGGCGTGACGTTCGAGGCCAAGCAGCAGTTGACGAAGCAGCTCCTGCGATCCGGCGCGCCGATCTCGGCGATGAACTGCGTGCGCAAGCATCTGTCGCGCATCAAGGGCGGCAAGCTGGCCGCAGCCGTCTATCCGGCGCGTCTGATCACGCTGTCGATCTCCGACGTGCCCGGTGATAACCCGGATGCCATCGGCTCTGGGCCGACGGTCGGCGACGGCACCACGCTGGCGGATGCGCGCGCCGTTATCGCGCAATATGGCATCAAGGTTTCGGACGAGATCGCGCGCGCACTTGCCGATCCGGCCAACGAGACGCTGAAGCCCGGAGATCCCAAGCTCAGCTCGGCGGAATATCGCATCGTGGCCGCGCCGAAGGCGTCGATCGCGGCGGGTGCCGAGGTCGCGAAGGCTGCCGGCTATGCCATCGAGGTGCTGGGGGACTCGCTGGAAGGCGAGGCGCGCGATGTCGGCCGTGAGCACGCGGCGCGCGCGCTGGCCGCGAAGCAACGCGGCGAACGCGTGGCGATCCTGTCTGGCGGCGAATTCACCGTCACCGTCAAGGGTAACGGCGCCGGCGGTCCCGAACCAGGAATACGCGCTGGGCTTAGCCATTGGTCTTGGAGGCGCCTCTGGCATTGCCGCCCTTGCGTGTGATACGGACGGAATCGACGGGGGTGGCGGCAATGCGGATGACCCGGCCGGCGCCATCGTTCTGGAAGATACGCTTGCACGGGCGACAGCGCGGCAACTCAATGCCGCCACCTTCCTGGAGAACAACGATTCTACGGGATTCTTTGGAGCGATCGGCGACCTAGTCAACTGCGGTCCGACACAGACGAACGTCAACGATTTCCGCGTCATCCTCGTGGATCCGTGACCTGCCGAGCGCCGGCGTCGTCCCATGGCCAGCAGCGGCTGAGTTCTCGATCGGGCGAGCGGACTGGTCACTCACGGAGACGACGTGATTCCTCTCAAGACTGATCGCCGGCAGCGGATGCGCGGCTCACGCGTCCCGGCCATCACCGTCGTGCTGACCCTGTTGGGAACTGGTGCCGCGCAGGCTGATCTCAAGCTCTGCAATTCGACGACGAGCCGGATCGGCGTCTCGATCGGATACCAGGACGCAAACGGCTGGGCCACCGAGGGCTGGTGGAACATCGCTCCCCAGACTTGCGAGACATTGCTCAGGGGCGCGGTGCCGTGCCGCTTCGTCTACGTGCACGCCGTCGATTACGATCGCGGTGGCGAATGGGTCGGCACAAACTTCATGTGTACGCATGACAAATCGTTCGCGATCCGGGGGGTTCAGGATTGCCCCAAACGGGGATATAAGCGGACGGGTTTTTTTGAAGTGGATACGGGCGAGGCGAAAGAATGGACCATCCGCCTCACTGATCCTGAGGATGCAGGGACAAAAGGCAAATGAGACGTAATCGGAAGGTCAAGCTCGTCGCGACGCTGGGGCCCGCCTCCGCGTCGCCGGACATGATCGACCAGCTTTTCAATGCTGGCGTCGACGTGTTCCGCATCAACATGAGCCACTCCACGCACGACATGGCGCGCGAGCTGCTCTACGAACCGTGCGCGAGCGCGGCCAAGCGCCACCGCCATCCGATTGGCATCCTCGCCGATCTGCAGGGCCCGAAGTTCCGCCTCGGCGAGTTTCGACGGCGGGCGGTGTTCGTAAAGGACGGGGCGATTTTCAATTTCGACCGCGTGAGAAGCGGCTCGACGCGAGCGCGTATTTCTGCCTCATCCGCAGATCTTCGAAGGCGTCCAGGCCGGGGCACACGCTGTTGCTCGACGACGGCAAGATCAGGATGCGCGTCATCGAGAAGAAAAAGGACCAGATCTCGGCCGAGGTGCTGGTCGGCGGCGCGCTGGCCAGCCGCAAGGGCATCAGCCTGCCCGACACGCTGCTGCCGATCGGTCCGCTGACCGAGAAGGACGAGGCAGACCTCGAATGCGCGCTCGACCTCGGCGTCGACTGGATTGCGCTGTCGTTCGTGCAGCGCGCAGAGGACGTGCGTGACGTCGTCAAGCGCTCGGGGACGCTCGGCCATCGATTGGTCAAGATCGAGAAGCCCTCGGCGGTCGCCGATCTCGACAGCATCATCTGCCGCCGCCGACGGCTTCATGGTTGCGCGCGGCGATCTCGGCGTCGAGATGCCGGTCGAGAAGGTGCCCGGCCTGCAGAAGCAGATCACGCGCAAGGCCCGCGCCGCCGGTAAGCCGGTCGTCGTCGCGACGCAGATGCTGGAAAGCATGATCTCGAGCGCCGGTGCCGACGCGTGCCGAGGTTTCCGACGTGGCGACCGCTGTGTTCGACGGTGCGGACGCGGTCATGCTGTCGGCGGAATCGGCCGTCGGGCAGTACCCGGTCGAGGCGATCCAGATGATGGACCGCATCGCCATGCAGGTGGAGAACGATCCCGTCCTACGACACCATCATCCACGCGACGCAGACGCCGCCGCAGCCGACGGGCGCCGACGCGATCGCTGCGGCGACGCACGCCATCGCGGACACCGTGAAACTCTCGGCCATCGTCTGCTACACGGCGACTGGCTCGACGGCGCTACGGGTGGCGCGCGAACGTCCCGGCCTTCCGGTGATCGGCTTGACGCCCGTGCAAACGACGGCGCGCAAAATGGCCGTGGTGTGGGGCATCCAGTCGTTCATGACGAGCGATCCCGTCGGATCTTGGCGACATGGTGCGCAGGGCTTGCCGCATCGCGTTCGACGAGGGTTTTGTGAAGCCGGGCGGCGGCATCCTGATCACGGCCGGTGTCCCGCTCGGTTCGCCCGGGGCGACAAATATGATCCGCATCGCCTTCATCGACGACAACGGCAACCCCGTCGCTGAAAACAGGTGATGGAAAACGGGGAAGGGCGTGAGGAATCGTCTCGCTCTCCTTCCTCCACCTCAGCCCATCGCAACGCGCGACCTGCCGCGGTGTTGCGTGCGGTCAAGGTGCCAAGTCACCAGCGCAAACGCCAACCAGGCGCCATTGAACAGGAGGCCGCCCAGCACCATCGCCTCGCCAGGGATCGGTCCGACGGCGGTGCGTTCCCAGAGTTCGGCCAGGCTCGCGAGCGGCGTCGGGTGGATCGCCACTTTGCCGAAATAGGCAAGGGCCTGAATCGCGAGAATCCACGAATACGTGCGGCGAAGTCGGCGGCCGATGGCACGCGGCAGGCTGATGTGATGGCGTGGCTCGCAATAGTCGTGGGCCAGAACCTCATGCCAGCCGTCGTCGAGCTGCAGGCCCTCGCCGCGTAGCAACGGCGCGTAAAAATTCTTCTCTATCCAACGAGCACGGGCGCGCCAGACGTTGAAGTAACGGTAGCGGCGCGCCTCGAAGAGCAGGAACACGACTACGAGGCACCCCACCAGCACCAGCGGCAGGGGCGAAGCCTCACGGCTGGAAAAGGTCACGGATAGCGCGATACCCAGCGTCGCCACGGCCCAGTTCGTGGTGTGGTCGAGCCGCGTGCGCCACATCGTGCTGCGGTAGACTTCGCCGCGATAAAGGTGGGCGAGCGCCCCCATCTCGGCGGCATCGAAGATGTGGCTGTGGGTGAGCTTGGGCGCCTCGATCGTATCCATGGCTGCTACTCCCGCGAATTCGATCACGGGAAGTATAACGCCGGAGCAGGCAATTTGTCCGATGATTCGACAATGTCATTCGCGGGTTGCTGCGCGACGAGAGAAGGAACCGGCACGGGCACCACGGCGTAGTTTCCTCGGTTGGCGATTGGCCGACGCCGGTGTTAGGCTCCTGTCAGCCTCGACAGGCCCGCCGTTCGTGCGAGCCCATTGCGGTTTTTGCAGGAAAGCTTGTGCCGATGAAGCAATCGCTCATCGCCATCGCAGCTTGGCTTTTTCTCGGTGGCGGTTTGGCCAACGGGCAGGATTTGGTCGAGCCTCCGCCACCGACGGAGATAGGCGGATATTCGGTTCAATGCCGGGATGTCCGCGGCCACAATGTTTCGATGATGAAGGTGAAAAATCTCGGCGATCTGGCGAGTGCGTTCGTCATCAATCGCGTGCCGGTCATTGCGATGGATACGCATATGATGGACCGGCTTCCCGACAAGCTGCTGATCTTCTTTTACGAGCATGAATGCGCGCATCACGCGCTCGGCCATTGGTACAACCGGCCTGATGATGCCGAGAACCAGGCCGATTGCTGGGCCGTTAAGCGCGCGCGCGACCTGGGGCTGCTGACGCGTTGGGAAATCGTCGGTTTCTCGCCGTTCCTGGCGCAGTCGCGCGGATCGCCGTGGGGCCATTTGCCGGGTCCGCAACGCATCCAGCACATGCTGACGTGCTTCGATCAGCAGTCGGGCGGGTGAGAGCGGCGGCGCCTCCCTCGTCAATCCTTGACCCACACCTCGATGCGCCGGTTGATTTGGCGGTGCTCGGCTGTATCGTTGCAAATAATCGGCGCCAGCGGACCGTAGCCTTTCGGCGCGATGTTGCCAGCGTTGACGAGCTTTCCGCCGGCAGCCGCGAGAGCGCTCTTCAACTGCGCGGCACGCTTAGCCGATGAGGCAAGGGCGACCGAGAACTTTCCTTCGGCCTCGGTGAAGCCAATGAGCTGAACCGGTCGCGCGCCGTATTCAGGCGTCTGCAGCAACTCCGCCAGATGCGCCACCTCACGTCGCGACGCCGGGTCCAAGTCTATCGAACCGGGGGTGAAACGGAAGGTGAGCGAGAGACGGCGCGTGCCGCGCAGATCGGCCAGCAGCTTCCGCATCTCGTCCATATCGAAGGCCTGCGGCGGCGCGTTGAGCGCAGCGCCCATCCGCCCCGTCTGCTCGTCGATCGCCAGCGTCTCGGGCAGGCGGTCGATGAACTGCGCCTCCGAGATGACTGGTTGCGCGTCTTTCGACATCGCGTAGCGAATGAGACCGCGAGCGGCGGCGCTCTTGGGCTGCCCTGTCGTGACGAGATAAAGGCGGCGGCTCAGCGCGTACTCGCCAGCTTTGACCGCGAACGATGTCGGACGCGTGATGATCCCGCAAGCGCTCTCGATATTGAGGCGCTTGGCGTTGCGCTGGAACGCGAAGGAGACGATGCCGATGCCGTTCGGGTCGCGGGCCACGGCATCGGCAACGGCGGCTTCGCTCGCAAGCTCGGTCGCGATCGGGGCCAGTGTCATTCCGCGCGGCTTCAAGATCGAAGCCGTTAGCGCGGCGACGGCCGAGCTGTCGGCGCCGTTCGTGTAGATGCGGAAACGCGAGCCGGACACGCCGACGTCGATCCAGCTCGCGACCCGTCCGGCGAAGATGCGGGCTAACGCATCGTCCGAAAGCGCGAGCGTCGGATTGTCGGGCGATACGATGATCGCGACGCCATCGGAGGCAACGAGGTTTTCGCTTTGCGATTTGCTTTCCGGGAAGGCGGCGGCAAGCGCCTGGACTTCCTGCTCCGTCATTGGACGGTCAGACAGCGCGATCTCGGCAGCACTTTGCGTGAGAGCAGCCACACCGGCCGCGGCGCTGTCCCGCTGCATGACGAAGGTGACGAGCTCCGCCCCCTTCGTGTCGCTGAGGCGCAGCTTCGTCTCGGCGGGGGTCGTGCCGACGATCGGGGTGACGACCGCGCCGAGGCCGGCCGCATATCCCTTGATAAGCGCCGGGAGCAGGCCGTCCACCATGACGCCCGCACCCTTGAGGTGGACGATCTCTGGCGTTGCCGCGCTGAGCGGCTCCAGCGGCAGGGCGGCGGGCGCGACGCGGCGCGCGCATGCTTCGCCGACGCATTCGACGCGAGCGGCATCGAATGTCATGAGGCCGACTTGCGGCGTCTCGACGACGTACTTCAACCCGTCGAAGGATTTGAGTTCGCCTTTCACCTCGAGGCCGCCGCCCTTGACGCGCAGCGTGACCTCTGAAGCCTAGGCCATACCGGCGGCGCAGGCTGCAATAAGGCTCATGGACAGCGCGTGGGCCATCATGCGCCCACCGCGACAAGCGGAGCCGATCGTATCTTTCAACGCCACGGGATGAGCCCTCCTTCGGGCCGTTATTTCTTGATCCTGAGCACGGGCAGGACGGATTGTCCGAACCGCACCTCGGGGCTGATGCGGACGCCGCACGGGGCGGCAGCAATGAGACCGTTCTCTCGCGTGTACTGGCCGCCGCGCTTCAGCATGCCCACCCAATAGGGAATTTCGGCGAGATTGCCTTTGCCGCAGGACTGCTCCGTCGCGGTTTCCCCGCGCGTCGCATAATCGAGCGCCAACGTGACTGCGCCCGACGATTGCTCGTCGTTATGGAAGAACGTGTAGACCTCCAGCTTGTCGCCAAGGCTCTGGCCGCCGTCGACGCTGCTTAGGAAGCCGTGGCCGCGATGGTCCGGAACTTGATCGAGCACGGTCACGGCAGCCGGAGCGCCGGACCAGACGTGGCCTTTGCCACCGGGCAGTGCTGCATATTCGAAGGCGTGCAGATCCAGGTCGACGGGGGCTTGCCAAACGACGGCAACTTTGGTCACGCGGTCGAGGTCGAGCGCCACAGTGGGAACGCTCTTGCGCAGTCCGCCCGCAAACTCCAACTCGATGGGGTCTTTTGTGCCAGCGAAACAGTCCACGACCGTGGCGAGGTAACTATTGGCGTCAAAACGCTGGCGGAAAGTTGCTCCGCCGTAGGTGAGCTTGACGTCCTGGCCGCTGCGGCACTCGGACTTCAGCGTCAGCTTCATTCGCCCACCGGACATAGGTTCGGTAGCGATCTCGGGCTCGGGCGGGCACACAGGTGCGGCCGGTTTGAGAGCGGGAGCAGCGGTGATGGCCGCGGCTGTGGCACTGGGCTTTTCCATTCCGCCGGGGGCGGAAGGCGGGGGCGTCGAGGCGGAACCGCTACCTTGAGCAGCCATGACCGGACTAACTGGCTTTCCGGCCAGGGACGGTGCTGGAGGCTGCGAATTCCGCCCGGAAAGAGCGAAAATCGCGATTCCAAGCAGCACGGAGACGCCGGCGGCGCCGTGCAGAATACGGCCGCCCGCGTTGCCGCGCGGCTCCTTGCCCGGCGTCCACTGCAGGGCATCGGGGGCCTTGCTGACGGCCGCTGGGGTGTCCCACAGCGGATCGCTGATCGCGGCGGACGCTGGCGTGCCGGGCACCTCGACCGGGGGCGCGACCGCTTGCTCGGCGACGTCGATCAGCACGGGATGAACATCGAGGATACCGGCGGCTTCCGGCACGGTGATCGCTTGCGGCCGGCTTTCAGGCTCCGCGACTGGCTCAGCCACGGTCTCTGGGCCAAATAACGGTACGATGACGGCGGTCTGCTGCTGTTCCGGCTTGGCGACAGGCTCGGCGTGAAAGCCGTTGCTGGCGCCCGAATACGAATGCACTCCGCCGCTGCCGTTTCTGTATGGGCGCTCGGAGACAGCGGCCACCTGCTCCGGCAGATCCGGCGGGACCACGATGGCTTCGATCTCCGCACGGCGGGGACGCCTCGGCACCACGAGATGGCGGCGGCGCGGCGGCGCGAGCGGTGCCACGCTCGGCCAGAGAAACTCGCCGCGAACGCCCGCATCAGGAAGCTCGATCACGACCGGGGTGCCCGACAGCAGCATCGGGTTGCCGACGATATCCGGACCGACGACGAACTCGACGCCGCGATCGGTGACCCGCGTGGTGATCGGCGACAGCGCGTTGTTGCGCCAGAGACTGCGCAGTTCGGTGTGCTGGCCGGCATCGACTGGACGGAGCCGAAACGTCGTGCTTTGAGGAACGTTGTCGAGGCCGTGAAGCAGAATGACCGCGTGCCCCCCTTGCGGGCGGCTCTCGTCCTCGAACGCCTCTACGATGATCTTACGCATGAGTGGCGCTTTCCTTTACAGAGACACGTCGAGCAGCCGCAGCAGGCGGCCGAGGCGACGGTTCTGCTCGTCGTTGATGTCCTGCTCGCGCAGGCCCGTCGCGTTGTCATCGACGAGGTTCATGAAGGCCTGGGACCAATCGGCCAGAAATTCTTTGTCGAGGTCGGTGGTGTCCTCGATGGCGTTCAGGCCGACGGCATTGCGCGGCGGGAATATAGGCTTCTGCTCGCGGCCCTTGCGCCGCGGGTGACTGTTCGACATCACATCGTTGTAGCCAAGCGACATGACGTAGTCGCCGACGGCGTTGGAAATGCAGAGCGCGGCTTTGGCGACGCGGTCGTCCGGATCGGTGTCGCCTTCGGTCACGCGCTCGATATGGCTGGCAACGCGCTTGTCGAGTTTCAGGCGGTTGGCGCCGGCGATGATCTCATCGACGAGATGGACAAGGGCGTGGCGGGGCATGTGATAGCCGCGCGGCGCAGAAACGCTGGCAGGGATCGCGCGCAAGGTCTCGATCCAGTGGTCGATGGCGGTGCGCGCGAGATTGGCCGCCGGCATCATCGCAGCGGGTGTGCCCTGGCCGGCAAGTTTCGCGCCAGCCGGTTTCTCGGCGGCTGCGGCGTCGCCCTCAGGACCTTCAGCCGCCGGTATCTCGTCCAGTTTCGGGGGCGGCGCGCACCAGACATCGAGGTTGCCAAGCACATCGGCGAACTCGGCGTCCGAGAGTTGCAGGGCGCGCAGCAGGTGCCCGAACCGGCGCTGTTCCGAGCAAGCTTTCAGACGACGCATGACGAGCAGGCCCGTCTTGCGGCGGCGATCATGCTGGAAGGCATAGTTGTCGGAGACGTAATAGCGCTGCAGTCGGTCCTTCATCGTCTGGCGCAAACCCGTCAGCGCGTTGACGATCTGGCGCTGCTTCACGCGGCTGTCGCAGACCGCGGCGATCGACTGGGCGAGGAAGCTGACACCGCCATCATTCAGCAGGAACGCCTCGTTCCAGGTTCCGGCAGGATCGGCAACGTGTGTCTGCGCGAAGGGGCTGGTGATGAAGTCCTTGCGGGCGCGGTCGATACGTTCCTGTTGGCCGGGTTTGAATGCGATCTCGCGGCCATCGCTGGCGTAGTCGCAGATTTGTTTCGCTTTGTGGTTCGGATTGCGCAGCAGCAGCATGTTCTCGAACGGACGCGACGGGCTCCATTCGGTGGGCCATGTGTAGTCGCGTCCGAAGCCGTCGCGGAGGATCTGGTCGATGCGTGCGCCGACGTCGACGCGGCGTTCTTTGCCGGGGCGTTGGGCCTCGGTGAAGTCCTTGTCGATCTTGGTCAGGGCGATGAAGAGCGTGTTGTCCTGCTGCTCGCGGGCGACGGCGTCGCGGCCGTGGGAGGTCTCGATCCAGCTTGCGACGAGGCTCGACAATTCGCCGACCTTGCGGGCAGTGGGATCGACGCAGACGACCAGGCTGGTAATCTTGTGGTCGGCGCCATAGCTGTCCAGCAGGTAGACGGCTTTGGCGCGCAGATAGAGGCGGCCGAGAAGGCTCGCGTCGGCGCCGAGCGCGCGGCCCAGACCGGGAATGCTGTCGCGGTGGTCGATGCCGGGGAACTCGAGGATGTCGGCTTTCTCGAGTACCTCGTTTTGCCAACCCGGGATCGGCAGGCGAACCTCGGCGGCAAGCGCTGCGAGGCAAGTCCGCGGGACGGAAATCCAGTGACCGAACTCGTTGCAGACGACAACGGTGTCGTTGTCGGGCTGGCCGAGTCGGGCAACCGTCTCGCCACTGATCACGCTGTCGGCGCGGCGCGAGAACTTGCCGGTGCGCGGATCGAGGCTCAGGATGGCATCGAGGGCGCAGTTGGCTTCCTGGCTGCCTTCGAGGCTCGCCAGCACATCGGCGAGCGTCACGAACGTGCGCGTGAACGGCTTCAGTCCGCCCCACAGCAGGGCAAGCAGCTTGCCGCGCGCATCGTTATGCAGATTGGGCGCCAGCTTGGCGAGCGACTGCCAGAAGCCTGCGGCTGAAAGTGCGCGGAATAGCGGCTCTTCGCCGAAACGGGTGGCGAAGTAGGCGCGGATTTCCCAGATGTCCTCTTCCTTGAGGCCAGGCACCGGCTCGTCGCCGATTTTCTTCAACGCGTCCTCGTGGGCGCGCTTGACCTGGGCGAGGCTGGGTGCGGCAGAGCGCGCAGTGGAGGCCGCGAAATAGGCGCTGCCGAGGATCTTGATCACGTCGGCGAGCGACAGCAGACGCAGCGCGATCGGGAAGTTCTGCGGCAACTGCCGCGACTTGCCGGACAGGCGCACGACCATCGAAGGGCCATTCTTGGCGCCTTCCGGCATGATCTGGCGCACATAGTCGATCAACTCGCGGATGCCGTCAAAGCGCATGCTGAGGCGGCCGTTGCCGCGTTCGATCATCGCGGTGATCGCCTGCGTCTTGCCGGAGCGGCTCGGGCCGACGAAGGCAACGCTCGGGACCTGATTGACGGCGGTCGCAAGCCGCTCGGCCGCGACTTCGGTGGTGTAGAACTCATGCAGGAGAGAAACGCGCTCTGCCCCGACGAGCTCACGGTTCTGATCGACCCATTCCAGGATCTCGCTGGCCGCCTCACCGACTTGGTGACAGGCGAACACCAGCCTGTTCTCGAACGCGCTCATCCCCTGGTTTCCCCCACAGCCGCGATCGTGATCGCACCGGTATCGAGCCAATGTCCCTTGGACGATGACAGAGTTTGCAAACGAAGTGCCAATTCCGATGGCAGAATGGTATTGCCGGCTGCGTCGCAGGCGCGCACGATTTGCAGTTCGTCGGGTGCGCCATGAGCGCTCTGCACGCGCTCGAAGGTGATTTTCAAAGGGCCCTTGGCACGGACGGCGGCGGGTCCTTCGCATTGGAGCTTGTAGAGCGGCGTGGCTGGCCAGCTTTCGAGCGGTAGCCGGCGCATGCCGATGATCGCTGGCAGCTCTAAAATCGCGGTGGCTGAGCGCGGCTCGACGCTCTCGCGGCCGAGCCCAGCGGGCTCGATGGTGAACAGGACTGCATCCGTTGCGATCTGGCCGTTGGCACCGATCGGGCCGACAAACTGGCGCATGGCGTCGGGCTCGAGCGGCCGCGACGAGATTGCGAAGCTGCCCGGGCGGCCGGACATGCTGGCGATCAGCGCGCCGACGACGCCGAGCGTCTTAGTGTCGCCGATCTTGCCGCCGGCATCGCGCTGAGGGTACCAGTCGCCAATCCGATACTCATGCATCGGAACGATACGGTTGGGACGTGTCGGCATCCGCTGCAAGAGCGTATCGAGGGCCACCGGCAGTCGAGACGCCCAGCCGCACAACAACACAAGATCACAATCCAGCGCCTGAACGATGCGGATCGCGTTCGCCAGCACTGGCTCCAGCACGTCGCGGATGGTGTCGGCGAGGTCGCGATGGAGGAACGTGAGCGGCGTATCGAGCGGGGAGAAGCCTTCCGTGCCTTCGTCCGCGGCCAACTCGTCGAGCACATCGGCGACGGCTATGGCGTCCGCGCCGATCGAAGCGAGCAGCGAGCCGATGGTGCGTTCGCAGGGCACGTCGTCGGGCAGGGAGGGCGAAGCCTTGTGCTCGTTGAGAAGCGCCATGGCGACGGGCGCCGCCAGGTCCGACGTGAAGCGGCCGGCGAAGTCGGCAAGCCATGGCTTTCGAGACGAGGGGACGGCGCCGGTGATCTGAGCGAGGAACTGACGGGCGTTGCGCAGGCCGCAATCCCCCAGATGCTGCTCGATCGCCGGGATCACGTGCCGCTCGATGATCGCCTTGACGACGTCGTCTCCGCCGAAGCTCATGCCATCGCTCAGTTGCGGAGCACGAACGATCTGTCCGGTCTCGCCCAATTCGCATGTGGCGACGGAGAGGGAGGTGGAGCCGCCGCCGATGTCCAGGGCCGCAATGCGCAGCGACTTGCCGCTGCGCTGATTGGGGCGGATCTTGCCCATCAAGTCGAGATACTCACGGGCCTTGCCACGGAACTTGTGGGTGATCTCATTGAAGAGATAAGCGATCTCGGCGTTGGCCGCGTTGTCGTTGACGAGAGTGATCGACGGACGCCGCGGGGAAGCCGGGTTCTGTGCCCAGCCGAGGCCCTGCCAGATGAGATCGACGGCTGCGTCGAGGCGAGCGCGCAATATTTGCTGCTCGCGCGCATGCAGGTTCGCCGGCACCGTCACGACGATGCGGTCGAGGCGCCGGGGCAACTCGGCGCGATGCTGGTTCTGGCGATGGCCGGGCGAGTTGATGGACGTCAGCGCGTGCATGATCAACTCTGCACCCACAAACGTCATCAGCGAGGAGCGCGAAAAGCGCGGCTTGGTGGTCGAGCCACTACGGCCGCCGCTGCCGAGCACATCGCCCGCCTCCGACACGAGCGCAAGTTGAGGGCCAGAGATCAGGGCTGTGCGACGAGCTTGGCCCGGATTGGCATTGGCGAAGCGCCAGACGTTCTCGGTCGGCTGCTCATCCCAGAGGTAGTGGAGCGGGCTCGACAGGCCGGTCTGGTCTCCGTTGGCTTCCTGACGACTTGAGAGTTCGCTCGCTTCGGTTCCGATGCGGGCCAGGCTCGGCCAATAGAACGCGTTGGCGCGTCCGCTCCAGCGGGAAAGCGCCTCCCTGCCGAAGTCCGGCTTGGCGAATTGCGTCTGACTCGAGACGACGCCTCGGGTCACGCGCCAGGGCTGTGTGAGATTTCGGATCGGTAGCAGCGAGATTGCGTTTGCGTCGCGCAATCCGGCGGTGGTGCTGGCTTCCGACAGCATCGCGACGGTGCGGCTGTTGCCGATGTCGAGCAGCAGGTCGACTGCGACGCCGGCGCGGCTGGAGGCAGCGGAGACGGTGTCCTGGAAGCGGACATCAGGAAGGGCACCGGCTTCGTCGAGTACCGCGAGCAGCGTCAGGTAATGAGCGAGGTGCTCCAGCGGGCGCGCCTGCAGCCACTCGTCATCGCCGGGCTTGCGCAGGCGCTTGTGGTGCTCCTGGTAGACCTCGGCCAGCCAGTCGTCGACCCAGGCTTCCGTGACGAAGCTGCCGATGTCGTTCTCGTCGGCGGAGAACTGGAACATGGCGTCGGCCAATGCATCATCGGCGGTGGGGGCCGCGTCCTGCCGAGTGCGCGTTCCTGCCCGCGTGTCGAGCGTGGTGTCCAGCGCCAGCACGATCCGGTATCCGGCCGAAGTCTCGTCGTCGGCGGCGGCGCGAGAGATGTGGATGCGGGCCCAGTTGGTAGGACCCGCATCGAGCACCGCTCCGTCCTCGCTCTCATGATCGAGAACGCGCAGATACGGCACCGGCAGCCAAGCGCCGAGATAGGGCTCCAGTGCACTCACACCATCGACGATGTAAGTTTCCGCGGCGTCGCCGACGAGTTGCGTGACGGGATGATGGAAGACGCCGTCCTCTAGTGAGACGGCATGCAGTGCGGCGGCCTCTCCGGAGGTGCCGTCGCCATAATCTTCGAAATAACGGCGACGAACATCGGCGGCGGCTGCGTTGCTCAGTTCGGCGTCGAGAAATTGAATGGCGCTGTCCGGGATCAAGGTCACGATCGGCAGCGAGAGATCCGCTCCGACAACAGACGGCAGCTCGGAAGCAAGGGCGTGATCGCGCTCTGGTAGGGTGGGTTCACGCACGTTCGACATACTCATCACGATCTTGGTCTTTCTTACGGGGCACCCGTAGTGCCCGTCGGCGGAGCAAGCCCCACCCATTGCACCCGCAAAGGCGCGATTAGTTCGTTTCAGGAGAGATTAAATTTGTTCGGATCGTACACGGGAATTAGCGCGATTTTGAGTTGAGGGTAACCTGCTAAGCATTCGGAGGGATATTGCTCTTTTGTTGATTGGCAGAGAGCTGTCCAAAAGCAGTTTCTCGGTTTTCTGCGGTTCATCGGTGGCGTCTCTTTCGAGCGGTTTTGACGACCGGCGGCGGCGATTCTGGCTTTCCCACTGCAGGCAATTGTCCGGCAGCTGCCTGCGGGGCGGCGGCTACTGCCGCGGGCGCGGCCGAGGCCTTACTATCGCGTACCCAGACTTCGACGCGTCGGTTTGATTCGGATCGGCGGCCCTGGTTGCAGACCACGGGTGCTGCCGGCCCAAAGCCCAACGCCGAGAATGAGGCCGCGGAGGTCAGGCTCGCGTTCATGCGCAGGACGGCATCGCGGACTTCCTCGGCGCGCTTCAGCGACAGCGCCTGGTTGAGCCATGCCGGACCGGCGGCATCGGTGAAGCCGATGAACATCACGGTTTTTCCGGCCATTTCGGGTGATTTCAGCAACTCGGCAAGGCGGGCCAGATCGCCGCGGGCCTTAGCATCGAGATCGACCGCGTTGAAGGCGAAGCGGAAGGTGACGGACAGTCGCTGCGCACCTAAAATCTCAGCGATCAATTGGCGAGCTTGAGCGACGTCGGGCGCGTCTGGGCTCTTGCCGGCAAGGCTGGCGAGAATGCGAGCCTGTTCGCCTTCGAACGGCACTCTCTCGATCGACTGGTCGACGAAGGCGGCATCGCGGATCACCGGCTGGGCTTTTCGCGAGACCATGAAGCGCACGAGTTCCTGGGCGCCCGGGTCTTTCGGTTGGCCGGCAGTGTAGACGTAGAGGCGGCGGCTCAATGGGTATTCTTCCGACTTCACTGCGAACGTGGTCGGCTTGGCGACGATGCCGCACGGTGTGGTGATGTCGAGCGCACGCGCATTCCGCACGAAGGCGAACGAGGTGATGCCGATGGCGTTAGGATCTCGCGAGACGGCGTCGGAGAGTTCGGCCTCGTCGGTCACGCGCGTCGAAGACGGCGAGAGCGCGAGCCCGCGTGGTTTCAAAACGAGGTCGGCGAGCGCGTCCGCTGAGCCGCTTCTTTCGGACGTGACGTAGAGGTTGATGCGGCCGGCGGGCAGACCAACGCCCGACCAATCCGTGACGGTGCCCGCGAAAATGCGTGCGATCGCATCAACGCTGAGCGACGTCGCGGCACTGCCCGATGGGACGATGACGACGAGCCCGTCGAGCCCCAGCACGTGCTCGTAGTCGGACGACTTCACCTGCGGCTGCGCGGCGACGAGCGCTTGAGTTTCGTCGGTTGTTATCTGACGGCTCGAGACACCGATGACGGCGGAGCCGTTACGCAAGGACTGGAATGCAGCTTCCGACCCGTAGCGTTTCAAGTCCAAGCTGGCGAATTCGGCGCCGCGGCCGTCGGTCAGGCGGAAGCCGGTCTCCCGCGAATTGGTGCCGACGAGCTGCTTCACCGTGCCGCCCATGTCGGCGGCGTAGGCGCGAATGAGCGCCGGCATGAGATCGAGGCCGATGACTGCCGAACCCTCGATTGTGATCGGCTTCCCCGCCGCGTTGGCGCTTTCGATGACGAACGTGCTGGTGCCGGTGGGCGCGGTGAGGGGTGTGCCTAGGGCGGAGCAGGGCGTGCCGAGGCATTCATAGATCGTGGCGTCGAGAGAAATGACGCCGCCAGTGCCGACTTCTAGCGTGTACTTGGAGCCATCGAAACCCCGCAGCTGCCCGGCCATCTCGATGTCGCTGCCTTTCGAGGCGCAACACCACCAATTCCGCCGCCGCTGATGATGCGATGGCTGAAAGAAATCCTAAACCTAGGACAACGCGATTAAACATGAAACTTGACGCGGCTCCCCCCGCTTCAGTCCGTTCCGCTGGCAGTCTCGATATTAAACGTCAACGTCGTATTCTGAGACCCGGTAGCGCGGCCTGATTGAACCGACTCTCCGTAGCAATTCGGATGCCACACTCGAACTCGTGTCAGCACGCCGGCCTGTCGGGTAACCTGACCTCCGCGCGGCTGGATTACGACCTGGAAGTCGATTTCGGCCAGAGCCCCCTGACCGCACGTGGCGCCGGCCGGCGTCTCGCCGCGCGTCTCATAGTCGAGCGCCAGAGCAATCGACCCTGACGCCTGCTCGTCGTTGTGCAGGAAGGTGTAAACCTCGATCTTGTCGCCGAGGCTCTGGTCGTCATCAATCGCGCTCAGGAAACCATGGCCGCGCTTCTCGGTCTGGCTGGCGAGCCGGGCGGTGGCGATCGCCGACGGCTTCTTGGCCCACAGATGCCCGGCCTGGCCGTGACGCGCGGCATATTCGAAGACGTGCAGGTCGAGATTGACGGGCGCGCGCCACAGGACCGCGATTTTAGAGACTTTATCGAGGTCACGGGCGACGACGGGTATCGTCTTGCGGGTGTTGTCGCCGAAGCGGACATCGACCACGGAACTCGTGCCGGCGAAGCAATCGAGAGTGAAGTCGAGCGCGCCCCAGGCGTTGAGCTTGCGGAGGAACTCGGCGCCCGCGTAGCTGATCTGGACGGTTTCGTTGGGGTGGCATGCGGCGGTGATGTGCAGCGCCATCATGCCGCCGTCGAGGGCTTCGCTGGTGATTTCCGGCGCACGGCAGGCGCCAGCATCGATTTTCAGCGGCGGCGGAGCAACGGCGACGAGGCTGGGCTTCGTCACGTCGGTGGTGTTGGCCACCGGCGTGCTGGGCGCCGCGGCAGTGGGCGCTGCGGGCTCGGTTGCGGGAGGCAACGCGGTGACCGGAGGGACCTGGAAAGAGGGAAGCGCGACCGGGCGCTTGTCCTGGAACGATGGGATCTCGACGGGGCGGCGATCCTGAAACATTGGGGAATTCGTGATCGGCCGGGTATCCCGAAACGTCAGGGAGGTCTCGGGTTTGGGCGGTATTGCGGGCGCGGGGGCTTCGGTCTGGGTGGCTGGAAGCTGCAACGGCCGGGCATCGCGGAACATCGCCCCAGGGGCGACTGCCGCAGGAGTTGAGGAGGCGGGTGCGGCCGTTGGCTGAGCCGGAGCCGGCTGAGCAATGGGGCGCGTGTCCTGGAACGAGGGCGGCGCGGCGACATGCTTTGTCGGTGCTGGTTCGGCGACGGCAGGAGCTTCGGTGGGCTTTGTCTCGGCCCGCTTGGCCCCGACCGGCTGGGCGTCGGCGGACTTTGAATCGGACGCTTGTGCCGGTGCGACCGCTGATGCCGGCTCGGTCTTGGTGGCCGCTTCCGTTGCAGACGGAGTGGACTGTTGTTCGGTCGGGACCACTGCCGCCGTCGTGGCCGGGGCCGGTGCGTCGGGCGCGGTGGTGACAGCGGCGGGCGCTTCGATCTCGCTCGAGCCCGCATAGGTCCAGATCAAACCGGCCGCGAGGGCGAGGGCGACTCCGGCGTGGAGCAGACGCGAAGGCTTGGCCAGAAACGATGAGCCGCCAGAGCCGAGCCGTCGTGGCAGCGACGCAAAACCCTTCAACAGACGCTTCATGATCTCACTGCCTCACGCGTGCGATGGATTCATCCACGGCGGGGCAGCCGCCAGTAGCCTTCGACCGCTCGTACCAACGCAGGGCAGTCTTCTTATCAGCGGCGACGCCGAGGCCGTTCTCGTGCAGCAGTCCCAGGAAGCACATAGCAACGGGATCGTTGGCGGCGCTGGCAATCTCCCAGAGCTGGCGAGCCTTTGCGTAATCCGGGCTGCGGCCAGCGGCCGGCTCAGCGTAGACGGAGCCAAGCTGCGTCAGCACGCGCACGGTGCGCTCGTCGCCGAGCGTGCCGAGGATGTAGCGCTTCAGCCAGAAACCGCCTTCGTCGGTGTCGCGCGCCGCGCCGCTCGCGCCCAGGTTGGCGTTGGCGTTCTCCAGCGCTTTCAGCGGCGAGATGTTTCCGGCATTGACTCCACGGGGCGAGTTGGGACCCGCGGTCAGCGCTTCAAACAGCGATGCTTCGGCTTCGGAAGTTGGGCGGGCGGCGCCAACGGAGAACGGCGAGGACGAAGGCGAAGCGGGCGCGGGAGCGGACGTGGAATTGGAAGTGGGCGCAGCGGCGGCGCTGTAGGCCGGTGTCTCGGGCACCTGTGGCGCCACGGTCTTCATGCTGATTCCCGCGACAGCACGTAGAGCGCAGCGACGCCGGCCAAAAGACCCGCGATCGCCTGGAGCGCGATCGTCGAGCTACCGCTGCGACGGGGAGCCCGCGAGGGCTTGCCAGGATCGATGCGACCGGCGCGGGCATGCTGGTACCAGGCGCTGGCGTCGTTCGTGTTCTGAGCCGGTGCGTCGGCACGCTTCTGCGGAGTCATGGGGTGCGGGTTCTCTAAGGCTGGATTGGATTGAGGCCTGGTGATCGGAGCGCTGGCGCCCGGCGCGATGGTCGCGGACTTAGGTATTTCCGGCGAGGATTGGTCGGGTTGACCAAGGGCCAGGAATTTCGTGGATCGCATGGAGACGACGTCCCTTTTGACATCCCAAGCGTGGCTATTGGCGGCGGCTGCCTTGGCCAGTGAAGCGGCGGCAGCGCGCGAGACAAATCTCGGCACCGGCGCAGCGGCAGCTGCGGGTGGGGAAGCCACGGTATCCAACACCGGCGTATCGGCAGGAACCGCAAGGCCAGGGGAAGAAGCCGCCGGTTCGACGGGCACGTCGGCCGCATCCGGCACCGTGTCGGCCGGCGGTAGTTCCAGTGTTACGGGTGCAGCCGGCACAGGCCCTGTCTGCGGTTCATCGGTCCTGGCGTCGGGCTTCTGCGGAAGCTCACTGCGGCCGTTACGGCGCTGCCGGTTGATGACGACGCTGCGGCGGCGTTGGCGGAGTTGCGGCGCAATGTTCGGCCATAGGAACTCGCCGCACACGCCCGCCGCGGGCATCTCGATTTCGACGACGATGCCGGGCAGCAGCAACTCGCTATCGGCGACCTCGGGTCCGACCGTCAACTCGAGACCCTGGTCGGTCATGCGGATTGCGACAGGGGTCTGATCACCGATCGGCCAGCCGGGGACCGTGCCATCGTGAGAAGCGTCGACCGGTTTGATACGGAAGGCCGCCGAGTCGGGCACCTCGGTCAGGCCGTGCAGCAGGACGATCGCATGGCCGCCTTCAGGGCGGCTGCGGTCCTCGTACGCCTGGACACTGACTTTCTTCAACGAAGGACTCCTCGGCAAACCTAGCGGGCGAGTACGGGACGTGCCCGGAGCTGAACACGGCGATGTATGAGAGTTGTATCCAGATGTTCTTTTCAATGCTTGGCGTTACTATTGCGTGTCGCTGACGGGTGGGCATCCGCGATAGTTTGCGCGACGCCACTCTCGGAGTGCCGCTACTCGATCCAGGTCAGGAAGAGCAAGAACGGCACCATACGCACGAGATGTTAGCATCAGCTCGTAATCGGGGTTAATTATCCTTCAAGACGAGTTTGATGTTCACGGGCTCAACGGAGTTCATTGTTCGCATATCGACTGTAGCCAGAGATGCCGGACACTGAAAAACGCGTGCCGTCAAACAAGTAATCGCAAACAAGCTGAGCACATACGATTCTTGTTTACGCCCATGCAGCGCGGATACGGGCTGATGTACCAGCCTGCGACTTTGGGCTGTCCCGGTTGTGCCGGATAGAGATATTCGGTCCACAATCCGGCATTGCACAGGCCGATTAGATTCCGACATCGGCCTAAAAGGTCGCTGCTGTTCTCCGGCGTTGTTACACAATTCTAGGACGTTCCCTGTATAGACCGGCGGAGTTGCCACCGCCGAACGCCGGTCATGCCCCATCTGGCCCGACGCGTGCATCCCGGAGCTTCGATAGGATTTTCGATGGGTTTACTCACCCTTCGGATCATGACCCACCGTCCCACTGCCGTGCTCCTCCCCGACCGTAACGGAGACTTCGAAGAGATGACCCGCATGCACAGAAGCCGCGCCGGCGCCTTGGCGCTCACCTTCGGAGCGGGCGCGTTCATGTCAAGCCCGGCGCTGGCGGCGGCCCCGCAGCCCGGAAGCGGCGATACGGCTTGGATGCTGATGGCAACGGCGCTCGTCTTGATGATGACGATTCCTGGTCTTGCGCTGTTTTACGGCGGGCTTGTGCGGACCAAGAACACGATCTCAATGCTGATGCAGGTGTTCGTGATCGTCTGCATGGTGTCGCTGCTATGGGTGATTTACGGCTACTCCATCGCCTACACGGGGGGCACCTGGGGCAGCTACTTTGGCGGGCTGTGGAAAGCGTTCCTGCGCGGCATTGGCACCGAGGCGGTTGCGCCGACGCACGTCAACGGCGCGGTTATTCCGGAAATGGTCTACGTGGCGTTCCAGATGACGTTCGCGTGCATCACGCCGGCCCTGATCGTTGGCGCGTTCGCCGAACGCATGCGCTTCCAGGCTTGTCTGTTGTTCGTCGCGATGTGGGTCACGTTCGTCTATATCCCGATCGCGCACATGGCTTGGTACGGTCCGGGTCCGGACGCTTTGGCGGATGCGGCCCGTGCCGTGCAAATGGCGACCACGAATGATGCCAAGCGTGCAGCCGAGGCGGCACTCGCGCTATTACAATCCGATGCGGGCCTCTTCGCGCAGTGGGGTGCGTTGGATTTCGCGGGCGGCACCGTCGTTCACATCAACGCCGGCATCGCCGGTCTCGTCGGCGCCGTCACGATCGGCAAGCGGACCGGCTACGGCCGCGAGTTGATGGCGCCGCACAATCTCACCATGACGATGATCGGCGCGGCTCTGCTGTGGGTCGGCTGGTTCGGGTTCAATGCCGGATCCGCGTTGAAAGCGGACGGCGTCGCGGCACTTGCGATGATGAATACGTTCGTCGCGGCGGCAGCAGGTGCGCTGTCATGGATGGCGGTCGAGATGCTCGGTCGCGGCAAGCCGTCGCTGCTCGGACTCGTGACTGGAACTCCTGGCGGGCCTCGTCGCGGTGACGCCGGCGGCGGGCTACTCGAGCCCGATGGGCGCGGTGACGCTAGGTCTCGTCTCGGGTGCGGTCTGCTATTTCGCGTGCATCCACATCAAGATGCGCTTCCAGTATGACGACTCGCTCGACGTGTTCGGCGTCCACTGCGTCGCCGGCGTCATCGGTACGCTCGCAGTCGGTATTTTGGCTAATCCCACGCTGGGCGGAACCGGCGTTCTAGACTACGTCGCGCAACCCGGCAAAGCGATC
This sequence comes from uncultured Alphaproteobacteria bacterium, assembly GCA_963847435.1. Classification (GTDB taxonomy): domain Bacteria; phylum Pseudomonadota; class Alphaproteobacteria; order Rhizobiales; family Hyphomicrobiaceae; genus CAWJZR01. Next base: position 26,374 of record CAWJZR010000022.1, on the reverse strand, counting down.
GTGGCTCAGTACGACACCTGGGCGCAGTTGTGGGCCCAGTTCAAGGCCATCGTCGTCACACTGTTGTGGTCCAGCTACGTCTCGGCTCGCCTTTATACGTTGACCGACATGGCGGTGGGCCTGCGTCCGGCCGAAGACGAGGAAACCGAAGGCCTCGACGTCGTCGACCACGGCGAGCGCGCCTACAACATCTGATGAGCCCGGCGGCGCTGGGGGAAGCTCGTAGCGCCGCCGTCGTGTCTCGTCGCTTCGCTATTTCGACGGCCTGAGCTGCGACGCCTTCGCGCGCTCTCCTCAATCATGGATGCACGAAATCAATGAGCGCCCACACCGCTGCAATCGCTGCTCCGCGGAGCCGGTCCATGACGCCGGATGAGCGCAAGGTCATCCTTGCCTCATCGGTCGGCGCGATCTTCGAATGGTACGATTTCTATCTGTACGGCTCGCTGGCGGGCATCATCGGCGCGCAGTTCTTCTCGGCCTATCCGGAAGCGACGCGAAACGTGTTTGCCCTGCTCGCTTTCGCAGCGGGTTTCATCGTGCGTCCATTCGGAGCCCTCGTATTCGGCCGGCTGGGGGATCTCGTCGGCCGCAAATACACGTTCCTGATGACGATCGTGATCATGGGGCTTTCGACGTTCCTGGTCGGGCTGCTGCCGAATTACGACGACATCGGCATCTTCGCGCCCGATCGGGCTGATTGCGCTGCGGATGGCGCAGGGTCTGGCGCTCGGCGGCGAGTACGGCGGCGCGGCAACCTACGTGGCCGAACACGCCCCGCAGGGTCGACGCGGCTACTACACCAGCTTCATCCAGACGACGGCGACACTCGGCTTCCTGATGTCGCTGCTCGTCATCCTGTTCACGCAGATCTACGTGAACGCCATATCCGCCGATCCTGTTGCCGGACAAGACGACGATCACGCCATTCGCGGCCTGGGGCTGGCGCGTGCCGTTCATGGTGTCGATCCTGCTGCTTGAGGTTTCGCTCTACATCCGGCTGCAGATGGACGAATTCCCGGCATTCCTGAAGATGAAGGAAGAGGGCCAAGGCTCGAAGGCGCCGCTGCGTGAGGCGTTCGGCCAGGGAAGCAACATCCGCGTGGCGCTCATCGCGCTGTTCGGCCTCGTCGCCGGCCAGGCCGTCGTCTGGTACACGGGACAGTTCTACGCCCTGTTCTACCTGCAGAACATTTTGAAGGTCGACATCTTCACCGCCAACGTGCTCATCGCGTGGGCGCTCGTGCTCGGAACCGGCGGGTTCGTTTTCTTCGGCTGGCTCTCCGACCGGATCGGGCGCAAGCCGATCATTCTCGGTGGCTGCCTGCTCGCGGCTTTGACCTACATTCCTCTGTTCAAAGCCTGACGGCGACCGCGAATCCGGCGCTGTTCGAGGCACAGGCGAAGACGTTGGTGCAGGTCATTGCCGATCCGGCCGACTGCTCGTTCCAGTTCAATCCAACGGGGACGGCCAAGTTCTCGAATTCATGCGACGTGGCGAAAGCGTTGCTGGTCAAGAATGCGGTCAGCTCGACGACGGTGGCGGCGCGCCACGGGCTCGGCTGCCAAGATCCGGATCGGCGAACCACGAGTTCGCAGCCAACAGTCCCTCTTTCCTCAGCCGATGTCGGCGGCGGCGCTGGCGGCCGCGGGCTATCCCGGTCCAAATGACCCGTCGCTGGTGCGCATTCCCATCGAGCCGAAGGACGGTCTCCAGAATTTCGCGCGTGTGTTCGATATTTTCACCGCCCAGAAGCTCAAAATCATCGCCATCCTGTCGGTGCTGCTGCTCTACGTGACCATGGTCTACGGACCGATGGCTGCCGCACTGGTCGAACTCTTTCCCACCCGCATCCGCTATTCGGCGACTGTCGCTGCCCTATCACGTCGGCAACGGCTGGTTCGGCGGCCTGCTGCCGGCGACTTCGTTCGCGATGGTGGCGCAAACCGGGGATATCTACTTCGGGTTGTGGTATCCGATCGTGGTCGCCTTTGCCACGGCGGCTGTCGGCTACTGGTTCGCTCCGGAGACGCATCGCTTCGACATCTTCGAAGACTGAACCGGAACGAGAGGCGGCGCGTTTGCTGTCCAACGCGCTTTCTGTGCCGTTGATTTTGCGACGGGCGCGGAGACTTGGGGAGGGTAGGGGATGCAGGCCAAGACCTTGCTGCTGATGGCCATATCAGGTGGCATCGGCGCGTTCCTCATGGTCAGCTTCGTCGCCGTCATCCTGGAAAAGCGGCTCGTCTATCACCCCGACCCGGCCTACGTGACGCCGGCCTCCGTCGGGCTCGGCGACGTTAGTGAAAAGATTTCTCAATACACCCGATGGCGAGAAGGTCATCTGCTGGTGGGCCAAGGCCAAGCCTGGCCATCCGACCATTCTCTATTTTCACGGCAATGCGGGCTCACTCGCGGTGCGCGCGGAACGCGTGCGGAAGTTCAACGCCGCCGGGCAGGGCATGTTCATGATGACCTACCGGGGTTTCGGAGGGTCCACGGGCAAGCCCTCGGAAGCAGCCAACGTCGCCGATGCCAAGCTTGCCTACGACACGCTCGTGGCGCTGGGCGTGCAGCCGGCCGACATCATCATCTATGGCGAGTCACTGGGCTCGGGCGTTGCCGTGCAGGTCGGGGCGTCCCGGCCGATCGGCGGTATCATTCTCGACGCGCCTTATACATCGCTCGTTGACGTGGCGGAGCATCGTTTCCCATTGTTACCGTCGCGCCTGCTGATGCGGGATCGTTACGAGACGGTCCGTTACATCGACAAAATCAACGCGCCGGCTCTGATCCTGCACGGTGAGTTGGACGATATCATCCCGGTCGCGATGGGACGCAGGGTGCTTGCGGGGCTACCGGGACGGAAAGAGATGGTGAGCTTTCCGGAGGCCAATCATGCCGACCATTACCTGTTCGGGTCGTTCGATGTGGTGCAAGGTTGGATCAACCGCTGGCTGGCCGCGCGAACGACCAGCCGAGCGGGTTGAGCGTTCTCTGGTTGCTTTAGTGCAACTGCTCGACGCGCCGGCTGATTGCCATCGCATAACGCCAAATTCGGTAGTCGTGATGGGACCATAGATCGCGATCGGGCTTTTCAGCAACGAGATCGGTACCGGCCTTCAAGGCTTCTGCCCTGCGATACCACAGCCCAATGGCAGCCGGAGCCACCTTCAAGTTCTTTAACCGCATTTCCCAACCTCCAATCCCACCCCCAGTGGGCACGCGATGAACTGGTAGCCGTCGTGTGCTTCAGTTGGTCGGAGGATAGGGGAGATCGAAAAAAGCCGTATACTTGAGCGTTAGTCCTTGTTGGTCCGATCTAAATGCATTTCTCGCCGATCTGAATAACAAATTTCCAGATCCTGGTCGGCCGCGAGAAGAATTTTCCTGCGAACAGCGTCCGCCAGCCACTTGGCATCGAGTGGAGTGCGCGATCAGGCGGTGTTGCGCGCGCGCCTCACGAACTCAATAAATATGTCGTTTGACGGACGAAAGCCGGAAAATAAGGCTTGTCAGCCGGCGGCGGGTAAGTCTTTGAAATCCCGATTCATGGAGTGTGACTTTGTGTCAGCGGCTTAGCTTCGAAGCCGCCTTGGCCTCGCAAATAGCGGCGAAGGAGACCGACATGGTGCCGCGTTCGGCTCCGTGGGTTGCGCGGCACTTCTGCTTTTCGCGCTCGTAGGTCTTCCGCCGTTCCGCGGGGACGCCGTCCTCGCACTTGGATTTCACGATGTCGGCGAACTGAACATCATGGCTGTTGCCCCAGGAGCAGCGCTCGAGCAGACGGACTGCTTCCGAGCAAGATTTGGCGTTCTGCAAGGCGTTGGCAGTGGCGCCGCGCGAGGCGACGGGACAGTCGGCGGCCTTCGCCGATGCGGTCACGATGAGGAAGCCTGCGAGGCCAGCAAGCGTGGAGCGGATCATCAATTCTCTCTCGAACGGCTGAACCATAGGGGGCGAGCCCGGCGGTCACACAGGCCTGATCTGACCGGTGCCGCGCACGACGTACTTGAAGCTGGTCAGTTGCTCGACGCCGACAGGGCCGCGCGCATGTAGCTTGCCCGTAGCAATGCCGATCTCGGCGCCGAAACCGAACTCGCCGCCGTCGGCAAACTGAGTAGAGGCGTTCCACAGCACGATTGCGCTGTCGACGCGCGCGAGGAAGCGCTCGGCTGTGCCGGTGCATTCCGTAATGATGGCGTCGGTATGCTGCGAGCCGAACTGGGCGATATGGGCGATAGCGCCATCCACGCCGTCGACCGTCTTCACGGCAATCACGGCCTCGAGGAACTCCTTGCCCCAGTCGCTGGCGTCCGCGAGCTTGACGCGCGGGTCGCACTTCTGGGCGGCCAAATCGCCGCGAACCTCACAACCGGCGTCGAGCAGCGCCTTCACGAGCGGCGTCAGGTAGTCGTCGTGAGCGTTACGATCGACGAGCAGGCACTCGGTCGCGCCACAAACGCCGGTGCGGCGCATCTTGGCATTGAGGACGACCTCGAGCGCCATGTCGATGTCGGCGCCGCGATCGACGTAGGTGTGGCAGATGCCTTCCAGATGCGCGAACACGGGCACCCGCGCCTCATCCTGCACGCGCTGCGACGAGGCTTTTGCCGCCGCGCGGCACGAGCACGTCGACGTTGCCGTTGAGGCCCCTCAACATGTGACCGACGGCATCCCGGTCGGTCGTCGGCACGAGTTGGATGGCGGTCTCGGGCAGGCCCGCCTCCCGCAACCCTGCAACGAGGCAGGCATGGATCGCGGTCGCGGAATGATGGCTCTCGGAGCCTCCGCGCAGGATCGCGGCGTTGCCTGCCTTCAGGCACAGCGCGCCGGCATCAGCGGTGACGTTGGGACGGCTTTCGTAAATGATGCCGATGACGCCGAGCGGCACGCGCACGCGCTGGAATTTGAGACCGTTGGGCCGCGTCCACTCTGCGAGCACGGTGCCGACGGGATCGGTAAGCGCGGCGACGTCGTCAAGGCCTTGCGCGATGCCGGCGATGCGCTTCTCGTCCAGCAGCAGGCGATCGACGAATGAATTGCCGGGCGGCCGGCTTCGCGGGCGGCGGCCACGTCTTTTGCGTTGGCGGCGAGGATGGCCGGAGTGGCGGTGCGGATCGCCTTGGCGGCGGCTGTCAGCGCGGCGTTCTTGGCGTCGGCCGGCGTCAAGGCGAGGCGACGAGCGGCGATCCGGGCCTCGCGGCCGATCTCCAGCATCAAGTCTTTGGTGTCGATCGCGATGCGTTCGGGTGCGTTCATTGTGCGTGCCTCGTGGCTTCTTCCCGTCTCCCGTTCAGCGGGCAAGGGGATTTCGTCAGCTCCTGCTCAGCGCCATGTCGTCGCGATGGATCAGTTCGTCGCGGCCGCAGAAGCCGAGGATCGCCTCGATCTCGCCGAGCGCTTGCCGATGATGCGCCGGGCGTCGCCCACGCTGTAGGCGACGAGCCCGCGGCCAACCTCGCGGCCTTCCGGACCGACGGATCACAACGGCATCGCCGCGCTCGAAGGTGCCTTCCACGCGGCGAACGCCGGCCGGGAGCAGGCTCTTGCCGGTAGTCAGCGCCTTCTCGGCGCCGGCGTCGATCTCAGACCGTGCCTTTCGGCTCGAGCTGCCCGGCGAGCCAGCGCTTGCGCGCGGTCACCGGATCGGAGGGCGCGATGAACCATGTGCACGGGCAGCCGTCGGAGATCGCTTGCAGCGGGTTCAGCACCTTGCCGGTGGTGATGACCATGTGGGTGCCGGCGGCCATCGCGATCTTGCCGGCCTCGACCTTGGTGCGCATGCCGCCCTTCGACAACTCGGTGCCGGCGTCGCCCGCCATGGCTTCGATCTCGGGCGTGATCTGGGTGACGAGGTCGATGCGCTTGGCATCGGCGTTGGCATTAGGGCGGCGCGGTGTAGAGGCCGTCGATGTCGGACAACAGAACGAGGCAATCGGCGGAAACCATCGAGGCGACGCGCGCCGACAGGCGGTCGTTGTCGCCGTAGCGGATCTCGGCAGTCGCCACAGTGTCGTTTTCGTTGACGACGGGAATCGCCTTGAAGGCAAGAAGCGTCTCGATGGTGTTGCGCGCGTTGAGATAGCGGCGACGCTCCTCGGTGTCGCCGAGGGTCAGGAGGATCTGGGCGACGGTCAGTCCCCGCTCGCGCCCGAGCTCCTGGTAGGCGTGGGCGAGACTGATCTGCCCGACCGCGGCCGCGGCCTGGCTCTGCTCCAGCGCGAGCGCACCTTTGGGCAGCCCGAGTGTGTGGCGCCCGAGCGCGATGGAGCCGGAGGAAACGAGCACGACCTCCTTGCCGGCCTTGGCGAGGCCGGCGACGTCGTCCATCAGTGACGTCAGCCATGCCGTTTGAGCGCGCCGTTCGACCGCTCGGCCAGAAGCGCCGAGCCGATCTTGACGACGATGCGCCGTGCCACAGCCCACTCGGGACGTGCCACGGGACCTATTTCTGCAGCGGCGTTGTTCGTCAAGGACATGGGCAAGGTTGATTGCTGAGGACGGCTCGGATTGCGTCGCACCCGCATAGCAGAAAAATGGCGGTCTGTGATGCGACGAAGCAGAGCCGCCTATGGCTCCCAGGGACCTTTCACGGACGGATGGTCGGCATCCTCTCTCTTCTCGGCGCGGGTGACCTCCCGGCTGATGGCATAGAGGGCTTCCTTGACGCCGGTCCCGGTGACGCCGGAAAGCACCATTGGGGTCTTGCGCGCGGCCTTTTTCAGAGCTTCGAGCTTTTCGTCCAGCGCACTTGGGTCGATGGCGTCGCACTTCGACAGCGCGACAATCTCTTTCTTTTTGTCGAGTTCGTTACCGTAGGCTTTGAGCTCGCGGCGCACGGAGCGGTAGGCTTCGGCAACGTCGTCCTGGGTGCCGTCGACGAGATGCAGGATGACTTGGCAGCGTTCGACGTGACCGAGGAAGCGGTCGCCGAGACCGGCGCCTTCGTGCGCGCCCTCGATAAGGCCCGGAAGGTCGGCCAGAACGAAATCCTGCTCGCCCGCTTTGACGACGCCGAGACCGGGATGCAACGTCGTGAACGGGTAATCTGCGATTTTCGGCCTCGCTGCGGACACCGCTGACAGAAACGTCGACTTGCCGGCATTGGGCAAACCGATAAGCCCGGCGTCGGCGATAAGCTTCAAGCGCAGCCAGATCGTCAGCTCTTGGCCGGGCAGGCCCGGATTGGCGTGACGCGGCGCTTGGTTGGTCGAGCTCTTGAAATGCGCGTTGCCGAAACCGCCGTTGCCGCCTTTGGCAATGAGGGCGCGGTCGCCGACATTGACGAGATCGGCGATCAGCGTCTCCTGATCCTCGGCGAGGATCTGAGTGCCGGGGGGCACCTTCAAAATGCAGTCTTCGCCGTTTGCGCCAGCGCGATTGCGGCCCGCCCCGCCTGTGCCGTTCCGCGCCTTGAAGTGCTGCTGATAGCGGTAGTCGATCAGCGTATTGAGATTGTCGACGCACACCGCCCACACGTCGCCGCCACGGCCGCCGTCGCCACCGTCGGGACCGCCGAACTCGATATATTTCTCGCGCCGGAATCCGATGCAGCCGTTGCCGCCGTCGCCGGAGCGAATGTAGATCTTGGCCTGATCGAGAAATCTCATGACGCGAACGAACCCAGTCTTGCTATCAGCGGACGCCGCCGCTCGTATTTCATCGTCTCAATGTGCTCTTTACGCGCCTCGCACCAGCCCTTGCCGCGGCCGATGAGGCGAAACCTGAGCTTGGCGATCACCCTAGCCGATGCCGTGTTATCGGCGAAGTGGCAGCAGGTGAGCCGAGGCCGCCGCTCGCGCTTGAAGCAGTGGTCCATCAGCGCCCGCGTGGCCTCGGTTGCGAAGCCGTGGCCCCAGTAAGGCTTGCCGATCCAGTAGCCGATCTCCGCCGATCCGTCTTCGTTTGGAACGTACCCGACGGCTCCGATCAGCTTCCCATCTAACTCGACGCCACGGACGAACTCGTCGTCGGACAACTTGGAGATCCACTGATCGGCGTCAACAAGCGAGTAGGGGTGGCGTATTCGGCCCGTCATTCGCGCGACATCCCAGTCGCCGGCCAGCGTGGCGATGTCGCCTGCATCGGAGGGCGTCAGAGGTCTCAGACGAAGTCTCGCCGTCTTGATGGACACGGGGTCGGATTCCTCGCGAGGCAATTCTGGAGCCGAACGAAAAGGGGGACGCAACCGGTCCCCCCTTCCGATCGAGCAGAAAGCCGCACAGGTGCGACGACGCGCTGGTCATCCGCGAGTTCTCGCTAGCGTTACTCCGCAGCGACAGCTTTCAGAGGCTTAACGGAAATGTAGATGCGGCCGTTGGTCTTGGTCTTGAACTCGACCGTGCCCTCTTGCTTGGCAAAGATGGTGTGGTCGACGCCGATGCCAACACCAGTGCCCGGATGCCACTGCGTGCCGCGCTGACGGCACAGAATGTTGCCGGGAATGACGTGCTCGCCACCGTAACGCTTGATGCCGAGGCGCTTTGAGTGTGAGTCGCGGCCGTTCTTGGACGAGCCGCCTGCTTTCTTTTGTGCCATGGATCTCTACCCTCGTGTCTCTATCTAATGGAGCCGGCTGCCGAAATCAGGCGCCGACGATCTCCTTGATGCGGACCGTGGTGAGGTCCTGGCGATGGCCGCGCTTGCGGCGCGAGTTCTTGCGGCGGCGCTTCTTGAAGGCAATCAGCTTCGGTCCGCGGGTCTGTTCGACCAGCTCGGCCACGACCTTGGCGCCCGAGATCAGCGGAGCGCCGACCTTGGGGGCACCCTCGCCGCCGATCAGCAGCACTTCGGCGAACTCGACGCTCTTGCCGGCGTCGCCTTCGATCTTTTCCACAGTGAGGACGTCGTTGGGGGCAACACGATACTGTTTGCCGCCCGTCTTGATGACAGCGTACATGGCTTCCTTGCCTCTTTGCGGCGCGCGTATATCCGCTCGCCTGGGTCTCGTCCGCGCCCTGTGGCGCCGCATGGTCGGGGCAAGGCCCTGAATCCAGGCGGACTTTTGGGAGTAACCGCTCAAGCTGAGCGGCTCCGGCCTCGGGCAGCGCTTAATGCGCAGCCGACGGGTGCCGGCTGCGATCGGCGCGGACTATGTTCTAGGGGCCACTGCCTTGTCAATTGTTTGTGCGGCGGTTTGGCTGGGTTGACGAAAGTCAAAGTATCGGCGGTCCCCGACCTGCACCTTGCGCCGACCGCGCCGTATCCGCGCCGGACCCCGCCGCCCATTCCGCGGCCCGTCCTCGCAGATCGGAATCCGCATTGAGGGGCTGAAGCCCATCGGGACAAAGGGGGAGATCACGTGATCGATCTGGATCGCATTGCGCAGGCGCCGATGGTCAGCGAGCCATTCCAGTTCTTCAAAGCCGAAGGGGTGCTGTCGCCGGAAGCCTTGGCCACGATCAGCAAGGATTTCCCTGATATCACGCAGCCGGGCGTCTTCCCGCTGCCGGAACTTAAATACGGTCCCGCCTTCGAACAGTTGATCGGTGAGATCAAGGCCCGCGACCTGGAGGCGGCGCTGGAGAAGAAGTTTGACGTCAAGCTGGCCGAACTGCCGCTGATGATCACTGTGCGCGGCTGGTGCGCCAAGCGCGATGGCCGCATCCATACCGATTCGACCGACAAGGTCGTTACCTGCCTGCTCTATCTTAACGAGCCGTGGGACAAGGAAGGCGGCCGGCTGCGGATGCTGCGCGATGGCAACGACATCGAGAGCACCATCGCCGAGATTCCACCGAGCGGCGGCACGTTCGCTGCGTTCAAGCGCTCGGAGAAGTCGTGGCACGGCCATCTGCCTTACGAGGGCCGGCGCCGATACGTGATGTTCAACTGGGTTCGCTCGGAAGCGGTGCTCATGAAGAACATTGGCCGTCACACCCTGTCGGCGCGCCTGAAGCGCCTCAATCCCTTCCACTGAGCCCGCAGGAAAAACCAATGGATCAGATCGTCCCGCCGTCAGCGGCCGCACAACATTTTCTCGGCTGCCTTGATCGCGCCAACCACGTGCGCGAGCCGTATAGCTTCTGGCTGCTCGACAACGCATTCCCTGAGCGGGTGTGCGACGAGATCGCATCGCTGCCCTACGCGCCCCCGTCCGGAGCAGTGTTCAATGGACGCCGCGAGACCAACAATTCGACGCGCGTCTACTTCAATCCTCCGAACGCGCAGAAGCATCCCGTCGTCAAGGAAGTCGTCGAGATATTCCGCAATCCGCAGGTGGTATCGAAGCTTGAGCAGGTGACGGGTCGCGATCTCGGCGCCGGCGCGCTGCGCATCGAGTATTGCCAGGACGTCGACGGCTTCTGGCTGGAGCCGCACCTCGACATCTCGGTGAAGCTGTTCACGATGCTGATCTACCTATCTGGCGAGCCGGAGCTGCGCGACGCCGGCACCGACGTCTACGACGCGACGCCTGAGCACAACCTCGTCTGCTCGGCCCCTTACGAGAAGGACAAGGGGTTGATCTTCATCCCCGGCAAGGACACATGGCACGGCTTCTCCAAGCGGCCCATCCGCGGCGTCAGGAAGTCGATCATCGTCAACTGGGTCACACCCGATTGGCGCGAGCGTTGGGAATTGGCATGACCGCGCATTGATCCGTTAGTCGAGGCCGTCCGACGTTCGCATCGGGCGGCCTTTCCGTTATTGGCTACTGATCAAAGCGGTTCGACAACGTGCCGATACCGTCGATAATGACCTCGACGACGTTCTTGGGCTCCTTCATCACGCCGACGCCGACCGAGGTGCCGCAGGCGATGACGTCGCCGGGCTCCAGTGTCATGTCGCGCGAGATCAGCCCCACGAGCGTCACGGGCGGGAAATACATGTCGGAGACTGGGTAGTTCTGCCGTTCCTCGCCATTCAGCATGGTTTTGATCGTCAGCGTCATTGGATCAAGACCCGTGGCGACCACGGGCCCGAACACGCCAAATGTGTCGAAGCTCTTGGCGCGCACCCACTGTGCGAATGTGGGGTTTTTGTTGATGAGGTCGGCCGCGGTGACGTCGTTGATGCAGGTGTAGCCAAAAATAGCGTCCGCGGCCTCCGCATCAGACGCCATGCTGCAGCGCTTGCCGATGACGATGCCGAGTTCGCCTTCGTAGACGATCTTGCCGGCATAGGAGGCCGGCCGCTGAATCGGCTGCCCGTGGGCCAAAAACGAGTTCGGCCCCTTCAGCAGGTAAAGCGGATCGTCAGGCGGGGCGACGTTGAGTTTGGCACCAAGCGCGCGCAGGTTGTTCCAAAGCGCGATCATCTTCGACGGTTGCGTCGGCGTCAGCAGGGCCACAGCATCGAGCGACAGGGTTTCGCCGGTGGCTCGGGACGTGCCGTACATATCGCCGTCGTGGACGTGGATCGTCGTGCCGTCGAGCGTGCCGAAGCCGATGCGTCCGGACCTCTCGAAGCGAAGCCAATGTACCAAGCGTTCCTCCGTCAATTAGCGGCGCCTCGTTTCGGGCAGCCTTCAGCGCAGCCACACTTGCAGACGGCGAGCTGTCACTGCAAGCTTACGATTGGTGGCGAGGAAGGCGGTTAGCCGTTCTTTGTGAACCTTACCCCTGGCGAGTCCCAGCATGATCCGGACTCGTCTTGAATTCGCCTCCGACGGTCCTCACTTCTGCTGAACCGAGTTCAAGATTGGCGGAATAGACTATGCAACGCGAGATGGCGCACCTTGATCTGCCGAAAATCCCGGTGCTCGATGTCGGCCCGCGGTTTGGTATCGAGACGCTCGAGCGGGAATTGGATCGCGCGCACGCCTTGTTCGATCAGGCAACTCATCGCGTGCCACGCGCCGTACTTCGCTCCCTCGACGGGGTGTCGCGACGTTGGCTACAGCGCTGGGATCACGCTCATCTCGAAGAGATCGACGCCATCGCGGCCAAGATCGGGCGGCCGGGCGCCTACTTCCTGTCCGTCAACTACGAATGGGGTTGCACCTGCCGTGTCGGACCGTCGCCGGACGCCAAAAGCGCGCGTCTCGTACGCGTTCTGGACTGGGCGACGCCGGGGCTCGGCCGGCACCTCATCTGCGCGCGGGTGAATGCAGCGGCCGGCCCGTTCGTGGCGCTGACCTGGCCCGGCTACAGCGGCGTCATCCAGGCGATGGCGCCGGGCCGCTTCTCGGCTGCGCTCAATCAGGCGCCGATGCGCTCCACGACCGGGTTGTGGCCGATCGATTGGGCGGCAAATCGTGCGCGCGTCTGGCGCACACCGCATCCGACGCCGGTGTCCGTCCTGCGTGACGTTTTCGAGACCGCCGGCGATTTCAAAGAGGCGAAGGAGATGCTGACGAAGCGACCGGTGGCGGCGCCGGCGATCTTCAGCATCGCGGGGTTGAAACCCAACGAGTGCGCTGTGATCGAACGCAGAGAGGAGACGGCGCACGTGCACGAGGGCACCAACACGGCGGCGAACCACTGGCAGACGCCCGGATGGCGGGCCAGTCCCCGCGGCAGCGATAGTCCAGGCCGTGCCGCGATGATGCACAAGGTGGTGCCGGATTTCGATCCGTCATTCCCATGGTTGGCAGCCCCCATTCTCAACCCGCGGACGCGTCTGGTGATGATGGCGGACGCTTCTACCGGCCGCGTCCTAGCGCAAGGATACGAGGCAGCGGGGCCTGCCACCGCTGTCCTGGAACTCAACCGCATTGACGCGTAACCTCGGCCATCGACGCAGGGGCCATCGAGGCAAGGGGGAACCGGACATGGGCAAAGGCGCGCTGCTGACGATCTGGATTGTGGCCTCGCTCGCGTGGATCGCCGTTGCCGCCTATCTCTGCCTCGGCAGTTGGCCGCACCTGCCTATGGATATGAGTCCCTACAGATCCCTCGACCAGGGCCGCCCTCGATGGTGCGATTCGCGGCCACGTGATGCGCTACGCGCTGCTAGGCGTCTTGCCGCCGTTGGCGGTATTTCTCTTCGGACGCTTGGCACTTTGGCGGCGCTGACCACTGCCTTTGGACACGCGTTCCGCCCATCTCAGATTGCCCCTTGCAATCCGGCGCAGTCGCGTTAAAAGCCTCCCTCTGCTAGCCACGGCACCTTCAAAGACGGAGAGGTGGTCGAGTGGTTGAAGGCACCGCACTCGAAATGCGGCATACTCGTAAGGGTATCGTGGGTTCGAATCCCACCCTCTCCGCCACCTAGCCTTTTGTGATCCCAATAAAATCAACATTTCTCTGTAAAATCTGCCGTAGTTTACAGCGGGTTGGCGACGTTGGCGACATTGAGTTTTCCGCCGCCGTCCACCATGATACGCCCAAATCCGCATCCGATAGGGCACGGAGAGGACACGGCGGCATGGATAGGACACACGACGGTCGGCAGACGCGTCGGCGGGGCGAGAAGCTACTGCGGGCAAAGGATCTCCTCGCGCTGCCCCTGGCCGTCACAGTGACGGCGGCGGTCTCGCGCTGATCGTGGAGCCGACCGGCGCGCGGCGCTGGTCTTTACGGGTGACGCCGAAAGGCAAGCCTCGCGTCAATCACGGCCTCGGAACATTCCCCGTGGTGACGCCTCGATATGGCCCGCGAGAAGGCGATTGATATTCGTCGCGCGGCTCTGGAGGGGCGGAATTTCCTGAAGAGCAGCACCGCCAGCGCCTTAAGGGCGTTACGTTCGCTCAGAGTTTCGTGTCCTATTTCGAGATCAAGCGTCCACAACTGGGCAATGGGAAGCACATAGCGCAGTGGACCTCTACCATGGAGGCCTACGTGCTTCCCCACATTGGCCAGCGTCCCGTGGCGGAGATCGAGGCAGGGAGATCATCGCGTTGCTGAAGCCGATCTGGTTCGCCAAGCCAGAGACGGCGTCCCGTGTGTTGCAGCGCGTCGAGGCCGTGTTCGAGAGTGCCATCGTTCATGGTGACCGCAAACTAGCCTCACCCTGCGTCGGGGTGCGTCGGCTGCTTGGCGGCAAAGCCGGGGAAGGTCGAGCACTACCCAGCCTTGCCTTACCAGGATGTGCCGGCCTTCATGTCGCGCCTTCTATGCGACGGGGCAAGCATAAGCCGCAGCTGCCTCGCTTGGGTGATCCTGACCGCGTGCCGATCGGGCGAGGCGCGCGGTGCGCGGTGGGACGAAATCTCGATCAAGGGCGGGCTGTGGACCATCCCGGCCGAACGCATGAAGGCCGGACGTGCGCACGAGGTGCCGCTAAGCTCAGCCTGCTCGAGACTGCTCGAGGCATTGCGCGGGCCCCACGAGAGCGGTGAGTGGCTCTTTCCCAGCCCCGTGAAGCGCACGCCTTTAACGGACATGGCGCTGACCAAGCTTCTGCGTGACCTGGATCCAGGCAGGCCGAGCCGCTCCGCTGCGGCAGGAGGTAACGATGAGCGGCGGGTCGTGACGGCGCACGGGTTCCGGACGAGTTTCAAAACATGGGCCGCGGAAGTCGGGGTTCCGGACGAAGTTTCGGAGGCCGCGCTTGCGCATGTCGACAAGGACAAGGTTCGGGCTGCCTACCGCCGGACCGCGTTTCTCGATCAGCGCCGGGAGGTGATGCAGCGCTGGAGTGATTATTGCATCCCACCCGATCGGCAAGAACCGGGTAATTTGCGTCGTCAGTGACTGCACAGTTCGCTTGCTCGAGTTATCCACAGGTTATTCACAGGTAATATCGGCCGCTGTTTAGTCACGCATGTACGGGAATCCCGAACATCTTTACGCCAATACGGCCGGGCATTTGCCGGGGTTTTGGAACCAGCGATTTTTTGTTGATGTACGGCTTCCCTTGACATCGTTCGACCCATCGATATGATGCTTGCCCTCGGCGGTTATTGCGTAGAACTACGCAGCGGCTATGTTGGCACAAGTTTTTACTTGGGGCCAAGAAGCCATGTCCGCCAACATCCTCCTCCCGCAAGTCAACCTCGCGCAGTTCTCCGACCACGCTCGTGATGAGCTGGCCGCGCTCGTGCGCGAGCAGGTCCAGGCCGTGCTCGCGGAGCACGGGCACAAGGATGCCCAGCCGGCGCCAGGTGCCCTCGATGCCCGCGCCGCCGCAGCATATTGCGGGGTGAGCCGCTCCCACTTCCTGCAGTTGCGCCGCGAAGATCCGACATTCCCGCAACCGATCCGTCTGGGGCGGCGCGTCGTCTGGATGATCGCTGATTTGAACGCTTGGCTAGCCAGCCGCCGGACGCCGGCGAGGGCCTAGAAACCAGAGCCCCTACGTACTGCCCACGGAATTTTAGGGGACGGATGCCGCTCCAAAAGCGGCCCCGCATCAGGCACCCACCAACCACAATAAGCGAGAAAAAATGACCGACGCCGATCCCACGGCGGCGCGCGGCGAAGCCGCGCCGCGCGCTCAGCATGCAACGGCCCGGTGACCACGATGTCCCAGATCACCGCCGCCGACATCGCGAAGGCGCTCGGAGGCCGCCGCTCAGGACGTGGCTTCATGGTCCGCTGCCTGGCCCATAACGATCGCACGCCGTCCTTGTTCCATCACGGACGCTGCGGACGGTGCGGACGCTCACGTGCGCGTCCATTGCTTCGCAGGATGCACCCAGGCCGCCGTTATCGCGGCGCTGGCCGAGCATGGGCTCTCGCTGGCAGATGCCGGCTGCTTGGCGTCCGCGACCGCAACATGACGGGACGCACCAAGCCGAACCCAACGTTGGAAGTCGCAAACGCGGACAAGCGCGCTAATGCGCTCGGCATCTGGGAGGAAGCGCAAGCTGCAGCCGGCTCGACGGTCGAGACGTACTTGCGGTCCCGGGGATTGACGTTGCCGATCCCACCAAGCCTTCGCGTTCACCCGCGATTGAAGCACCCGTGTGGGACCTATTGGCCGGCCATGGTGGCGCTCGTGACGCACGCGGTCACCGGTGAGCCCGTCGCGATCCACAGGACATTCCTGGCGCCGGACGGTCACGGGAAGGCACCCGTCGAACCCAACAAAATGATGCTCGGCCCCACGCGCGGTGGCGTCGTCCGCCTGGCGATACGACCGACAGCCTTCTGATCGGTGAGGGCATCGAGACCTGCTTGTCGGTCCAACAGGCGACCAGCCGAACCGCTTGGGCAGCCCTCTCAACGTCGGGCCTGAGGTCACTCATTCTGCCGGACGGCGTCCGCGACGTCACACTCCTCGCGGACGGCGATCCACCTGGGGAAGCCGCAGCATTGGAGGCCGCGCGTCGTTGGCGGAGGAGCGTCCGCAGCGTCCGCATCGTCCGTGCACCGCAGGGCCGTGATTTCAACGATCTCATTTTGAAGCGCTGACAACCGAACGGGGACTACGATGACAAACGACGACCAGACGAACCCGCTGACCGAGCCGGCTGAGACCGTCGACAGCCAAGCCACCTCAGGCGCATTGACCGTTGCGCTAGGGCGAAGCCGACATCGTTACCCTGGTGGCGTCCGCCGAGGAAATCCAGGATCCTTTGGACGGCCTTGTCGAGCGCGCGAAGGCAAGCCCGGCGGCGGCTTTCGCGCCCGAGGTGGTGCAGCGCATGGGCGAGCTGCGCGCGCGACAACCGCCAGGCCTACGAGCAGCTTCGCCACGACCTCAGAAGAGCCGGCGTCCGCGTCGCCGAGCTGGAGACAGAGATCGACGCCATCTGCGGCCGGCCGAAGCCGGGCACCTCGCGCGGCGGTGGCGTCGTCGCCGACCTTCTAGCAGATGTCGACTTGTTTCACACAGCGGACGGCACAGCTTACGTCGACGTCATGATCCTGGGCCATCGCGAGACTATGCCCGTCGGGCGCTCGCAGTTTCGCGAGTACTTGACGCGCTCCTGGTACAAGCAGACGGGCGAGAGCCCACCGTCGGAGCAGCTGACGGCCACGATCGCCCTGGCCGAGGCGAAGGCGAAAGTCGACGGCCCCACGCGCGATGTTTTCGTCCGCGTTGCAGGCCTCGGTGGTGCGCTCTGCGTCGACCTGGGCGACGCCGCCTGGCGCGCAATCGAGATCACCAGTGCGGGCTGGCGTGTGGTTCGCGAACCGCCTGTGCGCTTTGTGCGTCCCTCCGGCTACCTCGCCCTTCCGGAACCCGCGCGGCGCGGCGATGTCACCCAGCTGAAGCGCCACCTCAACCTGGCGCACGAAGGCGACTTCGTCCTCGTCGTGGCCTGGTTGCTTGCCGCGCTGCGCCCCACCGGTCCCTATCCCGTGCTTGTGCTAACCGGCGAACAGGGGACGGCGAAGTCGACGTTCACCCGCCTGCTCAAGATGCTCGTCGACCCGAACACGGTGCCGCTGCGCGCAGCGCCGCGCGAGGAACGCGATCTGTTCATCGCCGCCACCCGCAGTCACGTGCTGGCCTACGACAATCTGTCCGGCCTGCCGCCGGCCCTTTCGGACGCTTTCTGCCGCCTCGCCACCGGCGGCGGCGTCGCCACGCGTAAGCTCTACACGGATCAGGATGAGGTGCTGCTGGCAGCGAGCCGCCCGACGATCCTCAATGGCATCTCGGATTTCGTCCGTCGCGGCGATCTCGCCGACCGGTCGGTGTTCCTGGTCCTGCAGCCGATCGGCGACTTCCAGCGGCGCCCTGAAGACGAGTTGCTGGGCGAGTTCGGCAAGGACCTTCCAGGCATCCTCGGGGCGTTGCTCGACGCGATGGCGCATGGCCTCAAAAACCTGCCCAATGTGGTGCTGGAGCGCGCGCCACGCATGGCCGACTTCGCCAAGTGGGCGTGCGCTTGCGAGGGCTGCGTCTGGCCGGCGGGGACGTTCCTCAAGGCCTACGACCGTAACCGCGCGACTGCCATCGAATTCAGTGATCGACGCCGACGCCGTCGCCTCCGCCATCCGCTTGCTGATGTCGGCGCAGTCGGAATGGATCGGCACGGCGGCCGAGCTGCTGAAAATACTGGAACGCGTGGCCGACGAAGGAACGCGCAAGAGCCGAGCGTGGCCGTCGACCCCCGCACGCCTCTCGAATTGTTTGCGCCGTGCCAAACCCATGTTGCGGTCGATCGGCATCGAAATCGAGATGTGGCGTGCGGGTCGCGATGGCACCCGCATGCTCCGGATCACCGGCACGCCATCAAGCGGTGCGGACGTGTAGGGGTCCGCGAGCAAGAACGCATCAGCGGCGTCGGCCGGGCTGACGCCTCACTTCCGTCGGGCATGGAGATCGCACGTGATTGAAACTGAGAAGGCCGGTGCGCCGGCGCCGATGTACTGGTTGGCGTTGGTTCTCTGCCTCCCGGTGATCTTGATCTCGATTGTCGTTCCGCTCTGGTTTGGCTGGCACTGGGCGCACCGACTGACGGCCGCCACCGGCATCGTCGCTCTCGGCATGGATCAATTCGGCCTCTACGTGCTGACCGTTGTGGTTTTCGCTGTCGGGTGGAAGGTTGGGGCGCCCTTGGCCTTTTCTTGCACTGTAGGCCGACATCCGGTGGCCGCGAGAATCTTGGTCTTGCCGTGGCTAGCCGGCTTGGCCGGCAGCTGCGTCATCATGATTGCGGGGAGCCTGCCAATGCTGCCGCCGCAGCACGACGGTGAGCTGCCCCGTTATATTCTGTGGGACTTTTGGCTGGTCCTGGATGTCTGCGCGAGTCTGATGCCGGTCGCTCTAACGCGACTACCGGCGTGGCGTCGAGATGGTCGCCTCCTCGAGACACCTGCGACTGCAAATGTCGCGCGTCCGCCAGCGTTCGCGATCGCACTGCATCCAACGACGCTGCTGGCATTCCTTGAACGCGTGCAGCAGGCGACACCCCAGGTCGTTGCCGACCCCCGGCTCGTCACGGTTGCGCGTACGGGGGAGATCATCACCACGCAGGGCGCACTGGCGAAGCTGCTGCACACCACGAAAGGCACGGTCCACCGACGGCTGCACGAACTTGCAGCGCAGCGGCGCATCATCCTCCAGACATCCGCGCGTCGGACTTGCATCCGCGTCGTCGCACAGCAAGCGGGAGCTCAAGCCGAGCGTTCGGGAACGTTTGTCAAAACGGATTGATGGGACCAAGAAAATACGATCCACGTCACGCTCGCGAACGAGCCGACGGACGATGACCACCGCCGGCTGCAGAAGTAGCCGTCGCTTTTGCGCCCTCATCCTGGGCAGCACGAGGGCTCATCCTATCCTTCCGTGCGCATGCAAGACGAGCGCTTTGTTGCAGACGGGACCGAGCGTTCGGGAACGTTCGTCAAAACGGATTGATCGGGCTAGGAACACCAGGATGAGCGCACGCCGCATCCCGGGCTCCATGCTGCTGACGGGTCCGAGCGTTCGGGAACGTCCGTCAAAACGGATTGATTCGAAACAGGAAAATGCGATCCACATCACGCTCGCGAACGAGGACGAACAAACGTACCGCCGCCGGATGCAGAAGCTGCGGCTCTATTGCGTCCTCATTCCCGGGCAGCACGAGTCTCGTCCCGTTCTTCCGTGTACCGGCAGGACCGACGCATGCCGCATGCTGGGCGGTTGCAGACGGGTCCGAGCGTTCGGGAACGATCCGCCACAACGCATTGAACGAGCCGGACGAATGACGACGCGCCGCAGGATGCAGGAGTTCCCGTCACTCTTGCGCTCTCAACCTGCGCATGCCGTGTAGCCGGGTCGGAGCGTTCGGGAACGTTCGTCAAAACGGATTAATCGGACTAGGAAAATACGATCCACGTAACGCTCGCGAACGAGCCGCTGCACTTTGGCTTGCAATCCGAAATTAGCATGGGGTCAGGCTTTCCGACCCAGTCCACTCGCCAGCGTTGCGGGTCTCGGCCAGCAAATCTGGCTGCGCTGCAATGGCTGCGGTCATGAGCTGCATGTCGACCCGCTGGCGTTTGCGGTGTTCCACGACATCGACGCGGCCACGCCGTTGCTGACCATCGGCCAGCGCCTGCGATGCAGTGCGGGGAGCAGAAGGCGCATTGCTGGCCGCATCAGCCCTACCGGCCGGCCGGCGGATCCTCAAATCAAGCTAGGACCGCTGAAACCGCTTCCAGCGGTCGCGGTTGGCGACCAGCCAGGCCGATGTCTTAACCTTCACCCAGCCGCAGCGCGATCCCGACCGATAGGGGCGGTCGAGCCGCTTGGAGACGATGCCCTCGAGCCCGTGCTGCTCGGCCGCCCGCAGCAGCGCCAGCGGATCCTCGAACTGCTCGACAAGGTGCAGGACGGAGGCAGACCCAGCCAAGACCTCGGCCAGCTGCTCGCGCCGTTCGCCGAGCGTTTGGGCGCGTAAGTCTTCGCCGTCGAGCCACAGGATGTCGAAGCACGTCAGACAGTGCCGGCTGCGCTTCGTGCCCGTTGCCCAGAAGGCCGGGCGGCCGCCTTCTCCCAAAGCCACCAGCTCGGCGTCGAGGATGCATTCATCGGTGCCGAGCCCGCCAGCGCGCGCACAATAGCCGGAGCACGCTGGCCGATGTCGTAGCCGCGCCGCGACAGCAGCTCAACGTCGCTGCCGCGTTTGCGTGCTTGGACTCGCCAGCCGTCAAACTTCACCTCGTGTCGCCACTCCGGACCGGGGGGCGGCTGGGAGCGCAACACGGGGGTAGCTGGCGAAATCAACGAAGGGCGGGACATGCAACCCCAATAGCAGATTCTCCGGCCCAGCGGCGCTGCGAAATCTCGATCGCGCGTTTCGTCCGTAACGACGTCGAGCTGCTGCGCGGCTGCTGGTCGCACCGTACCGCTGATGGTAAAGGAAGAGACGGGGTCGCCAGACGCGCAGACCGCCGTGATAGCAGCGCGCCTAAGGGTCACGACGCGCACGACCGGAACATTACGCGGCCCAGCCACTCGCTCTGTGGGTGGCCGATGGCATTAGCCGCCGCATCCTGGTACCGACGCCGCCGGCAAAAGCATAAAGAGCAGCATGGTCAAGTCGATGCGCGGGCAATGCGCCAAGAATGAAGACCGCGGTGCCGTATCGACGTAACGCCGCACCACGCCCCCCGCCGCCAGAGCGCCGTGGAACATGCGGTCGAAATCCGAATTTGGCTTCCAGGTTACGCTTGGCCCCGAACCAGATTTCGGTTGCGAGCGCGGCCCGGCTCGAGTTCGAGCGGCTCGTCGGTCTCGGTGTAGCCCGCGATGCCTCTATGACGGGTGCCATACGCTGAAGTGGAGCGGCTCCGCAACGAGAGGTGCGCAGATACAACTGAGACCTTGATCAACTGCTCCGCGTGCCGGACAGGGTAAGCTGGTTGAAGCACTATTTCTGCATCGCAACATTTTATATGCTGCACGAAGGGACGGACTGAATGAAATGTTGTGCCTGGCTTGATGGAGCAAGGGATGATCATAGCCCGGAGCACAACGCGCAATGAGAGCGGCGAGGCAGTGCAGATCTTCGTCGGTAATCTCGTGGTGCCGTGCAAATCACCCGCACAGCCGGAGTCGTCTACGACTCCTCTTCCGATCTGTTTTGTTCACCCCTCGAACAGTACGGCGAGTTCCGCTGTTGGCCTGTTGCAGGAAGTATCGAGTCCGGTTCCTGGGGTGCTGCTGGCGGCGAACCTACTCGGAACCATCGGCTACAACGTCCCGACGCGGGGATGGTCGATGCGGGACCCCACGTCAGGGAATGGAGTTCATTGCCTGACCAGATCGCCCAGCAGGCTCGCGGCGACCGAGAGCTTAGAAAGCGTGAGGCCGGAGCTCGCAATTTCGTCGACCGCGCCGCGGATGCGATTGACCTCGCTCTGGCGTGTCGCAACCCACGCTTCGACCGCGGCCGGACCCGCGGCGCCGTTCGCGACCATTTCGGCGGCAAGCCGGCGCTCGGCTGCGCCGATGGAGTCGAGCGCGCGGTCGAGCGCCAGCCGGTCGAAATAATCGGCAACGTTTATATCCCGCGCCGCGCCGACGATGCGATCGAGCTTGAAGTAGGCGCTAGCCGCAAAGTAGGTCGCCGCGACGTCGGCTACCGGCCTACCCGTCCGATCCGCGACCAGCACAACATCCGGCGCCGCGGCCAGCAGCGGCAAATGCGCGATACGGCGGGCGAGACCGTCGGGGACACCGGCTTGCGCCAACGCATTGATGCGGGCATCGCGCGCGACCACCGCTTCGCGCGGCAGCACGCCAGGAAGGGCGGCTTCCATGGCTTCGACGCCGGTGCGGTAGTGATCGACCAGCCCGGCAAGACCTTTCGACAGATCGATATTACGCAAGAACCAGACGATGCGGTCGAGCAGAAGATCCTGCACCGCGGCGTAGAGCTCGAGCTGCAGTGCCCCGTTGACACGAGCGTCGAGCGCGTCGATGGCGCCGTTGAGCGTGGTCATGCCGAAGCTGTCGCGCACCGCCGCAAAGGCGGCGGCGATGCCCGCCGCCGACGCGCCGGTCTGATCGGCGATGCGGACCACCAGCGACGGGCCGCCGCGGTTGATCATCGAATTGGCCAACTGGGTCGCGATGATTTCACGCCGCAGCCGGTGGTTCGTCACGCCGTCCGGGAAACCCTCGGACACCGGCTTCGGAAAATAGCGGCCGAGCTCACGGCCCAGATAGGGATCATCCGGCACCGTCGAATTAAGGAGCTCGTCCTTGAGCGCGAGCTTGGCATAGGCGATGAGGACGGCGAGTTCGGGCCGCGTCAGCGCCGCGTTGCGGCGGCGACGATCGGCGATTTCCACGTCATCGGGCAGGAACTCGACCGCCCGGTCCAACAATGCGCGCGCTTCAAGCGTCTGAATCAGCCGCTGCTGGAAGCCGAAATCCTCAGGTCCGCGCCGCTCGGCCAACGACAGCGCCAATGTCTGCAGATAATTGTTGCGCAAGACGAGGTCGGCCACCTCATCGGTCATGTCGGCGAGCAGCGCGTTGCGGCCGTCGAGCGTCAGCCGGCCATCGCGGGTGGCCGAGCTCAGGGCGATCTTGATGTTAACCTCGAGGTCGGAGGTGTTCACGCCCGCCGAGTTGTCGATCGCGTCGCTGTTGAGCTTGATGCCGCGCGAGCTCGCCTCGATGCGCGCGCGCTGCGTCATGCCGAGATTGGCGCCCTCACCGACGACGCGACATTTCAACTCTTCGGCAGTAACGCGAATCGCATCATTGGCGCGGTCGCCGATCATCTCGTCGGTATCGTGCGCGGCGCGCACATAGGTGCCGATGCCGCCGAACCAGAGGAGATCGACTGGAAGCTGCAGAACCGCCCGCATCACCTCCTGCGGCGTGACCTTTTGCGGCAGATGGAGCAGCACCTGCGCCTGCGGCGAAAGCTGGATCTCTTTGGCGCCGCGCGGGTATACGCCGCCGCCGGCTGAGATCAGGATCTTGCTGTAGTCCTGCCAGCTCGAGCGCGGCAGTGCGAACAGCCGCTTGCGTTCGGCGTGGCTCACCTCCGGATCAGGCGAAGGGTCGATGAAGATGTCGCGGTGATCGAAGGCGGCGACAAGCTTGAGGGTATTGGCCAGCAGCATGCCGTTGCCGAATACGTCGCCCGACATGTCGCCGACGCCGGCGACCGTGAACGGCGTTGCCATGATGTCGAGGTCCAACTCGCGGAAATGCCGCTTCACCGCCTCCCAGGCGCCGCGCGCCGTGATGCCGATTTTCTTGTGGTCGTATCCGGCCGAGCCGCCTGACGCGAAAGCGTCGCCAAGCCAGAAGCCGTACTGGGTCGAGATGCCGTTGGCGATGTCGGAGAACGCGGCGGTGCCCTTGTCGGCCGCGACCACGAGATACGGGTCATCGCCGTCGCAGCGGACCGCGTTGTGCGGGCCGATCACGCCTTCGGGTCCGATATTGTCGGTGATGTCGAGCAGGCTCGACACGAATGTGGTGTAGGCGGCGACGCCTTCGGTCTGAATGGCTTCGCGCGAGCCGCCGACGGGCAGTTGCTTAGGGACGAAACCGCCTTTGGACCCGACCGGCACGATGACGGCATTTTTCACCTGCTGGGCCTTGACCAGGCCGAGGACCTCGGTGCGGAAATCCTGCGGCCGGTCGGACCAGCGCAAGCCGCCGCGGGCAACCTTGCCGAACCGCAGGTGCACGCCTTCCACCCGCGGCGAATAGACGAAGATTTCGTAGAGCGGGCGCGGGACCGGCATCTTCTCGATGCTGCGACTGGCGAATTTTATCGCGATCGCGGCCTTCGGTTGGCCACTCGCGTCGATCTGATAAAAGTTGGTGCGCAACGCAGCCTCGACGGCATTGACGAAGCGGCGCAGAATCCGATCCTCATCGAGACTTTCCACGTCCTGAAGCGCGGTCTCGATCCGTGTTCGAATCTCCGTCTCGCGCTTGCTGCGCTCGACGGGCGATGGCGCGAGCCGCGGGTCGAAGCGCATGTGAAACAGCGCAACGATCTCGGCCGCCAGGCCTGCGTGCTGGCGCAGCGTCGCCCACATGTAGTCCTGCGAATAAGGCACCCGCAGCTGGCGCAGAAAGCGCGAGATCGTGCGGATGAGCGCGACGTCGCGCCAGGGCAGGCCACCCTCGAGGACGAGCGCATTGTAGCCGTCATTCTCGGCATGGCCGCGCATCACCGTCAGGAAGCAGGCTTCGAGCCGCTGCTCGCGCGCCGCGATATCGACGGTGCGGCCGTCAGTGCGCTCGACCACCATGTCGTGCAGCCAGGCGCCAAGGTCTCCAGGAGGCGCCGGCTGGATCCGGTAGGTGCGCTCGTCGACGACGCGGAACCCCATGTTCTCGAGCACCGGCACGCGCTCCGAGAGCGGAATCGGCCGGCCGTAGCTCCACACCTTGAGTTCGATCGCGGCTTCGGACCGGTCGGGGAGCGGGCAAAAGTCGACGTCCAGCGGACGCAGCGGCGACAGGTTGTCGATCACCCGGATATCGCCGACGGCGGTCGCCGGCGGATAGGCCTCCTGGTAGGCGATCGAGAAGGCATTGCGGTAGCGCTTGAGCAGCGACTGCGCCTTCACCGCATCATGGACCAGCGCGAGCGTGTTGTGGAGTTCGTCAATCCAGGTCCGCACGATCGCGGCCACTGCCAGCTCGAGGCTGACGCGGTCGGGACTGGGCGTCTCGCCCGCGTAGCGGCCAATGATGAAGTGGACCCGCACCAGCGGCCCTTCGGGAAAGAAGGGATGGAAGGCGGAGATGCGGCCCTTGTAGGTTTCAGCCAGGAAATTGCCGATCGCCGCACGCGTCCCGCTGGCATAGCGGTCGCGCGGCACATAGACGAGCACCGAGACGAAGCGGTCGAACCGATCGCGGCGCGCCAGCACCCGGATGCGCGGGTGCTCGTCGAGCTGCATCACCATCAGCGCATGGCGATAGAGCGTGTCCTCGTCAATCTGGAACAACTCGTCGCGCGGATAGGTGTCGAGCACATTGGCGAGCACCTTGCCGGAATGGCCGTCGGGACCAAATCCCGCCCGGGTGAGCACCGCGGCGACCTTGCGCCGCAGATAAGGGATCGAACGGGTCGAACGCGTATAAGCGGTCGAGGTGAATAGCCCGACGAAGCGATATTCGCCGATGAGGGTCCCGGCCGCGTCGAAATGCTTCACCCCGACATAGTCCATGTGCACGTGGCGATGGATGCGCGAGCGCACATTGGCCTTGGTGATGATGAGCGCCTTCGGCTCGTTGAGGAACTCCATGATCTCGGGCGTGATCGAGACCAGCTCGCTGCCGCGGCGGAGGACACGCACCTCGGCCGCGCGGAGGATTCCGAGCCCGGTCTCCCATTGCGGCTCGAGATTGTGCTCGCGGTCGGGCAAGACGTAAGAGCGGAAGCCGAGGAAGGTGAAGTTGTCGCCGGCGAGCCACTCGAGGAACTGCAACGCCTCGGCGACCTCGTCGACCGGCAAAGGTGGGGGACTGGCCTTGAGCTCGGCAATGACCTCGTTTACACGCGCGAGCATCGGTTTCCAGTCCACGACGCAGACGCGCACGTCGCCGAGCACCTGCTCCAAGGCCTTGACGATTTCCGCCCGCCGCGCCTCATCCTCGATGCGCTCGGTATGGATGTGAATGAAGCTTTCGCGCGTCCCCGCTCCGGTCCCCCGTCCCTCGCCGCGAAAGGCGAACAGGAGACCGCTCGGGTCGCGCTCCAGGGTGAACACCGGATGGACGACGAAGCGGACCTCAATGCCCTGCTCGTTGAGTTCGCCGAGCACGGAATTGACCAGGAACGGCATGTCGTCGTTGACGATCTCCAGGATCGAGACCGACTTGATGTGCTCGGCGGCCATCGGACCGGCGCGCGAATTGAAGCGGATCTTCGGCGCCCCCGGCTTGCGGTCCGACAGCAACGCCCAGGCGTCCTCGGCGAGCGCCGCAAGCTCGCGCGCCTCATAGCCGAGTAGATCCTCGGCCGGCGCGCGCCCGAACAAGCAAGCGGCGAATCCCGCCGTCACGTCGTCGCGCAACCCGGTCAGGATCGTGCTCATCTGCTCGATGAGCCGGCGCCCGGCGCGTTCGTCGTCGGTGCCGATCAGGGCTTGTACGTCCATTGCCTTCATC
>CAWJZR010000021.1:0-618247 GCA_963847435.1 uncultured Alphaproteobacteria bacterium | reverse complement strand
CAACATCAGCTTCCAGTTGCCCGCGGTCGTATCGAGTTGCATGGCAAGGATGCGCAGGTTCGCCCCCTTAGCCTCTATGGCGCGGCGGATGCTGGCGGCGGTGTGAGCACCGATGGGCGTGAGGCGAGCCATGCGCCCGCCGGATCGTCTCGAAGCAATAGGGGCCCCGGCGACGAGAACGCCGTCCAACGCCACCTGCAACGCACCGCCGCCGTAGATCAGAGGTTCCCTAGATCGGCGTGTGAGACAGTCAGGTTCACGGCGACCGAGACGGCGGATATCAGCAAACCGCCCATCAGATCGTAAGCATTTGGCCCTCCCGCAATTGGCGGTCGCCTCCAGGCCACGCCAGAACCCCGTGATCTCCGTGTCGGTGAGAAAGCGCTGCTTCGGTGTCGGCTTGCCGTAACGCCCCGGCTTGCCTCGACGGTTGCGGCCGAGATTTTGGGCTGGGTTCGCGGTGATGCCGTAGCGTTGTTTCAGCTCCTCGTTGTCGAACAGAGCGTGGTTGTAGACTTGCTTGATGTAGCGCAGGAGATGCCGAGCCATTGATGGGCTTCCGCGCTCGAAGACCGCGTCGACGACGCGCTGTATATCGATGGCGCTGATGGCGGCGGGCTGGATCTTACCGAGGGCGGGAATGGCATCCTTCTTCAAAGCATACTCGACGTCCCAAACGGACACGAACCCCGCTCTCTTCTGGTCGGTGATGTAGTCGTCGATCAGCTGGGAGAACGTGAGGGCACTTCGCGCGTTTTTAATCTCAAGCTCGCGCTCTTCGCCGACGGGGTCGCGTCCTTGCTCGACAGCCGCGATGATTTCTGCCGCCCGCAAGCGGGCCTTCGCAACCCGATCGACGGGTAGGCGCGATCCTGACCTTCCTAATGGTGCGCTTGCCATTCTGGTGAGCGAGTAGTAGGCGCGCCAGACCTTCGAGCTAATGCCTTTGGCGTTCGGCGCCATGACCGCGAGGACGAGGCCGGGGTTCCCTTCGATCCGGTACTCCACCTCCCGACCGCTGCCGACGAATGCGACTGCCGCGATCGACTTGTCCTTCGCAGGAAGGACCCTTGCCATGCATCACCTCCGCGCACCGGGCATGGTCCCCGGTACACTTCCCGGTACGTTTTGGCAAGACTGCATGCCGTCGATGGACAGCGTGAGACTTTTAATCTTTTTCAATAGTACGCTGAATCGGCGCAAGAAAATGAGTGATCTCTGCTCCAGCGCGTCTCAGCGCTGTCGCTGCTTTGGGAGCAGGGGGTCGCGAGTTCGAATCCCGCTGCCCCGACCAATCAATTCAAGGCCTTGCATGGTGGCGCGCGCCGCCACGCGTTTGCGAGGTAGCACAGAGGTAGCAGCATCGGCTGAAGGACCTTGTTCTAGACGTGGGACCACCCACTGCGAGCCCATCCGGGCAGCGGTCGGCGTGGAGAGTTGTCCTTTTGAGACTGCCGAGCGTTCCGCAAGCAAGCGGGCCACCCTGATGAACGCTCCCAAAACGCCATGTAAGCCGCTAGCGCCTGAGCGAAAAACTCCTAGCCCTGGGTCGCTTTCAAACTGAATTGCCCTGTGCTGGATCAACCTCAGGCTGTTTAGCTGATGCGGATTAGAGCGGACTAGACCGACCTAACTGCAATGGGTGTGGGCGGGTCGTAGTGATTTCGCCACATGATCTCCAACTTCCCGGCACGACCCGATGTGATTGAGATCGGTCGGCGGCTGCAATGCACAACGCTGGTCACCTCGGCGCGGCGGCCTACCCGCAAACCAGTCGCCGGATTAGGCAGGGCCGCGATAGATAATTGGTTTCGTCAGCGGCTCGGAAGGTCGGCGTAGAAAAATTCACGGTTCTTAGCTCAACCGCCCCGCCACCCTTCACGCCGGATCGATAAGGCATGTCCCAGGCTTCGACACTCCCTGTGGTTTTCGGTCTGTGCTTTCCGCTGCCTAAGAGTTGGGCATGAAAGATTGACAGTCTGCAACGGAGGTGTAGCGTCCGGCCTGCCGCCCGCTGGATGCCACCATGGATCGTTTTCGGGATGTTTGCTGCTTGTAATCAACGCGTTCGGTATCCTCCGACTGCCACCGCTAAATTTCTATCCCGGCAGTCAACTTTATCAGTTAGTAGACTATTTGGCTAAGTCTTTTCTTAAAGCGGGAACCGGGAACAGTTGTGCAACCTCTTTGAAGTCGGTTCGGGACCGGGGCTTACAATCATAGGCGCACTCCGCAGTTGCACGACGCGTACACAAATAGTCGCATAGCTTGCCCAGTCCCTCAGGCACATTTTGCCGGTCCGAAGCTCACGGATAGGAACGAGAAGACTGCGGTTTCGTCTGAAAAGCGGGGCTGAGGCTGAAGATGTTGATGTTCCGGGCTCGCCAGTCTCGTCGGTGCTAACGACCTCGCCTTAGTCGCGGAATGGCTCTGCGGCATTTGTGCTTATTTGATTTGAGTCAACCCTGAGACGGGGTTTCTGGAATCAGATTGGCCAGTGCTCCGGCCTTGTGCACCACCCGATGCTTTTTCCAGAGCGGGTTGACGAGCCCCTTAGAGCCCCCTCACCCAATCATGCTTCAGGGGCTGCCCCCTTTTTCTTGAGACGATTTACTTCAACGCCGCCCGCTTCTGTGGGCATACAGCCTCGACCGTTTGGCCATTCCTGGCCCGTGCGGCGCACGCGTTTCTCCCTTCCCCCTCAAGCTAGATCAGCGCCGTCGCCGAAATCATGGGGCGGAAAGGTAGGGGTCTTCATCCCGGCGCGAAAGCCGGGTTGGGTCGCTTGGCCGGTCTTCGCGGTTTGGCGCGCTACTCATGCCCTGGCCTACGCCAAGTACCGGCACCGCCTGAGCCGTCCCTGACAGGAGAATTCGTAGGATCAGACCCTGACATTGCCCGCCCCCCCCCGACAGCGAGTAGCCTTCCACACTGCTGATGCCGCCGTGGCTTCTGTCCCCGGCGATCGGCGTGCCCCGGCGGCTGACCCCAATCGTCGCCGGGGCATATTGCCTTCGCACCTGCGTAGGTGCACCGTTGTTAAGCAGCCTGCGTCCGACTCTGCGCAGTAGTATTGCTGTAATCCACACTGGCGTGAATGCAAGCGGGCTGATGAACGGCAACAGCGGCGATGCCGAGCCTCAGCGTGGCTGCGCGGCCCTTACGGTAACTAACAGCGCTACTAATTGATCACCTCCGAAATACCTTCTAGCTTGCGGCGCAGCGAGGCAGGTTTATTATGGGCTTTCTTCCTATGCTTCTCTTTTCCTGATGCAGACTTGCCACGGCTGTGATGCTGCCGTGGTTTTTTTCCCGCCCATGCGCTCGATTGCATCGTTAAAAGCGGGCAGGCCGTCTCGAATGTATTGTTGTATAATCGGTTTTTCCTTAGGCAAGGAAATGATGGGCGCGAAATTGAATGCAGGGCGTGCGCTGGGACATCAAATTAGCTAAATGGCGAAGACATTGGACGGTTATTCCGAGTTACCAAGTCCTGATTTAGCTTGCTGCGGCTTGGCGGCCAGCGCGCCGAAGCTGACCGCAGCCCTGTGCGGCGAGCGCGGCAGCCTTGGGAAAAACCACCTGTCGCGCCCAAGCCATAGAGAGCAGACGCAACTGGGTCAGGCATGCCCTATAATTCAGTAGTGCTATCTTGCTTTGGCCACTCCGATTTCAACCGTGACATACCTGACCTAATTTCTAAACTTTTGTTGACGCCGATTAATTTGAGTTAGATATTAAAGGTGTAGGCGATCCCCCTGTGCCCGATTTAGGCGCGCTCGACCGACTACGAGGCTAAACGGAGGTGACGCATGAAACCTCTCCTCGTGGCAGCTATTTTGGCTGTGGTTTTATTCCCTTCGGCGCTCGTAGTGGCGCGCGGCAAGACCCCGAGCACTGTTCCCAATGTCCTGATCTACAATCCGAACGGGGATGGGTTGTAGAAAAGCAAAAACCGAAAAACCGAATAGCGGCGCATCTCCCGGCGGAGGCGCGCGGCATGACCGTTTTTTGTTTATTCACCAAGGAGGAGTATCATGAAGAAATATCTCGCTGCTTTTTTGGCACTGTCAACCACCACTGCAATTATTGTTTTTTCACCCGCGCCGGTGCGAGCCGACGACAATTCGATTCGCGCGTCGCAGGTGCCGCTCACATCGCCAGCGGGGTCGCGGCAATATTTCGATACACTGAACCGTGACGGCGATTGAGGCAAGTCTCCGGCCTATTTGGCGCGTTCTCGCACTTTCCTTGCTTTCTTGCCCGCTCGCCGATTGAGCGGGGTAATCCTGCTGCCGGTTCGTGTGAGATGGCGAAGGCAGGCGCTGAAGTAGCCATGGTGGTGGCGCTGGCCACTGTTGAGCGCCACTTTCTTCATATTCAACAACCCGCAGTTACGGGCTGGTGCGGTCCGAAAGAGGTGATGGCCGTCGCGCAGCATCGCCGCTCGACGCCGCGACCTTGAGAGGAAGGAGATACGAAAAGGGGCTCTCGCCGCCTCCGGCAAGTCGCCCCAATCCGGCCCTCAATCCTGTTCGTGGCCTCCCCAAAGCATACAAGCAGCGTTCGCGGCGCTCCCCCCAAAAAGGGCTGGCACCTTAGCGTGCCAGCCAAGATGGGTCATGAGCGAATGTTGGACTGCCGCCGGAGTTCCTAGCGCCAACAGCTTAGGGGACACGGGGGAGTTGTTGGCAAACCACGATGCGGCGGTCCGACAAACGAACTCTCATCCAAACACGGCGGAGAGGAATTGATTTAGATCAGGCATTTGTAAAGATTGCGAATGTTACCCGCTCGGATGGCCTCAACGCGACAAATGGTGGTAGCGCCTGCGCCCATCAGTCCCTCTTCGGCGACTTGGCTGTGAGTGGCACCGTTAAGGTGCTGTTGCAACCTTGCATCGACCCACGAAACTTCGCTCCCTGGCGCTCAATATCTCCTGTCTCGCCCCCTCAAGCCTTGCTACCCTTCTCTAATTCCTGATGCATTTGACGGGAGGGACAATGAGAACGGGGATCGTTATGGCGCTGCTTGTGGCGTCTATCGGATTGGGCGCATGTCGGCGCGAAGTGCCGGTTGAATATACGCCGCTGAAGCTGGGCGGTCCTACAGCCGCTGCTGCTGAGCCAACCCGCTAAGGGTTCGGCCCGTCTGACCTCCTGATAATTTACGTTAGCTGAGCCCTGCGCGCCTGCGGGCTCTTTCCCATTCAGTAATCGTTAAGCTGTCAACGTCGAAGGTTACGGATAGGAACAAGAACGACCGGAACAATTCGACGAAGCGGGGTTGTGAAACTGGCGATGTTGATGTTCCCGACTTGCCAGCTTCATCGAAGACGCCAGGGCAGTCGTCGTCTTGAATTCGCAGGGCCTGAGATGTTCGCCTTGAACGACAATGAAATGGCGATGCTGGAGTTGCTGGCGATGAAGCCGCTTTCCTGTGTTCCGCCTTATCCCGACATGATCGCTTGGCGTTTATGTCGGCGGGGACTGGCCGTCTTCGCCAACGGCACTTGGTATGCGACCTCAAAAGGCATCAGCGTAACGGGCCGGACCTTACATTGATGGGTCGCGCTGGCGTCTGAGAAGACCACCCAAAAGTCGGTCATCGAATTTTTACGAGGCCGTGGGATCGGCACGCCTCAGCCTCAAAACAAAGTCCAAGGAATGGTGTTGCAATGCGTAAAATAGCGGAAAAAAAACTTCACGACGAACTCACCCGCATTGAGGTGCTTCACCGGCTTTGGAACAAGCTTAGCCCTTTCGAGAGAGCATCAATTGCCAAGAGCAGCCCCGACTTGAGTGCCTTTTTTCGTCGCGAAATGGAGCCTGGGACTGCCAGGGGAGGCGGCGTGCCGATGGGATCACAGCTCAACTGAGACACAGCCCCCGGCTGTGGTGGCATCAAGGATTTAGCGTAGTTGTCTGTAATTTCGCAAATGCGTAGTGCAATGAGGCGTATGCCATCCTGAACCGACCCGCAACGGCGCTAAGTCGTTCACCGTCTAGGTTCTTTTTGCGCTGGGCGGCCAACCGCAAGAGCGAATGGGCGGTCTGTTTCGATGCTTCACAATCGGCCACAATCATTTTAGCTACCCTGACGACGTGCCGGTCGCGGGCGGTCACAAGCACTCGCGGAACGCGACAGGATTTGCTCACATCCGTCTGCACGATCTCCCGCTAGAAAACTACATCTGTTCCGGACCATTGGCTCCTGCTCGCTCGAATCCATCTGATGCCTCGCCGACGAATTTGAGCCAGGCGTGTCGCAGCTCGGTGATGATTATCACGTGCGGCACGAAAGGCCGCCCGCCAAACCGCCTCTTCGAAGGTTGAAGTCCAATACCGCCGCATCGATATTTTAAGTGATAAGGGTGCATTCGCATCCACCCGGCTCTGCACTCCAGCGAGTCCGACGACCCGCAGCATCGTTTGCAAACACCGGGAGAGAACTATGACGCCGTTACGCGCTGCCATTTGGGCCGCCCTCGTTCTGGGAGGCGCATCGCTTGCCGCCGCCCAAGACCAGCCCGAAAGATGCGGGGATGATGGGCGACGGCATGATGGCCAATTGCCCCATGATGGGGGCACGCCCAAGACCGCCGACGCCATCAAGAGCCGAGCTTGGTATCACCGACGCCCAGAAATCCGTTTGGGAGGGCTTTGTGGTTGCACAACTCAAGGCCAAGGTTGGGGTGGAGGAGACGCAAAAGCTATGAAAAGCATGATGGACGCCAAGTCCCCGGTCGAGCGCCTCGATGCGCGTCTAGCGGCATTGGAGCTACATCTGAACTCGGTGCGCGAGTTCAAACTCCCGCTGGAAGCGCTTTATGGTGCCCTCAGCGCGGAGCAGAAGAAAAAAGCCGACACCTTACTCGCCGATGTCGCCTGCATGATGTGACGGCATCGGCATCCTTACGTGGTTAGAAGTGGGAGTTCAGTCCCGCTAGGGTTCGAGGAGGGTGCGCCTTAGGATGCAACTCGTATAGGCTGGGGCTTGTCCCCGATGACGAGATAAGCAGGATCAGATGTCTGGCGGCCTTTTTGAGAGGATTTTACGCCCTGTGAACATCGCCGAAATGATGCTGCCGCCTTCGCGCACCTCGGTAATAACCACGGCGGCGACGTGGAGCACAATCACCATGAGGAGCGCGTAGAAGGTCCATTCGTGCACCTGGACATAAGGCCGTCGAAACGCCCGCATCGCGTCATATGAAGCTCTTGTTCAGCAGTTCCGGAACACCGGGACGTAAGGTGCCAGGATCGACCCCCGGCGCGGCGACCCAGGCTGCTATTGAGCGTCCGAAGGGCGGCCAGAACAGGTCGGTTCCGGCAATCACGAGGCCAGTAATGGTCTGAACCAGCAGCAACAGGAACAACAGACTGACTCCGATGCGGGCCACCGGGTTGTGTCCAACGTATTGCTCCGGCTCCCCAGCGAGGAATGAGGATACATAGGCTCGCAGGGCAGTCAGATACCCTGGGCCTGCGGGCACCACGGCCCGCCAGCGTGCGTAGCGATTGCCGAAGAACGCCCATACGAAGCGCCATAAGAGATTGGCCGCCATTACGTAGCCGAACACCGCATGGACGCTTTTCATCAGGACTTTGCCCGACCCGGACAGCCCGAGCGCGGTGTCGTTCAAGATCACGAGCCCGGTTGCAACGAGACCAACGATTGCGAGCGCATTGATCCAGTGGAACCACCGCGTTTGCGCATCCCAAGCTGTATATTCTCTGAGTTCTGACATGCAGCGCTCGCGTTCATTTTGGAAGTCAAGGGCGCCTTCCCTAGAGCCGTGTGCAGCAAGGCTGGACGCCGACTTGGCTTTGGAGACTAGTCGTGCTCGTCTCAAACCGAACCGCGTATCCTAACTCTGCGTCGTGACTTCCGACCGGCCACCCGCATCATACCGGAATCGAAGCCGAACAGACCATGCCAAGTTTGATGTGCATCAGGGCTTTGCCTCCGGGGTTGGATCAGTCTGGTCCCGTCCACTGTGAAGCATCCAGTCCAAGGAGATTTAAGAGATGAGTGGTAAAAGCCCAACCCGGCATCATACACCCGACGACGACCCGGAACCCGGCACTATTGGGACGGGAGAGGATGTCTGTCCGGAATGCCATGGAACTGGCAAACAGGTGGACAAAAAAACCGGCAAGCCGACAGAAGAGCCGTGCGAGCGCTGCGACGGGACAGGCAAAATAATCGAGGGCATAGGCTAGGTAGCTGAAAGCAACGCAATTTCACTGCGGCGGGCTCATTGAATTTGGGCGACGGGCGTCAGTTTCGTTGCTAGCTCGCCGGGCTCGACCTTGAACAGAGCCCCAGCCTGTTCTTGCGTGACCGAGCGTCTACCAATGGAGAAGCTTATCTCGCCCAGAACGTTCTTGAGCGCTTCAGGTCGGGAATTCCTGCGGCTTGATGGTCCCCAGCACCGCCAATAAGCCATCGAGGCGGCAGGGCTTAGGTAGAACGGCAAAAACCTTCCGGGCAATCGACAGCGGCACCTCGCCGCCTGAGAGGACGACGACTGGGATGTTACGGTCCAGCAGGTCATCTATCAGTGGGCCTGCCTTCTGGCCACCTAAGTTCAGCTCCACGATGGCCACGTCGAAGGCCACGTTTTTTAGGAGCGCCCTGGCCTCCCCGACAGTCGGGACAGGTGCGGAAACCAACGCTCCCAACTGGTCCAGGGCTGCGTGAAGTCTGTGCCCCACGATCCAGTTGTCATCACTGAGCAGGATCGTCAGGCCTCGGATGTCCACGATACCTACTGGGGTTGAACATTCCTTGTTTCTGGCGCGCTCTGAAGCTCGCCAAGGCGCAGAAATCAAGCATAGGAGAATGCTGGAAGCCTGCAGGGAGGCTATGATCCAGATCAAAGTCTATTGGTCGACGGTCAGCGGGGACACGAAAACGCTCCCGTTCCCCTTTTCACCCGATCACGCGGCTTGATGCAATCTTCGCCGCCACACCCAGCGATAGCTTGGCCGTTCCCATGACAGCAGCGCTTCGGCCACTTTCTTCCGCATTCTCTGTTCGCGACCGACAATGCTCATCAGTTCTGCCCGAACCTCATCTGGCGAAAGCCCCAACTCGGCCAAGGCTTTTGCCGTCATGAATACGGGACGGTGTCGGTCCTTCGTCAGCGATCTCAACTCTTGGGTTGCGGCGTCTATCTCCTCCCGCGTCACTGGCGATAAGTCATTGGAGTTGGCCGCCAATCTGGGGGCAACAGCAGGGGCGAGCGCTATCGTGGTAGTCGGCGGGATCAATGGCACAACGCTCTAGCTCACGCGTCTTTATGCCGTAGCGGTTGAAGAATGCCCACTCCGGACGCTTGCGGTTCGTCGCGGGTAGGTAAAATGAGTGGACCCTTCTACTTACAATTGTGATCGGGCCCGTGACAGCCGTTCGGAAGCCGTTGGCCTCCAGCCGACCAATCACGTCGGCGACGATGGCCTTGTGCTGGTCAATGCTGGTCGCGGGCCGCTTGTAGAACATGATGACGTGGAACCGGTTCGGCTCCGTCGGGCTACGGCTGAACGAGTTGGTAATCACAAAGCTGCGCTTCTGGCCTCGCGGGGCACGGACCAAAAGATTTCAACGAACCGCTCCGGCGAAATCTTGCCGTTATCGAAATCGAGGACCAGGAACGATGAGATTGCTTGAAGTGCTCCTGCCGACGATAACCCTTTTCTCTAGGTGGATTAAAAGTCGCCGCATTGAACAGGGTTAGATCGTTTTTTTGTTGTCCCGACATGCAGCCGCTTGTTTCTTCAGGAAAGCCACGAAGTCAAGGATGGAAATCTGCCCGACACTCGAAATTCTTCACGAGCGAAGGCTTTGCGGTTCCGGTGTAAGGTCACGAAGCTATTAGATATTGCCCCCTCTGATAGCTGCTGGCGGACATCGATCCGTCAGCTCGTGTGATTGACTGAAATCGAACCTGAAGGCCCGAGCTCGGCTCCGCACCGTATGGGCTTGTCCCATGGGTCCATCAAGTCCTCCAGTTCCCTCGGGCTCTAGAAAAGCACCGGAATCGATCGGAGCCCCTTTACATAACGAGAGCGTATCATTTTTGGTGCGTAAAGTGCCTCAAGCTCTTTGTTCGCCTGCATCTCGCTCGACGCTGGTTGTCGGACAAAGGGCTTCGTGGCGGAGCCAGAAGGGCCCCGATCTGCCCCACCTCCTTCGTGCCCCCCAGTTCCGCCAATCTCCGGGCCGAGGGTTCATCCGCGACAATGACGTGGACCTTCTCCGTGCTCTCGGGAATGCGCAGTGAAGTCCGAAAAGCGCCCTGGCAGTAGGTTTCATGGGCGCTGGCGCGATGAACGACATCTGCATCCAGCCCCAACTCCGCCAGCATCGCGAAATGCCGGGGTTCGCGGTTCAACGCCGCCGAGATGTAGATATTGTGATAGTCCGCATAGCTATTGAGGCCGTGCGAGATGACCGGATTCTTTCGCACATTCAGGAATCATCCAGTTGGGCCGACTTCCGATCATTGTTGGCAACGTAGAGGAATGGCTCGCCCGCAAATGTCTCGGCGACCACGCGGTCCATCTGGTCGATCAGCAACGTGCCCGAGGCGGCCTTACCGTAAGAGTCTTCGTGGGGTTTCTGCCGGGGATCAGATAGGAGATACGCAGCCGGTCTCCGAGGTCCGGCATTTTGCGCAGGTTCTCGGCAATCGGCTGGAAATCCCCATCGAACCGGGAAGCCGTGGTCACCAAGCCAGCGGTAAAGCAGGCTATCCTTGATGTTCGCCCCGAGCAGGATGGCGTCCCAAAAGAGGTGTGGCCTTAGCATCGACAGAAAATGCAACCGGTGCTTGTCGGATTTACGCGGTCCTCTCTCCGCGTCGGCCTTCTCACCTTCGACCACACGACGCCAGGAAGAAACATCCACAAACATCTGCTTGTTGCCGCAAAGAAGGTCGCGGCAGAATTCGGGAACATCTCATCGATATCGTCCAACTCAGCCTCGAAAAGCGCCTCCAGTTTCTTGGCGTCGCGTGGAATCAACCGAGCGAGTTTCTGGTCATCCCTCGCACCTTCCATCACCACGTATTCTTTGATAAAGCGGGGATTGCGCGGCAGGTTGAAGGCGTGGTGCCGGTCAGCTGCGGAACCTCGTCGATGATCACCTGCCAGTTGCTGCGACGGGGGAAGCGGGGCAAATCCACAAAGGCTTGCCACGTTCCAAGAAGCACGGTTCCCATTTCATCGGCGGCCTGCATGACCTCGATCATTGCCCGTTTCACGTGACCTGGGTGGGTCTCGACGTGATGACTGTAGGTGTGACGCCGACGCCGCGCAGGGTCGCAGCTGTTTGCTTGAGCAGGTCGAGCGACGGGCAGATATAAATATGATTAGTGTCGTGCTGGTTCTCCGAAATGTATTGGCAGGCGGCATAGGTCTTGCCCGTCGAACAGGGTGCTGCGACGAAATGAGTTATATCGAAATATTTATGAATCTCGCTCATGGAAAACTCCTTAATTTTTATTGCCTTTGAAACAGACTGCCGCGCT
This sequence comes from uncultured Alphaproteobacteria bacterium, assembly GCA_963847435.1. Classification (GTDB taxonomy): domain Bacteria; phylum Pseudomonadota; class Alphaproteobacteria; order Rhizobiales; family Hyphomicrobiaceae; genus CAWJZR01. The sequence continues at coordinate 606,711 of CAWJZR010000021.1, read as the reverse complement.
GGCTTGGACAATTGCGACCCGAAAAAGCACGGTGCTTTTTGCTTGGCGGGCTTTGTGAATGGCCCCGCCCAGATATGCTATTTATATATCGAAATTTCTTGCGACCCTTGGGGACTAAGCCGATGCAAACTCACAAGAAAAGAAGATTCTACTGGTCCTTCCAGAGCAGCTTCTTGGAATTAGACGAAGCTCCGAGGCGCTACAAATTAGCCGCCTCGGCTTTATCCGTCAGTCTTTTCTTGCCCGGAAATTTCCACTGTTTCCACCAAAGGGATCAGCAGGTCATCCGCTCGCTTTTCGACCGCCTGCCGCGTCGAGGCAAGTGATGCTGTTGATCGGTGGGACCAGTCGCTCAAGATGACAACCCCACTGTTCAAGCGCCTTCCGTCTTTCATCGAGATACTGGTGCCGATTGTCGACGCCGGCGATGCCGCTCAGCTGGCTACTGCTATGATTCAGAACGAGTTCGATGATATGAAGTGGCACGTTAAATCCCGCCATCCGGTCGCCGTCCGCCGGAGATCGTGTAGCGTCCAACCCCTGGCCCCACTGACGTCGTCAAGCTTGCGTTTCCACTTGCTATAGCCGGACAGGGGCCTATCGCGTCCGCGTGCTGGGAAGACATATTCGGCGTGCAGGCGAGGTAGCGACTTGAGGGTCTGAACGGCCACGTCGTTGAGATGGACGATGTAAGTCCTGTTCGCTTTGTTCCGGGATTGCTTCAAGTCCGCCGTTCGAGATCAACATCAGTCCAACGCATTCCGCTTACCTCGGACCGCCGTTGTCCGGTCGCAGCTTGCATTAGGACGTGGGGTCCAAAAGGATACCCTAGCTTTTCGGCGGCTACGAGGACCTGCCAGTTCGTCGTCTGAGAGCACCCGATCACGGGCAACTGTTTTCGCCTGGCGGTTCAACTGGCGCACGGTGAAGTATCAAGATAACCCCGCCGGATGCACCAGTTCAGGAAGTTGCGCAGCACCGCAAGCCCGTGTTCGCCGCGCTTGGGCCACTGCATCGGATGATCTCCTCTAGCCGCGCGTGGATCATACGCCGCGTGATTTCTCGTAGAGGAAGGTTGTGCCAAACGCGGACGAACTCTTTTTGCAGTATCCGCTGGGTCTCCTTCCAGCTTCGCGTGTGGCGTTTCGCGTGCTTCTCAATGAACTCGGCCGCGCACTCTCCGAACAAGTTGTTGACGGGCTCCCGTCGGTCCCGGAGCTTTTCAGCTTGGGGATCACCGCCGTTTGCCGCTTGGCTGGCGGCTTGCTTGGCGAGCCTCCGCCCCTCGGCGAGGGATAGATCAGGGTATCGGCCGAGCGTAAGGCGGCGGCTAGCCCTTTCCATCGGTAGAGGAAGCAGAAAGTCACGGCCCCAGTCTTGGAAACCCGCGCGCTGAGACCTCGTTGCTTGCTGTCGAATACCTCATATTGGCGTGTCTCGGACCGCAGATTTCGCACGACGAGATCGGTCAATTTGATGTTTGCCATTACTTCGTCGTCCTCACTTATTGGCCGCTGAGCGCGCTTTCTTATCTGCGATCCGTTGCTGAACAGCTTGTCCTGACCAAGCAACGCCGTCGCTGCACTGGAAATCATGGCAGCTGATCGAGCCTTCTTGTCGTTGATCCATTGCTGAACAGCTTGCTCCGACCAACCAACGCGGTTGGCTCCGATGCGAATCCGCTTCGGAAACAGCCCCTTCTTCTCCAGGCGAGCGATGTAGGACGGAGTAAGGCACCAATTTCAGGAGAGCCTTCAGGTCAATCAGCCGGTCGATGCTCGGCGAAGCGTCCCGATCCTGCGGGGTAATCGCCTGCGAAGGCCCGTGATCTTCTTCATCGTCATATTTATTGGCCAACTCCGTGAAGCACCTAGTTCGATTGGACTGCGGCTTTGGTGCGGGTAGCGCTGCCGTCCATGGCCAAGAATAGGGGGCCTCTCTGGCCGAAATCAAGGGTGAACGGAAAGAAATGTGTAAGAAGGTATTCAAGTCGAAAGCGGGAAGTTCAATGTATTAATTCTAGTAGTCTAACGTCGATATTGTATCTCCAAGTTTGGAGAACGAACTTCATCTATTCCTGATCGCAGATTTGTTTTCGGCAGGATGCGCGGGCAACCAAGCCCGAGCCGGTTAAAGGCACGGGCCGGATGTAGCAAATAGGTAGCTCCCGGAACCGAACTGGTATGCGTTGGGCCGCCAAGCCATGAACAGGTTTTTTTACCCTCGTTTCAGAGAATTGGCGAACCAACGAGCACGTATGCGCAGGCCCCCAAAGCCAGCCCACATAATTTGGGAGCAGGGGGTCGCGAGTTCAAATCCCGCTGCCCCGACCATAAATTTTAAGAAATTAACGATTGCCTTGCCACAGGCAATCGGCACTAGGCAACAAAACAAATTTGCGCGCCTTGTGGATTTGGCGACTTCGTTCGAAAGTCGAGCCTGCAATCTCGAAACTCGGGTTCAGACGATCGGCGCCTCGATCGCTCGCGGCGGCAAGGGTATCGGTTTTAGTCACAGGTATTCGTCGATCGTCATGCGCGTCTTATCGGTCAGCTCGAAGGGGACCGGCCAGCTTTTCGCTTGCCACCCTCAGGCCATTATCCACAGCGCCGGTGCGAGCACCTGGATGAAATACCGCTCATCGGCGTTGTGCCTACATCGACGTCTGGTTGGATCAGTTCCGCGTCGCTGGCCAAACGTCGCAACTCCGCCTCGACTGGGGCCCGCGTATCGTCTGGCGTTGTTGGGCTCGAGTCGTCAACAATGGAACGGGAGCTCGCGCTCCTGTTCCGTCTTTTTTTGCGTCGCGATCCGCGAGAATTTAGCGATACGGTGCGCGCCGCTGGCGGTCGCAGCCCTCTCACGCTTTGCGCCGGCCATGCTCCGCAAAAAACTTTAGGCAAGTGCGGCTAGGAGCATCCAGAGCCCGACAGCGACCAACACTCCGTCCAGCAAGCTGCGGAACACTTCGGGAGCGATGAGCTCAACGAGGCGCTTCGAGATCAGCGCCCCGACGAACAGGGATGCGCCGACCGCGAGGCCGATCAATGCCAATCGTTGCGGCAACGCGCCGAGCACAGTGAACAGTCCAGACTTGGTCAAATAGACGAATGCCGAGCTGGCGGCCTCGGTGGAGATGTAGGGCCCTTTGACGAGCCCGTATCCGAGGAATAGCGGCGCATTGACCGGCCCCGTTGAGGCGACGATGCCGGTCAGGAAGCCGAGCACCGCACCTCCAACGGCGAGGCCAAACCTGCTAACGCGGATGCCGTGCGCCGCAGTTGCACGCCGGAATGGCACGACGCCAATAAGGAAAGCCCCAAGCGCCAACTCGACGATCTTGGCGTCGAGCGCGACGAGGGTCCGCGCACCGACCGCGGCCGACGGGACGGCAGTTGCCGAATAGGCGGCGACGGCTCGCCAATCGACCTCCCGCCACCAGACGGCAACCCGCGAGATGTTGCCGATCAGCGAGGCGACGGCCATCACCGGCACCGCCGACTTGGCGCCGAGCGTGTAGGTGAGCAGCGGCAGCAGCAGGACCGAGGAGCCGAACCCCGCAATGCCGCCAACCACACCCGCCAAGACGGCAATCACAGCGATCAAAAGCCAGACCATGCGCCGCAATCCCATGACAACGTGTCAACGGTGCAGGTGCACACTGCGAAAGGCCGTCTACGATGATGTGCATCAGTCATCGCCGAGGCGGCTGCGCCGCAGCTCACCGAGCGGCTCCAGCACGGATAGGCGACCGACGCCAAGTGAGCGGTGATCCGCTTCAAGTCCGGGACGACATCGAGGTGCAGGGCGCTTGTCTCGATGCTCAACGTCTTGCCATCCCGCAGCCGCTTGAAATGATTGCGGGCAGCGGTGTCTTCCAGGTCTCGATCGCCAACTTCTCCACGACCAGCGAGCGCGCCATGCGGGGATCGCTCGTCATGAGCACGCTGGCAGCCAGGCGTAGCTGCGCAAGCACGTGGCGATGCATGTCGACGATCTCGGCTTGGCCCTCGGGAGAGAACGTGAGCTGGTACTTGATCTTCTTGGCGGCCAATGCCCGCAGGCTCCTGTCGATGATGTCACCGACATGTTCCAGGTTGACCGTGAAGGCCAGTAGCTGCTGCGGCAGGCCGCCGAAGTTGGCGCCCAATACCAACGTCGTCGCCGCCAGCAAATCGATGGCGTGCGCCGCGGCCAGCGCAGACGACGACGATGGCCGGGAGAGCGGGCGCCGTCCACCCCATCAGTTTCCAGTCTTGGGTGTCCCGCCCGCACCTGACTTGTCCTTTGGCTCACCCGTCGACTTCGTGTCGGGGGGCTGGCTTGAGGGGGCAGGTGTAGTCTGAGCTGTTACACTATCGCCCGACGGTGCTGGCGAAGGCGTTTGCGCGTTCGCGAAGCCAACGCTGCCCATCACGGCCAGCGCGGCTAACAAACTGATCTTTCCGACCATCGTTACCTCTCTTTGGTTCGTGTGTCGGGGTCAACGCAGTCGGTTTTTTGCCGGTTCCGCCCGGCCCGAGCCCTCTCGTACACGGTCATAGGCGTCGATGACATCTGCGATGCGGGCCAGCGCGGCTTCCTCGGTTCGAAATCTTCAAGGCACCCGGCCAGGTCTCGGCACGGTCGGCCAGCAGTTCGCGCATAGCGTCCCCTGCCAGAAACATAGTTCCCGCCCATTCCTGATACTTGCAGTCCGATTTGCAGCTCATAGACGCCGACTGAAGGGTTGCAAACTCATCATTATTGCACTTATACCGACGGTCAGCGCTATCCTCGACCTGCCCGACCGCCGATGCAATACGCTCGGCGCTAGACGTGCGCCAGCGCGGTGATAAGTTGCGCCGTCCGCACATCCAGATCGACGGGATATTTGCCGGTCTTCTCCGGCTGCAAGCTTGCCATCCCAGCAAGATTTTCTTGAACGCGGTCTGAGCATCCGTGAGAACGCTCGCGCCCTCCTTCCGCGAAACCCGCGGGGATACGGCGTGAGTGAATGCACCATCCGTGACGGGTCATACTGACCGGAAGTGACAAGGACCGGGCTGGAATGCTTTCATTATTTCAAGTTCTCGGCATTACCCGGAGCGGTTTTCACGATCGTAAGACGGAGCTTTCCCGATTCACTATCGATGAAACTGACGGTGTCGCCTTGCTTTTCGACCTTCATGCAGGGGCGCGCTTGACCCTCTGCATACGCGCTGCAGTAAAGGTTGCCCTTTATGGACCAAGTGCCATGCCAAATAGGCCCCTGCGGCGTTTTGTAGAGATCGCTGCCATCCGCAGCCCAGTAGATAACGCCTTCCCCGACCGTACCTGTTACCGACGTAGCCCCGGTCTGAACATAGCCGGTCTTGCCAGAGATTAAGGATTGAATTTCCGCACCTGTCATTTCTGCCGCGACGGCGGACCCTAAGATGTAAATCGAGGCAAGCCCTGCGGCTATGGATTGCTTAATGTACGCACGCATGCAGTGCCTCCCTTAAGTTTAGATTTCGATCCTTTTGCATCGTGATCTTTCAATTGCCAGGAAAGAGCCTGGTTCCCCAACTCGCTCCCCTTCTCCGCCAGCGCCTTCTCGGCCCCGCAGGGCGTCGGGTGTTGGCGGCGCACTGTTGAGTTCGATTATCTGCCGAAGCTACATCGTCCAGCCGTCGACAGCGATCTTCACGTCGGTGCGCGGCTTGCTGATCTTGAACACGTTCTACCGTGCCCTTGAGACCGACATCTGTTCGATTTTGGCAGTGTCGAGCGCACTTTGGCTCCGCCAGCAAGGCTCGAGGGCATCGTCTGTAAGCGAGCCGACCAGCCGTATCGGTCCGGCTCGCGTTGCGGCTGGGTGAAAGTGAAGACGGAAGCCTGGCGGCCGATAGGACAAGAGCGGCAGCGCAGGTTCGGTCCTAAATGAACAGTCCTTCAGCCAACGGCCTCAAATCGGTCGAAGGGCGCAGGCGTATGCGTCACACCCCCTCCTCTCCCAGAGGCCTCCGCTCCCCCGGCGGGGGCCTTTCTCTTTTCGTCGCCCGCGCTTCGACCGCAATGGCGGCTTATATGGTCAGTGACCCGGTGTGCGGCCGATCCAGATGCCCGCCAGCGCCGCGACTGAGACGAGGACCAGGAACCCGTTCATCGCGATCAGCAGCAGCGGGGTATTTGGCGGACGTCGGGCCGAGGCGGCGGAGCCCCAGGAAAGAGTTCCCGCCAGACCGCTGCCAAAAAACAGAATGCGCTGAACACGACGCGCGCGCTCCCGGCTGCAAGAACAATCGGTTCGGTCATGATCTCGCCAAGATTCGGTCAAACAGGCGCTGCCCGGCGATTAGTCCGGATCCGGAGACGCTGAGATCGAGGTAGCCGAAGACCGCGCGCCGCGTTAGGGACCGGGCAAACGATTCGAGCTCGTCAAGTCGCCCGGCTGAGTAGTGGCCTCCCACGATGGCCCCGATCGAGGTGCCCACAACGATACTGGGACGAAGTCCGGCTTCCTCCAGCGCGCGCATGACGCCGATGTGCGCCCAGCCGCGCGCAGCACCGCCACCCAGCGCAATCGCAAACTTATTCCTGACCATGTGGCTCTCCTCGACAATGCTGCCACGACGGCGCAGCGCTTCGCGCGTTGTCCTTAGATACGATGTGGGCAGGCTGACTGCGGCTTAAAAGACTAGCAGCACTGATTTAGGAAAGCGGTCCGATGTCGGCAGGGAACTTCGAGGGGTGCAAATGCGTTCTCGGACGTTGCTTTGGGTAAGCTCATGCAAGGCATGCCACGGATCTAGTGGCGCTCGATCTGTCAGCACAGCTTCGCGTGGGTAAGTCAGCAGTCATTTCGGCGGAAGTCAGCTTTTGCGGTATCCAGGAATGCATAGCGAACGCATCGACTACGGGGGAACATTGAGGCAAAGGTCCGCAAACTCTGCGGCGAGAGTCGCTCAGGCTCAGGAATTTCCCCAATACGGCCGAGATGAGCGCCTAGTCGACTTTGGCATTCATGCGATTGGGGTGTCGGGCAGCATCGTAGGGTGCGCCGTGTTGCTGCAGATTGCCCTGCGGTCGTCATCGGTGCATCCAATCGCCGTTTATGTATACGCATTCGGCCTAGTTGCGATGTTTAGCTTTTCTGCGGCTTACCACATTGCCAGCGCACCAAATTTGAAAAGGCTCATGCGCCGTTTTGACCACGCAGCAATTTACCTTCTTATTGCTGCAACGTATACCCCTATCGTATTGGGCAAAATGAGCGATCATAATGGTTTTGCGTTGCTTTGGATCGTCTGGTGCATTGCCGCATTCGGGGTGGTCAATAAGTTGCTTATTCCGCACCGCTTCGTTACGGCGTCATACGCTCTCTATTTGATCGAGGGTTGGGCCGGCATAGCTTTTATCAATTCACTTGCAAAGGCCATATCGTCCGAGATGCTAGCGCTACTGGGTGCCGGCGGGATTTTGTACACGATTGGAGTCGGCTTTTTCTTTTGGAGAAGCCTTCGGTTTCATAATGCCATCTGGCACGGGTTCGTACTGATCGGCTCAGCGTGCTGCTACGCGGCCGTGATGAAGGTGCTGCAACAGTAATTGCCGCCACGGTAGCCCGTCCTCGCTAACCAGTGGCGCAGCACTGACCCGGCCTCATCCAGTTTCACCAAGTGGATGGTTGGTGGATTAGCCGCGGTCTTGTCACACGTCTGCAATGGAAGTTTGGCCAATCTCCGCGATCGACAGGTAGCGGGGAGTCGATCCATGAGGAACGATCTGAGCGGTAAGCGCCGGCGTCACAGAGCACTCTTTATCTCGGACGTGCACCTCGGAACGCGGGCCTGCCAGGCCAACGAGCTTCTTGACTTTCTGCGGGAGCATGATGCCGACACCATCTACCTTGTCGGCGACATCATAGACTTCTGGCGGATCCGGCGCGGACCGATCTGGCTGCAGTCGCACAACGATGTCCTGCAGAAACTGTTGCGTCAGGTTCGCAAGGGTGCCCGGATCGTCTTCGTTCCCGGCAACCATGACGAGGCGCTGCGAGAGTACTGCGGCACCAATTTCGGCGGCATCGAGATCGTGAGCGATGCCATTCACGAGACAGCGGACGCCGCTGCGCCGCAGGTCAACGGTGTTGTTAAAACGTACGAGCGGTTGTCCGCTGAGCTGAGCCGTCTTGGCGTCAGTGTCTCGTTTCTGACGCCCGCGAACTTCCGTAGCTGCGCCTTGCCCGGATATCCGGAGATCCGGCTGGCGATACCGAACAGCGCGCGCTTGCGGAGTTGGATCAAGAAGCTCTCCCCCGACTATATCCACGTCGCGACAGAGGGACCGATCGGCTGGCTGACACGCCGGGTTTGCCGGCGCGAGGGACGTCCGTTCACGACCAGCTACCACACCAAGCTTCCTGAATACGTGTCCGCTTATGCCGGGGTGCCGGTGAGCTGGGGTTATATCCTGGCGCGGCGGTTCCATAATTCTTCGTGCGGCACGATGGTGGCGACTCCGTCGCTCGCCAATGAGCTGCGGTTGCGGGGATTTCAGCATCTGTTGCCGTGGACGGGGGGGTGGATACGGCAGTGTTTCGGCCGCGCGACGATCGCTTGTTCGGCAGCGATCGGCCTGTGTTTCTTTACGTGGGCCGAATTGCCCGCGAAAAGAACATCGAGGCTTTTCTCGATCTCAAGCTTCCGGGGAAAAAAGTGGTGGTGGGCGACGGCCCCCATCTCGCGACCCTCCAACGCAAGTACCAAGACGCTATTTTCACCGGAGCGAAATTCGGTGACGAGCTGGGCCGTCACTATGCATCGGCCGATGTTTTTGTCTTCCCGAGCAAGAGTGACACCTTCGGTCTCGTTCTACTTGAGGCCATGTCCAGCGGCGTGCCCGTCGCGGCGTTTCCTGTCACCGGCCCCATCGATCTGGTTCGCATCGGCGAGACCGGCTTTCTAGATCACAACCTCGCGGCTGCCGCGATGCGCGCGCTGTCTCTCGATCGCGCTAAGGCGCGCGCTTACGCTCTCAACTTCAGCTGGGCGATTGCGGCCGAACAATTCCTGGCAAATCTGACGACTGCGCACGAGGCCGCACTCAGCGCGCGCGCGACTGAGCGCGGTTTCTGCCCGACCAATGCCAACTCAACGACTCGCGGCCGTGCCCGAGCCGTCAACCAAGGAGATCTTGCGTGACTGAAGCCGCCCCGACAACCCGACAGGCCAGCGCAGCCCTCGTCGGCGCAGCCGGGAATCGTAGCGCATTGTTCTCGACCGAGGGGTTGGTCGAGCGCCTGTTCACAGCCGCCTTCTCCGGGCTTGTCTATCCGCAGATCTGGGAAGATCCGGTCGTCGACCTCGACGCACTGCAGTTGACCTCGACGTCCCGCGTCGTCACCATCGCCTCCGGCGGTTGCAACGTGATGAGCTACGCGACTGTGTCTCCGGAGCACATCGCCGCGGTCGATCTCAATGCCAATCATATCGCGCTCAACCGATTGAAGCTGGCAGCTGCGCAGTATCTCACCCAGCAAGAGTTTTACGAGCTGTTCGGAGATGCAGATCGCAAGTCCAACGTTGTTCTGTTCGATACAAAGCTGGTGCAGCATCTCGACCGGGAAACGGCCGCCTACTGGAATAGTCTGGATTGGCGCGGGCGCCGGCGCATCGAGGTGTTCACGCGAAATTTCTATCGCACCGGTTTGCTCGGACGTTTCATTACCGCGGCGCACGCCATCGCGCGGCTGCATGGCGTCGATCCTTCGCGCTTGATGCAGGCCCAGACGATCGAGGAGCAGCGCGCAATGTTCGAGCGTGACCTCGCGCCCTTGTTGAAGCGCCGCGCCGTGCGTTGGATGATCAATCGCCCTGCATCGCTATTCGGACTCGGCATTCCGCCCGCGCAGTATCGGGCGCTTGCGGGCGATCACGAAGAAGGCATCGCCGAAGTCCTCCGCCGGCGACTGGAGCGGCTTGCCTGCGGCTTCCCGCTCTCGGAAATTATTTCGCTCGTCAGGCATTCGGGCGCGGCTATGGCGGACAGAACATGCCGCACGCTGTCGCCAACGAACAGCCATCGACACGGTCGCTTGCGCTCTCGACGATCGACGCTGTCGCGCAAGGGTTGAGGTCACTCACTCCCGTCGAGATCGAGGACGCCAAGGCCGCACTTAGGGTTTTTTGTGGGCTGTTTCAGATCCGCCCCAGCCTGCGCGCGCGCAATAGCGTCGAGGGCGTCATGCTCATAGCTCTTGCGGTCGCTTCTTCGGTCGCGGTCCTGACTACGGTTGGCATCGTGCTGTCGATGCTGTTCGAGACGATCCATTTCTTCCAACTCGTGCCTTTGAATAACTGCTTCTTCGGGACAGTCTGGGATCCGCGCTTCTCTGCAGCGGGTAGCGGTGGCGGTACCGAAGGCCAGTTTGGCTTGCTGCCGCTGCTCTGGGGCACGCTCTATATCTCGATCTTGGCCCTGGTGATCGCCGTGCCAGCGGCTCGTTGGGCCTCAACGTCTCCGCCACGAGCGTGCTGACGGCAGGCATGATCATGGGCGTGATGCTGATCCCGTTTGTCTCGTCGCTGTCCGACGACATCATCAACTCCGTGCCGCAGACGCTGCGCGACGGTTCCTATGCACTCGGCGGCACTAAATCGGAGACGATCAAGAAAGTGATCTTGCCTGCGGCGTTGCCGGGCATCGTGGGCGCCGTCCTTCTTGCGGCCTCCCGTGCCGTCGGCGAGACGATGATCGTCGTGCTGGCCGCGGGCATTGCCGCGAACTTGACCGTCAATCCGCTCGAGCCCGTTACCACCATGACCGTCAAGATCGTGAGCCAATTGACGGGAGACCTCGAGTTCAACTCGCCGCAAACATTGGTGGCATTCGCGCTTGGGCTAAGTCTGTTCCTCTTCACCCTCGTGCTCAACATTTACGCGCTCTACATCGTGCGCAAGTACCGGGAGCAGTACGAATGACGTGGACGCCATTCCGCAACCCCGTGAAGCTCCCGAGTGCGACCCCTCGACCGGGAGACGCTGGAGCGAGGCATCCGCCGGCGCTACGCAGCGGCGCGCCGTTTCAAGGCTTATGGGATTGCCATTTCGATCGGCCTCGCCTTTCTGGCGGTGCTGTTCAGCAGCATTTTTGTGAAGGGCTACTCGGCCTTCCTGCAAACCTCGATCAAGGCCAATGTATTCCTCGATCCGGCCGTCATCGATCCGCCCCGCCTGCGCGCGCGCAATGATCTTGATGATCGCCGACTACGGCGTTCTCGCGCAGGATGCGATTGCGAAAGCCCTCGGTCTCGATCCGAATTCGCGAGCCGATGCGCGCGTAATTGCCGGGTTGCTATCGCAGAACGCAGATGTCGAAATTCGCGATTACGCGCTGAAGCATCAGGGCGACATCGGCAAGACGATCCCGATGCAAATCCTGGTACACAGCAACGTCGACCAGGCCATCAAGGGCAACCTGGACCGGAGCGTTCCGGAGGCGCAGCGCAAGCTGTCCGACAGGAGCTCCTCCAGCACGCACTTTCTCGTCTCTGATCAGGAACCGACCCTGCGCCATAACGGTTTTCGGGCTGTGCGCCCGATTTGAGTTTACCTGATGTCCCAAGTTTCCGAACCGGAACTCTTCAAGGCGCTTCTGTGCAGTGCCATCGATTACGCCATCATCAGTCTGGATTCCCGGGGTTCAGTGGTCTTCTGGAGTACGGGTGCGGAAGCACTCCTTGGCTGGACCTTTGAGGAGATGATCGGGCAATGTGGTTCGGTGATCTTCACGCCCGAGGATCGCGAGCGGAACCTTCCCGAGCTGGAAATCGAGGCGGCCCGCAAAGATGGCCGTGCCGAGGATGAGCGCTGGCATGTGCGCAAAGACGGCTCCCGCTTTTGGGCCAGCGGTGTCCTCATGCCGCTTAAGGACGGAGCCTTGCCTGGTTTCGTGAAGATTGTTCGTGATCGCACTGAGGCGCGCCGAGCGGCGCAAGCGCTGCGACAAAGCGAGCTGCGGTTTCGGACGCTTGTCGAGAACATCCCGCAGCTGGTCTGGAGGTCGCGCCCCCTCGGGGAACGCACCTGGGGCAGTCCGCAATGGCGGATCTTTGCAGGTCAATCGATGGAGCAGAGTGTCGGCCACGGGTGGCTCGACGCCGTCCATCCCGACGATCGCCAACCAACCCTCGAAGCCTGGCACGAAGCCGAGCGAAGCGGTTCCCTCTACGTCGAGCACCGCACACGCCGGGCGGCGGACGGAAAGTATCGTTGGTTCCAGACGCGCGGCGTTCGCCTCAAGGGCGAAAATAGTCACGACGCCGAATGGTTCGGCACTTCTACCGACGTGCACGACTTGCGCCGGGCCGTCGAACGCCAACAGGTCCTGGTGCGTGAGCTGCACCACCGCACCCGAAATCTGCTAGGCGTCGTCAACGCGATTGCTCACCAGACGCTGACCCGAAGCCAGTCCCTGGAGGAATTCTCTGAGCGCTTCGACGGTCGCATTGCTGCTTTGGCCCGCGTGCAGACGCTGGTGTCGCGCGAGAACTCTCCCGAGCTAGAGCTTCACGAACTCGTACAATCGGAAATTATGGCGCATGTACCGGAAACGGACGGGCGCATTCGTATCGAAGGCCCGGCCGTGACGCTCGACGAGAAGGTCGGGGAGACGCTGACGCTCGCGCTGCACGAACTCGCCACCAACGCCGTCAAATACGGTGCGCTCGCAGGCGCGAATGGGCTCCTGAGTATCAATTGGTCAATCGATCCGGCCTCTTTGACCCTGGAATGGCGCGAAAGCGGCTATCAGGGACCTGCGGCTAAGCCTGGCCGCGGGTACGGACGCGAGTTGATCGAGGTGGCGCTGCCTTTCGCGCTCGGCGCTACGACGCGGTACGAAGTTGCTCAAAACAGCGTTTACTGCCTCATCGAATTGCCGCAGCACGAGTGGAGTGCGCGCCCTAGAAGCCAACCGCGTGTTTCCGGCTGACGCGCTAAGCGCAGAAAGCATCTACAGCCTCGACATCTCACGAGCAGGTCGTATGTGACCCGGCTGGCAACACGTGTAGCACAAAAGCAACAGCGGTAGCCGGGTTCGCAAACAAACATTTTCTGAGGCCGGAACCGCTTACACCTAGGGAAGTTGCTCCCCATAGACTCGGCCCGGGAGCAACAAATGGCTGCGGTTTTGATCGTCGAGGACGACCCGCTGATCGCCTGGAGCCTTGGCGGGATAATTTCCGACGGCATCGGTGCGGACGTGGTCATTGCTACCAGTCTAGCTGGAGCGGAGGAAGAGTTGTCGCGGAAGTTCGATTTCGCCCTGCTCGACGTAAACATCAAGGACGATACGACCTTCGCGCTGGCACGCCGGCTATCTTGCGAGGGAGTTCCACTCGCGTTCGCTTCCGGCGCCTGCTCGACCATCATTCCCGACGACCTCAACGCCGTGCCGTTCCTGCAAAAGCCGTGCCGTTCGCAAGTCGTGATCAATACGATTCGGAGCGCGCTAGCCTCATCGCACCTTCGCACCAAAAACGAGGATCGCAGGGCGGAGGCGGGTGCGCCAAGCGGCGGATCAAATCCTTTTTGAAATTGCCGAGGCGGCCACGAGCGGCGCTGTGAGCGTGCATAAGCCCGTCCTCCTTGAACTCGCGCACCATTCCATATCGGTAATGGAGTACTCTGCCTTTCGCCGCTCGGCGACGTCCACGAACAACCACAGAAGGATACGGAATCTGGACGCTGTGTTCAGCCTGCAATTTCATACACCCCATGGCGACGGGTGCCATTGCACCTGCCTAGATCGCGCTCGCGGTGGACCGCATCAGGGGCGCCAGAGGAAGGCGAGAAAGACGGATGAGGGGAGGGATGAGAAGTGGTGGGCGGGTGTGTTTCAAATTAGCGAATAGCTCGACGACGTCAGTGGCGTCGCTCGGATGCGCCGGCCCGCAGCGTGGAGCCTCGGCGCACTCCTAATTCGCAATCAGGCCGGGCTCAGGGGCGCAGCCCTGCCCCGGCCAACTTCTGGGACATCGGGACTTCTGAGATCCCGATTACGCGACGGGCCTGGGCATGCGTGCCGCCGACATCAAGGGCCGTGCGATCTGATTGAGGAGCTGATCCGCATTCTCCTCCTCAGACAATGAAAGCTGGAGAAGCTGGACCACTTCAGGAAGCTTCAGCTGCTGTGCGAGATTGCGGGCCGTAATGTAGCCGGCCATCTCATAGTGCTCGACCTTCTGCGCGGCACCAATCAGCGCGAGATCCGCCCCCATGGCATCCATTTTCCTTGCCTCGCTCATGATCTCGTCGCCTTCCTCGAGCAATCCCATCATGCCCTTGCACGGCTTTGGACGCGCGGGAGCATCGAGCAGCTTCAGTCCCTCGCTGAGCCGGCTGACCTGATTTTCCGTTTCGACGAGATGCTGCCCGATGAGAGTGGCCAGTTGATCCGACTGGGCTGCCTTCATCATCTTCGGCAACGCCTTTACCAGCTGTTTCTCCGCGTGAAGCAAATCACGCATTTGGTCGACGAGAAGTCCCCGGATGGCGTCGGGGTCGGCAGCCTCGGACGCTTCCGACTCGATCTCGCCGTTTCCAGCCATACCTCTGGCTTCCTGGAACGCAGGGGCGTCCAGGACCTGCCAGGTATCGCCTTCATTCCATGGGCCTTTGGTGTCGACCTCGCCCATGTCGCCCTGACCGGTCGAATCGTTGAAATACTGGTCTACTAGCGGTTTTGACGGGGCGATCTTGCCGACCGCAAAACGCGGTTTGCCAAGGCTATCGAGCGCCGCCGCGAAGGCCTTCATGTGCGTGATTTCACGCGTCATGAGGAATTGCAGCGCGTCCTTCGTGCCCACGTCATTGCAGAATTCGATGAGGCGCTCGTAGACGATCTTTGCGCGCGCCTCGGCAGCGATATTGCTCCGAAGGTCGACATCGAGCTCGCCCGTGATCTTGAGGTAGTCAGCGGTCCACGCGCTGCCCATGGAGTTGAAAAGGTTGACGCCGCCGCCTCCGGCAATTGCGATCAGCGGATCAGCTTCGGCCGCCTCGCGTTTGAATTTCATGGGTGTGAGGTGAAGGCGGGCCAGCGTTCCGACGACCTCGAGGTGACTCAACTCTTCCGTGCCGATATCCATCAGCAGATCTTTGCGCGCTGGGTCCTCGCAATTGAGGCCTTGAATCGAATACTGCATGGCGGCCGCAAGTTCGCCGTTGGCACCGCCGAACTGTTCCAAGAGCATATTGCCGAACTTGGGGTCCGGCTCGTCGACGCGGACCGTATACATGAGCTTCTTCACATGGTGATACATGGGAACCTTCGTGCTGGATGTTTTTGTGCGAACGCCGGTTAAACATTCGGGTTCCGGAGAAAGTGGAGATGGATTTCGGAACGTCACTGTCCAGCACAGGGGCTATTCCAAGCCCTCCGCCAATCACTTCCCTCGTTGAACTTCTGCGTTTTCAACTCCGACGCCCAAGCGCTCCAATCCCTCGGCCCAGTATTCCGCCACCAAGGGCTGCGAAAGCAAATAGCGCTCAGTTGGGACATCCCGCCGGTCGGCGGCGAGTTTCACGGTCTCGTCCCATTCCGCTGGCTCGGCGTCTCCTCGCCCGAGCCAAAGGAGGGCCACGAGTTCGGCCTGCTGATCGACGTCGAAGTCGCGGATGACGTTGAGCACCTCAGCCCGTGTCAGATCGTCCGGCGTCTCCTGTATTGCGTCGATAGCCTTATCGTCGCTCGGATTAGATCCGGTATCGGGATCAACCTCGGCCTCACGCCCCTGAATTGCGCGAGTACGGGTAATCAACTCCGCCATATCGTCGAGGGGAATGGATAGCTCTGGCATTCACTCACTCCAGCAACTGGTAATTAGCGACATTCGCACTAACGGCAGAACTGCGCGAACCAAGCACACTCTTGAAGCTACCCGCCGGAAAGGGAACGGCAACGGCGACCCGAATGTTGCCTTTCACGTAGCGATCCAGGTCTGTCAAATACTCGGAACCCGAGTTTGCACGTTGAGGTGCTTGCCGAGGTGAGAACTGAACAATTGCGAGTGTCGGCGCTAAGGCAATGAACAAACCTGAACAAAGCGACGCGACGTCATTGTCCACACTCGGTGTGCCGCTGACAATTGCGCCGATGGAAGCTCAGTTGGTGACTACGTTGCCGGCCGAGACTCTCTGGCAGTTCGAGCCCAAATGGGACGGATTCCGCTGCCTCGCCTTCAAGGCGGGGAACGAGGTGGAGATAAAGGCCAAATCCGGAAAGTCGTTATCTAGGTTCTTTCCTGAAGTGCTGGATAACCTCCGTAATGTTTCTTCACACTCGTTCGTTCTCGACGGCGAACTTGTCATTGCCGTGGATGGCGCGCTTTCGTTCGGTGCTCTGCAAATGCGGCTCCATCCCGCAGCATCTCGCATCAAGCGTCTTGCGCAAGAGACACCAGCCACTCTGATCGGTTTTGACTGCCTATTACGAAAGCCAAGCCAATCGCTCGAGTTGAAGCCTTTCGAGCAGAGACATTCGGCCCTCTTAGAGTTTTTCGCAAGCATCGGCGCTGTCGATCACCTCATCATGACTCCCTACACCCGCGACCGGCGAACTGCCGCGACTTGGCTTAAAGACAGGCACGTGTTCCTTGATGGCGTCGTGGCGAAACGCCTCGATCTACCCTATCAACCTGGACGAAGGGCGATGGTCAAAGTCAAGCACTTGCGAACGGCGGATTGCGTTGTCGGCGGCTTCCGTTACGAGAGAAATAGTTCGCTTGTTGGCTCGCTGCTTCTGGGGCTTTATGATGATAATGGGCTGCTGAATCATGTTGGATTTACGTCAGGGCTGACTGACAGCGAAAAGCCCGCGCTTACGAAACGGCTAGAAACACTCATCGCAAATCCGGGCTTCACCGGCGATGCGCCAGGCGGTCCGAGCCGATGGAGCACGGAACGGTCGGAGGAATGGCATCCGCTGGCGCCAAAGCTGGTGGTCGAGGTGCGGTACGACCACGTCACCGACAAGCGGTTTCGCCATGGTACTCGGCTACTGAGGTGGCGACCCGATAAATCGCCAAGACAATGCACTTTTGATCAGATACCCGCCGCGTCAGTAGCGCTTCCGCTGCAACGCGAACGGTGATCCTGCGACTACAATTCAATCGTGCAAATCTCAGTTTTGAAAATCGTGGGCCCGACCTAAGAGTGTCGCGAACCATCCGCAGGTCACGATCAGCCAGCCCAACTGATCATAGCCGGTTGGGGGTATCGCTGGCCTCATCGTCACTAGCCGGATGGGTGCGACAATTGCTTTGCGGACTCGGTCACTCGTCCGCACTATAGTTACCGGGCCTGAAATATACGGCTCAAGTCTAGGGATAAAGGCGCGCCTCGCCAACTAATGGCGTCGCTAAACGAAAACAATGAACAAAATCGATCTCGAGAGTGCGGAGAAGCTCGCGAAGACGCTCCTGCATAAGAATATGTCGGAGATTTTCGCGACCGCCGAGACGAACCCCGATCTCGTCGGGGAATGGCTCCGCGAGTTGAGCGCCGCCTTGCGCTTCCATCAGGGCATTTCCGATCAACTGCTCGAAGCCATCGAGGATGTTCGCACCGCGCTGCGCCACGCACGTCCCGAACGGGACAACGTCGTATCGATCACCACGCTACGCCCGGCACGCGCCATCGGCTAAGCGGAGCTAGCCGTGTGGTGTCCCGCTAGCCGGGCTTTCTGAACCGGCTAGGCGCGGGGCCGAAGAAGCATCGGTCCATACACGACGACGAAGCCTCCAAATGCCACCACCCACGCGCAGGCGGATAGATGAAGCGTAAATCCGCTCGCGATGCCGAAAGCCGCTGCGATGCGCGCCAGCGCTGCGACAATCGCCCCGCCATAGATCATTAGGATCGGTGGTGTCGCCTTCAGGTTCCGACCAGTATGCCCGAGGCTTGCGCGGGTCATGACGGCGAGGGTCATCAATCCGATCGCGCCCGCTGTCCAGCCATGCAACGCACCCGAGACCGCGAGGACGCCGGGAGCGGCGATCGCCAGCGCCAGCAACAGGAACCCGAGCGGCACAAAGGCGTAGGCGATGTGCAGAACGAGAACCAGCGGCTCGCCGGCCGTTCGCTCGCCGGCCCAGCGGCTGAGCCGCACGCCATTCGCGAGACCGGCAACGGCGGCGAGCACCGCCGTAAACGTGGATTGCGGCGCAAGGACCCAACTCAGGAGCGCGACGCCACTCGCGGCCATCACCGCTGCATCGAAGCGCGAGAACGGCACTGGAAGCCGGCCAGGGGCCTGTCGCGAAAGCCAATTCCGCGTAAAGCTCGGGATGATGCGCCCCCCGATCAGGGTGATCAGCAGCACCGTCGCCGCGATGCCGAGGCGCCCGCCTTCCCCATGCCCCATCCCGAGAAGCGCTTGCGCGTGGAACGTGGCGTTGCCGGCAAGCAGCAGGACGACGCCGGCGAGAACCTTCAGATTGTGCAGATTGTTGCCGGCAATGATCTCCCGCGCCATCACCCCGATGAGCGTGACGAGAAACGCCAGATCGATGACCGCGGCGACAGGCATGCCGATATAGCCGGAGGTCAGGATCGCCAGCCGTCCGGCCACCCAAATCGCAAACAGCACCAACAGTGGCGTGCCCGTCACCGGCAGCCGTCCGGTCCAGTTCGGTACGGCCGTCAGCAGAAAGCCGGCAACGATGGCCGGGACGAAGCCATAGACCATCTCGTGCACGTGCCAATCAATGGGTGAGAACGCGGTCGGCAGCGTGAGGTAGCCAGTAAGCGCGGGAAGCCATAGGCCAATCGCCAATGCGGCCCAGGCGGCGCCGGCCAGAAAGAATGGACGGAAGCCGAAGCTCAAGATTGCGGGACCGCGATAGCCGCGGATTTGCTCTGCTGTCGTCGCCATCGAATCCTCCGTGGCGGTAAGTGATGTTATTCGGCTGCCTCGGCCAACGACCGAAAGCCCGCGAACCAAGACGCGAGGGCATCGAGCCGTGGCGGCAGTTCAGTCCCCAAATCACCCGCGAAGTCGCGCCAGGCGTCGAGATGCGACCGGTTGATCGCCACCAGCGTCGGCGTATCGGCGGCGGCGGCATAGCCGATGACCTGGCGGAATCCGGCACCTTCGGTCTCTCGTTTGCCGAAGCGATTGATGACGAGAAGGTCGGCGCCCTTGTCGAGTGCGGCCTGGGTGGCCCCGACGAGGGTTTCCAAAACGCGCGTATCGAGGCGGCATCCGCGTGCTTCGGGCCCCCGGTTCTCGGCGATGGATGTCTCGACGCCCGTGCTCAGGTCGAGCACGAGCATGTCGCAGCGGCAACCGGCGCTCGCGGGCGCGGCGCGTTGGACTGTGCCTGCTAGCCGTACCCCTTCCCTGCGCAATACGACTGCGAGCTGCGCGAGCACGGCATCGGCGGCATCGCCTTCGCCGGGTTGGTAGACCACGGCAGCCATTGTCTTCTGCTCGGGCATCTCACGGTCTCCGTCTCTAATCGGCACCGGCAGGACTTGGGATTGCCGATCATCCGAACCTAATCGCCGGACAGGACTGGTTCTTGATGAAAGTCAACAAAGCGGTGCGTGTTCAGGCGCAGGTTCCGGCCGCGACCCTCAGCGCGTGAGTGCGCCATCGACAACTCGGGTGATCAATGGCCAATTGACCGCTGGCCGGAAACCGCCAGAATGCCGGACGCAACGGAGGGTGAGTCCCGTGACCGCGGATGTTGGCGGGGAGATCGAGGGGTTCGGACTGGGTGCCTGGGAATGGGACGTGCGCGGAAACCACGTCCGACTGTCCCGTTCGCTGTGCTTGATCTATGGCATGCCGCGAACCGACGTCACCCTGCCCAGCCTTGAGGATTTTCTCGCGCTAGTCCATGCCGAGGATCGTGCCCGCGTCGGCGCCGCAATGGAACTGGCCGTGTCCGAGCAGCTTCCCAGGCACGAGCAGCGTCTGCGCATTGTGACAGCGGATGGCCGGGTCCGCAATGTTGTCCGGCGCGCGCGGCTTGTTTTCGATCGTCACGGCGTCCCGTTGGAATTCGCGGGAGTCGATATCGACATCGGTCAGGCCGATGCCGGGGTGGCAGTCACCGCTGGCCTGCCATCGCAGATTAAGGGTTTCAAGCTCCCGGTCGGGGTTCTCGCGGAGAAGCAGCCGAGCCCAGGCATTAGCCCAGGCGCCATCTTGGATGCGGCCCTGCGCGAAAAAGAGGATGTCTACCGCGCCACGCTTGAGGCCCTGCCCGCCCATATCGCGGTCGTGGCACGCGACGGGCAAATCATGGCGGTGAATTCGGCCTGGTCGCGGTTTGCCGAGAACAATCAGGGGTCTCTACCCTCCGTTGCGGTTGGCGCAAACTATCTGGAAGTTTGCCGCAGGGCCGCAACTGCCGGAGATCGCGACGCTGCTCGGGCTCTCGGCGGCATCGGCGACGTTCTTGCAGGCTTTTGGCCGCAATTCACTATGGAATATCCCTGTGACGCCCCCAACCAACCGCGTTGGTTTCTAATGACGGTGGTGCCGTTGCGACCGAGCGGCGGCGCGGCAATCTCGCATCTCGACATTACTCAGCGGCGCTTGAGCGAAGATGCTTTGCGCGCCAGCGAGGGCCGCTTCCGCACCATCGTCAATACGGCGCAGGAGGGCATCTGGGCGATCGATTGGGAGGGCCGCACGACATTCGTCAATCCGCGGCTGGCCGAATTGCTGGATGCGCCGCCGGAGAGCTTCAAGAATGTACGCCTCACCGACCTTTGCGCCGAAGACGACGCCGAGGAGGTTGCGGCTCGCCTCGCGACCAATCTCGAGGGCTACCCGCAAGAATTTGAATGCCGGTTTCGCCGCAGCGACGGCACGCTTGTGCCGGTCATGGCAGCAACGGCCCCGCTACGCGACAAAGTCGGTGCGGTGGTGGGTGTCCTCGGCGGCTTCCTCGATCTGACCGAGCGGCAGCGCGCCGATGAGCGCCAGCGCGTTTTGATGCGCGAACTCGCGCATCGCGGCAAGAATTTGCTCGCCGTCATCCAATCGATCGTTGCCCAAACGATGGCCGCGTCAGAGACGCTGACCCAGGCCGCCGACGCGGTGGACGGCCGCTTGCAAGCGCTTGCGCGGACCTATGGGCGTCTCACGGATGAAGCGTTCGAGGGGGCACCGCTCGACGAGATCGTAACCGCCGAATTGAGCTCGTTTGGCGACAGCGCGCACATCTCTGGCCCCAAGGTCATGCTGACAGCCAAGGTCGCACAAACCTTCGCGCTCGTGGTGCACGAGTTGGCGACCAACGCCGCCAAATACGGTGCACTCTCTTCGTCCACCGGGCGCGTGGACGTGAGCTGGGCGGTGTCCGGTGCTCAAAGCAAGCGGAACCTCGAATTTGCGTGGGTCGAAAGCGGTGGACCACCCATGTCGGTACCAACGCATCGCGGTTTCGGGTCGACGCTGGTGTCGCAGGTTGCTGCAGCGGAATTCGACTGTACACCTGAGATCAGATACGATCGGGCTGGCTTCAGCTACCGGCTTGTGTCGCCGCTCGCCCAACTCGGCGCCGTCCTCGATGCGTCCCCTGTGCGACGGAAGCTCAAGAGCGCGATGTTGCGCGATTTCTACGACGCCTGGGCGAGTTTACGTGGTCCCCGCGACCAGGTACCGATCTTTGCCCGCTTCGATCGCGAACGCTTCAGCGCCGGCGGTTGCCTTACGATCGCGGAATGCGCCCCTAACGGCAGCGTCAAGTTGATCGAGGTCGGAAAAGCGCTGAGCGAGCGCATGGGACGCGCCGCAGCGGACGGCGACTTGATGAGCGAGGACCCTGTGAGCGTCGCCGAGGCGTACCGCCGATGCTCCCACTCCGGCAAGCCCTGCTACGAGCAGTTGCGTTTTGATTTCGGCGACGGCGATCCGGTCACATTCGAACGTCTCCTCATGCCGTTCTCACAAGGCGGACGCAGGATCACCCACGTTGTCGGAATTGCCGTTTTCACCGGCGAGACGCAGCCGCGATCGAAATTGGGGCATTTCCTGTAAAAGAGGTGTGCTGAAACGCCGGGTTGAACTCGCTCGTGACCGTCTTTAATTTGAGTTTGAGCTAACGGAACGACAGCGGGGGATACGTTGAACGATTTGCCCGATTTCTCGACGCCTAAGTTGGCGGAGGCCGTTCAGGGATTGTCGATCGAGGACATCGATCGTCTGCCGTTCGGCGTCATCGGCCTCAACTCTTCCGGCGTCGTACGCGTCTTCAATAAAGCCGAAGCGCGGCTTTCGGGCCTAAGTGACCGCGAGGCCCACGGGCGGCTGTTTTTCGTCGACATCGCCCCGTGCATGGACAACTGTTATTTCAAGGGCCGCATCGACAAGGCACGCGCGGCCGGCACTCTCGACATCGCATTCGACTTCATTGGCGATTTCGAGGACCGGGCTCGCGAAATCAGCGTCCGCGCGCAGTCGTCATCCGACGGTGGCATCTGGATTTTTCATCATCGTATCGGAGTTGAATGATGCCCCTGGCCCGCAAGCGCGTCCTGGTCGTCGACGACGAGATGCTGATCGCGCTCGAAACGAAGCGTAAGTTGTTGAACGCTGGTTGCACTGTGATCGGCCCTGCCGCACGTCTCGCGCCAGCCATCGCGATGGCGCGTGAGGAGGCGCCCGACGCAGCCGTGCTCGACATCAACCTCGCTGGAGCGATGGTCTGGCCTCTGGCCGCGGAATTGTCGAGCCGCGGGATCCCGTTCGTCCTGGTCTCCGGATATGGTTCAGCGTTGGAGGTGCCAGCGGGGTTCGAAAAAGTCCCGCGCTTGAGCAAGCCCTTGAACGGGGCAGCTCTCATCGAGGCGCTGGCGTCCGTTGTCATCTCGCGCCAAGCGGCTGATGCAAATTCGTAAGCGGGGTTCGTGACGTCATTGCGCGCACGGTGGCGGCTCACCCGATTTGCTTGATCGGCCAATCGGCAAGCTTCCCCAGTTCGTTCCTTGGCAACTTCGGCCCGAACGTGTAGGAGCGCGGCCGCTCGACGGTTTGCAAACGCCTGTCGACCCACGTTTCAAGTTCCGTGCGTAGCCCTATGCCACAATCCTCGGGAACACGCGGCACCACAAACGCCTTGAGCCGCTCGCCTTCGTTGGCGCACATTAGCCGGACTTGTGCTTCAGCCACCCGTGGGTGCGCCATCAGCACCGCCCGAACAATCTCCGGATAGACGTTCATGCCGGCCACTTGGACTGCTCCGTCGCGCCGTGACAGGGGCTCCAGCAAATCCGCGCCATGCCACGCAACGTTGTCGGGAAGCTCGAAGGTGTATGCACGTCCATCGCATTGCTTGGTGATGCGGTCGCCATCCAAGCGCTTCCAGAAAGGCATCAGCCGATACGGCGCGGTGGGAACGTCCCGCCAGCCGATACCCGCGGTTTCGCTGGTGCCGTAAACCTCGACGAGACGCCGCAACCCTCGCTCCGTCATGGCCGCCGCAACCGGTTGCGGACACGGCGCACCAGAGGTGACCCCGTCAACCCCCGCAGGCCAATCAAGTCCGGTCTCGGCCGCGAGTTGCCAAAATGCCGGCACCGCCACGATCAGGTCTCCTGGCGCTACCAGCTCCCGTATCGATTGTGGAGCATGTGCGCGCGCGTCGAGCACGGGAGCGTTAAGCCTCAAGGGCAGAAGCACCGTGAACAGGAAGCCGTAGATGTGGTGCGAAGGGATCAGGGAGACGATCCGCGTCCGGTCGCCGAGTAGCCCCGCCAGAAACTCGATCTCTTGCGCCAGCACGTCGAAGCCGTGAACGATCAGAGAAGGGGCTCCGGTGCTCCCCGAAGTTCGAAACCCGATCGAACGGCACTCGTTCTTCAGGCCGCGTCGTGCTTCGGCAACCCAGCCACTGAAATCCTGCGCCTCTTGAAAGCGGTCCGGCTCAAGGTTGGTCGGGAACTGAAGCGATTCGATGAGTGCGGTCGCAAGCCGCAACCGTTCCAGCGAGTCTATGCCGAGATTTTGGAAATCGAGGCCCGAAGCGTGCTCCTGCCGCCGCAAGAGGGTCGCCCCGGGCCGTGACCGCGCGAGAGTGCCCATCAGCACATCCGCGACGAACCGGGTAAATTGGGCACCCTGCCACCAGTGGCTCAAGCGGGCGGCTGGCTGCGGGGCTGTCATAAGTGCAACGTCGATCCTGTCCGCGGACTGATCGCCGCCTACGGCAGAATAGCCGTGGAGGCGTTCCGCGCAATCGCAACTTTCAGGAAAGATGGCCAAAAGAGTATGTTGCACTGCCGCATGGTGACCGCATTTGCTGCCTAGCGTCCGCGGCCATGATGTATCGCGTGAACTTCGCCGCCCGATGTTGGCGGCGACAGCTCTCGTTTGTCGCTGCGCTGGGCGCGACAATGGGAGCGCAAGCGGCGCTTGCACAATCCCTAACTCAACCCGTCACTCAACCCGTCACTCAATCCGTCACTCAATCCGTCACTCAATCCTGCAAGTCGCCCGCCACAGAATACGACGCGGCGGCCTGCGCCATGCAGTTCCAACAGACGCTTCTCGACGATCGCTTGGCCAGCCAGCCGGCGCCGGGAGGCCTCGAGGCTCGGCTCAATAGTTCGCCTTGGATCGCGCAGGGTTGGTCGAGCACTCCGTTCGTGCTGAAGCCGGGCACGAGCGCGTCGGAGAGCGATTTTTCGGCGCAGGCGAGCCTGCGGCATTGGAGTGCTTTTGCTGACAACGTGCTCGCTCAGCGCATCGAGGAGGCAAAGCGGGCGGTTCCGGGCGGGCTCATCCTGCCGAAACCTGCGGCTCCGGCCGCCACAGGGTTCGACGTCTGGAGCAGCCTCGACCGTCGCGGGTCCGAAGCCGATCCGAACCGGATGCTCGCGGGCAACGTCGGCGCCGATTACAAGATCACACGCGATACCGTGCTCGGTGTCTCGGTCGGCATGCGCGAGCAGGAATTAGCCGTCACGTCGACTGACGTCGACCATAGCGTTGCTGCTTATTTCGCGTTCAAGCCCACGAGCGCGCTGACCGTCGGCCTCAAGGCCGAGCATGCCGATAGTGCCGGTGCCATCGCCGGGCAAAACCTCGTTTCCTCGCAAGACGTGTTGAGCGCGCGTCTCGCAGGCGCCATGAGTTTCGGCAAGATCAAGTTCTCGCCTGAGCTGTCGGTCGCGCACGGCTTTGAGGAAGGGCGCACCGCCGGCCGCGAAATCGGCACCGAAAAAACCTCGATCAAGGTCGCGCCTCGCGTCAGCCGGCCGATCCCAATTGCGACCGGTCAGCAGTTGGAGCCGTTCGTCACTTATACCAACAAGATGGACCTCGGCAGCTCATCGCCCGCGCCCGGCGTCGCGTCGTCTGCGTCCACCTCCAGCACCCAATCCATTGGAGGAGGCGTGACGCTTTCCCGCCCCGACACTTACGCGCTCAGCCTCTCGACCGACGTCGAGCGCAACAGCGAGGCAGAGCGCGCCGAGCTGAAGAGCCGCATGCAGTTGAGCATCCCGCTGCGATAACAGCCCGCATCTGCAATACTACCTCGCGAAGGACACCACCGCCGCGAAGGGCGTTGTCACATGACGTGCAGCAAATGGGAGATGTGCGACATGCGCATTCTGGCGATTTGGCTTGCCCTTCTTCTCGTAGGGTCGGCGGCTCGTGGCGAGGACGTCCGCTACTTTCCCGTGCCGCGCGGCGAGCATCCGCACGACGTGGCGCCGGCGGCCGATGGTGGCGTCTGGTATACGGGCCAACGGACGGGTGTGCTGGGCCACCTCGAGCCGGCGACCGGCAAGGTCGATCGCATTGCATTGGGCAAAGGTTCTTCGCCGCACGGCGTCATCGTCGGCCCGGACCGCGCCGCCTGGATCACCGATAGTGGCCTCAACGCGATCGTTCGCGTCGATCCGGCGACGCGCGAGGTCAAGACTTGGGCCCTGCCCAAGGATCGGCCCGCGGCGAACCTCAATACGGCGGCATTCGACAAGCGGGGCCGCATCTGGTTCACCGGCCAGGGCGGTGTCTATGGTCGGCTCGACCCCGGCAGCGGAGAGATGCAGGTGTGGGATGCGCCGAAGGGGAGGGGGCCCTACGGCATCAACGCGGCTCCCGACGGCGGCATTTGGTTCGTCTCGCTCGCGGGCAGCTACCTCGCACATGTCGATAGCGAAAGCGGAGCCGCCGAGGTCATCTCACCTCCGAACAGGGACCAGGGCGCGCGCCGCGTTTGGCCCGATAGCAAGGGGCGTTTGTGGATCAGCGAATGGAATGCGGGCAACGTTTCCGTCTACGATCCCGGCGCTAAAACGTGGAAGACTTGGAAGCTGCCGGGCCAGAACCCGACGTGCTATGCGGTTTATGTGGACGCAGGCGACAAGGTGTGGCTCACCGACTTTACGGCCAATGCCATTCTGCAGTTCGATCCCGTAACGGAGACATTCAAGCCGTTTCCCAGCGATCAGGGTAGTGCCGCCGTCCGCCAATTACATGGCAGGCCGGGCGAGGTCTGGGGCGCGGAATCGGCGAACGACCGGCTCGTTTTGATCAAACAGGATGCCATCCGCTAGCGTGAAGGGCATCCGTATGTTGGGGAGTGGGATGCAGACGGTCGTCGAGATTGCCACGCTGGCCGGCGCGCCGATCAACGAGGACCGTGCCGGCGCTGCCGGAGCAATGGCTTGGGTAATCGACGGAGCCACCGACGTTGTCGAGGCGTCCCTGACCTTGGGTCCGACAGATGCGAGTTGGGCTGCAGAGACCTTGCACGAGGCGCTGGGCGGGATAGCCGGTGAGGACATACCCACAGCATTGATGAACCTGCCAGCCCTGCTTTCCGAACGGTTGGCTGCCGAATTCGCCCGCGTAGCGCGGCGACAACCGCGCGGCCGACACGAGCATCCTTGCGCCTCAGGTCTGATCGCGCGCTTCGATGGGCGGCGCCTGGAGTACGTTGCTGTCGGCGATTGCACGCTGCTTGTCGCGACGTCGAAGGGCGTCGTCAGGTTAGGGACGGAGGATGCCGATGCCGGCGATCCCTGGGTCGCCAAAGCGGTCGCTCAGTTCCACGCCAGGCAAGCCGCCGCCACCGCCGCCGAGGCACGGGCGGCGGTCTGGCCGAACATTATCAACGCGCGCAAGGCCATGAACGAGCCGGATGGCTACGGCGTGCTCAGCATCACGTCGACTCCCCCACACTTCATCAAGGCGGGTGCGGTCGAGGTCGCGGCCGGGGGATACGCTCTTCTCGCTTCCGATGGCCTGATGCGCCTCATCGACATCTTCGGGCGCTACGCATCCGCGCTGGGTTTGCTGGAAGCTGCTGCAACCCAGGGCTTGGCTCGCTTGCTCGAGGACGTGCGCGCTGCAGAAACCGAGGACGCCAATTGCGTCCGCTTTCCGCGCGCCAAGGTTCATGACGACGCGACCGGCGTCCTCATCCGCGTCGGCTAACCTTTGCGCAATCGGTCAGGCGCTTTCGCAGGCCTCTTCCACGAGCTTCATTGCAGTCTCGATGGAGGACCTCGCGATTATGCGCTGCACCGCGTCTTCGTTCATGAAGCGCACCCCCGCGCTGCCGGGTTGGCGGTGACGCACCTCGCAGCCGATCTCAAATTTCGCGGCGTCGATCACAAGGCGGAATAGCGTGGGAGGGCTGATATGCGGCTCGTGTTGAAGCAAGGCGCCGCCTTCAGAGAAATTTCGCACGATGCAGGGGACACGCGGCCGTCCGTCAATACAGATCCAGCCGTGGACGCGGCTCCAGCGCCGCCCGAATTCACGCCGTTCGATCTCTCCTGCGCCTCGTATCACGATCAAATCTCGCTGCCATTTTCAATGTTCTCGCCAGTGCTTTGAGTATCAGACCGGTTTGAACAAAGGGTACGGGCTACGCCTCAGCTTTTGCCGAGAGTTTTATCAAATTCCGTGGTGCCTTCGGCCCCGTTTCAGCCAGAGCTGGCGGCGCCGCAAGCTTCGAATACGGCTGCACACGCGACCCCGGTGTGCCTACATTGCCGATGTGAATGCGAACGCGGCGGCGACCGCGACGGACCGCCCGGCAACGACGGAGGCCAGGATGAACGATCGCGCGCGCCAGTTCCTTTCCTACATCGGTACCCATCCCGACAGCCCTTGGGCCACCTACCTCTCTCAAGTGGATCGCGTCGTTCCTTACCTCGGCGACCTTGCCGCGCTGGCCGAGACGCTGCAGCACCCCAAGCGCGCCTCATCGTCGACGTCCCGATCGAGATGGACGACGGCACCGTCGCGCCATTTCGAGGGCTTTCGCGTCCAGCACAACTTCGCGCGCGGCCCCGGCAAGGGCGGTGTCCGCTACCACCCCGACGTGACGCTCGAGGAAGTGATGGCGCTTTCGGCCTGGATGACGGTGAAGGCGGCCGCGGTCAACCTGCCCTACGGCGGCGCCAAGGGCGGCATTCGCGTCGATCCCAAGAAGCTGTCGAAGAAGGAGCTTGAGCGTCTCACCCGCCGCTACACCAGCGAGATCGGCATCATCATCGGCCCGCATGCAGGATATTCCAGCGCCCGACGTGAACACCAACGCGCAGATCATGGCGTGGATGATGGACACCTACTCGATGAACGTCGGCGCCACCGCGACCGGCGTCGTCACCGGCAAGCCGATTCACCTGGGCGGCTCGCTCGGCCGGGTCAAGGCCACCGGCCGCGGCGTCTTCGTCACCGGCCGCGAAGCAGCACGCCGGCTGGGGCTGCCGCTCAAGGGCGCTCGCGTGGCGGTGCAGGGCTTCGGCAACGTCGGCTCGCTCTGCGGCCGAGCTGTTTGGTGCAGCCGGCGCCAAGATCGTCGCCGTGCAGGATCACAGCGGCACCATCGCCAACTCTGCCGGCTTCGAGCCCGCTAAACTCGCCGCCCACGTTGCCCGCTGCGGCGGCGTCAGGGGTTTCAAGGGCGCCGAGAGCATAGCGGACGAGGCCTTCTGGGAGACCGATTGCGACATCCTCATTCCGGCGGCGCTCGAAGGGCAGATCACGACGGAGCGGGCGCAGCGGATCAAAGCGCGCCTCATGCTCGAAGGCGCAAACGGCCCGACCCTGCCGGCAGCCGACGACATGCTGGTCGAGCGGGGCGTCCTCGTCGTTCCCGACGTGATCTGCAACGCCGGTGGCGTGACTGTCAGCTACTTCGAGTGGGTGCAGGACTTCTCGAGCTTCTTCTGGACAGAGGACGAGATCAACGTGCGTCTCGACAACATCATGGTCGAAGCCTTGCGCAGGATCTGGGACACAGCCGAGGCCCACAAGATCACGCTGCGCACCGCGACGTTCGCGGTTGCCTGCGAGCGCATCCTGATGGCGCGCCAGGAGCGCGGGCTCTATCCCTGACGCGGCCACGAAGAGGATCGACTGGATGCGCTGTCCGTGCCGCAAGAAGCGGGAAACCGAAACCTACGCCGAGTGTTGCGAGCCGTGTCACAAGGGCCAAAAGCCTGCACCGACGGCCGAAGCGTTGATGCGATCCCGCTATACGGCGTTCGCCCTGAAAGACGCTGCTTATCTGACCGTAACTTGGCATCGATCGACGCGTCCATCGCGGATCGACTTCACTCCAGATCAGGAGTGGAGCCTGCTGCGTATCATCGCCGCTGACGAGATAGAGGACACCGCAACTGTCGAGTTTGTTGCACGCTCACGGATCGGCGGGCGTATCCACGAACTTCACGAAGTTTCGCGCTTCATCCGCGAGCAGGGCCCGTGGTTCTACGTCGACGGCGTTAGCCAGTGATCGATCGCATTCCGGGCCTACCTCGCAGCGTTCACCCCGTCATGGCTTTCAGGCGATTGATTACGTCAAGCTGCCCCACGATTGCGAACAGCGCCGGGTAGACGACGCCCCATGACAGAATTGCGATTGCCACGGTGACGAGGATCGCCCGCAACCAGTTCATCCCCCAGAAGCGCCGGTGGGTCGCAACCACGAAAGCGACCGTCGCCAGCGCAAGCGCCACCGACTGTGCGATATCCGCCATCTTCGGATCGAAGGGCACGTCCGTTGCCACGAGAGCCAAGAGAATTGCAGCCTCAACCAGAGAGGCCGCGATGAAAAGCATCCAGCCAAAGCCGACGCTCAAAGCGCAAAGCTTCAAGTAGGCGCGTGGGGTCTGCCCGATCGAGCCTATGGCGCGGCAAAGGTAGAATTGGATCGGCGTCAGGATCGGCAGCGCGGCGAGCTGAACTGCTTGCACCACCAGCGTTTCCGCCTTGCGGTTGGGGACGGGTACGTGAAAAACGGCGCCCGCGAATTGCGGCATCAGCACGAACACCAGCGTTAAGGCGGCACCCAGGGAAGCGATCAGAAATCGCCAATGGCCTGTGTAACCGGGATCCGCCGCGAGTCGCAGGATGGTATCGACCGGCGTGCGGGCAAAACTCATCGCCACGCTGAGAACGCCGTCGCGTTCGCCCGTCACGACGTCGGCGATGGCGACTTTCCAGCCCTCGTTCACATCCGAGACCGCGACGGCTGGTGAACCCTTCACATCGAGCGGCGCGCCGCACTGACTGCAGAAGCGGCCTTGGGCCGGAC
Organism: uncultured Alphaproteobacteria bacterium; assembly: GCA_963847435.1. Taxonomy (GTDB): domain Bacteria; phylum Pseudomonadota; class Alphaproteobacteria; order Rhizobiales; family Hyphomicrobiaceae; genus CAWJZR01. The sequence goes on along the minus strand of CAWJZR010000021.1, from coordinate 576,164 downwards.
GCCCACAACGGCCGCACGAACTCGATCTGCGCCATGGACGCCCCTCCCTCGCCAAGCAATCGGCTCCCGGCGACAACTTTGGGCCCGACCCGCATTGCCGGCAAGACACCTGATCCCCGAAAGATGTGAATCAGGCGGCGACTTGACGCGGGGGCACTATCTCGTCCTTCCGTCGCAGTCTTGATGCGCCGCAAAGTGAAGAATAGCGCATGTCCTTAAGCCAGCGCCCCAGGCCACCATTCCTAGCAAGGCCACGGGCGCTCAAGCAGAAGCTCGATTGCTGGACGCCCTCGCTCAAAATTCGAGCCAATGAGGATGAAGAAACATGAGCAACAAGATTTAAGCGCTTGTCGCAGGTGCTGCCGTGCTGTCATTCGCCGCGACAGGGGTAATTGCCGACGCTGCGAAAACTGTCTCGCTGGTGCCGGCAAAAGGCGTGAGCTTCGATCTCGGCTCTAAGCATGCAATGACACTCTTCACGACTGAAAACGGTGCCTGCCACCTCACCGTTGTCATTGCGGAGCAACCCGACATGGACGGCATGGCTGGCCACACCGCTTCCCGCGTCAAGGTGACGGTGCAGCCGGGAACTCCGGCCCGCGTTGAGACCGCCGAAGGCAAGGCCCTGGTTTTCATTTGTGAACCGGGCGCAAACAGCATGAAAGTCGAGCTTCCGCCCGACTTCAAGTTCTCCCCGAAAGGTTGAGCGCTACGATCTCGCGGACGGTGGGCAAATCGAGCCCGCCGCCGCTATCAACGGCGGCGGTCGTAGATTTCGTTTCGGCCGCGCAGCCAATCGAGAACGTAGAGAAAGATGACCGCGCCAACCGTCGCGACGAAGATGGTCGCGAGGTTTAGACCGCGGTAGTAGTTGAAGCCGAGCAAGCTCGTGAAAACCGCGCCGCCAACGATGGCTCCTACGACCCCTACGATCAGGTTTTTCAAAAGTCCGTGCTCTCGACCGGTGAATTGCTCAGCCAGCCAGCCGGCGATCAAGCCAACGATTATCCAGGCGATGAGTCCCATGGCACCCTCTTTTGTTCGCTGAACCTTCAACGAACGGACCGAGGCGCGGTTCCCACGAGGCGACTTCGCCGCCGGACGATCCCCAAGGGGATCGGATTTGACCAGACCCGCTGGCAACAGTAGCGACGGACGCGGAACTGCTTCAGTCCTCAAACCGTTCTAGCCCGCGGTCAGGTGACGCACGCAGGAGTTCACCAACGAGTTCCTTCCTCCGAAGGTCACCCGACGCGCTAGGGAGGCCGCTATGCAGCAAATTTTCCAGCAGGTTACTCAGTTCCTTCAACAAGGCATCGCTGCGATATTTCGATTTGTGAACCTTGTCTGGACATGGTCGATGGGAGAGATCAGCAAGGTCTTCCAGATGCCTTGGCAAAACTGGCCGCTGTGGAAGCAAATCCTCCTCGTGGTCGTCATTGCAGGCGTCGTCTGGGCTTTATTCAAGGCCGCAGGTGAGCTCTGGTCAGCAGCCGAGAGGACGTTGGCCGCTTTCGCGTCCCTGCTCGCGGTGTTCATTAAGACCCTGCCGTACGTGGTACTCGCCGGCTTGATCGCCGTCGGGGGCATTTACGTCATCAACCACGTCGATCTTTCCTCGGTGCGCGTACCCGCCGTTTTCAGCCAGTCTGGCTGAATACCAGAGCAACGGCTTGCAATCCGTCGTCGCTGTGGAAAGAAACCCAGTTGAGTTTGATGCGTTTGCAACGCGCACTTCGGGCGCGGGCTCCGACTGGCCCGCAAATTGTGGATCGAATTGGAGCCGCAGATGGCGCATGCGCGGGCATCGACCCAGACGGCCCTGTCCCCCAAGCATCAGATCAGGCTCACGGTCAATGGAGCGGAACGGCAACTCGACGTCGCGGCGTGGACCAGTTTGCTGGATGCTTTGCGCGATCACCTCGATCTGACGGGCACCAAGAAAGGGTGCGACCATGGACAGTGCGGAGCCTGCACAGTGCTCGTCGACGGCCGACGTATCAATTCCTGCATGACCCTTGCCGTGATGCAAAACGGTTCGGAAATTACCACTGTCGAAGGCCTCGCAAAGAACGGCGCACTGCATCCCCTCCAGCAGGCATTCATCGATCACGATGCCTTCCAATGCGGCTATTGCACGCCGGGCCAACTTTGTTCGGCGGCCGGCTTGCTCTCTGAAGGCAAGGCAAAAACGCCGGCTGAAATTCGTGAACTTATGAGCGGCAATATCTGCCGCTGCGGCGCTTATCCCAACATTCTTGCAGCAATTGAGCAGGTGACGGGGCAGTCATGATCAATTTCCAATACTCGCGAGCGACCGATGTCGCGGACGCCATTCGCCAAGCCGGCGCCGACCCGCGGGCGAAATTCATCGCAGGCGGGACGAACCTTCTCGATTTGATGAAGGAAGACGTATCGCGACCGTCGCGCTTGATCGACATTTCGAAGCTTCCGCTCAACAGGGTTCAAGAGACCGCCGGTGGCGGTGTTCGCATCGGCGCACTGGTTCCAAATTCTGACCTCGCCTATCATCCGCTGATCGAGCAGCGCTATCCCCTTTTAGCGAGTGCAATATTAGCGGGCGCGTCCGCCCAGTTGCGGAATATGGCCTCGACGGGCGGCAACCTTTTGCAGCGGACCCGCTGCTATTATTTTTACGACACCGCCACACCTTGCAACAAGCGCGAGCCCGGCAGCGGCTGCTCAGCGACCGATGGCGTCAACCGCATCCATGCCATTCTCGGTGCTAGCGAGCATTGCATCGCGACCCATCCCTCGGACATGTGCGTAGCCCTTGCCGCACTCGATGCCCAGGTGCACGTCACAGGGGCGAACGGCGACCGTTCCATCGCGTTCGCAGACTTTCATCGGTTGCCGGGAACAACTCCGGAAGTCGACACGAACTTGCAGGCCGCCGAGATGATCACCGAGATTGAGCTCCCGGCCGCCGGCTTCGCCCGGAACTACAGCTACCTCAAGATCCGCGATCGCTTGTCGTATGCATTCGCGCTCGTCTCGGTCGCCGCCGCGCTCGATCTCGACGGTACGACGATCCGGCAGGCGCGCCTCGCCCTCGGCGGCGTGGCGCACAAGCCTTGGCGCGACACTGAGGCGGAAGCCGGCATGGCCGGCAGGCCTGCCAATGCAGACACCTTTGCCGAAGCCGCCCGCCGCCTCGTCCGGGACGCCAAGGGTTTCGCCCACAATTCGTTCAAGATCGAGCTCGCGCGTCGCACAATCGTGCGCGCACTCACGCAATCGGCGGCAGCCAAGCCGCAATCGCAGTCCGACAAGAAGATTGGGTAAGCCCGCTATGCAAACCTATATCGGAACGCCGGCATCGCGTGTCGATGGTCGGGCCAAGGTGACAGGCGAGGCCAAGTACGCCGCTGAATTCAACGTGCCGCGGCTCGTGCACGCCAGCCTCGTTGGCTCCCCTATCGCAAAGGGCCGCATCGCGCGGATCGACACGGCAGAGGCGTTGCGTGTCCCCGGCGTGCTCGACGTGCTCACCCATGAAAACCGGCCCTCGATGGCCAGCTCACACAAAGCCTATAACGATGACGTGGCCCCCGAAGGCTCGCCCTATCGGCCTCTTTACGACGGTAACATCGGCTTCAATGGTCAGCCGGTCGCCTTAGTGTTGGCCGAGGATTGGGAAAGCGCGCGTTTCGCCACTACGCTCGTGAATATCCAATACGAGGAAACGCCGCATCACACGGACCTGCTTGCCAATCTCGATCAGGGTTTCGTCGTCGACAAGCCGGAAAAGCCGAGAGGCGATGCGCGCCGGGCGTTATCGGCGGCAAGTGTCCGCCACGAGGCCGATTACACCATTCCGGTCGAGCACCACAATCCGATGGAGCTGTTTGCCTCGACAGTGATGTGGGAAGGCAACGGCAAGCTCACCATCTACGACAAGACCCAGGGCGTGCAGAACGTGCAGCGCTACTTGTGCAACGTGTTCGGCATGAAATCCGAAGACGTTTGCGTCAAATCTCCCTATGTCGGCGGTGCGTTTGGGTCCGGTCTTCGCCCTCAGTTCCAGGTCGTGCTGGCGACGCTTGGTGCGCTGGCATTGAAACGCCCCGTTCGTCTGGTGCTGACCCGGCAGCAGATGTACGCGCTCTGTTACCGGCCACAAACCGTGGAGCGCCTCGCCGTCGCGACCGCCGCCGATGGATCTTTGGATCCGATTACGCATGAAGCAATTGCGATGACGTCGCAACATGAAGCGTTCGCGCGCAACGACACGGGCTGGTCCGCTCAGCTCTACAAGTGCCCTAATACAACTTATTCGCACAAGCTCGTGCGTCTCGACGTTCCGACACCGGCGGACATGCGCGCGCCCGGCGCCGCAACGGGCGTTTACGGGTTGGAATGCGCGATGGATGAACTCGCCGTCGCACTCAAGGTCGATCCCGTGGAACTGCGTTTGCGCTATTATTCCGACCGCGACCAGACCGACGACTTGCCATTCACAAGCAAGAAGCTTCGCGAATGCTATGAGCAGGGCGCCAAGGCATTCGGTTGGGATCAGCGCAAAGCCGAACCGCGCTCCATGCGTGACGGCAGCGAGCTCGTAGGCTGGGGCATGGCAACTGGCGTCTGGGAAGCCTTGCAGATGAAGACCACGGTCCGCGTCGTGCTGACCGCCAACGGCCATGCGGAAGTCTCGTGTGCCACATCCGATATCGGCACCGGCACCTATACGATCATGGCTCAAGTCGCAGCCGACATGCTGGGCGTGCCGCTAGAGAACGTCACGGTGAAGCTCGGTGACTCGACGTTACCGCAATCGCCGGTCGAGGGCGGGTCGTGGACGGCGGCGTCCGTCTCGCACGCCATCGTCAACGCCGCGCGCGATATTCGGCAGGCGCTGCTTCGTCTCGCAGCCGGGATGCCAAATTCGAAGCTCGCTGGCGCGAAGGCGGACGCTGTTTCGCTCAGCGACGGCCGCATTGTCGTGACCGCCTCGGGGGATGCCGTCAGCATCGCTGATGTGTTGCGTCACGGCCAGGTCGATCGAATTGAGCAGGAGAGTTCCACGGACTTCAAAAATGACACCGAGCACGCCCGCAATACTCACTCGGCGGTGTTTGCCGAGGTGAAAGTGGACGAGCAACTGGGCGTCATTCGCGTGACTCGCGTCGTCAGCGCGGTCGCAGCCGGCCGCATCCTCAACACGAAGACGGCACGCAGCCAGATCATGGGCAGCGTCGTCTGGGGTATTGGCATGGCCCTGCACGAGGAGACGTTGGTCGATCATCGCTTCGGTCGCGTGATGAACGCCAACATCGCCGAATACCATGTGCCTGTCGCGGCGGACGTGCATGACATCCAGGTGATTTTCATCGATGAGCCGGACGAGATCATCAATCCGCTCGGTATCAAGGGCGTCGGAGAGATCGGCATTGTCGGCGTGGCTGCCGCAATCGCGAATGCCGTCTACCACGCGACAGGTAAGCGCGTGCGCGATCTTCCCATAACCTTGGATAAAGTTCTCGGGTGCTAAGGTCGCGACGTCGTCGACCGTCCTAATAAAATCTGATGTCTTCTTCGGGGCTCGCCCGCAAGCGCGCTTGCTAACGCATAGCGGACGCCTGTTTTGACTTCACGAGGCGTAGTTTGCGCCCGGCACGCGACAACGCCTCTTTAATTAGACCAAAGCATGAGATAAGGGTTTGCTCTGACCACTTGCGCCGACAGATTGCGCAACAAGGGATTTTTAGCGATGGCAAACTCGGACGACAAATTGCATCGCATTATTGTCGTCGGAGGCGGAGCCGGGGGGCTCGAGCTGGCGACGCAGCTCGGCAACAAGCTGGGACGACGTGGCAAGGCATCGATCACTCTGGTGGATCGTGCCCGGACGCATATCTGGAAACCTTTGCTGCATGAGATTGCCGCCGGCAGCATGGATACAGGCCGTCACGAGCTGGCCTACCAGGCGCAGGGGCACTGGCACGGATTCCGTTTCCGCTATGGCGAGATGATCGGTCTCGACCGGGCAAACAAGCGAATCCATCTGGCTGCCACGTTCGATGAGGACGGCCGGGAGATCACTCCTGATCGCTGGTTCGATTACGATACTCTGGTGATTGCAATCGGCAGCATTTCAAACGATTTCGGCACTCCTGGTGTGAAAGAGCACGCGATCATGCTCGATACCCCGGAGCAGGCGGAACGCTTCAACCGGCGGCTGCTGAACGCTTGCGTGCGCGCTTCTGCGCAACCTGGTCCCGTGCGGCCGGGGCAATTGCACGTGGCCATCATCGGCGCTGGAGCAACCGGCGCCGAGCTGTCGGCGGAACTGCACCACGCGGCGCGAGGTTTGGTCGCTTTCGGTCTCGACAAGATCGATCCGGACAAGGACATCAAGATCACGCTGATCGAGGCCGCGCCCAGAATTCTTCCGGCCCTGCCCGACCGGCTTGCCAACGCGACAGCAAACATCCTCACCGAGCTGGGCGTTGTGATCCGCGCCGGCAGTCGCGTCACCAGCGTCACCGATCAAGGCGTCAATCTTGCCAGCGGCGAGTTTCTTGCCGTCCGAACTCGTCGTCTGGGCGGCCGGCGTGAAGGGTCCCGACGTGATCGGCAAGCTTGATGGTCTTGAAGTGAGCCGGATGAATACGCTGGTAGTGAAGCCGACCCTGCAGACGGCGTTGGACGACAACATCTTCGTCATGGGCGACGCAGCCTATCTGGTAGAGGATGGGCAAACGGCGCCGGTGCCGCCGCGCGCGCAAGCTGCGCATCAGCAAGCATCTCACCTCGTCAAACAGTTGCAACGGCGAATCGCTGGCCAAACGAAGCTCGATCCATACAACTACCGCGACTTCGGATCGCTGGTCTCGCTCGGTCATTATTCGACGGTCGGCAGCCTGATGGGCTTCATATCGGGCAAGTCGATGCGCATCGAAGGGCTGTTTGCTAAATTCATGTACCGTTCTCTGTACAAGATGCACGAGATGGCTCTGCATGGGCCCGTCAAGGTCACACTCGATACGCTGTCGCGTCTGCTCAACCGGCGGACCGAACCACAGGTGAAGCTCCACTAGGCGGGAGAACCAAGCAGAACTACGACGCGCCCAGCCGGTGGCGAAGTTTTGGCCGCAGAGACGAGGATACCAGCCGCATGGCCGATCGCGCGGCACCGCCCGTGAGTTGGGCTGTCACGCCCAAAGGACTGATGTCAGGCGAGCTGTATGGTGAAGTGGTAGCTCTCTGCACGCTGGCCTACGACGAGGATTTCACCGCCCTCATGGCCACTTTCCACGGCAGCGTCCACGTACTCGGCTCACAGGCGGGCCGGGTCGTGAGCCACGCGCTTTGGGTTACGCGTTGGCTGCAAGCCGGATCGAATGCGCCGATGCAGACCGCTTTCGTCGAGGCCGTGGCAACCCGGCCTGACTGTCAGCGGCAAGGCCTTGGCCGCCGTGTGATGCAGCGTCTTATCGCAGAAGTCGGCGCAAGAGGCTTCGAGCTTGCCGCGCTCGGTCCGGCCGATGTCGATTGGTACGCGAGTTTGGGCTGGGAGAGATGGCGGGGGCCGCTATCCTTGCGGACCGGAACTGGCCTTGTGGCGACTCCCGACGAGGAGATCATGATTTATCGGCTGCCACGCACGCCACCGCTCGATCTATCTTTACCGCTTTCCGCCGAAGACCGCGAAGGCGAGCAATGGTGACGGAAGGCGCACGCAGCATTACGGCGTCGCGAACTGAATGAGACGCTTGCTTTGTTACCGGCGGAACGAGCAAGCCATGGCCCCGAGTTTAAGTTGAAGCTCCCGAAAGCGGCTCTCCCGGTTTCAAGGAGCTTGTCCATGAGCCTCACCGAATTCTTCGTTGGCGTCTTGTTCAAACGCGACGAGCACGGCCGCAGCGTATTCTTTCCCAACGGCGCATTGGGTGGCGGTTTCATCGTCCCGGATCTGGCGACAGAGCAGCGAATTCGTGACTCCATGATGCGTATTCAGGTCAGTGCGGCCGTATTCTCCTCCGTCGTCATGACGGCCGTGCAGTGGGCCATCGGCGGCATGGCAGATTGGCGGGCCGAGGTTTGGTTCGGCTTCGCAATCGGCATGACGGCATTCAGCCTGTTGATGAGATTTGCCGGCATGCGGCTGGTGAAGGGGCTCGCGCCCGCCTCGCGCGCCGTGCGGCTAGGCGTCGGAGAGTTCTATCGGGGCCAGGCGGCTGCACTGCCGCGGTGGTACCATCGGTCTCAGGTCGCTTTGTCGGGTTCGGCTTTTTTGATCGGTACCGCTGTCGTGATGTCTGGCCGTGATCAGTCCGTGATTGGCGTCCCCGGAACCGTGACTTTCGGAATGATCGCCGCGTTTTCACTTTTCGGGCTGTGGGCAGGTTATGAACGCCCCCAGGCCGCGGGAGCTTCACGCCAGATCTCATCCCGTGCCTTAAGCGCGGGATGATCGTATCAGTTAATTCAATAACTGCTTTCTGGAGCGCCCGACTTTTCGGTGCGCTTTTATCGCGTCCGGTTATCCCAGGTCAGCGCTCATCATCCAGCCTGCGAAGCAAACCTCTGCCGCAGCGCCTTCTTGTCGATCTTGCCCGTCCCCGTCATGGGCATCGATGCGACGAAAACCACATCGTCGGGCAGCCACCAGGGAACGACCGACGCTCCCATGAACTCGCGCAGCTCGATGCCTTTCACGCTGCTCCCGGCACGGCGCTGGACAACGAGCAGGGGGCGCTCCTGCCAGCGGGGATGATCGACCCCGATCACTGCCGCCTGCAGCACCTCGGGATGACTTGCTGCAACGCCTTCGAGTGCGATACTGCTGATCCATTCGCCGCCCGATTTGATTACGTCTTTTGCGCGGTCGCAAATCGCGATGTGACCGGACGCGTCGATCGTTGCGATGTCACCCGTGACGAGCCAACCGGCTTCATCGAGCGCGGCCTCACCCATGAGGTAGCCGCCCGCCGACCATGGCGACTTGATGCGCAGATGGCCGGGCGTCACGCCGTCGTGCGGCACCTCTTGTCCTTCATCATCGACGAGGCGATAGCTCACGCCGAAGCACGTGCGCCCGGCCTTGGCTCTGCGATCGGTGCGCAGTCCGCCGCAAGTTTTTGATGTGGCCGGCTCGTAGACGGGCGAACTGCCGGCAATCACCTCGGCCATGCCCCAAACCTGCGCGAGTTCGACTGCGTGCTTGCGATCAAATGTTTCGATCAGGCTGCGCGGTGCGGATGAGCCGGAGGATAGCGCCAGGCGCAGCGGGGCGATTTTCTGGCCGGATGACTTCAGCCATTCCGCCAGCGCAATCCAAATCGTGGGGACGCCGCACGCAATCGTCACTCGCTCGCCGCTAATTAGCTCCTGGATTGCAGCCGGTTCATATGAGCGGCCCGGCAACACTAGACGGGCACCATGCATCGCGGCGATGTAGGGGAAGCACCACGCATTTCCGTGAAAAATCGGCGCCAACGGCATCAACGTCTCGGCGGCCGCATTCCGGGAGCCCAATCCGATATTGCTGGAAAGCATCATCGCAGCAAGAACGGTGGACCGGTGCGAATGGACGATCCCTTTCGGATCTCCCGTGGTGCCCGACGTATGGCAGATCGTGGATGCGGCGCGCTCGTCGAGCACAGGCCATTCGAAATCCGCACTCTCAGCCGCGATCAGGTCCTCGTAGCACAACAGGTTTGCGATTCCGCCGGCGGCCGGAAGCTGCTCGCGTGGCCCAAGGAAAACAAACGTACGCACCGTATGCAGCTTGGGTGCAACTGCGGCGGCCAACACAGCCGTTGCGGCATCAAAGAATAGGATCTGGTCGTTCGCCTGATTGACCACCAATGCAATCTGCTCGGGCGAAAGCCGAGAATTGACGGTATGAAGCACTGCGCCGCGCCCCGGTACTCCGAACAGCAGTTCGAGATGGCGGTGCGTATTCCAGGCGAGGCTCGCGACGCGGTCGCCGAGGCCGATGCCGAGCGTTTCGAGCGCGCTCGCAAGTCGCTTTGAGCGAGCTTCGAGTTCCGCATAAGTCGTGCGATGGATGGAACCGTCGACGTCGCGCGCAGCGATCGCCGTGCCGCCATGATATCGCGCCGCGTAGGCGATCAGGTCCGAGATCAGCAGCGGCATATCCATTTGCAAGCCCAGCATTTCGGTCCTCATCCGGAAATGGCGATGTCGAGCTGATCCATCCAGCGCGCGATCAGCGCACGCGGCAGGGATTGATCGCGGGCGATGGAGGGATGCGCCTCGATCATGACCATCATCTTTCCGTCGCAGGTGATGACGGCAGCTCCAAGAGGACAGGAGTAAGTCACCGGCGTGCACACGTACCAGTCGCCGATGCCGTTCCAAGCACCCAAGTTGGTGAACGTGCCGACCCAGGGCCGCCCCTGGCGTCTGGCAAGGTGTTCGTGCTGAATCCGGCGCATGCCGTCGTATCCGACGACGCGGCCGGCATTGAGCATGGCCCACGCACCCCAATGTTCGAGATTGTGGAAGCCGGCCTTGATCTTTTCGTGCACCTCGCGCGCGGTCGCTCCGCGGCGAAGCTCGAGATCGAGATAGGATCCGTGATTGGCACTCTCGCGCGAAGTTTTGACGGCTCCACGCATATTGACGGGAATGACCCACAGCGCGGGTCCAGGGCCGAGATCGGCCTCGCTCGCTCGCGCCAGCGCAGAGAGGAGCAGACTATTGAGTGAGACCCGATGCTGTTTGGCGGCACGCGCCAGGCGCTGCGTGCGGTCCTTATCGATCGAGAGCGTGGCGATTGCGGTGCTAGCGCCGGCTGCCCAGGATGCGGCTTCCACTGCGGATCGAGGGTTTGCCAGGCCGCGGCGGTGACGGGCGGTTTGAAGAAATGCCGCCACAGCGCTGCGGCGCGCTTGCGCAGGTTCGGCCGTCGCGTCTCGTTGAGAGTCTGGGAGCGGACCAACGCCGAAGCCATCGGCTTTCAGGATCTCTTTGAAACCGCCGAGGCCGTCATGCTGGAGATGGGGGAGGAACCTCCAGTCCACGCCGCCATCGGCGCGCGGACGGCCGGCACGCATGCCGATGAATTCGCCTTTTTCCTCGTCGAGTTTGAACCATAGCCCGCGCCAGTCCGTCGGGCCCGAGTAGTTGTCGGCCACGTTGGCCGGTGAAGCCGGATCAGCTGATGCGAACTGGCAACCTGCCGCGCCGGCGTCAGTTACCGTCATCGGTCGGCTCCGCCGCTCGGGCCGCTGTATGCGAGCGTGACAGCGCCGCTCGCCTTGACACCTTCACGGTCGGCGAAGGCAATGGTGGTGAAGAAGAAGCGCGTCGACCGCACCGTCGAAACGCGGTCCACCGATAGAACCGCCGTGAAGTCTCGGCGGCAAAGCTGGCGCGTGAACCTGACGTCCTCGATGCCGACGATCAGCCAATTCGGAAGCTGCTGCTGTTTGAATTGGGCGATGTCGAGAAAGCCGAGTTCCGGAACGTGCCGGCTTTCGATGCACTTGCCGAAAAGCACGTAAGCGAGCTGATTGTAGCAGATGTTGAATTCGACGGCGTTGAAGTGTCCCGTATCGTCGATATAGCAACTATCGCCGATGGCGAACCGCCCGGTCCCGGAAAGGAGGCGTTTGGAAAACGGGCAGCGCGGGGCGAGAATGCCACGCGAAACGCCGTCGATCGCCGCGGATTTGAGATACCTCGCGTTGGGCCGATACGGCTTCAGGATATCCGCCAGGAATGAATCCGGAACGGCGGCCGCGTAGCCGGACCGGAGTGCGTCTGCATCCAAGCAAGCTGCGCTGCTCATGGCTCTATCCTTTCGGCAACCTTGCCCTCGGTCGCGCCCGCAATTTGGCTGGCGCAAAGCGGATAGCCGTCCTTCAGCGTGATCCGATACATCATCGTTTCTTCTTCAGGGCCAACTTGACGGTCGGAGCAGTGCGCGAGAAAGCGGTTGTCCCAGATGATGACGTCGCCGAGAGACCAATAAACCCTATGAATGAACCGCTCGGCTTCCGCGAAATCGAAAATCTCGCGCAAAAGCTTTTCGGATTCGTCGAGGGTGCGGTCCGCGATGCCGATCGTGAAGCCGCGCGTGCCGTAGAGAGCTTTCTCTTTTGTCACAGGATGCTGGATGACGGCCGGATGTCGCACCGGTGGCGCGAATTCATCGACCCACTTCAAGATCTCGAAGATATCCTTGCCGTTGTCCTCGCTGCGAACTTTGTAGCGCCAGCGCCCGCTGTGGATGAATTGCGCGCCATCGAGCCGTTTCTGCGTGGATTCCGGCAAGGCGCGAAAGACTTCCGCCATGTCGATGAACATCGTGGCGCGAGGGTTATTCTTCGGCAGGATCTGCGGATTGAGCATCGTAATGAATTTGGGATCCGGCTCGAACGCAGTGTCGGAATGCCAATAGCCGCCGGTTCGCGCGACACCCATTTGTTTGCCCATCGACTTGACGTTCGACGACACGAAAATCAGCGGGTGGTCGGGGTGGTGGTAGTTGGTTTGCAGATAGGGTACTGGCTCGCCGAATGCGCGGGCGAAGTCGCAGAACTGTTGCTCGGTCAGGCTCTGATCTTTCAAGATAACCAGCCGGCTGGCGTAAAGCGCTTGCTTGAGCTGCTTCATTTGCGCGCTGTCCAGATCGGCCGCGCATACGCCTCGGATGCTGGAACCAAACTTTTCGCGCTCGATTTGCATGTGAAATCCTTTTGCAGGACTGCGTTCCGGATTTTCAAACCTTAATCGGCGGCGACCCAGTGCGGTGTTCCACGAGGAACAGGATTTGGCATGATTGATGTCCGGGGGCGGGCGCTGCGCGAGGCATCGAGCGCGCGGGAAATGATGCCGACGGCCGACCCGATACCGTTTTCGTTAACGAAGCGCGGCGCCAGATCGGCTGCCCGCCTCGCATAGCTCGAAACAAACGCGACTTCGCCCAGGGCCTGACGCAGCCGCTTCGGAGTCCATTCGGCCACTGGCAGGGGAGCAGGTCCCACTCCGATCGCTTCGACGCGATTGCCCCAGAACGGCTGATCCATGGTGATCGGGCAGGCGAGTGTCGGCCGTCCGGCTCGCAATCCCTGCGCCAGGGTGCCCAGTCCGCCATGATGCACAACCGCCTTCATTTTCGGGAACAGCTTCTGGTAGGGAGCGTACCGAATGACATGAAAGCGATCCGAACTGCTTTTGCGCAGCAGATCGTCGAGCCCCGACCAGCCGGCCGCGACGACGGCGCGTAGACGGAGAGCCTCGCAGGCCTCGATGAGCATCGCTGCGCGGTCGCTGTCGAGCCCTGGCATGCTGCCGAAACCGAGAAAAATCGGCGCGTCGCCCCGCTCGATAAATGTATCGAGATCTTCCGGCAGTGGCGCGTCGTCCTCGTCCGAAAACCAGAACCCAGTCAAGCGGGCGTCGTCGGACCAGTCGGCGGGCCGCGGGAAAATCGACTCCCCGAACGGATAGAGCGTCACGTCGGCGTTGCGCTTGCGGGCGTTCTGTACCGCGCCGACGAGCGACAGCGGTGGCAGGCCAAGTTGGCCCGCGCGCAGCGTGTTCATGTGCCGCAGATAGGGCAGCGCCTCAAAGTTGCGGAGGGAGTAGGTCAGCCGGTTGATCGCGGCCCCATAGGCGCCGGGGTAGAGGCACAACGGCACTTCCGCCGTTCTCGTCACTGGCGCGGGCGCAACCTGCACCCACGGCACGTCCATCGACTCTGCAATGTCGCGGGCATTGAGCACGATCGGGTGCGTGATGATGAGGTCTGCTCCGCGTGCGGCGGCGACGGCATCGCTCATACCCTCTTTCAGCATCTTCCGCATGTCGCGCGGCAATACAGACAATCGCAGCAATTGCGTCGAGATGCTCGAGCGTACGAAGCGCTGCATGCCGTCCGCCTGCATCAGCTCCTTGAAATCTCCCCCGCAACGCGCGGGCTCGATGCCGGCCGCGCGGATTTCCGCGTGGAAGTTCTCCGGCGCCGCCAGGCATACGTCGTAGCCTGCGGCTTTGAGCGCGATGTTGAGCGTCAAAAACATCTTGAGGTCGCCGAGCGTCCCCATGGTCAGGGAGACGATACGCTTGCGCTGTCCTGTTGCAGTCATGTTGGCCAGACTCCGTTCTCCACCGGCGTCGCGCCGGGCGATGGTTGATTGCTGGCGCGTTATTCCGCAGCTTCGAGAACCGGTGTCCGCTGATCGCCCCGGTGCGCTTCGGGGTTGGCACCCTCCAACGCCTCGATGATGTCGCCGAGAATTTCCTCCGCCTCGCGCGGGGTGAAAGCGAGAGTGTCGAAGGCGAGGATCAGTTGCAGGCCGTCGTCGGTCTGGAGTGTCCGCAGATCCAGCTCGGCGGACGTGGACCGGACAGCGGCTGCTTCCAGCCATTCGATCTCGACCCGGCCGATGGTCGTCTTGCGGTTTCCCGCGCCCTTCATCAAGGGTGCCAGCAGCGACCGCCGTGCCGCGGCCTCGGGGATCAGCATCCCGCATTCGAATTGGCGCAGGTGGCCGCCGGCTTCGTTAACGAGCTTGTCGAAGTCCGCGTCGCACTTCGTCGCCGCCGCCGGTGCATGTTGGTAGCTTTCGTTGAGCTGGCGACCGATGGCTTCGGCGAGGCCGGCCAGAGACCCAGCTGCAGCAACGTCGCAGCGTACCGGCAGGAAGTCGCATACGAAGCCGGCGAACGATTGCAGGCTCGGATGCATTCGCGAAGCCACAGGCGTATTGAAGTAGACGCTGTCGACGCCGCCATGCCGCGCCAGGACCGATGCGAACGCCGCGCCGACGAGATTGCTGAGCGTGCACCCGGCAGACCGCGCCATTTGATTGATGCGGTCGAGCGCGGCGACATCAATCATGGCCTCGAGCTTCTGCACGGGTCCGAGCAGCGTGCCGTCGAGGTTCGGTTCCAGTCCTTTGGCTACGCGGCCGAGGTTGGGACGGGCAAGCGTTGGAAGGATCGTACGGCGCCAATAAGCTTCCGCGTCCGCCTCTTGCCGCGGCGTCGCGGCCTTCTCGAAGCGTTCGAGATAGTCGCCGTAGCTCATCGGTTTTGCCTGTGGGAGCGGAAGGCCGAAGCTCGCCCGCACAAGCTCGTCACAGATCAGGATCTGCGAATAACCATCGGTGATGAGGTGGTGGGCGCGCAGCAGCAGAACGTCACCTTTGGACCCGCAGCGCAGGAGATCGAGCTTGAACAGCGGGCCTGTTTCAATGACGAAGGGCTCGGCCGCAGCGGCATCGATAGCAGCCCGGATTTCCGTATCGGAAAGCTCGCCGAGGTCTGTCACGACGAGGCCGGTGCGATGTTTGTCCTCGATCACCTTGCGCCAGCCGTCCTTGCGCTCGATGAAGCGGGCTCGCAGGGTCTCATGCCGTTCCACGACCTGGCGGAATGCGAGCTCCAGGCGCCTATGATCGACCTTGGTGCCGATTCTGAGGGCCTGGACGATCGTCCAGCTCCGCTGAAACTCGGGCGTCGACGACGGGTCGGCGATGAGGTCGAGTACGGTGGCCTCGAACCGACCCGCGGGATAGTCGCATACCCGCTTGACGACAGGCTTATCCTGCCGCGGTGCCGGCACGGACTTGGCGGCCTGCACTTCCACGGCTGCCGTTGCAGCCGCCGGCGCCATTTCGCCACGAACCGGAGCAACTTTGCCGGTGCGAGCAGACAATTCCGGCGCGGCAGATCTTGTGGGCCGACGCTTGGCCGACGGGGGACGGGGACCAGTCAAATGCTGCACCCGCTGCTCGAAGGCACGGCAGATCTCAGCTGCTGCCGCCGTGCTGATGGCATCGGCATCGTGGCAGAGCTCGACAATGCCGCAGTTGCCGTCATCGCAGACCTCGAGAGCGATATCGTACAGCGTGCCCTCGGCTGTCGAATGCTGCAGCTTGGCGGCGAAGGCACCGACGCGGATCGTGCCGTCAGCGGAGATCGAAGGCGGCGGCGATACGCTGTAGGCAAAGGCGGCTTGTGGCGGCACGGCGCCCGCGGCCAGCATCTCCGAGCGCAGCGTCTGCTCGAGGCCCAGCTCGTCCAGGCTGGCGTGCCCAGCGGCGGCATGGAGATGGCTGCTGACGCTGGCGAGCTGCCCCGCGGCCGAGCGGAGGTCGAGGTCCCGCATGGGCACGGCCATGTCGCTGTTGAATGGTCCGGCCAACCGGCCCATCGCCGAGGTCGTCGGTACGCGGCGGTTCACGACGAGAGACGAGGCGCCGCTGACATCGGCGAGCGCTAGTCCGTAGGCCGTCAGCAGCAAACTCTCACGCTCAGCGGCTGTGAGTGCCTTCAGTCCCGAGAGATCGAGCGTCGTGTGGCGGCGCGACGGGTGACCCTGATTGCGGCCGAGCCCTGCAGGAGCCAGCACCCGGCGGCGATTGCCGAACTTCAGAGCCGGCACCCACGGCGTCATCGTCTCCAGCCAAAAGGCACGGTCGGCGATCGAAGACCGGCTTTCTCCGTCGAAACGTCGCGCAGCAAGGGCGGCCAGCACCTCGCTCTCCGGCGCGGCTTCGGCCGGCTGCTTTTTGGCCACGAGGGCTAGGAAATCGGTGACGATCAGCTCCAGACCGTGGCGGTCGAGGCAGGCGGCGTGAGCACGGACGACGAGGCGTGAGGCTGCAGCTTCCGAGATGACGAGATCCATGCGGAAGAGCTCGCCCCTGGAGACATCGAGGTCCGCATCGCGCTGCGCATCAGTGTGGACCATCAGCATGGGAGCGTCGCCGAGGACCAACGAAGCGGACGCGGGGTTGCGTACGTTTTCCAGCCGCAGACGCAGCATCGGGTGGCGTGCGACGAGCGTGGTGAGCGCAGCGTCCGCGTCGGCTGCGGCGATGCCGGGGCGAAGGGTGACGTCGAGCCGCTGCCGCAGCGCTGCGCGGGCCGATGCCGATGTGAAGCGGCCAAGCTCGATTGCAACGAGTCCGGTTTGCCGGTCGGAGGGCACGAAACCGCCAGCAGCCGGCTTGTCGTTGCCTGTCGCGTCGGTTTCCGCTGCTCCTGCTGCTGCAACTCGCGCGGCCTCCGCCTCGATGATCTCGATTACGACGGCCGACAGCTTCTCCAACGTCGGAGCCTGGAGAAACTTGCTCACCGAGATTTCGAGCGCCAGCTCCTCCTCGATGCTGAACTTGAACTCGAACGACGAGAGGCTATCGAGGCCGACCTCGCTCAGGGACCGGTCCGTCGGCACTTCGTCGATGCCGATCTTCAGAACTTTGGCGACCTCATTTTTCAGGAAGGCGCAGATCTGTGACGGCCAATCCTCGCGTGGCGTGGCCGCCAGCTCGGCGCGGACGCGAGCCTTGCGTCCGCCGACATCGGCGACAAGTGGCGCCATGCGCGGGTTCTGCTCGATGCGCGGGCTAGCGCGGCGGAATTTCGCCCAGTCGATCGCCGTGTAGGCGAGCGTGGCACGATCGGCCCGCAAAAATGTTTCGAGCGATTTCGTCGCAGCGTGGTCGGCGACGAGATACATGCCCATGCTCGCCATATAGCTCGCGAGTTGCTCGTTGCGCGAAATGACGCCCGAGCCGCCGAGCGGACCCCAGTCCACCGTGAAAGCCGTCTCGCCGCGAGAGCGGCGGTAATGCGCGAAGGCATCGAGGAAGGCGTTCGCGGCGACGTAGCTCGCCTGGCCGCGTGAGCCGAGAAGTTGCGAGGTCGAGGAGAACGAGACGAGGAAATCGAGGTTGACCTGGTGCTGCACGAGAGCGCGGTGCAGGTTCCAGGTTCCGGCGATCTTCGGAGCCACGACGCGGCGGACGAGATCGTCGTCGAGCTGGGACAGCAGCGCGTCCTCGATGATCGCAGCTCCGTGCACGATCCCACGCAGCGGCTTTTCATTTGCGACGAGGCCCTCGATCACGCGCGACACGGAGCGCTGGTCGGTGACGTCGAGCATGATGTTGTCAACCGCGGTTCCGCGGGCAACGATCGCTTCGACCGCGGGGCGCTCGGCCTCGTCGACCTTGCCCGAGCGGGACGACAGGACGATGCGGCCGGCGCCGCAGCGGCTGAGCCAGTCGGCGACCGCCAGGCCGAACCCGCGGGAGCCGCCGGTCACGAGATAGCTGGCGTCGGCGTCGAGCCGGAAGGCCTTCTCCATCGACACGCGCACGTCGATCGAGGGCTCCCCGAACGTGACGACAACCTTGCCGATGTGTTTGGCTTGCGACATGTAGCGGAAGGCATCTGTCGAGCGCGACGCCGGGAATGCGGTGACTGGCAGCGGCTCGATTTCGCCGGCGGCGAACATCGCGTTGAGCTCTGCGAGCAGTTCGGCCATCAGCGCCGGACGTTCCATCCCGAGTGCGGCGAGGTCGAGCACGGCGAGCTGGATATTCTTGCGCAGCGCCTTCAATCCGATCGCGCTGTCGGCGTAGACGTCACGCTTTCCGATCTCGATGAACCGGCCGTAGGGGGCCAGGATGTCGAGGCC
Organism: uncultured Alphaproteobacteria bacterium; assembly: GCA_963847435.1. Taxonomy (GTDB): domain Bacteria; phylum Pseudomonadota; class Alphaproteobacteria; order Rhizobiales; family Hyphomicrobiaceae; genus CAWJZR01. The sequence continues at coordinate 557,728 of CAWJZR010000021.1, read as the reverse complement.
CTTCTTGATGTAGGCGCTGGGCAGAGAGTTGAGGATGACGTCGACACCCTTCCCGCCCGTAATCCGCATGATCTCGTCGGCGAAATCGAGGTTGCGCGAGCTCATGACGTGCTGGATGCCGAGCCCACGCAGGTAACTGCGCTTTTCCTCGCTGCCGGCGGTGGCGAAGATCTCGGCGCCAGCACGCTTTGCGAGCTGCACGGCCGCAAGACCGACGCCGCCCGTCGCGACATGGATCAGCACGCGCTCGCCCTTGCGCAACTGCCCCACGCGGTTGAGGGCGTAATGCGCGGTGGCGAAGGCGGACGGGATGGTGGAGGCGCCTTCCAGCGTGATGTTATCGGAAAGCTTGGTCAGGGCGACGGCGGGCATGGTCATGTAGCGCTGCAGGCAGCGACGGCCCATGCCCATCACGCGGTCGCCGGGCTTCAGGTCGGTGACGTTTGCGCCGGCGGCGGCGACCACCGCACCATATTCGAGACCCAGGTTGTGCCACGCCGGTTCGGGCTCTGCCTCGGCGGGCAACAGGCCCGTCACCGCCATCACGTCGCGGAAGTTCAATCCGACAGCCTTGATCGCCAAGAGCACGTCGTCGGCGCCGACTAGCGGCATCTCGACCTCGCGCAATTCGAGTGCGTCGATGACACCGGGGGCTTTCATGGTGACGACGAAGTTGGTCTTCGCATCCGAAGCCGGCACGCGGCGGGTCCGCGGCGAGACCTCGTCGAGCGTGCGCCGCTCGAGCCTTGGCGCCAGCGCCTTGTCGCCGCGCAGAACCAGTTCGCCCTCGCGGTTCTGGCCGAACATGGCCTGGACGATGAACTCAGGCTTGGCAAGCGCCTCGTCGTCGAGGTCGATCTGCATCAACGGATAGTCCGCGCACTCGGCGGCAATGGTGCGCGCGAGGCCGACGAGCGGCGCCTGCACGATGCCGTTGACGGGTACGACTTCGTCGCCCGGCACTTGGCGCGCCATGTGCGTGAGAAGCACGACGGCCATCGGAGTTTCCGGATCGCGGCGGCGGTCGAGCGACTGTCCGAGCGCGGTAAGCGCAAGGATGTCGCGCTCGGCAGCAGCGGCGAGGTCGCGAGTGTCCGTCGTGTCGTCGAGACCGCTCTGCCCGAGGGAGAAGCCGAAGATGATGCAGGCAACGGGTCCGCCCGCATTGAGGCGTTCGTCGATCATGGCCTGCAGACCGGCAAGGTCTTCGCTGACGGCGTCGCCACGCGTGATCGTCTCGACCACGCCGTTGCCGCGGCGGAGCTCGGCGACCAGCGGATCGATGCGGCCGAGATCGTCGGCCAGCACGAGGATGCGATCGCCCGGCATTTCGCCAGCGGCGGTCTCGTTGCTGAGGCTGACCGGGTAGTAGGATTCCTCGACCACGGCCGGTTCGACTTCACCGTTGCCGGCGTTGGTGGCAGCGCTGATCGGGATGCCCTTGGTCACCACGTCCTCGACGACGACGAGGGTGGTCCCGTCCGCCTTGCGGAAGATGCCGGTGTTGCCGGCTGGCCGGCCGTTCTGCAGCTTGTGCGTAACTTCGAGCGTCATGGTTTCGGCGAGGGGGGCGAGCAACACGACGCGGCGGATTGCCGTCGGGATCGAGTGCGTCGTGCCGATGAAGCGGCCTTCGGCGTCATACGATCCGTTCTTGGTGGCGCCGAGCGTCGCGATGTTGTGGTCGGTGAGCTGCAGCGCGGCGTCGAGCAGGGCGGGATGCGCGCTGTATTCACCGAAGCGGTCGGCCAGCGCCGGGTGCCGCCCGAGTTGGGCCACCGAGCGGTAGCCGTCGACCTCGATCGCCACCTTCTTCATCGACTGGAAGGTCGGACCGAACTGGATGAAGCTTTGCGGGCCGCAATTGGCGTACCAGAACTCCGGTCCGAGCTCGAGCGGCTTCACGACCGCACCCGGCTGACGCGGCGCGATTTCAGTGTCACGTTGACGGACGCGGCCCTCCGAGCGCAACACCCACTCGGCGCCTTCTTCCTGTCCGAGCGAATAGATGCGCAGCGCGTCGCGGTCGGGGTGGTAGACGGTCTGCAGCGCGACGGTGTTGTCCTGCCGGATGAACAACGCTTCGTAGATGCGGATGTCTTCGATCTCGATTGGGCCCTTGCCGAACAGGTCGAGGCCGGCAGCCAGCATCATCTCGAGATAGCCCGCGGCGGGGAACAGGCATTCGTCGCGCAAACGATGGTCGGCGATGTAGCGGAATCCGCGCAGGTTGACGAGCGAGCGCCACGTCGTGGTGGGGCCATTGAGACGGCGGCCCAACAGCGGATGGCGCGGCTTGTCGAACAGGTACCGTTCGGCTTCTTGCGGCAGGCGGGTGTGACGGGCATTTGCCCACGGATACTTCGGCAGATCGAGCTTCGCGGGTGCTACGGGCGCCACCGCGGACCAATCGATATCGACGCCGCGGACATAGAGTTCGGCGATCGCGGCCGCCATCGAGGCGAGGTCGCCGCGCTTACGGTCCAGCGAATTGACGAGCGCAACGGACGCGCCGGTGACGGCAGCGCATTGGCCCGTCGGACCAGTCAGCGTGCGCTGCGGGGCAAGTTCGAGGAAGATGGTGGCGCCGAGAGCGACCGCCGATTCAATCGCCTGCTGAAAGCGGACAGGCTCGCGTAGATTGTTCCACCAGTAGTCGGTGTCGAGCCAGCACTCAGGCTCACCCGTTACGGTCGAAATGAACGGGATCTTGGGGGCTGCGTGAGCCATCTCCCCGACTTCGGCATAGAACCACGTCTCACCGGCGTCGAGATGGCGGCTGTGCCAAGCCGTATCGGTCTTGACCGGCTTAACGAAGACTTCGGGGCGATCGGCCTTGAGTTCGGCCACGAAGCGTTCCACAGCATCGGCGTCGCCGGTGACGGTGATCGTCGTGGGAGCGTTGTAACCGGCAATCTCGACGCTGCCGTCGGCCGGCAGTAGCGGCTCCAGATCAGCCGCCGCCAAACCGATGACGGCCATGCCGCCGTCGCGGTCAATCCGCGAGCGTATAAGGCTGCGCTTGTGGATGTAGCGGACCGCGGTTTCCAGATCGATGGCGCCGGCGACATGGGCTGCCGCGACCTCGCCCAGGCTGTGGCCGACGACCATGTGCGGTTTGACGCCATAGTGCTTCCACAACGCGGCGAGCGCGATCTGCAGCGCGCAAATGGTGGGCTGCGTCACCGCCGATTGGTCGACACGCGAAGCAGCCTCGTCGGCGAGCAGTGCATCGCGAACCGACCAGCCCGCGAGGGAAGCGAAGACGGCATCGAAGGCATCGAGGGCGGCGGCATAGACAGGCTCGTTCGCCATCAACTCGCGGCCCATCGCGAACCACTGGCTGCCCTGGCCGGAGAAAGTGAAGCAGATCTTGTTGTCGGCCACGACGCGGCCGGTGATCGCCGTCTGGTCCACATTGGCGTCCGAGTTAGCGGCGGCGAAACTGTCGATCGCAGATTTCAACTCGGCCGCGGTGGAGGCCACGACGGCGGCGCGCCGCGAAAGATGATCGCGCCCGTCGGTGATGGCGCGAGCCAGCACGGCAGGAGTGATACCCGCCAACGCGCCGCCTTCACCGAGACGTTCGGCATAGCCCTTGGCGAGTTCGCGCAGGCTTTCCTCGCTGGTCGCGGACAGGGGCACTGGGACAGGTCTTGCGTTGGAAGCGTCCCCGGACGAGATCTGACGGCTGCCGTCCGGGCGCCAAGCCTCGATCAGAGCGGAAGCGTTGGTACCGCCGAAGCCGAACGAATTGACGACGACGAGCTGCTTGCCCTCGATCTCGGGCAGGGCGCGCATTTCCTGCGGCACCTCGAGATTCAGGGCGGCGAACGGGATGCGGGGGTTCGGCTTGGAGAAATTGACGTTCGGCGGCACCTCACCATGGCGTGCGATGAGCGCGCCCTTGATGAGGCCGGTGATGCCGGCGGCAGATTCGAGATGCCCGACGTTGGGCTTGACCGAGCCGATCATCAGCGGCGCCGACCGGCGGCGCTTGCCGAACACGCGGCCGACCGCGCCTGCTTCGATGGGGTCGCCCGTGGGCGTGCCGGTGCCATGGCACTCGACGAAGCCGATGTGGGCGGGATCGACGCCGCCGTCGGCGCACAACTTCTCGAGCATGGCGATCTGCGCGTCCTGGGAAGGCGCAGTCAGCGTCTTGGTATGTCCATCCTGGTTGACGGTCGTCGCGCGGATGAGACCGTAGATTTCGTCGCCATCCGCGAGCGCCTTCGACAGCGGCTTCAGCACCACCGCGCCGAAACCTTCGCCGCGGACGTAGCCGTTCGCCGCGGCGTCGAAGGTGGAGAGCCTGCCGGTGGGCGAGAGCATGTTGGCGTTGGAGAACAGAATGAAGGCGGTGGGCGCGGCGAGCACGTTCACGCCCGCGGCGATCGCCATGTCGCAGGCGCCGTCGCGGATGTTCTTGCAGGCGAGATCGACGGCCACCATCGACGAGGAGCAGGCGGTATCGAGGGCGATGCTCGGGCCGGTGAGATTGAAGCGATGTGAGATGCGGTTGGCGGCAATGCAGAGCGCGACGCCGGTGCCGGCATAGATGTCGTTGGCCGGAATGGTGCGGTCGCACTCGAGCAGCGAGCGGTAGTCCGACATGGTGATGCCGACGAACACACCGGTCACGGCGCGGCTCGCCTCGGCCATGGTTACATGCGCATCCTGCAGGGCCTCGTATACGACCTGAAGAAGGCCGTACTGCTGCGGGTCCATGTTCTCGACCTCGCGCGGCGAGATGTCGAAGAAGGCCGGGTCGAAGCCGTAGATGTCGTCGAGGAAGCCACCGCAACGGGCCGTCGTGCGTCCCGGCAATCCGCCTTCCGCATCATAGAAGCTCTCGAGATTCCAGCGATCGCCCGGCACTTCGCTGATTGCGTCGCCCTTGTTGGCGAGGAAGTTCCAGAATGACGCGGGATCCTTGATCTTCCCTGGGAGCCTGCAGCCGATGCCGACAATTGCGATGGGGTCCTTGCCCGGCTTCGTATTCGAGTTGGCGGACGACATGCGGCAACCTCCATGAAGATGAAATGATTTATCGACGCGGTTTTGTTGAGTAGACGGTTAAGGGAGATCCGCGGACTGCTCTGTTCCGCGAGTAACAAGCCGTTGAAATGAGAGTGAATGTTCCGCGCGAAACTCGAAAATTTTCAGCGTCGGGCGCAGATGAATGAGAAATGCGACCGCCATCACGAACGGCGGTGCGAATTGATTGGGGCTATCGGAAAGTTATTCGGCGGCGCCTTGGCCGTCCGCGGTGCGCGGATTGCCGAGCCAGCCGAGTTGACGCGCGCAAGCTGACCCGATGTCATCGATAATGGTGAAAAACGCCGGCACGAAGAGCAGGCTCAGCGCTGTCGACGATATGAGACCGCCAATCACCGCGATCGCCATAGGCGAGCGGAACTCGCCGCCCGATCCGAACCCCAGCGCCGACGGGACCATTCCGCCGATCATCGCTACCGTCGTCATCACGACCGGACGCGCGCGCTTGCGACCGGCTTCCACCAGCGCCTCCGTGCGTTCCTTGCCGGCTGCGATCTCTTCCAAAGCGAAGTCGACGATCATGATCGCGTTCTTGGTCACGATGCCCATCAGCATCAGAATGCCGATGATGACGGGAAGACTGAGCGAGTTACCCGTCGCAACCAGCGCGATCGTGGCCCCGCCAACCGAAAGCGGCAGCGACACGAGAATGGTAAGTGGTTGCAGTGTGCGCGAGAAGAGCACGACGAGGACCGCATAGACCATGACCACGCCCGCCAGGATGGCGCGGCCGAAATTCTCGAACACGTCCTGCATGACCTCGGCAGAGCCGAGTTGCCGGATCTCGATTCCCGCGGGCAACCGTTGCGCGCTCGGAAGGGCGCGGATCGCCTCGACTGCAGTGCCCAGCGGCGCATCGCTTGCGAGATCGGCGCCGATTGTCACGCGCCGCATGCGATCGTAGCGATCGATCTGAGACGTTCCCTGACCCATTTCGAGCGATGCAACCGTGGAGAGTGGCACCGCAGCGCCGGCCACAGTCGGCACGCGCAAAGTTTGCAGCACGCGCCGGTCGCCGCGGGCGCCATTGCGCAGCATGACGCGGATGGGCACTTGGCGGCTCGCAATCTCGAGGCGGGCGAGGTTGGCGTTGATGTCGCCTATCGTGGCGATGCGGACAGTGTCGGCGATTGCTTCAGTCGAGACTCCGAGTTCGGCGGCAACGAGCATGCGGGGGCGTATTCGCAGCTCCGGGCGAGCGAGGTCCGCCGTCGAGACGACGTTGTCGAGTTCCGGCAGCCGGCGGGCTTCGACGGTAAGAAGCGAGGCGGCCCGCTCCACGGCGTCTTCATCGCGGCCCAGCACTGCGACCTGCAACTCGCGCTGGCCGTCATCCTGGATAAACCAGAAGCGAATGTCGGGGATCCGTCGAAGGTCCTCCGAGACCTCACGCTTGAATGCGGCGGGGGTCGTGGAGCGTTCCGATTTGTCCTTGAGATTGACGATGAACGTCGCTTTGCGCACCTCCATGCTCGAGCCGAGCACCGTGCCGCCGATTGTCAGGACACTTTTCACATCGCTCCGTGCCGCGATGCGTTTGGACACGATCTCGGTCGCAACGCGGGTATCATCGAGACGCGAACCGGGCGGCAGTTCTACGGCGATCAGCGCACGCCCGGTATCCTCGGTCGGCACGAAGCCGCGCGGCAGCAGATTGAAGCTGATGATCGAGACCACAAAGATCAACAAGGCGGCCCCGATCGATTTGCCACGATGACGGATCGACCATGAAACGAGCCGGGTATAGCCGGTCAGCAGCCGGCCCTCTGTCTCGGCTGCTGGTACCGCACGCATGAAATAGGCGGCCAGGATTGGCGTGATCAGCCGCGCGACGAGAAGCGAGAAGATGACCGACACCGCGATCACCAGGCCGAACTGCTTGAAATACTGGCCCGCTATCCCGCTCATGAAGCTGACCGGCACGAAGACAGCGACGATCGTGATACTGATGGCGATAACGGCGAGGCCAATTTCGCCCGTCGCGTCGAGTGCGGCCTGATAAGCGGACTTGCCCATCCTCACATGGCGCACGACGTTCTCGATCTCGACGATGGCGTCGTCGACGAGAATGCCGGTCACGATGGTGATGGCGAGCAGACTGACGACATTGAGCGAGAAGCCGGCGGCGCTCATGAACCAGAACGTCGGGATGATCGACAACGGCAGCGCGATCGCAGCGGTGAGCGTTGCCCTGAGATCGCGAAGGAATACGAGCACGACGATGACCGCGAGAATGGCACCCTCGACGAGCGTGCTCATCGTCGATTGATAAGCGCCGATCGTGTAGTCGACGCTGGTGTCGATCTTGGTGATCGTGATTGCGGGATGCTTCGCGTTGATCGCGGCCACGCTGCGGTCGAGTTCCGCGGCGACTTCGGTGTCGCTCGCCCCTTTGGATCGGGACACCGAGAATGCGACGACCGGCTTACCGTCAAGCAACGCGAACGTGCTGGGCTCGGCGATTCCATCCCTGACGATGCCGAGCTGGTCGAGCCTGACCTTGCGATTTCCCGAGATGGCGATGGCGGTGCGCGCCAATTCTTGGGCGCTGTGCTTTCCCGCAAGCGTACGGATCGCTTGCTCGCGGCCGCCGATGTCGCCTTTGCCGCCGGCCAGGTCGACGGTCGTGGCGCGCAACTGCCGGCTGACGTCGGCGGCGGTGACGGCGTATGCCGCGAGCCGCTCGGGCTTCAGACCGACGGCAATCTCGCGATCGACGCCGCCGACACGTTGGATCTGCGCGACGTTGCGCACGCTCTGCAACGTGCGAATGACCATGTCGTCGACCGTCCACGACAGCTCCTCCGGCGTCATTCCCGGCGCGCTGACGGCGTACGTGACGATGGGCAGGCCTTCGATGTCGATACGTTGGATGACCGGCTCGTCGATCGTCCGGGGCAGCTCCGCACGCACGCGCGCCACCGCGTCGCGCACGTCATTCAAGGCGCGTCCCTGGTCGGTTCCAAGAAGGAATTCGATTAAGGTTTGCGACAGACCGTGAGTGACGGTCGAACTGATGTGCTTGACCCCGTTCACCCCCGAGATCGAGTTCCTCGATCCGCTGCGTGACCTGCCGTTCCAGCTCGGTCGGAGACGCTCCCGATTGCGAGACCGAAACCTGCACCAGCGGGAAGTCGATGTTGGGCAGCCGCGAGACCGGAAGGGAGAGAAAACTCGTCAGGCCGAGCGCGACCAGCAGCGCGAACAGCACCACGGATGGCAGAGGCTGGCGGATTGCCCAGGATGAGACGTTGAAGCTCACGGTGTACCCCCAGCCGCGATCTTGTCCGTCACCACGCCCTCGACAGCATCACCGTCGTGGAGGAACGATCCTGCTTTGACGATGACGAGGTCGCCCGCAAACAATCCGTTCAACACCTCGACGCGATCGCCATCCTCGATTCCGGTGGTGACGCGGCGGGAGCGAACGCGGCCAGCTTCGACGACCTGCACGCTGGCGCCGTCGCCGGCAAGCAGCAGGGCCGATGCGGGGACCGCTACGCCCTGGCGAACGACCGTTTCGACTTCTCCGGAGGCGAACGCGCCAACGCGCAATACCGTGCGCCCCTCGAGCGCGATCCGGACCTTGCCGAGCCGCGTGGCGCGGTCGATTTCCGGGGCAATGAGGCGAACCTTTCCTGCCGCCTCGCCGAACCCGGAGATCGTCACGCGAGCGGTCTGTCCGATGACCACGCGAGCTAGATCGAGATCGGAGACCTCAGCCTCGAGCTCGACGCCGTCTGAGGCTACGATATTGAACATCGCCTCGCCGTTGGCGGTGGCGATGGCGCCGACACGCGCGGTGCGGCGGCTGACAACACCATCGACGGGCGCCTGCACCGTCGTCCGTCCGCGCCGCCAGGTGAGATCTCGCCGCTGCGCCTGCAGTTGCGCAAGGTCGGCTTCGGCTTGCTTCAGGGCCTCGCGTGCGGCGAGAACTTGTTGGTCGATAGTGGCCACGGCCGTCTCGCGCTGCTCGAATGTGGCCCGCGCAATGGTGCCGGATTTTAAGAGCGAACGCGCTCGCTCCAGCGCATTTCGCGCTTCACGCTGCTGGGCTTCCAATTGGGCGATCTGACGTTTGGCCTGTTCGATCGTGGCCCTTCCTCGTGAGAGTTGGGCATCACTCTGGGCCAGTCCCGTGTCGGCGCTGTCGCTTGCCAGAACTGCCAGCACATCGCCGCGGCGAACGTGTGCGCCGGGCTCGACCTTTACCTCGACGATGCGCAAACCTTCGACCTCGGGCGCCACGACGAGATCCTCGCGGGGAACGAGCGAGCCGCTGACAGGCACCGTGTCCCTGAATGTGCCCGGTTCCGCCCGCATGACGGTCACCGCATAGGCGCCAACGGGTTTAGTTGGCGTGTGCACGGTGGGCGGCGCTGGAGTAAGGCGGGCCGGAGCCTCGATGGTAATCGGCTGCGGATTTGAGTTGGCAATTCGCGCCCCGATCAGAAAGGTGCCCATCAGGATGGCGCCACAGCCGATAGCCGCAAGCGACATGAAGATGAGCGCGGGCAAGCGCGATGCCGGCTTTGCAACAGCCCGGCCTGCCTCGGTTGACCATTCGGAGGTTTTCATGGCGCTCGCATCCGCTCCCCGCGACGGCCCGGCAATCCTGATAGCCGAGCTTGGCCGCATTGAAGCGGTGGGACGAGCCGCGAGCTATTCCACCGGGAACAGCTCGCGTACTTCGGTTCAATCGCCGATCTGGGTGGCGCCGCCGCCTCGGTTCAGCATGCGTCTGCGTACGAAATGGACTGCCGAGGCGAACCGAGCAACAGCCTGAGGTCATCAACGATCTCGCCGACCTCGGCTCCGGTGAATGCCAGCGTGTCGTAGGCCACGATAAGCTTCAGCTCATTGCCGGCCTCGAGTGTCCGCAAATCCAGCTCGGCAGACGTCGAGCGAACCGAGTTGATGTCGATCCATTCGACTTCGGCAGCGCCAAGCTTCAGCGAGCGCAGATTACCGCCTCCGAGCATAGGCGCGAGCATCGATCCTCGCATGGCGCCTTCGGGGATCAGCATGCCGCATTCGAACTGGCGCAGGTGCCCGCCGGCGCCGTTTACGAGGTCGTCGAAGGTGTGGTCGCATTTGGTGGCGCGAGCGGGCGCATGGGCGTAGCTGTTCCGAAGCTGGTCAGCGATGGAGCGGGCAAGGTTTTCGAGCGAGCCGGCGGCGGCGACGTCGCAGCGAACCGGCAAGAAGTCGCAAACGAGGCCAACGAACGATTGCAGTTCGGGGCGTGCGCGAGAAGCGAACGGGGTGTTGAAATAGACACCCTCCACACCGCCGCGCCGGGCGAGCACGGTGGCAAACGCCGCCTGGATCAGGTTGCTCAGCGAGCAGCCTGCGCTCTTTGCTGTCCGCCGGAGGTTCTCGACATCCCTCGCCTCGATTACGGAGACGAGCTTAGCCGCAGGACCTAAGAGGACGCCGCTGTAATTGGGCTCCAGGCCCTTGGCAACGCGCCCAAGGTGTGGCGTGGCCAGAGCGGGCAGAATGGTACGCTGCCAGTAGGCTTCGTTGGCCGCCTCCTGAGCGGGGGATGCAGCGCGCTCGAACCGTTTCAGATAGTCTCCGTAGGAGAGCGGTGTCGTACCAGAGAACGGCAATCCGAGGCTTGCGCGGATCATCTCGTCGGCGACCATGATTTGCGACCAGCCATCTGTGACGAGGTGGTGCGCGCGGAGCAGCAGCACGTCGCCGCGACCTCCGCAGCGCAGGACATCGAGCTTGAACAGCGGTCCGTTCTCGATGTCGAAGGGCTCCCGCGCCATTGCAGCGATGACCGTCTTGAGCTCAGTATCGGAGACCGGTCCGAGGTCCGTTACGACGGGGCCGGTGCGGTGGCTATCCTCGACGATCATGTGCCAGCCGCCACTGCGGCGCGCAAACCTTGCTCGCAGCGCCTCGTGCCGAGCGGCAACTTTGCGGAAGGCCTCATCGAGCCGCTTTTTCTCGATCGGGCGGCTCGTCCGCGCAGCTTGCACGATCGTCCAGCTTTCCAGGAACACCTGGGTTGCGGCCGGATCGTTGATAAGGTCGAGCACGTTCGCCTCGAAGCGCCCCACCGGGTAGTCACGAACCCGGCTGACATTTGTCGGAGCCCGAGGGGCCGGCGTCGCAACCCGTGGCGCACTTGCTGCTTGCTGCGCGGCAGCCGGCAACGCGGCGGACTGCACAACGGGTTGGGCTGGCACCGGAACCGTGACGGGGTCCGCGGCTGTATGCGTCCGAGCCGGAGGCCGCGGACCGTTCAGCTCGGCCGATGCGAGACACGAAGGCACGCTCGATCCGTCGCGCCGTCTCGGCGTCGATTGCGTCCGTGTCGAAGGTGAAAGCCGCGGTTGCGGCCGCACCATGATCGCCGATCGCGAGACCGACATCGAACAAACCGAATTGCTCCGAGCTGGCCGCGCTAGTCCCCATCGGTGTGACTTCAGCGTAGGCGAAGACGGCTTGAGGTGCCGCGCTGCCGGCTTTCGACAATTCTGCGCCGAACGTCTGCTCGATCGAGAGGACATCGAAATTGTCGTGATTCTCGGCGGCCGCGATGTGGCGGCGGACGTGAGCGAGTTGATCGCTGGCTGTCCGCGATCCGGATGCCCGCAGCGGCACAGCCATCTCGGCCGTGAATGGCCCGGCGAGTGATGCGGTGCGCTCTGAAGCAGCGATGCGCCGGGCGACCACGACGCCTTTTGCCTGCGCGACGTCGCACAACGCAAGGCCGTAAGCCGTGAGCAACAGTCCTTCCCGGCCGGCTCTCGTCATGCCAGCGCCAGCCAGCGATGAGAGATCGAGCGAGATGGTGGACCGGGCGAGCGTCGCCTGCCGTCGCCCCAGTCCCGCAGGCGCCAGCGGATACTTACGCTTGCCAAGCCGAAGGGCCCCGATCCATGGCGTCATCGCGGCATGCCAGAACGCACGGTCGGCGGTCGAGGCCGGGCTGTCGGCGTCGAGGCGGCGCTGGGCAAGTATTGTCAGGACGGCGGCTGCTCCAGCCGCCGGGGTCAACTCTTTACCACCGCACAGCGCTAAGAACTCTTCGACGACCCGCGTGAGTGACGCCTGATCGAGGCAGGCTGCATGGGCCGTCGCAACGATCCTCGCCGGTGTTCCCGGACGCGTCACGAGATGCATCCGGAACAACGCGCCTTCCGAAAGATCGAGGTCACCGGTGTCCTCCGAAACAATCTCCAAGCGCGGAGGATCGCCGAGGCGGAATCCAGAGGTAACCGTCCGCGAGGGCGCTCTTTCAAGCCTGAGCCGGAGCAGGGGATGTCGGTCGGCGAGTTTGGCGAGCGCTGCTTCGGCTGCCACAAGCTCGACATGACTGGTCATTGTCGCCTCGACTCTCAGCCTGAGCGATTTGCGCGCCGCAGCGGAAGTCAGGTGTCCGAACTCGATGGCCATAAGGCCGATCTGCCGATCTGAAGCCACATACTCGCCCCCGTTGTCTGCGCTGGTTTGAGAGCCAGAACTCAGAGGACTGTTCCGTCGTGGCTGCAACCGCGTCAGCCTGGGCGTCGATGACCTCGATGACGGCAGCCGACAAGGTTTCGATGGTGGTCGCCTGCAGGAACTTGCTGACCGGAATCTCCAGCGCCAGTTCCTCTTCGACGCTGAATTTAAGCTCGAACGAGGACAGGCTGTCGAGACCGACCTCGCTCAGCGAGCGATCGACGGGAACGTTCTGAGGATCGGCCTTGAGCACCTTGGCAACCGCGCCCTGGAGGAACGCTGCAATCCGCGCCGGCCATTCCGTCCGTGGTGTCATCGCCAGATCGCTTCTGACACGCGCCAGCTTGGTTCCGCTCTCAGCCAAAAGCGGAGCCACGCGTGGGTTTTGGGCCAGCGTCGGATTGGTGCGGCGGAATTTCGCCCAGTCCATGGCGGTATAGGCGAGCGAGGCGCGGTCGGCGCGCAGGAACGTCTCCAAGGCCGCTGTCGCATCGTGATCCGCGACCAGATGCAGTCCCATGCTCTGCACGTACCCCGCGAGCTGCTCGTTGCGGGAGACGACGCCCGAGCCGCCCAACGGTCCCCAGTCCGCGGTGAACGCGGCCTTGCCATTCTTGCGCCGATACTGCGCAAAGGCATCGAGGAAGGCGTTGCCGGCGACGTAGTTGGATTGGCCGAGGGCGCCGAACAGTTGCGAAGTAGATGAGAACGACAGCAGGAAATCGACCTCGACTGCATGCTGATCGAGCGCCCGGTGCAGGTTCCACGCACCGGCAAGCTTGGGACGAACCACGCGCCGCACCAGGTCGTCATCGAGTTGCGATAGTAGAGCATCCTCGATCACGGCAGCACCGTGAACGATTCCGCGTAGAGGCAATGGCTCGCGCGCGAGGCGTCCGACGACCTCGGCAACAGCTTCCGCATCCGTGACGTCGAGCGCGATGCTGGTGACCTTGGTGCCGCGTGCGCTGATCGCCGCTAGTCTGTTGCTTTCTTCCGGGTCGACCTTGCCCGAGCGGGACGACAACACGATGCTGCCAGCCCCACAGCGGCTCATCCAATCGGCGACGGCTAACCCAAAACCGCGTGAGCCGCCGGTGACGAGGTAGGAGCCTGCCCCATCGAGCCGGAACGGGCGTTCCATCGATACCCTCACGTCGGCCGAGGGCTGGTCGAACGTCACCACGACCTTGCCGATGTGCCTGGCCTGCGACATGTAACGGAAAGCATCGGCAACGCGAGGGACCGGGAACGATGTGACCGGCAGCGGTGCGATTTCGCCGGCTTCCAGCATCGCGTTGACCTCGGCCAGCAGCTCTTTCATCAGCTCTGGCTTCTCCATTCCGACCGACGCAAGATCGAGAACGGCAAGCTGGATGTTCTTGCGCAAGGCCTTCAATCCGACGGCGGTATCGGCATAAACGTCGCGCTTGCCGATCTCGAGGAAGCGGCCATACGGGGCGAGGATGTCCATGCCTTTCGAGATGTAAGCGGCCGGAAGCGAATTCAGGATGATATCAACGCCCTTGCCGTTCGTGATGCGCATGATCTCGTCTGCGAAGTCGAGATTGCGCGAGTTCATGACGTGCTCGATGCCGAGGCTTGTTAGATAGGCCCGCTTTTCCGCGTTGCCGGCGGTGGCAAAGATCTCGGCACCCACTCGTTTGGCGAGTTGCACCGCGGCGAGCCCCACGCCGCCGGTCGCCACGTGGATGAGGACCCGTTCGCCCTTGCGCATCCGCGCAACGTGATTGAGCGCGTAATGCGCCGTCGCAAACACCGACGGAATTGTTGCTGCGCCTGCAAGGCTCAATTGCTCGCCAAGCTTGGTGAGCGTGGCGGCCGGGGCGGCTATGAAACGCTGCAGGCAGCGCCGGCCCGTCCCCATCACGCGATCGCCCGGGGCGAGCGTCGTGACGAGCGTTCCGACTGCGGCGACGGTCGCGCCATATTCCATGCCCAGGTTTAGCCAGGCGGGCTCAGGTTCGGCTTCGACAGGCAGCAGCCCGGTGACCGCCATGACGTCGCGGAAATTGAGGCCGACGGCGCCCACTTCGAGCAGCACCTCCTCGGGACCGATCTCGGGCATCGCCGTTTCACGCAACTCCAGCGTATCGATGACGCCGGGTGATTTCATCGTGGCCACGAAATTGGTTTGGCGGTCGCTTTGGATTACGCGCTTTGTGCAGGCCGGGATGTCGGCAAGCGCGCGGCGTTCCAGACGCGGCGCGAGTGCGCGGGCATCGCGCAAAACGATTTCTGTTTCCACCCGGCACGCGGACATCGCCCTCAGAAGGCCATCCGGATCGGACAGCGCGTGGTCGTCGAGGTCGATCTGAAGGAACGGATAGCTAGAGCATTCGGTAGCGATGGTGCGAGCGAGACCGACGAGAGGGGATTGCACGAGGCCATCGACACTGGCAACTGCGTCTCCGGGAATTTGGCGCGCCATGTGCGTGAGGACGATGACGCTTGGCGCAGGCGTGGCCGCGTTGCGACGCTCGAGCACTTGCCCGAGCGCGGTCAACGCCAGAATGTTGCGCTCCGCCGCTTCGACGAGTTCCTTCGTCTCGCAATTGTCGGACAATTCGGCAGCGGACAGGGATGCCGCAAAGACGACGCTCGAAACGGGCTCACCCTGGTCAAGCGCCTGTTCGAACAGCACTTGATAACCAACGAGATCGTTCGACGCGGCCTCGTCAGGACGGACGATCGCGACGTTAGCGCCCGCACTCAACGCAGTGAGAAGCGGTTCGATCGGTGCGCCGACGTCGGCGAGGACAAGCACCCTTCCAGATGCCGATGCGCCTTCTGCTGCAGGTAGTGCGATCGGTTGGTAGGTCTCTTCGACGACTTCCGGCTCGACGACGCCCGGCTTGCTTTCGCTCGACGCCGTGACTGGGATAGCCTTCGTCAAAACGTCCTCGACCACGACGAGCGCGCGTCCGTTGGCGTCGCGGAAGATCCCGCTGTTTCCGCATGGCCGCCCGTCACGTACTTTGTGGCCGACTTCGAGGGTCATTTCGGCGACGAGAGGAGCGAGCAGAACGACGCGGCGGATTCCGGTCGGAATGAAGTGCGTCGCGCCATTGAAGCGCCCCTGCTCATCGAACGCGCTCCGTGGCGTTCCCAACGTGGCGATGTTTGGGTCCGTCATCTGCAGCGCCGCGTCCAGCAGCGCCGGATGCGCGTTGTACTTGGAGGCTTTGTCCGCTATCGCAGGGTGCGCGACGACGTTCGCTACCGACCGATCTCCGCCGGACGCGACGTCAAACTTCTTCACGCTATGGAACAGCGGTCCGAACTCGATCAGCGCCTGGGGACCCTTGGCGTCGTACCAGAACGGACGCAACGCCCCGATCGGATTGTCGACCGGCCCGAAGCTGCGGGGGGCGATCTCGGTGTCACGCTGGCGCACGCGGCCCTCGGCACGCAGCACCCATTCGGCGCCGTCGTCCTGTCCCCGCGAAAAGATGCGAACCGTGTCACGTTCGGCCTGATACGTGGTCTGCAGCGCGATCGTCGCGTCTTGGCGGATGAACAGGGCCTCGTGGATCTTCATATCTTCGATCTCGATGGCGCCCTTGCCGTAGAGATCAAGGCCGGCGGCAAGCATGATTTCGACGTATCCGGCGCCGGGGAACAGGCTTTCCTGCCGCATGCGATGATCCGCGATGAACCGAAACGAGCGCAAATTGACGAGAGAGCGCCAAGTGACGATTGGCCCTCCCAACCTGCGGCCCAGTAGCGGATGCACGGCGCTATCGAACAGGTACGAGCGCACCTCGTCCGGATAAGCGGCATAACGGACGTTCGACCAGGGATACTTCGGCAGGTGCATCTTTCCAGCCTCGCCCGGGGCTGCAGCGCTCCAGTCGATATCGACGCCGCGAACATAAAGCTCGCCGATCGCCTTGGCGAAGGCGAGCCTATCGCCCAGCTTGCGGTCGAGCGTCGTAACGAGGCCTACGTTTGCACCTGCGCCAGCGGCGCACTGGCCCGTGGGACCGGTCAGCGTGCGGTGCGGCGAGAGTTCGAGGAAGATCGTCGCGCCGAGGGCTACGGCGGTTTCTACCGCCTGCTGGTAGCGGACCGGATTACGCAGGTTCAGCCACCAGTAGTCGAGGTCGAGACGGCACGCAGGTGCACCCGTGACGGTCGAAATGAATGGGATGGACGGTTCCGCGCACGCGACGTCTCCCCAGCTCCGGAACCAGCTCTCGCACGGATCGAGGTGGCGGCTGTGCCAAGCCGTGTCGGTGCCCATGGCGCGAACGAATACATCGGGTCGATCCGCCTTGAGAGCAGCCGTGAAGCGCTTGACCGCGGCCGCATCGCCGCTCAACGTCATCATCGCGGGCGCATTGTAGACGGCGATTGCGACGCTGCCGTCGGCCGGCAGCATTTGCTCGAGTTCGTCCGCTGAGAGGCCTACAACGGCCATGGCACCGTTGCGGCTAACCTGGGACGCAACCTGGCTGCGCGAATGCACGAAGAAGACCGCGGTTTCCAAATCCATGGCACCGGCGACGTGAGCGGCAGCCACTTCTCCGAGGCTGTGCCCGACTATCATGTCGGGTTCGACCCCGTAATGCTTCCACAAAGCGGCGAGCGCGATCTGCAGGGCGCAGATGGTGCATTGTGTGACAGTGGGTTCGTTGACGCGAGAACTGGCCTCATCCGCGAGCAGCGTCTCGATTACCGACCAACCCGAATGACGGATGAAGATCTCGTCGAAGCGTTCGAGAGATTGCCTATAGGCCGGCTCGTTTTCGTAAAGGCCGCGCCCCATGGCATACCACTGGCTGCCTTGCCCAGAAAACGTGAAGCAGATCTTGTGCCCCTCTGCCGCGCGTCCCGCGAGCACCCGCTCGCTGACTTCTCCACGCGCAAAGGCTGCGAGCTCCTGCGATAGCTCCGAAGCATTGGCTCCTATGACGGCGACGCGGTGGTTCAGATGATCGCGGCTCGCGTCGATCGTCCGAGCGAGGTCAGCGGGATCGGACACAGCGAGTGCGCCGCCCGCTCCGAGTTGGTCGGCGTAGGCGCGGGCGAGTTGTTGAAGGCTCGCCTCCGTGGCAGCCGAAATCGGCACGGCGCGCGGGATCGCTGCGCGATGATTGTTGCCCGGATGCCTGAAACTTGCAGGCAATACAACTTGCGGCTTGCCAGGCTGCTGCGTGCACGGTTGCTGCGTGTCGGGCCGCCATGCCTCGATCAGCGCCGAGGCGTTCGTTCCGCCGAAACCGAACGAGTTGACGACGACGAGTTGACGTCCGCCCAGGTTCGGCAGCGGACAGGTCTCACGCGCGACTTCGAGATTGAGCGCCGCAAATGGGATATTCGGATTGGGGGTATCGAAATTGATGTTCGGCGGAATAGCACCATGGCGAGCGACGAGCGCGCCCTTGATGAGGCCGGTGATGCCTGCTGCGGGTTCGAGGTGACCGAGGTTCGGCTTCACCGATCCGATCAGCAGCGGCTGCAGGCGGCGGTCCTTGCCGAACACGCAGCCGACCGCCCCGGCTTCGATAGGATCGCCGGTCGGCGTGCCGGTACCGTGGCACTCGACGAAGCCGACGTGACCCGGATCGACGCCGGCCTTTGCGCAGAGCCCCTCGAGCATCGAGATCTGCGCCTCCTGCGAGGGGGCAGTCAGAGTTTGGGTATGGCCGTCCTGATTGACCGCCGTCGCGCGGATCAAGCCATAGATGTCGTCGCCATCCTTCAATGCTTGCGAAAGCGGCTTCAGCACCACCGCCCCGAAGCCTTCGCCGCGGACATAGCCGTCGGCTGACGCGTCGAATGTCGACAGCCGTCCCGTTGGCGACAGCATATTGGAGTTGGAGAACAGCGAGAAGGCGCGCGGTGAAGCGAGAACGTTGACGCCAGCCGCGACCGCCATCGCGCAGGTGCCGTCATGAATGGCCCTGCAGGCGAGATCGACAGCAACCATCGAGGACGAACATGCGGTATCGACCGCAAGGCTCGGCCCGTGCAGGTCAAAGCGGTGCGAGATGCGATTGGCGGCAATGCACAAGGCGACGCCGGTGCCCGCGTAGAGGTCGCTGCGCGGAATCGCGGTGTCCTGCTCGAGCAGCGTACGGAAATCGGAGGTGGTGATGCCGACGAACACGCCGGTGCTCGATCGCGATGCACGCGCCATGGTGATGTTGGCATCTTGCAATGCCTCGTAGACAACCTGAAGCAGCCCGCTCTGCTGCGGGTCCATATTATCGACTTCGCGCGGGGAAATGTCGAAGAAGGCCGGGTCGAAGCCGTAGATGTCGTCGACGAAGCCGCCCCATTTGCTCTGAGAGCTTCCCGGCATGCCGCCTTCAGAAGTGTAAAACTTATCGGCATTCCAGCGGCCCGGCGGAACTTGAGCGATGGCATTTCCCTTGCGGTTCAGAAATGCCCAAAATGACGCTGGGTCAGTGATGCTGCCGGGCAACCGGCATCCGATTCCGACGATGGCGATCGGCTCATTCGTATTTCCAGCCGTGACGGAAGCGGAAATCATGCCGGGATCCTTTGTGTGAAATACAGAAACGGGATGCCTTGGGCTTTTTGCGCGCGCGGCCGCGCTGCGACGGGGCGCTAGAAAGCGACGATCGAGAAATAGGAATTAACGAAGGCGATGAAGCCGCACTGTTCCGGCCGGAACAGGCGCTGCCCGTTTACAATACCATTTGCTGGCCGATCGCGAGCGGGACGCGGGGGGAGTTATGGGGCCGACCCAAGCGAGTTTGTAACGCCGTTTGGACAGTCGGCGATCACGCCTCGACTTTGGCGTGCTTTCGCAGATTGCAGGCGGGGCAAAGCAGTTGCAGGTTGGTCCAGGTCGTCAGGCCGCCGCGGCTATAGGGTACGATATGATCGCCTTGCAGGCGGCGCAACTCGGCCGGCCGTCGGAACAAGCCCTGACATCGCTGGCAGCGGACGCCGCCCGCCACCTTGTCATAGAGAATTCGGATCGCCGCATCGCGCCAACTCGGCGGAAACGTCCGTGCTGTTGTGCTCGCCTGCTCGACGAACGGCGGCAGCTCACCCTGCATCTCAGGCCGCGATCCTGGCCGCGAGGAGCGCCGCAGCCTCAAATTGGGCGCGATGTCCCTTAGCGCCTTCCCACCGGCCCTTGCTTTGTGGCCACTCGATACCCAGCGCCAACGCGCATTCGGCGGGCCGGCGAATGAACTCGACCGCCTTGGTCCATTGCACCGGCGTGAACCGCGTGGTGTCCACATTCATGCGGTAGGAGGCGCCGATCAACGAAGCGACCGTGCGGTGCTTTCTGACGTCGAGACTGGGCCCATTTGCCCCGAGTTCCGCGATCCATGATGAAAAGTACGGAAACACGCGATCTCGCAGTTCATCGGCCCTGAACAGGACCGGGGGAACCGCGCTGTGGCGATCCTGAAAACTGAGCTGAGCGCAATAGACGTCCAAGGCCTCGTCGATGCTCTGGTTGAAGCGGACATTGATCTTCGCCATCGCATCCTTGTTCTGGATGATGCCATCCAGTTCGGAGTGCTGGGCGGCCATGAGGCACCATAGGAACATCTCTGACGCGGTCTGGCCGCGAGACAACTCCTTCTCGTCCCACATGTCCTTCCAGGCCTCGTTGGCGGCGGTGTCCGTCCACGGGTCTTCGAAGCCGTACTTCGCTCGGGCGCTGTCGATGAAGCGCTGGGCCGCTTGCCGCTGCCCGTCGTATACGCCGACGAGCCGGACGAAAGCGACCGTAGGGGATTGGTCACCGTAATAGGCCAGCCGGATGTCCTGGCCTGACAACGGTGTTCCGCCCTGGTTGATGCGGCGGAAGACTTCCAGCCGCATGTTTTCCAGATCGCGCAGCTTAATGACCGTGAGGCGATAGCGCTGGAATGCGGACTTATAGACTGCCGGAAGTTCGTCGAAACCGCGGCCCGCGTAATGGACGCTGTTGGGGGAAATGTAAGGCGCGTCGCTCGCCGGGACGAGCTTGAACTTGCCCCTGTAATACTGCTGCAGCGTGGTGAGTCTCTGCTGGCCGTCGATCACCTGATTGAGTTCGACGCCATCGGCCCCGAGCCCCACCTCGAAGAAGAATGCGGCGGCGGCTATAGCCTTCCCATGAGCGATCAGACCGAAATAGGTGCGCGACGCTGATGGCATAGCCGGACCCTCTCCCAACGATCGGGATGCACTGATAGGGGACAGGCGTCTTTGTGGCCCGTCCTCCCCCCTTCAACAAGCAGTCGCAGCCGTGGCCGGGTCTCGCCAGCAAGATGGACCCGCGACCTGACCACGGCGAGAAGAGCTACCGCGGCTCGGCAAGGTTGGCCGGGCGCAAGGCGCTGATCACCGGCGGCGACTCCGGCATGGGCCGCGCAGCCGCCATCGCTTATGCGCGGGAGGGGGCCGACGTCGCGATCAACTATTACCCGACCGAAGAGCCGGATGCGCAGGAAGTCATCGCTCTGATCAAGGCGGAAGGACGCAACGCCGTCGCGATTCCTGGCGATCTGCGCGACGAGGCATTCTGTCAACGGCTGGTCAAGGAAGCGGTGGAGAAGCTCGGCGGCCTCGACATTCTCGTCAACAATGCGGGCCGGCAACAAGCCGCGTCTTCGATCATGGATATTTCCAGCGAAGAATTCGACGCGACGATGAAGACCAACATCTACGCGCCGTTCTGGATCATCAAGGCGGCGCTGCCGCATCTGAAGCCGGGATCGGTCATCATCGGCACGACGTCCGAGCAGGCCTACGATCCCTCGCCCGACCTCTACGATTACGCACAGACCAAGGCCGCGACGATGAACTACGTGAAATCGCTGGCCAAGCAACTCGGGCCCAAGGGGATTCGCGTCAACGGAGTAGCGCCGGGTCCGATCTGGACGCCGTTGCAGGTGTCGGGCGGCGCGACGCAGGAGAAATTGCAGAATTTCGGATCACAGACGAGCTTCGGGCGTCCGGGCCAGCCTGCCGAATTGGGCTCGATCTACGTCCAACTCGCCGCCGCCGACGCCAGTTTCGCGACCGGGCAGGTCTACGGCGCGGCTGGCGGCAACGGCCAGCCATGAGGCACATAATGGCAGATGACGGCTACGCCAGCAGTGCCTTCGTCGCAAGCGTCACGTCCGACTGACGCATCAGGCTCTCGCCGACAAGGAAGGTGTGGACCCCAACCTTCGCGAGACGCGACAAGTCGGCGGGAGCGAAGATGCCGCTCTCGCCGATGACGATGCGATCCTTCGGAACCCGGGGCGCCAACATCTCCGTGGTGGCGAGGTCGACTTCAAAGGTCTTCAGGTTGCGATTGTTGATGCCGATGAGGCGGCTATCCAGCTTCAAAGCGCGATCCATCTCGGCCAAATCGTGCACTTCGATCAGGGCGTCCATGCCCCAGTCCTTCGCCGCTGAAACAAGGTCGCGAGCGGTGGCATCATCGACCTGCGCCAAGATGATCAGAATACAGTCGGCGCCCCAGGCACGCGCTTCCGCGACCTGATAGGTGTCGAGCATGAAGTCCTTGCGCAAAGCGGGCAGGGCGCAGGCTTTGCGGGCAGCGGTGAGGTATTCGGGGGCGCCCTGAAACGACGGTGTATCGGTCAGCACGGAGAGACACGCTGCGCCGCCGGCTTCGTAGGCCTTGGCGAGGCTTGGAGGATCAAAGTCCGCGCGGATCAGACCCTTCGAAGGCGACGCCTTCTTGATTTCGGCGATCAGCGCTGGGCGGCCTGTCTTGATCTTGGCCTCCAACGCGCCAACGAAGGAGCGCACCGGGCCCGCAGATCGCGCGTACTCGGCCACCACCTGAAGCGGCTGTTCCTCCTTTGCGCGGGCGATCTCTTCGAGCTTGTAGCGCGTGATCTTGTCGAGGATATCGGCCACCGCATTAGGCTCCTTCGTTGGTGACGGCGACCAGCTTGTCGAGCGCAGTCTGCGCGGCGCCGCTGTCGATAGCGCGGGCGGCTCGCTCGACGCCGTCGATGAGGTTGGCGGCCTTGCCGCCGACGATCAGCGCGGCGGCAGCGTTCAGCAGCACGATGTCGCGGAATGGCTCCCGGTTCGCCGCCGAGCACGTCGCGGATGGCAGCGGCGTTGGCGTTGGCATCGCCGCCCTTGAGGTCGCGAGCGGCGAGCGACTGAGACCGGCATCCTCCGGCGTCACCTCGAAGACGGTGATGTCTCCGTCCTTCAACTCGGCGACTTTGGTTACGCCCGTCGTAGTCAGCTCGTCGAGGCCGTCGGCGCCGTGCACGACCCATACGTGCTCGGAGCCGAGGTTCTTCATGACGTGCGCGAGGGGCTCGACCCAGCCGGCATGAACACGCCGACCACCTGGGCTTTGACGCCCGCCGGATTGCACAGCGGTCCAAGCATGTTGAAGATGGTGCGGATGCCGAGTTCGGCGCGAACGGGCGCCCAGTTCTTCATCGAGGAATGGTGCATCGGCGCCCACATGAAACCGACGCCCGCGGTCATGATGGCGCGCGAGATGACAGCGGGTCCGACGTCGAGCTCGAACGCCCAAGGCCGAGAGCACGTCGGAGGCGCCCGAAAGAGAGGAGACGGAGCGATTGCCGTGCTTCGCCACATGTACGCCGGCGCCGGCCGCCACCAGGGCTGCGCAGGTCGAGACGTTATAGGTGCCGTGGTTGTCGCCACCGGTGCCGACGATGTCGACGGTGCCGGGTGGTACCTCGACACGGCGTCATGCGCTCGCGCATCAGCCGCGCGGCGCCGGTGATCTCGCCAACAGTCTCGCCGCGCACGCGCAGCGCCATCAGGAAAGCGCCCATCTGAACCGGACTGGCGGCGCCGGATGTCATCTGACTCCAGCGCGCGCGCCATCTCGTCCTCGTCCAGGACCTGGGCCGCGGCCACCTTGTGCATCAGCCGTTTGAGCTCGAACGCGACCATCGCCGCTGACCCCCGTCCCTGTTCGTCTGCGTTTGGATCGGCTCAGGCCGCACTCTTGGCCGAAGGGCCGGAGGACGAATTGCGCAGGCGCGGCTGCATGCCCGCGCTTTCGAGGAAATTGGCGAGCAGAGCGTGGCCGTGTTGCGGTGGCGATGCTCTCGGGATGGAACTGCACGCCGTGAATTGGCAGCGTCTTGTGCTGCAGGCCCATGATGAGGCCATCGGCGGTCTCGGCCGTCACCTCGAGCACGGCCGGCAGCGTCTTCCGTTCCACGACCAGTGAGTGGTAGCGCGTCACCTCGAACTGCTCGGGCAGGCCCTTGAAAAGGCCTTTGCCCTTGGATCGGATGGTTGCGAGCTTGCCATGCACCGGTTCGGGCGCGCGGATCACGTGGCCGCCGAACACCTGGCCGATCGCCTGATGTCCGAGGCAAACGCCAAGCAGCGGAATCTTGGCGGCGGCGGCCTTTCCGATCAGGTCGAGACAGATGCCGGCCTCGTTCGGCGTGCACGGGCCAGGAGAGAGCACGATCGCCTGGGGCCTCGCCTTCACCACCGCGTCGGCCGTTATGGCATCGTTGCGATGCACGTCGCACTCCGCTCCCAACTCGCCCAGGTAGTGGACGAGATTGTAGGTGAAGCTGTCATAGTTATCGATGAGGATCAGCATTTAAGGCTTCATCTTCTTGAATTCTTTGATTATTCTCGTGGCCGGTCGAGTTGATTCGGTTTTGATGCTCGCTCGGATACCCTCATTTTCATGTGGCACCGGTGGCCCTTATCGAAGCTCATAACGCGGTGCAAGATCGTGTCAACCCGCACTAGAGATCGCATTTGCTTCTGGATCCGGCCTGTGTTTCTGGATCCGGCCTGCGAAATGGCGCAAGGTGAACATCGCTGACATTACTCGAAGTCTCAAAGCGCTTAGCTCCATCGGCTCAACTCGCCGCCTGAGGAGGAGAGCTTTATCTTACCGAGGCTGCCGCCAATAACGACATTGCATACGTCCTCGATGGTCATCTTCGACAGGGGACGCGGCGAGCAACGTTGCATTAGCCGAACACCTGGGCTCGGCATTCACACCAGTCGGCGGGGGGCGCCAATCGACGCGGGACAGCGCCGGCTTGCGAGCTTCGATGGCCAGACGACGTGGATTTAGGCGCCTAGTTTAAGCACTACTTCAAAGAATGCATGTTGGGAGTTAGCGCTGCTAACACTATGCACCCGCCGCTCTTGAGTCCGCTCAGGCTCCTAGCCTGTTATCGCGCGTTCGATGGCGATCTTGAGACTGGTCAAGCGCGACCAAGCTCCCCATCCGACGTGCGGCACCTATCCGTAGGGATCCGAACGGTCGAACTTAGAGCAGGAGGTCTTCTGGGGTCCGGCCGCCTTCGACGTGAGCGGGCTCCTCGGAATGCGAACTCGGCTGTTCATCGTCTGCTGACATTTGCTTGGAGCCTGACCGGCGCCCATGCGGCCGTCGACGACGATGACGAAACCGAAGTCCGGCCGTGGCTATGCGGTTCCACCGCCCGCCTTCTCCAACAAATCGAACACTTGCATGGAAGGCTCGTCATCATGCGCCCCCTGCCGAGTGACTGCTTCAGATCGCCCGCTGTTGCGGCCCGGGGGCGCGTCCCAGCACGTGGTGTAAATTCAGATCGCTGCCGGTAAGGCGGTCATTGCGGGTTCCCCGGTAGGGTTGGGTCGATCGGCCGGCGGCATCCGTGTCCGATCGCGACAGGAATGCTGAAAGTGAAGATGGGTTTTCGCCTCGCATATGGATCACGGGCGAACCCCACATCGAATGACAAGCGACTTATACGAGAGCTCGGGGCCGGCTGCCGGTGCGCCGCCGAAAGATATGCCGACACGCAGTCGCGAAGTGAAAACGCCTCTGGCGTTTCCTGCTGTTTGGTCGTGATCGCGTGGCCCACCGCTTCTTCGATCAGCCGTTCCTTGGAGCCGAACTGGCTATAGAGGCTGCCGTGGGTCATCCCCGCCACTTCGAGCAAGGCGTCAACTCCAGCGGAGTAGCAGGTTGGAAGCGGCCTGCATTAAGGAAGTCGAAAAGGCAGCACCTGCTGGAACTCACCACGTCCGCTGCCGGACGTGCGATCGTTAGATACCGGGAGAGCGCTCGGCCCCCGACTAGGTTTTCAATCGTCCCCACTTGGCTCTTGCCCCAGGTAAGGGCAAAGGACGGCTTCACCATCATAGTTGGTATAGGTACCTGTTTCCGGATCAAATGACCGGAATTCAGCGGCACAACGAGACATCGCTGCGTCATGGTCGTCCTGCATTTGGGCAAGTGCAGCGGGTGCCGAGATTGGTCCCAATAAGACCAGAAGGGCAGCAACGGTTGTCTTGAGCATATCGGATCTCCTTGCTTGGCGTCCGACCGTGTCACCTTTCAATCTACGTCGCCGCTAATCCGTTCCTTTCGGTCCTGAATAGTCCCCTCGGACGCATTTAAGTGGGTGCCAATACAGCAGGCTACAAGAAAACATAACGCGCACAGATCAGCTTACACCGGCATGGGAGCGCTGCTCGGAATGTGCATTTATGGGCGTTTCTGCTTGCCCCGACTGCCCTACGACTTCGCGCCACCTACGAGCCCGTCAACAGAAAGACCGCATCGGCGCAGTCGGGTAAGGGAACACGACCTTGCCCTCGACGTTTTTCGTTTGGCGCGTCATGGCCGGCGCTTCGATCTCAATCAACATTCCCGCAATTGCGAGTTTTCCAGAACAGGTCGGCGCGCGGAAGATGATCATGTTTTACGATAATCGCGCCTCCCGGGCGCTCCTGCTTGGGGCTGGAGCGCTGCTGGCATGCGGCGCAACCGTGAAGTATATGGCCTATCGAGACGAGGCCAGGCATCGGCGGCTCGCAAATTGCTGGTGGTCCGCGGCCATAGGCTGCACGTGGTGGAACGTGGAACCGGACCCTGCGTGGTCCTCCTGCACGGAACCGGCGCAATGGTCGAGGACCTGCAGTCGAGCGGCCTCGTCGAGGGGCTGGCGGCTCACCTTCCCGCACGGCACAGAGGGCGGGCTGATCACAACCGGGATGTGGCATGCCCCGGTTCAGCCGGGTCCACGTTGCGCCTCGCTCTTCTATTCCGTTCCCTCAATCGCTCCGAACTCGACTACCACCCCCTCCAGGCCACGATAGGACCATTCAACGCCATGCAGCCGATGGCGTCTGTGGCACGTGCTATGCGCGCCGAAGCAACCGAACCATCTTCGCGACTAGCACTCGTCGATCGAGAGTGCTAAAGAATGAGCCGTGGCCATATCAAGGCGGCGCTCAAGACCGATGCCGCTGCATAGCGGACAAAGCGGCCTACTGCGGACAAAGCGGAAAAATACCTAAGGTATTGAAGGAGTTTTCAATGAAATTTCGTCCTTTGCACGATCGTGTCGTCGTCAAGCGGCTCGAGGAAGAAGTAAAGACCGCCGGCGGCATCATCATTCCCGATACCGCCAAGGAGAAGCCGCAGCAGGGCGAGGTCATTGCCGTCGGCCCCGGCGCCCGCGACGAGAGCGGCAAGGTCAACGCCCTCGACGTCAAGGTCGGCGACCGCGTGCTGTTCGGCAAGTGGTCGGGCACCGAGGTCAAGATCGACGGCGAGGATCTGCTCATCATGAAGGAGAGCGACATCCTCGGCGTTCTCGAAGGCAAGTCCGTGTCCAAGGCCGCCGCCTGACCTTTCGAGCCGACCCCGGCTCGACACCCCCACTTACCCAGGAGTTGCCTCAGATGGCCTCGAAAGACGTTAAATTTGGTCAAGACGCGCGCGAGCGGATGCTGCGCGGCGTCGATATCCTCGCCAATGCGGTGAAGGTGACGCTCGGGCCCAAGGGCCGCAACGTCGTGCTCGAGAAGTCATTCGGCGCGCCGCGCATCACCAAGGACGGTGTGACGGTCGCCAAGGAGATCGAGCTCGAAGACAAGTTCGAGAACATGGGCGCGCAGATGCTCAAGGAGGTCGCCTCCAAGACGTCTGACGTTGCCGGCGACGGCACGACGACCGCGACGGTTCTCGCCCAAGCGATCGTCAGGGAAGGCGCGAAGTCGGTTGCCGCCGGCGCCAACCCGATGGATCTGAAGCGCGGCATCGATCTCGCTGTGGCGGCCGTCGTCGCGGAGCTGAAGGCCAAGGCCAAGAAGGTGACCTCCAACGATGAGATCGCCCAGGTCGGCACGATTTCGGCCAATGGGGACACCGAAATCGGCAACAAGATCGCCGAGGCGATGAAAAAGGTCGGCAACGAGGGCGTCATCACGGTCGAAGAATCAAAAAGCCTCGAGACCGAACTCGAAGTCGTCGAGGGCATGCAGTTCGATCGCGGCTATCTCTCGCCCTACTTCATCACCAACGCCGACAAGATGATCGCCGAGCTGGAGAGCCCCTACATCCTGATCCACGAGAAGAAGCTTTCGGGCCTGCAGGCCATGCTGCCTCTGCTCGAGGCCGTGGTGCAGTCGGGCAAGCCGCTGCTCATTATCGCCGAAGACGTCGAGGGCGAGGCTCTTGCCACGCTCGTCGTCAACAAGCTGCGCGGCGGCCTCAAGGTCGCTGCCGTCAAGGCTCCGGGCTTCGGCGATCGCCGCAAAGCCATGCTCGAGGACATCGCCATCCTCGACCGGCGGCACGGTGATCTGCGAAGACCTCGGCATCAAGCTCGAGAACGTGACGCTCGACATGCTCGGCCGCGCCAAGAAGGTGACGATCGACAAGGAGAACACGACGATCGTCGACGGCGCCGGCAAGAAGGCCGACATCGAAGCCCGCGTGAAGCAGATCAAGGCGCAGATCGAGGAGACGACCTCGGACTACGACCGCGAGAAGCTGCAGGAGCGTCTGGCGAAGCTTGCCGGCGGCGTGGCCGTCATCAAGGTCGGCGGCGCGACCGAGGTCGAGGTCAAGGAGCGCAAGGACCGCGTCGACGACGCGCTGCACGCGACCCGCGCGGCCGTCGAGGAAGGCATCGTGCCGGGCGGCGGCGTCGCCCTGCTGCGCGCCATCAAGGCGCTCGAAACTCTGAAGACCGACAACGAGGACCAGAAGGTCGGCATTAACATCGTGCGCAAGGCGCTGCAGACGCCGGCGCGCCAGATCTTCCACAATGCCGGTGAGGACGGCTCGGTTGTCGTCGGCAAGATTCTCGAGAATGCGAACTACGCTTTCGGCTACAACGCTCAGTCGGGCCGGTACGGCGACCTCGTCGCGGAGGGCGTTATCGACCCGACCAAGGTCGTCCGCTGCGCCCTGCAGGACGCGGCGTCGGTCGCTGGCCTCCTCATCACGACTGAGGCCATGATTGCCGACCTGCCGAAGAAGGACTCCGGCCAGGCCCAAGCGCCGATGGGCGGAGGCATGGGCGGAATGGGCTACTAAGTCCATCTCTTGCGTCGAAAATAGAAAACCTCGGTTCTTGCCGAGGTTTTTCTTTTTGAGCCGATGTCGTTTGCTTTCTTGAAAATATACCTCGACACAAACCGTCTGCAAGGCTTTCTCCTGCGCCACGGCCACATCTATCCGGGCAAGAGGAATCGAGCCGGCGCCTACCGGCGCTGGCTCGCCCGAGTTCGTTTCGATCACCCGGCCCCAGCAACTCCTGCTGCAGGACTGCGAACTTGGTGAAAGCGATTGCTGTTTTGGTCGCTCGCGTCGATGGGGAGATCATGCGGCGTCGTGCCATCCGGCGCTGTTGCAACTAGCCACTCGGCAAAGAAATCGCGCGATTGCAGAAAAATGGTGAGTGTGAGCGGCCTTCATCCGCGGCCTCAATTGCGGGCGTCGCCGTTGCGCCGAGGCTCCGGCCTTGATCGTGTTGACGACATACGCGGTGAACCTCGCGCGCAAAGCCCTTGGGGTTAAACTCCCGGCCAGTTCCGTGCACGCTTTTTCACGCCTGCCTCCTCCTCACGGGCCGGCCGGGGCCAATCTGCTCGCGCACCTTGGCCAGAAGCTGGCGCGGGAGGAAAAAGCCCAAGGTTCTCGGAAGAGAACACAGGCTCTTGAACGGCGGTCTCTTTCTGCGAGACAGCCAATCCGATTACGCGCAATTACGCAATATGATATGTTCAGAAGCTTTAGCGTGGATCAGCAGTTCGCTATCAACCAGCTCGGGCATTACAGGGAGGCCGATGATTTGTCAGACAACGCGTGACGTCCTCGATGAGCGACGATTTGATGAGCGGGTGACGTGATCGGCGGCGACCTGATCGGCTGCTTGGCTCAGACGGAGTTCAGGTATGCGATTGAGAGACCTTACAGTGGCCGGAGCGCTCATCGCGGCGTGTCTGATCGCGTTCAGCGTCGCGGCTGACTATCTGGTCGATTGGGTTTGGTTCTCCTCTGTTGGTTATCGCGGCATTTTTCGGACCGTCCTCGTCACCAAAATCGTGATCTTCTTTGCCGTTTTCTTTAGCTCGGCCGCCTTCATCTGGGGCAACGGGGCATTGTCGCTTCGCTTCTCGCAGCACTTGCCTTCGGTCCGAGTCAGCTTAGGATCGGCGACCGTCCAAACACCTTTTCAGTCTTTGTCCGAGCTGATCAGGTCAGCATCGGCTCACTTGCGGTGGCCGACGCTGATTGGGGCCCTTGCGATCGCTCTTGGATCGTTGATCGCCATAGGGGAGGCCGGAAATTGGGACTTGGTGCTGCGGTTCATCTATCAGGTACCCTATAGCCAAAGTGATCCTCTCTACGGCAATGACATCGGCTTTTATCTGTTCTCGCTTCCCGCTTACGTGGCGCTCAAGAACTGGATGCTGCTGACCGTAGTGCTGAGCGGCCTTATCGCAGGCGGGGTCTATCTAGCTCACGGGGACATCCTGCTCGACCCGGGACGTCGATGGATGTCCCGTGCTGCCGCATCTCACGGCTCGGCGCTGTTGAGCCTGTTATTCGCGATCAAGGCCTGGTCGTATGGATTAGATCGCTTTCTGCTGCTCTATGGCGATAACGGCGTCGTGGTGGGTGCGGGCTACACCGACGTCCATGTCGAGCTGCCGCTTCTGTGGGCACTCATAGGGCTCGCGTCAGCCGCCGCTATCGCCGCCTGGGCCAACGTGTGGATGCAGTTACACAGGCTGTTGCGAACTGCCGTGGTCCCGGTATTGGCGGCCCTGTTCGCGCTGCTGCTGGTGGTGCCGGCCGCGTTCCAACGGTTCTATGTCAAGCCGAATGAGCTGCAGCTCGAGTCGCCTTACATCCAGCGCAATATCGCACTCACGCAAGAGGCCTTCAACCTCCGCCAGATTACGGTCAAACCCTTCCCGGCAGATCAAGACCTCACCCTCCAGTCGCTGCGGGCCAATAGCGCGACCATCGACAACATTCGCTTGTGGGACTGGCAGCCGTTGATGCGCACCTACGCTCAGCTGCAGGAGATCCGCACCTACTACAAATTCCATAATGTTGATGTCGATCGCTACGAGCTCGACGGATCATACCAGCAGGTCATGCTCTCGGCGCGAGAGCTCGAGTTGTCACTGCTTCCGTCGAACGCCCAGACCTGGGTCAATTTACGTGTGCTGTTCACGCACGGCAACGGCGTCGTGATGTCCCCGGTTACGCGCAGGAGCGCGGAGGGACTGCCGATCCTCTACGTGCAGGATATTCCACCCGTAGCAAAAGGCGGCCCCGCCGTCCGCGAACCCCGCATCTATTTTGGGCAGGGAGTTGATACGTTTGTCATCGTCAACGGCAGCACGGCCGAGTTCGATTATCCAAAGGGAACCGATAACGTCTACGCCAGCTACGACGGTGCCGACGGGGTTGCGGTCGGCAGCATGGTGCGGCGAGCGCTCTTCGCGTGGTATTTCGAAGACCCGAATATCTTGCTCAGCCAATATATCACCGAATCAACCCGCATCCTGTTTCATCGCAACATTCAAAACAGGGTGCGCGCTGATCGCGCCGTTTCTGCGACTCGACCAAGATCCCTACTTGGTTATCAGCGAAGGGCGGCTCTATTGGATGCAGGATGCCTATACCACGAGCAACTGGTTTCCTTCCGCCGCCCCGCCCGTAGCGAACGGCACGATCAACTACATCCGCAATTCGGTCAAAGTCGTGATTGACGCCTATAATGGGGTCATCGACTTCTACTTGGTCGATCCGTCGGAACCGATGGCGGCGACCTACCAGCACATATTCCCAAGCCTGTTCAAACCGTTCGCGGCGATGCCGGTGGATTTGCGAAAACACATCCGCTATCCGGAAGACCTCTTTCGGATGCAAGCACAAGTTTATCGCGCGTATCACATGGAGAAACCCGAAGTTTTCTACAACCGGGAAGATCTCTGGCAATTTCCGCGCGAACCAACTAGTTTTGATGGCACCGATGCTGCCGAGATGTCTCCCTATTACATCATCATGCGTTTGCCTGGGGAGAAGCGAGCCGAATTCTTCCTGTTGCTCCCCATGGTGCCAAGCCAACGCCAGAACATGATCGCGTGGCTGGCCGCTCGCTGCGACCCGCCGGACTACGGCAAGCTGATCGTCTACCAGTTTCCCAAAGACAAGCTCGTTTACGGGCCATCCCAAATCGAGGCGCGTATTCACCAGAACACGGAGATCTCGCAGCAGATCTCGCTGTGGAACCAGATGGGATCGAAGGTCATCCGCGGCAATCTTCACGTTATTCCGATCGAGAATTCACTGTTGTACGTCTCACCCCTGTATCTGCGCGCGGACACCGGCCAACTCCCGGAACTGAAGCGCGTGATCGCGGCCTCCGGTGACCGTGTCGTCATGGAGGAGACACTGTCCGGAGCTCTGGCTGCGCTGTTCAAGGAGGCCGCGTCAGGCATTCATTCGCCGGCGGCGCCGGAAGGAGCGTTGGCAGCCGACGCCATCACAGTGCGAGCACGGGAGGCCCTCAGCCACTACGATCGCGCGCTCGAGCGATTGAGAGCCGGTGACTGGAGTGGCTTCGGCGCAGAGCTGGATGCCTTGCGGCCGCTGCTCGAACAGTTAAGTCAACGCCCCAGCGGTCGATAGCAGCACGTCGGGCGGAGGCGCTGGCCATCGCCTGCGACGTCCATCCACTCAGCAATTTCCGCGTGCTCAGAGCGTGCATGGCAGTGAGGCTCGCCTCGTTGACGACGTCCTCAAGTCCATCAAAGCGACGGCGAGGGTCTGATGCCGTTCCTGAGTTTTCTGAGCGAGCTTCCCCCAGGCATTAGCCGTCTGATCCTCGCCGTCGGCGTCGTGGGCATGGCAGGCGGAAGCAATGAGGCCGTCGAGTTGGTGGTGGGGAGATCAAGGCGCTGAGCGCAATCGTTACCCCCGGCTCCCGGGCGGTGTCAGGAACTCATCAACCTTCTCGCTGATGGCGGCGGATTCGAGGGCTTCACCCAAACCATCTTCCGCTTTGCGGACGAGGTCGCAATCGCGTGGCGACTGCGGTTTCCGATGCAATCGGGCGAGGCTCCGGTACAAACGCGTAGACCTAGCGCGCAATTGAACTCACCTTTGTGATGCCCGATTACAGGTCTAACCGACTTTCTGGATCGGGCCACAACCGGACATGGCGCCTGAGCCTTTGTACCCATTGGTTAGGATAACAGAAAAGCGACGCGGTATCCCGCCTTCATTCCGGCCAGCAGCCGCGGGTTGAGCAGCCGGTCTGGCGCGCAACACACTCTGCGAGCGCCGATTGCTTGGCCGCTGCCTCAGTCGGTTTGCGGGCGCCTGATACCATCTCCCAGGCCCCGCTTGCCGCCCCGGCCGTAGGTGTTGCAGACCCACCCGCTATCGGCACGCGGGGTGGAAACGCGTTCGTGGCCAAGTCCGCCGCCCGACGTCTCCGACGAGGCGCCACGATACGCCGCCCAAGAGGGTCGCGGCGCGCCGTCCATCGAATAGCAGCGCCCGGGGCGCAATTCCGGGCACGCACGCGCCGTGCGTTCGCGGCTGCCCTGCTGTCGACGTTCTCCTGGACTTGGCTCGCCACCCGCAAGTGCCGCAGTGCGAGGCCGAGCATATGCTCTGCACAAATTCTTGGTTCCCGCACTTCGTAGCGCGAGCCTAACGTTCACCGAGCTTTGCAAACCATGGAGTTCCGACGATGCTCTCTCTCGTCCCGCGCCGCGGCGCACATCCATTGGCCTTGGCGCTGGCAGTCGCGCTGGCCCTCGGCTTGGCGCTGCCCGTCACGGCCGCCCACGCCGACACGACGCTGCTCAACGTCTCCTACGATCCGACGCGCGAGCTCTACCAGGACTTCAACGCGGCCTTCGCCAAGCACTGGAAGGCGAAGACCGGGCGAGGACGTCACGATCAAGCAGTCGCACGGCGGCTCGGGCAAGCAGGCGCGCGCCGTGATCGACGGGCTCGAGGCCGACGTCGTGACGCTGGCGCTCGCCGGCGACATCGACGCGCTCGCCGAGCACGGCGGCCTGGTCCCGGCGGACTGGCAGAAGCGCCTGCCGCGACAACTCCGCGCCCTACACCTCGACCATCGTGTTCCTGGTCCGCAAGGGCAACCCCAAGGGCATCAAGGACTGGGACGATCTCGCCAAGGCCGGGCGTCGAGGTCATCACGCCCAACCCGAAGACCTCGCGGCGGCGCGCGCTGGAACTATCTCGCCGCCTGGGGCTACGCGCTGAAGCAGCCCGGCGGCAGCGACGCGACCGCGCGCGATCTCGTCGACCAAGATCTACAAGAACGCCAGTGCTCGACTCCGGCGCGCGCGGCTCGACCACGACCTTCGTCGAGCGCGGCATCGGCGACGTGCTGATCGCCTGGGAGAACGAGGCCTATCTGTCGCTGAAGGAGCTCGGCCCCGACAAGTTCGAGATCGTCGACGCCGCCGTCTCGCATCCTCGCCGAGCCGCCCGTCGCCGTCGTCGACAAGGTCGTCGACAAGCGCGGCACCCGCAAGGTCGCCGAGGCCTACCTCGAGTACCTCTACAGCCCGGAAGGCCAGGAGATCGTCGGCAAGCACTACTACCGCCCGCGCGATGCAAAGGCCGCGGCGAAGTACAAGTCGCAGTTCTCGCCGGTGAAGCTCTTCACGATCGACGAGGTGTTCGGCGGCTGGGGCAAGGCGACCGAGATCCACTTCAAGGACGGCGGCGTGTTCGACCAGATCTACGGGCGCTGAAGTCCGCCCCCGGCGCTTCGCCGCGCGGAGCATGCGGTGTTGGCACGAGCCGGATTGCGAGCCGCTGAGTTTCGAGAAATGGGCAGCGACAGGTTAACAATTCTACTCGTCCGCTTGCCTGTTGCCCTTGTGCGATAAATTCATATCGTCAGCACGTCTTCTTCGTTTGCGCGGCGAGCACCCCCGCCTAAGCTCGCGGGACTTGCAACAGAGGGTCGACGACGTGCTCTATCGATTGGCATCCTGGCTGGGCTTCGCGCTCGCCTTCCTGTTCATCGCCGCCGTCGCGGTGCGCGCCGACACCGCGCTGCTCAACGTCTCCTATGACGTCGCGCGCGAACTCTACAAGGACATCAACCCGGCCTTCACCGCCGCCTGCGCAGCCGACGGCAGCGGAGTCGTCACCGTCAACCAGTCGCACGGCGGCTCGAGCAAGCAGGCCATGTCCGTCGTCGGCGGCCTCGAGGCCGACGTCGTCACCATGAACCAGCCGACCGACATCGACTATCTGGCCCAGCACGACGGCCTCGTCGCCAAGGACTGGCGCGCGCGCTTCCCCTTCGACGCCGCGCCCTACACCACGACGACGGTGTTCCTGGTGCGCAAGGGCAACCCGAAGGGCATCAAGGACTGGGACGATCTGGCGAAGCCCGGCGGCGAGATCATCGTGCCGAACCCCAAGACCTCCGGCAACGGCCGCTATGCGTATCTCGCGGCCTGGGGCTATGCTCTCGATAAGACGGGAACCGACGACGACACGCGCGAGTTCGTGAAGCGGTTCTTTGCTAACGTGCCCGTGCTCGACGGCGGCGGCCGCGGCGCCACCACGACGTTCCCGCAGCGGGGAATCGGCGACGCGCTGGTCACATTCGAAAACGAGGCATTCTGATCGGCCAGGAACTCGGCGGCGAACAAGTTCGAGATCGTCTACCCCTCGCTCAGCATCGAGGCACGCCGCACCCGTGGCAGTGGTCGAGCACCGTGGTCGACAAGCGCGGCACCCGCAAGGCGGCTGAGGCCTACCTGCGTTCCTGTTCTCGCCCGAAGGCCAGGAGATCATCGCCAGCACCACTTCCGCCCGCGCGACGCGGCAGTGCTGCAAGGACAACGGCGACCGTTCCCGGCCGTGCAGCACCTTCACGGTCGAGCAGCGGCTCGGCGGCTGGGCCGAGGCGCAGGCGGAGCACTTCGCCGACGGCGGCGTCTACGACCAGATCCAGCAGTCCCGTTGATTGGCGAGACCGCGACATGTCCAGTCGAGCAGCCGCGGCCGGCCTCATGAAACGCAGGGTGCTGCCCGGCTTCGGCCTGTCGCTGGGCTTCACGCTGTCTACCTGTCGCTGATCGTGCTGATCCCGCTGTCGGCGGTGTTCCTCAAGACCGTCGACGCTGAGCTGGGAGCAGTTCTGGAGCGCCGTCAGCGTCGCCGCGCGTGGTCGCCTCCTACCGGCTGACGTTCGGCGCCTCGCTGCTCGCGGCGGCGATCAACGCCGTGTTCGGCCTGCTGCGTCGCCTGGGTCGCTGGTGCGCTACACGTTTCCCGGGCAAGCGCATCGTCGACGCGCTGGTCGACCTGCCGTTCGCGCTGCCGACCGCGGTCGCCGGCATCGCGCTGACCGCGCTCTACGCCGAGAACGGCTGGCTCGGCCAGTTCCTCGAGCCGCTCGGCATCAAGGTCGCGTTCACGCCGCTCGGCGTGCGTGGTCGCGCTGACCTTCATCGGCCTGCCGTTCGTCGTGCGCACGGTGCAGCCGGTGCTGGAGGACCTCGACACGCGAGCTCGAGGAGGCGGCCGCCAGCCTCGGCGCCACGCGCTTGCAGACCTTCACGCCGCGTGATCCTGCCGATCGTCGCTGCCGGCGCTGCTCACCGGCTTCGCGCTGGCCTTCGCGCGCGCCCTCGGCGAGTACGGCTCGGTGATCTTCATCGCCGGCAACATGCCGATGGTGTCGGAGATCACGCCGCTGCTCATCATCACCAAGCTCGAGCAGTACGACTACGCCGGCGCCACCGCGATCGCCGTCGTGATGCTGGTCGTCTCGTTCGTGCTGCTGCTGGTCATCAACGTGCTGCAGGCGTGGACGCGCGGCGCTCGGCGGAGGCGGCGCTGATGGCCGCACGCGACGCACCGCTGCCGACTCCGCGCGGCGCGGCGCGCTTCGACGCCGAGCCGCGCGACGCGCGATCCGCGCTGGGTGCAGGCGTCGCTGATCGGCGTCGCGCTCGGCGTTCCTCGGCGCTGTTCCTGTTCCTGCCGCTGGTCGCGGTGTTCGCCGAGGCGCTTGCGCAAGGGCTCGGCGCCTACCTCGCGGCGCTGCGTCGAGCCCGACGCGCTGGCCGCGATCCGGCTGACGCTGCTCGCGGCCGCGATCGCCGTGCCGCTGAACCTGGTGTTCGGCGTCGCGGCCGCCTGGGCGATCGCCAAGTTCGACTTCCGCGGCAAGAGCGTGCTGATCACGCTGATCGACCTGCCGTTCTCGGTCTCGCCGGTGATCGCCGGCCTGATCTACGTGCTGCTGTTCGGCGCGCAGGGCTGGCTCGGCCCCTGGCTGCAGGCGCACGACATCAAGATCATCTTCGCCGTGCCCGGCATCGTGCTGGCCACCATCTTCGTCACCTTCCCGTTCGTCGCGCGCGAGCTGATCCCGCTGATGCAGGCGCAGGGCACGCGACGAGGAGGAGGCGGCGCGTCGTGCTCGGCGCCAGCGGCTGGCAGATGTTCTGGCGCGTGACGCTGCCCAACATCAAGTGGGGCGCTGCTCTACGGCGTGATCCTCTGCAACGCGCGCGCGATGGGCGAGTTCGGCGCGGTGTCGGTGGTCTCCGGCCACATCCGCGGCCTGACCAACACCATGCCGCTGCACGTCGAGATCCTCTACAACGAGTACAACTTCGCGGCCGCGTTCGCCGTCGCCTCGCTGCTGGCGCTGCTGGCGCTGGTCACGCTGGTCGTGAAGACCGTGCGTCGAATGGCGAGCGCGCGCAGCAGGCGCGCCGCGGCGATCGGAAGGAGGCCACGCATGAGCATCGAAGTCGCAAGGCATCGACAAGACGCTTCGGCGGCGTTCGTGGCGCTCGACGACGTCAGCCTCGACGTTCCCGACCGGCGAGCTGGTCGCGCTGCTCGGGCCCGTCCGGCTCCGGCAAGACCACGCTGCTGCGCATCATCGCCGGCCTCGAGCGCGCCGACCGCGGGCAGCGTCCTGTTCGACGGCGAGGACGCCACCGACGCGCGACGTGCGCGAGCGCCAGGTCGGCTTCGTGTTCCAGCACTACGCGCTGTTCCGCCACATGACGCGTGTTCGAGAACGTCGCCTTCGGCCTGCGCGTCAAGCCGCGCGGCGCAGCGCCCGAGCGAGGCGCGAGATCCAGCGCCAAGGTCGCACGAGCTGCTCGAGCTGGTGCAGCTCGACTGGCTGGCCGACCGCTATCCCGCGCCAGCTCTCCGGCGGCCAGCGCCAGCGCGTCGCGCTGGCCCGCGCGCTGGCGGTCGAGCCGCAAGGTGCTGCTGCTCGACGAGCCGTTCGGCGCGCTCGACGCCAAGGTGCGCAAGGAGCTGCGCCGCTGGCTGCGCCGGCTGCACGACGAGCTGCACATCACCAGCATCTTCGTCACGCACGACCAGGAAGAGGCGCTCGAGGTCGCCGACCGCGTCGTGCGTCATGAACCAGCGGCCGCATCGAGCAGGTCGGCACGCCCGACGAGGTCTACGACCAGCCCGCCTCGCCGTTCGTGTTCAGCTTCCTCGGCGCGGTCAACACCTTCAAGGGCCGCATCGAAGGGCCCAACCTCCAGGTCGGCACCGGCGCGCTGCCGCACAACGGCACGCTGCTGCTCGACGGCAGCGACGTCGTCGCCTACGCCCGCCCGCACGAGATCGAGATCGTCACCGACGCCGGCCGCGACCTCGGCATCGCCGCGCAGGTTGGCCGCATCCACCCGATGGGGGCCATGGCGCGCGTCGAGCTGATCGGCAAGGTCGGCCGCAACGGCTCGGCCGAGCAGCAGGTGTTCGAGGTCGAGATTCCGCGCGACGAGCTCTGCGGCCTCGGCCTCGCCTCCGGCCAGTCGGTGCGCCTTGTCAGCCGGCAGCTGCACGTGTTCGACGGCGGGCCGGGAGCGCGGCTCTCGTGAACTTCCAACAGCTGCGCATCATTCGCGAGGCCGTGCGGCGCAATTTCAACCTGACCGAGGTAGCAGGCGCGCTCCACACCTCGCAGTCTGGCGTCAGCAAACACATCAAGGACCTCGAGGACGAGCTGAGGGTGGAGATCTTCGTGCGCCGCGGCAAGCGGCTGCTCGGGTTGACCGAGCCCGGCGCGGAGCTCGCCCGCCTCGTCGAGCGCATGCTGCTCGACCAGGCCAACATCAAGCGGCTCGCCGAGCAGTACGCCGAGACCGACCGCGGCGCGCTGGTCATCGCCACCACGCACACGCAGGCGCGCTATGCGCTGCCCGAGGCGGTCGCCGCCTTCCGCAAGGCGTTCCCCGACGTGCACCTGGTGCTGCACCAGTCGAGCCCGAAGGAGATCGTGCAGATGCTCGCCGACGGCGAGGCCGACATCGGCATCGCCACGGAGGCGCTGGCGAGCAGCGCCGAGCTGGCGGCGTTCTCCTACTATTCGTGGAGCCATGCCGTGGTCGTGCCGGCGGGCCACGCTCTCGCCGGGCATGCTCTCGAAGGGGCTGGAAAAGTAACCCTGGAGGCACTGGCGAAGTGGCCGATCGTCACCTACGACGAGGGCTTCACCGGCCGCCAGCGTATCGACGAGGCGTTCGCCGCATCGGGCGTGCTGCCCGACATCGTCATGGTCGCGCGCGATTCCGACGTCATCAAGACCTACGTCGAGCTGGGCCTCGGCGTCGGCATCATCGCATCCATGGCGTTCTCGGCAGATCGAGATGCAGGTCTCGTGATGCTGGAGGCCGAGCACCTGTTCGGCCGCACTACGTCGCACATCGCCGTGCGCCGCGGCCGTCTCCTGCGCGGCTACACCTATCGCTTCATCGAGCTCTGCGTGCCGACGCTCACCGAAAACGTCGTGCGTGGCGCGCAAGCGGCTAGCCCCGGCGCGGACAGCGACTGAAGCTATTGCAGCTCAGCTTTACGACTGAGAGGCATGTTCCTGTTCCATGGTCTGTCTCCTTGCTAGAGAGACAGACAAACATGCGCCCCTGTATGGCAAATTGACTGGCGCGGTGAGCGGATTCGGATCGAATCTTCCATGGCTTCGTCACCAGTCGACGAGTGTGACCCTGAGCAGACATCTCTAGATAGCCATGCGGTGCCTGTGGAAAGGGGGGAAAATACCGCTATTAGGCGGAGAGGCTTTGCGGATAAATTCGACTTGCAACAGTCGATTCCTTGGCAAGAGTCATGCAGTCAACTAGCGTCCGACTGAGATTCTATTTTCGGAGGGGGCAATGCAGTCCTTGAAATTCGGCTTGGTGGCGGCTGCGATGGTCTGCGCACTTTCGGCGACGGCTCAGGCCGCCGATTGCACCAGGGTTACAGCCCTCGGCGAAACCTTGACCCACGATACCGCCGTGCTCTTCTCGACAAACGCTCTTAAAAATACGCTCGCTGCGCAAGGTCGCGTGGGGAACGGGCCAGTGCGCACGACCTGCAAAACAGGCTCGACGACGACGACGTGTCACTCCTCGCAGATGGCCTGCAAAGGCGCAACACCCAAGACCTGCTTAGGCGCTTGGCTGTGCCTCTGACCCCGCCGCTGGGCGCCAACTCGTTCTGAAGATTGACCTCAAAGCGATCGGCGATGCGGGGTGAAGTCGACTAGACGCTGCTCATGTGAGCTGCTGGCCCGTCTCGTTAGCCTCCACGGAGACTATCGGGTCGCCCCAGCCATAGGCAACAACCGGGCGCCACGTGCTGGCGTGTCGGCAGCGTCAACGGTCGATCCCGTAAGCGGAAGTCGAGCCGCACGCGATC
Organism: uncultured Alphaproteobacteria bacterium; assembly: GCA_963847435.1. Taxonomy (GTDB): domain Bacteria; phylum Pseudomonadota; class Alphaproteobacteria; order Rhizobiales; family Hyphomicrobiaceae; genus CAWJZR01. The sequence goes on along the minus strand of CAWJZR010000021.1, from coordinate 517,209 downwards.
GGCGACGGGGCGGCGCCGCCGACCACGTCCGGAATCGGTAGTAGTGTGTCCGGCAATCAGATGTCGATCTCTTCCGCGATCTCGATTGCGTCATCCACCTCGATGCCAGCGTCGACCATGTAGTCGATGTTGCCGGCCCCGGCACGCTGGAGCAGTCGATGGCGGCAGTGCGCGTTGGCGGCCACATTCTATCGGAAGCAAAGATAAAAGGGCGGTGAATCTACCGGGTGCAAACCAATCGCAACTTGCCATGCGCGTTGCCGTTCGGCATGCGGTGACGCCTCTCGCGGTGCAGTCGCTCAATACCGATACGATATTGCGGTGTATCGAAAATCTGGAGCCCGACGCGGGCATCACCTACCTCGATTACGAGCCGCTCCGCCGCTTTGCCGTTCTGCCGCGGCGGGCGATCCGCTATTTAGGGAGCGGGCTAATACGAACTGCCTTACATCGTCAGCGTCGTGGAGCTAAGTCCCTGCTCCGCCCTCAACCCATGGAAAGCAGTGCCGACCGGCAAAAGAGGACTTCTTGGTTTGTTACATGGAGCCTGGCCGCTTTTGGAGTTCACGAAACCAACTCGCACGTGACGGAAGATTGACTGTCCGAATTGCGGATGAACTTTGTCCGTGAGGGCGCGAGTGTCCCCGGCGGCCGGTAAGAGGGCGTGGCAGTGGTGGGCCGTTTCAGCGGCGCGCCAGGGGGACGGAAGCACCGTGGTTTGTCGAGCGGGGAAGCGGATTTTATTGGTCGAAGGCTCGGCCAGAAGGCCGGTCTACGGACGCGCGCGCGACAACCGCATTCGGCTTCGCGGCGCAAGCCTACGATCTTGGCCAGCGCCCAAAGAAAATCAATGCCCTTGCGGAACCGCGGAAAGCTGCGGCCGAAGGCGCTGTCAGGCGTTGTCCAGGTTTAGTATCCTGTTACCGCCGCCATTTCCCGTTGGAGTTAGAGTTCGGCATGGTCAACACCGGCGACGACATCGCGACGCGAACCCTTCCGGGGGTGACCGTGGTTGGAATCGGCGCCTCGGCCGGTGGTATCCAGGCGCTGCAGGGCCTCTTCCAGGCGCTGCCACCGAAGCTAGGGGTGGCGTTCGTCGTCATCGTGCATCTCGATCCCACCCATCCGAGCGACTTGGCGTCGATCCTGAGCAAGTCCACCCCTATGCGCGTCATTCAAGTCGATCATCGCCAGCAACTCGAGGTCGACACCGTCTACGTGATCCCACCCAACCGGCGTCTACTCATCTCCGACAAATTCATCGAGACCGCGAGCTTCGAGGAGCCGCGCGGCCAACGCGCTCCCATCGACCTGTTTTTCCGGTCGCTGGCCACCCAGCACGGAGACGGTTTCGCTATCGTGCTCAGCGGGGGCGGTTCGGACGGGTCGGTGGGCGTGCGCGCAATACGCGAGTGGGGCGGCCTTATCCTGGTGCAGGACCCCGCTGAAGCCGAATACGGCTCCATGCCGCGCAGCGCAATCGCCAGTGGCGCGGATTTCGTGCTGCCGGTGAAACAACTGGCGGCGCAGTTGGCCGAACTCGTCCGAACCAAGGCGCACATCAATGCGAAGGCGCTCGCGCACGGCAGCGACGATGACGTGCGCCAGATCCTGGGGCTGCTGCGCGCGAAGACCGGGCAGGACTTCTCACACTACAAGCGGGCGACCGTGATGCGCCGCATCGCCCGACGCCTCCAGGTGACGCAGACCGACACTCTCGAGCAATACCTCGCCTATTTGCGCGATCATGGCGACGAGGCGCAGGCCCTGTTCCACGATCTCCTCATATCGGTCACCAGCTTCTTTCGCGACCCCAACGCCTATAGGGAGCTAGCCGGACAGGTCATCCCGGCGTTGTTCGACGCGCGCGCCGGCGGTAGCCCCGTGAGAGTTTGGGTCGCCGGCTGTGCCACCGGTGAGGAGGCATACTCGATCGCCATCCTGTTGCTCGAGGAGGCGACGCGGCGCGGGGTTCCCCCCGACATCCAGCTGTTCGCCACCGACCTCGACATGAAGGCGCTGGCGACAGCCCGAGAGGGCTGCTACCCAGCCGCGATTGCCGCCGACGTCAGCGAGGATCGGCTGACTCGCTACTTCGTGCGCGATGGCGACCGGTTCCGCATCCGGCGTGAGGTGCGCGACCTCGTGGTGTTCGCGCTCCACAGCGTGCTGCGCGATCCGCCGTTCTCGCACGTCAACCTCGTCACCTGCCGCAATTTGATGATCTACCTCGATCGCGACGTGCAGCAGCGGCTTTGCGAGGTGCTGCATTATGCCCTGCTGCCGCAAGGCTACCTGTTCCTCGGCTCGTCGGAGACCGCCGACAATCCGCCGGGCCTGTTCACCCTCGTCGATCGGGATGCGCGCATCTACCGGGGGATCGAGCGGCCACGTGACAGGCTGCCGATCTTGCCGCAACTGCCCAATTCCCCGCGCGTTCCGGAATTTGCGAGCATCCCTCGGCCGCATTACTCCGGCAAAGCAATCGACTCGGCTTTCCATCGCCAAGTGCTGGAGGACATCGCGCCGCCCAGCATGCTGGTCAATAAGGACCGGACCGTCGCCAACCTGTCGGAAACCGCCGGCCGCTTCCTGCTGCATCCCGCCGGCCCGATGCTCACCGATGCGGCCGAGATCGTGCGTCCGGAACTGCGGCTTGAGCTGAGGTCGGCGCTGCATCGGGCGCTGGAGAACGGGTTACCGTCTGTCAGCCTGCCGGTCCCGGTGCAGTTCAACGGCAGCCCCACGAACGTCGTCCTGCATGTGCGGCCGGTCCCGCGCGACGACGGCCCTACGGTCGCACTTGTGATGTTCCTAGAGGGCAGCTCGACCGAGGTGCTGGCTCGTGAACTGCCCACCGACGCGGAACCCTCCGGGGTTTTGACGCAAGTGCGTGATGAGTTGTCGGCCACGCGGGCGGTGCTGCGGGTGACGCGCGAGCAGTACGAGGCGGCAACCGAGGACCTGCGCGCGGCCAACGAGGAACTGCAATCGATCAACGAGGAGTATCGCTCGACTGCGGAGGAGTTGGAGACCAGCAAGGAGGAGTTGCAGTCGATCAACGAGGAGCTGCAGACCGTGAACAATGAGCTGAAACTCAAGCTCGACATGGTCTCGCGCGCCCACAACGATCTGCAGAACCTGATCAGCGCCACCGACGTCGGCACCATGTTCCTCGACCACTCGCTGCGCATCCAGCGCTTCACGCCCCGCGTCGCGGATCTGTTCAATATCGTCGCCGGCGACGAGGGCCGGCCCATCACCGATTTCACGCACCGGCTCGAGTACCAGGATCTCGTCAGCGACGCCCGCCGTGTGCTCGCCGATCTCATTCCTATCGAGCGGACGGTGCACACCACCGGCGGGCGCTGGTTTCTCGTGCGGCTGCGGCCCTATCGCACGCTGGAGGACAAGATCGAGGGCGTGGTGGCGACGTTCGTCGATGTCACCGAACGTCGTCAGGTCGAGGCGGCCTGGGAGGATCGGCAGGCGATGCTGCTGCATGAGCTGTCGCACCGTGTCAAGAACACGCTCGCGGTGGTGCAGGCAATTGCGCGCCAGTCACTGCGCGACCACGTCAGAGGCGAAGCTCTCGACGTGCTCGAATTGCGTCTGGAGGCGTTGAGCAAAACCCACGATCTGCTGTTGCGCGATGAATGGCGTGGCGCCAGCCTGGAGGCGCTGGCCCGTGAGCAACTGGCTCCCGTATCTCGTGAAAGGTCACGAGCGGGTGCAACTGAGCGGCCCGGCTGTGATCCTGCCGCCGACTATTGCCACCCCTATGGGGTTGATACTGCACGAACTCTCGACCAACGCTGCGAAGCATGGCGCCTTCCGAGCAGTCGGCGGCTCAGTGCGGCTGAACTGGGAAACGCGCGATCTCCAAGGCGGTGTGCGGGTGCTGCGACTGACTTGGATCGAGCAAGGCGCGCCGCCAATTTCAAAGCCGCAACGGCTCGGCATGGGCTCGCAACTCATCGACCACTCCATTTCCGATATGGAAGTGGTGCGCGAGTTCAAGTCGGATGGCCTTGTATGCACGCTTACGGTGCCGCTCGTCGCCGCCCGCGCTGCATAACCGAAAGCCAGCTGACGGGGCGCCGTTAGCGGAGGGCCTATGAACCTATCGAACGAGGGTGTGACGACGCCAGTGCAGCGCGAACCCTGGCGATGACGAGTTGCGATCGGCACGGTTTCGCCACGAACGGTGTATGGATGAGGTCATCAATGTTCGGGCATCCAACAGACGCTCAGCGCCGTCCTGGAAGAGATAGCTACCGCCAACGAAAGCGGTGAACCACTGCCGATCCGAGTAGAATTTTGCTCGCTCGTCGCGGTTGTCGAACATTATCGTCCGTGCTGTTGCATTCGCCACAGCAACGGCATCCGTGAGTATCCGGGTCATACGTGCGTCAGGGTTGAAGGGCTAGGATGGCCTGCCATTGCTCTAACGCCGCGCGCTTTTTCGCAATATATTCGTGCTGGTCGTACCGCGCACCAATGCTCGTCCGGCGTCCTGTCACCTGGTTTTGCACGCGTTCGCGAATTTCTCTTGGGATGCCGATCGCCGCCATGCCTGTTGCGCAACAATGGCGAAGGTCGTGCAACCTAATGTCAGGCATTCCGTGCTTGCGAACGATGTCGCGGAAACGGTGCGACAGGGTCGTCGGGTACAGTTTGAAGCCGCTTCCAAATAGCTCGCGTGCGACCAATCTGAGGCCCAGACCGCTCTGGCGGTTGCCGAAAATTCGCGGTCGGGATCGACCCGGCGCGCTCTACAGGGGCCACTTCGATTTCCTGGCTCAGCAGAAGGCAGGCGCCCGGCGACCAGACGTCGACCTGCTTCAATAATAGGCCGCGGTGGGTTCAGGGACTATGCTCCGGCCCTTGCGGATTTGGCAGAAGGTCATCGCCTTTCAGCCAGGCCGCTGTGATTTCCCAGGCGACTGAGAGAACAATGGGCCCGAAAAAAAGGCCAATTATCCCGTAGGCCATGGACCCTCCAATGACACCGATGATGATGACCGGCATTGGGGTCGCGAGTCCGCGCGCCATCAACAGCGGCCTAAGCAGGTTGTCGAGAAGACCGACCGGGATCATGTAAGCCGTAAACAGTAGGGCGTTCTCGGTCGCCATGGTCGTCCAGCTCCAGATGATGACTGGCAAAAATATGGGCGTAGGGCCGATCTGAACAATTCCAAGCAGTAGAGAACCAAAAGCCAGGATGCCTGCGCCTGGAATGCCAGCTGCCACAAACCCTGCTCCTGCGAGCAGCGATTGTAGTAGTGCGATGCCAATGACACCGCGCGATACGTTGCGTATCGTCGCGCCTGCTAGGCGCACCATCTCAAGGCCGCGCGGCCGAAGGATACGATCTATAAATTGGGCGAGACGGTCAACCAGCTGCGGACCCGGGCAGAACAGAAAACCGGCAACGATTATAGCGACTAAGAATTTGACGAGCCCAAGCATCGCGTTCGTCGAGATTTCGAGCAGCTTTCTCCCCACGGGTTTGAAAACGGGTGCCAATTCGACCAACTGTGCCTTCATGTCAGTTACGGCACGGCTCCAGAGCTCGAAAATCTTCTTGCCTGCAATCGGCCAATCTTTCACCAACTCGTTCGGCGCGGTTAGCGATGGCAATCCGGCATCAAGCTCCTTCGCTACCCATTTCATGCCACCAATCATCCCGAAACCAAGCCACGTCACCGGCGCAATAACAATCAACAAACACAGTAGCGTAATCAGCCACCGCAGCTAATCGGCGGTGGCCAAGCCAGTGTCCAAGCCGGTCAAACACGGGATAGAGTGCGACCGTCAGTATTGCACTCCACAATAGGATCGTCAGGAAGGGCGCAATGATGCTCCATGACCAGTATCCTAGCAGACCGAGAAGGCCGACCCGTATCGCTACCTCGACGGTCTCGGCGGTCACCGTCGCCGACTCCGGGTTTCCATGTTCATGTGACGTCATCATTCGCAGCTCTCTGTTGAAGCGGCTCGCGTGCGACCGTCTCAGCGACGCTCAAGCTCGATGCAGACCCCGTGCGCGGTTGACGCGCGGCAACCCTCGATTTGACACCATGTCAATCGGGGCAGCGGCGGTTGACGCATGCAGCGAAGTCGGAACGGTTCTAAACTTATAGGGCAAAAAGTCAGCTTCTTTGATCGAAGATAGTGCTCTTCTAGGCAACGGGCAGCAGACGGGTTCGTCTCGAGTTCGCGCGAGCGGATCAAAGGTCGGCACGAGCTCGGCTGGCGGCAGGCAATGCGATGGGCACGGGCGCCGAAGGCGCAGATAGCCTCTGCCTAATGATACATTTTCACCCTGTATTAGAAACGTCCAAAAAGACAGCGCACACAGGAATACACATGTGATAGTCGTTATCCTCAGGAGCTTCAGCATGCTTAATACGGAGCAAGTCAAAGAAACGCTCGGGCACGTTTCTCTGTTTAAGGGGTGTTCAGACCGTACGCTAGCAGATATCGCGGCGATCACCACTGAAATCGACCATGAAAAGGGAGACGTCATCTATGAAGCCGGCGACAACGCTGCAAACGTGTACGTCCTCGTAAACGGGATAGTTACATTCATAAATAAGTCCGGCCTTGGATTTCTCAACAATCTTACGCCAATTCAACAAGTTCTAGAGCACTCCATGATTTTTGGCTGGGCCGCTTTGGTTCCGGAATATCCACGCCGCTTGGGCAGCGCCCAATGCCTGGAAAATTCTCAGATACTGTCGATAAACGGAACTGCACTTTTGCGAATCCTCGAACAGGATACTCAATCTGGATTTCTGGTGATGAAACGCCTCTGCTCGTTGATTGCCAGCACCTTCGTTGAAAAGCCCTAGCGGCGAATGTGTTTCCACGAATGACTGCGAGATGCCCTGAAATCGTAGACGAATCTAAACCGCTTACAGTGGGCGAGCCCAGCGCCAGGGTCGATAGTCGATAGGTGCGCCCGCAAGGAACAAGTCACCACTTTCGACCCAGCTCTCACCGACAAGTTCCAACTCTGAGGCCGGAGAGGCTCCGGCCCCAGATTTTCTTCAATTCGTCACCGGCGACTTCTGCACATCGATCAGGTCACCACGACGCGTGATCTCGATCCGTGATACCAGGTCCCCGAAAGCCGCCGGCGACGACAGAACGACCGATTGTCCGGGTGCGAGCACGGCCTCGAAGCGCATCACCTTGGCTCCGGCATCCGCGAGCGTGGCGACGACCCGGTAGCCGCCCTTCTCGATCGTGTAGTAGGCGGTGCCGTTGACGCCGCCGAGGTCGACCTTCTGTCCGCGATATGCAGCGAGATCGCCGGCGTGGACGGTCGTGGCAATGCCGGAGGCGAGCCCGAACGCAGCGAGGGCGAATGCGATCTTTTTCATATGAGTAGCTCCTCATCCACTGGGAAGGACGCCGTCGTCTTCCCCTCTGGCCCGGAAGATGATACGAGCGGTCACATTAGTCCAACAGATTGGATTGATAATGCCAATCGATCATATCAATTTGGCTCGCATCGACCTCAACCTGCTCGTTGCGTTCGATGCACTCCTCACGGAGCGAAGCGTCACCAAGGCTGCCAACCGCGTCGGTCTCGGCCAATCGGCCATGAGCCACAACCTCGCCCGGCTGCGGCAACTCTTTGACGATGAACTACTCGTCCGCGCGGCCGACGGCATGCGCCCGACCCCGCGCGCAGTAGCGCTGCTGGAGCCAGTGCGAACCGCACTAACCGGTATCGAGGCGCTGGTCAGGCGCACCGACGCTTTCGATCCCGAAACTGCGGAGCGGACCTTCCGTATCGGGTTGCCCGATAGTGTCGAAATGCTCGTCGGGCCGAAGCTTTTGGAAACAGCCTGCGAGGAGGCACCCGGCATTCGCTTCCGCTTCTACTCGACGGACGGGCGCCAAATCCTGGAAGAACTCGACGCCGACAACATCGACGTTGGCATTGGCATCGGCACGTTTCCCGAAGGCCAGATCCACCACAAGCGGCGCGTGCTGGCGAGTGATACTTACCTTTGCATGTTCAACGCCGAGAGAGTGGGGTTGAAACCGCCGATTTCACTGCGGGACTATGTGCGCTTGCCGCACGTCCTCACCAGTCTGCGCAAAGGCGAGCGCGGAGTCGTCGACGACGCTTTGGAGAAGATCGGCTTGGCACGCAAGGTTGCGCTGACGACACCGCGCTTCGTGGCCGTGCCATTCCTGGTCGCGGGCGCGCCGGTGATCACCACCATGCACGCGCGACTGGCGAGAATCTTCTCTCGTGAGCTGGATTTGACTCTGAGCCCAGTTCCCGTAGACCTGCCCGAGGTGACGATCTCAATGCTTTGGCACGCGTCCTACGATGGCGATCAAGGGCACGTCTGGCTGCGCAACGCGATCGAGCGTGCCAACAAAAAGGCGAGATGAGTTCATGAGACAGACACGCGTGCGCTGCCGACCCGAAACCGGCGGCCGTGCGTGACCCGAGGCAGCTTGGAGGCGGGCACGGCATAGTCGCGGGCGTCAACTCATTCGGCGAATTAACGCGAACCAGTTTGCCAAGCCATTGAATGAATTTGCTCGAGGTCCGATGGCAAGACGAGCAGGCAGCGCTGATCTTCCTCTCCACAGCGGTCGCGTACCGCAGTGGCTGGCGGAGCGCATGGCCACGCTGGGCGCCGTGATCTGCCAAGCTATCGTCCATCACTATGGTCGCGATGAATTCCTGCGGCGACTGTCGCATCCATTCTGGTTCCAATCGTTTGGGGCCGTGATGGGGATGGACTGGCATTCCTCCGGGATCACCACCAGCGTTATCGGTGCAATGAAACGCGGCCTCGGACCGCTCGCATCCGAACTCGGCATTCACGTGTGCGGCGGGCGGGGCAAGCACTCGCGGCGGACACCTGCCGAATTGACAGTGCTCGGCGACCGTATCGGCCTCGACGCACCGGCGCTGACACGCGCAAGCCGTCTCGTCGCCAAGGTCGATAGCGCAGCCGTTCAGGATGGATACGAACTTTACCTGCATGGCTTCATCGTCACCGACGACGGCCACTGGACCGTCGTTCAGCAGGGCATGAACGGGGAAATGCGGCAAGCGCGCCGCTACCACTGGCACTCGGAAGGCTTGTCGGACTTTGTCGACGAACCGCACAGCGCCATCGATGGTGCGCCCCAGGGCGAGATCGTCAATCTGACGGACCGGCGTGCTTCGAATTCACGGCACGCCCAGCTCGATCTGCTTTCAGCGCTGGGTCCCGATGGAATCGCCGCCGAGTTCGCCCAGCTGATCGGGAAAGTATCCGATCAGCTAGAGCTGCCGCACCTCCTCATGCCAGCACATCATGAGGTGCGCTCCAGCGATGTCTTCATCAGGCGGCTGCACGGCACGCTGGCAGCTGCGGCAGATCGGGCTCCGATCGATTTCCCAGACTTGTTGCTGACGCCTGGCGTCGGTGCGCGAACGGTAGAATCCCTGGCCATGGTGGCCGAAGTCGTGCACGGCGCACCCTACCGCTTCCAAGATCCCGCACGCTTCTCGCTGGCTCATGGCGGCAAGGACCGGCACCCGTTTCCGGTGCCGATCAAGGTCTACGACGAGACTATTCGCGTGCTCAAGGAAGCGGTCGGGAAGGCGAAGCTCGGCCAATCGGATGAGCTGCACGCTATCCGGCAACTCGACGGGCAAGCCCGCATCCTTGAGCGCGAGGCAACCGGGCCGTCGCTCGATGCGTATCTCGCGAAGGAAAGAGTTCAGTCGGCGTCCCTGGGCGGGCGTTCAGTGTTTGGATGGGAAAGCCATCGCGAACCCATCGCCAAGTCTGGCTCGGGCCGAAAACGTCGCTAAGTCCCGTCATGCCGGAGCTGGCCCACGATCATGCCGCGCCATTTCGACCCCCACCTCGTCAGTGAGCCGTTCGGCGATCCGGGCCTCTATGTCGATCTCGTGTTCGAGCGGCGCGCCCTTTTATTCGACCTCGGCGACCTGACACCGCTCGCGCCGCGCAAGCTCTTACGGATCAGCGATGTGTTCGTGAGCCACCGGCATATGGACCACTTTATCGGCTTCGATCGATTGCTACTGATTTTGCTGGGGCGCGAGACGACCGTCGCACTCTTCGGCCCGGGCGGCTTCATCGATGCCGTCGAGCACAAGCTTCGCGCCTACTCCTGGAATCTCATTGCGGGGTACGAAGGCAATCTGACGCTGCACGTGACCGAGATGGGCGAAGATGGGCGGCTGTCCTCCGCGCGCTTCTACGGACGCAGCGCATTCGCGCGCGAGATCGCCGCGCCTCCAGCCTACGATCCCGGAGTTCTCTTGCAAGAACCGGGCTTCAAAGTGCGCGCGGCAACACTCGACCACGCTATTCCCTCGCTGGCCTTCGCGCTCGAAGAGCGGGCTCAAATCAACATTTGCCGCAACCGTGTCGAGGACATGGGACTGAAGATCGGCCCTTGGCTACGGTCTTTCAAGGACGCTGTTTTGCGCAATGAGACCGACGCATTTCCAGTTGCAATATCATGGGCGGCTGGTGTCGCTAACAACCAGGCCACATTGCCGCTCGGCACCCTCAAGCAGAAGATCATGCACGTCACCGGGGGCCGCAAGATCGTCTACGTCGTCGACACCGCGTTCACACCTGCGAATGCAGAAAAGATCGTCAATCTCGCGAGCGGCGCCGATATCTTGTTCATCGAAGCAACATTTCTCGACGCTGACCGCGAGCGCGCCACGGCCCGGCATCATCTGACAGCGCGGCAGGCAGGAACACTGGCAAGGCAAGCGCGCGTAAAGCGGCTCGCGACTTTTCACCATTCGCCGAGATATCGGGACTGCCGATCTCTTCTGGTCGAGGAAGCCGAAGCTGCTTTCCACGGCACACAAGTTTCGGCTGTTGCGCCGGCGGCATCAGAGTGCCGCGCCGTCACCACTGGCCAGTGCGGCGATGGCGCACTGCCCGAGGGCGATACCTCCGTCGTTGCAGGGCAGTCCAGCGGTGACGAGAACATGGATTCCGGCTGCTCGAAGCCTTGAGGAGACCGACTCCATCAGCAAGCGGTTCTGAGTGGCAACGCTGCTGGCGATCCCGGCCTGAAAACGTGCGGCGATGCGAGCGCGGCCCACGCCACTGGCAATTTCAACGAGCATTGCCCGCCACATCGGGTCCCACGACATGGACGTCGGTGTAGCCCGCACCCACCACGACGCCGTTATCGCCATAGAGCAGCAGAAAGCGATCTAATCCATACGACCAGGCCTTGATCGCGAATAACAGGCTCAACAGCGCCGAGCCGTGAGATGCGGCAGCACGGGACATCCATCGACGTCCCGGGTCGAGCAGGATGTCCCCGTGAGCTAGATAGACCCCGCCTGCGATAAGGCCGCTCAGCACTACGGTCAGCAGCATCCAGTTCTTGAGCGCCACGTAAGCGGGAAGCGAGAACAGATAAAAGCCGATGTCATTGCCGTAGAGAGGATCACTTTGGCTATAGGGTACCTGATAGATGAACCGCAGCACCAAGTCCCAATTTCCGGCCTCCCCTATGGCGATCAACGATCCAAGAGCGATCGCAAGGGCCCCAATCAGCGTCGGCCACCGCAAGTGAGCCGATGCTGACCTGATCAGCTCGGACAAAGACTGAAAAGGTGTTTGGACGGTCGCCGATCCTAAGCTAACTCGGACCGAAGGCAAGTGCTGCGAGAAGCGAAGCGACAATGCCCCGTTGCCCCAGATGAAGGCGGCCGAGCTAAAGAAAACGGCAAAGAAGATCACGATTTTGGTGACGAGGACGGTCCGAAAAATGCCGCGATAACCAACAGAGGAGAACCAAACCCAATCGACCAGATAGTCAGCCGCGACGCTGAACGCGATCAGACACGCCGCGATGAGCGCTCCGGCCACTGTAAGGTCTCTCAATCGCATACCTGAACTCCGTCTGAGCCAAGCAGCCGATCAGGTCGCCGCCGATCACGTCACCCGCTCATCAAATCGTCGCTCATCGAGGACGTCACGCGTTGTCTGACGAATCATCGGCCTCCCTGTAATGCCCGAGCTGGTTGATAGCGAACTGCTGATCCACGCTAAAGCTTCTGAACATATCATATTGCGTAATTGCGCGTAATCGGATTGGCTGTCTCGCAGAAAGAGACCGCCGTTCAAGAGCCTGTGTTCTCTTCCGAGAACCTTGGGCTTTTTCCTGCGCTTTCGCGGGCCAAGCGTTAGCGGAAATGCGCTCGACCGTCTCGCAATCTGACTAGTTCGATACCGCAATCCTGAGACGGCATAATCTTGGTGTGACTTATAATGGGCAGCCTGTGGATGCTTCGACCGTCAATTGGTCCCAGGTCGACATCCGGCGCTTCAATTTCATTCAACCTCCGGGGCCGACCAACGTGCTGGGTGTGGTCAAATTCCGTTTCCCCAACAAGCATGACATTTACATGCATGACACGCCCGAGCGCTTCTTGTTCGACAAGCAGGCGCGGGCGTTCAGCCATGGCTGCATGCGCGTCCAGGATCCCGTGCGCTTCGCCGAGATCCTACTCGGTGAAGACAAAGGCTGGTCGCCGAGCCAGATCACAGCACTGCTTTCAGGAACTCCCAACAATGAGATCGCTCTATCGCAGTGCACGTAACTTATTTCACGGCGATTGCCGATGCCGATGGAAATGTGAAGTTTACTGGCGACCCCTACAGGAAAGATGTACGGCTGGCGAGCGCGCTCGCCGGGCAACCTGTCAATCTAGACATCCCTCCGGAGCCTGTCGAAGCCCAAGTCGCGGGAGCACGGCAAGGTCGGCCGCGCCCACCGCGCGATGAAGGTGGATTTGATTTCTTCTCGGGTCTTTTCGGGAACTGAGGGTCGGCAGGCGATGACGACGACCGCCCCTGCCTTTCGGTCGGGGCTCTGACATCGAAGGAACTTCACCTTGCGGATCGGGTAGTTGGAGCGGCCATCCGGCGGGATCAACTGATAAGATTTAGGAGGAGGATCACAAGCCACAGCCAATACAAATGCCGACTTACAGTATCCAGCATGCGGTTAGCTGATAGTGCAGGGGCCCTTTTCAGGAGGCCATGATATAGCGCCGGCTCAAACGCTGATTTTACAGTTTGTTGATCTTCAGAAAGGCCGTTGTAGGTGTACGTTGACTTCAAGACGCCGCCGACCGTCACGGTATTGGGGCGGTTGTGTTTTTTGGAGGCGTAGCCGTCCCTGAGTTTGCAGCAACAGGCTGGACGTATTCGCCTATTCGCGTCAGGTGACGTTCCCGTCAGGCGCTGATGGCGATTCCTGAGAAGGTCGGTGGCGGAGGGGGTGTCCGACGAATTAACGTCCGAGGCTGCCGCTGCCGTCCAACTAGCGCTCTGACTCAAGGAAGGTTTTTCGCCGCAAGTCCAACTGCGTCCTTGCCCGTGCGCCGAAACCCGCGTCATCTGCTGGGGTGAATGCTGGGGTGCTAAATATGTCAGACGGTGCGGGATTCGAACCCCGGCTTCCCTTGGCAAGGACAAAGAAACGCATGGCAAGACAACTGAACAAGCTAACGGCGAGGAAGGTGCAGACGGAAACCACTCCTCGCCCCACTTGGATGGCGGTGGCCTGTATCTGGTCGTGGACAAGAACGGGGCCAAGCGATGGGTCTTCATCTATCGACGCCAGAAAGACGGTAAGCAATCGGAGATGGGGCTGGCGGCCTGACATCGGTTCCGTTGGCGCGAGCTCGGGAGTTGGCGGGGGAGGCACGGGCGCTTCTGGCCTCTGCGAGAGACCCTGTTCAGGAGCGCAGGTCCGGCGCGATCGCGGCCGTCCAGGTTCCTTCCTTCGGCGAGCGGGCTCGGACTGTCATCGCATCGCTGGAGGCCGGCTGGAGGAACGACACGCACCGCGACCAGTGGCGTTCGACCATCGCCGCGTACTGCGCCCCGATAGCCGCGAAGCCAGTCAACGCGATCACGACAGAGGATGTCCTTGGGGTCCTGCAACCGATCTGGACCGCTAAGAACGAGACGGCATCACGCCTCCGTGGGCGGATTGAGAAGGTTCTCGATGCCGCCAAGGCCAAGGGTTATCGCTCAGGAGAGAATCCGGCCCGTTGGCGCGGCCATCTGGACCACCTTCTGCCCAGGCGTCAGAAGCTCCAACGGGGCCATCACCCGGCTTTGCCCTATCGGGAGCTGCCTGAGTTTACGAGCCGGCTCAGGGAACAGAAGTCGGTCGCGGCCTGGGCGCTTGAGTTCTGTATCCTGACAGCGGCTCGATCTGGGGAGGTGTTGGGGGCGAGGTGGGCTGAGATCGACTTCGACGCCAGAGTTCTGGACCATCCCGGCCCAACGCATGAAATTGGGTCGGCAACACCGGGTGCCATTGTCGCCGCAGGCACTCGCAATTCTGGGCCAGCTTCAGCAAATCCGCAGCTGTGAATTCGTCTTCCCCTAGCCACGCCGCGCCAAGCCTTTGAGCAACATGGCCATGGAGATGCTGCTTCGGCGCATGAAAGCCGACGCGATCACCGTGCATGGCTTTCGCTCGAGCTTCCGAGATTGGTGCGGCGAGGAAACCGATCATCCGCGTGAGCTCGCCGAAGCCGCGCTGGCCCATTCGGTCGGCGACACTGTGGAGCTTATCGTCGAGGGGATGCATTGGAAAAGCGCCAATTCCTGATGAATGCCTGGGCAGATTATGTTGAGCCGCACATCCTGGTAGCGCCAGCGGACCTTGAGTGACAGTGACATCACCCGGCTTGCGAATGAACTAGCGTGAATTAACAGATTGGCGCACGGGTTCGGAACTAGGAAGGCCAAACGCAGATTTAGGCAGAGCGATAGCTGGTATCAGCGTGCAAATCCGAGAGCAGTCGCGATCGGCGACCTGCGTTTTCCCGAGGAATTTGGCTTGCAGCACGTAACGACTGTGCCTCTGATCCTGAAAGCCGAGACCTACGAAAGGAATGGCGCGGAGCCGCCTATCAGCATGGTCAGTTACTGGACGGCGAGGCGCGCATCATCCTCGCGCACGTCGAAGCGCCGGCAGCGGCCACCGCTAACAGGCCGGTAAATAGCGCTCTCATTAGCATTCCCCTGGTAGGAGCAGGCAGGCGCGCCCACCGGCTCCGTGCTGGCCGGCTTAGATGCGATGCTCGGAAAGCACCTTGATCATGACCGCAAACTGGAGCGCCACCATGATCCCGGACAGGATCAGAAGCTGGGTCAGCATCTGCACCTTGTTGTCTCGGTTCCTGGTTCAGGGTTTTGCCCGCTCATTTTTCAAGCTCCTCGAAAACGTGATTGCAGCGGGGATGCACAAGGCACGCCCACTCCGGCGCCTGCGCATTGGGGCAGACGCCATTCGATCGGGGGTTGGGATTTGGATCAGGTCATCAAGAGTGGTGGCGCCCGCGGAAGCGAGGTGCGTCGTTGCAGGTAGCCGGTTGGCTCAGTGGGGCAAATCGCAGCGGCAACCGCCGACTGCTCCCGTGCGCATGGTCGGGTAACAGTCAGCGCGACGAAAGGCTCTGCTCCCGCTAAATCGGAGAGAGCGGAATGCGCTACGAAAGACTTACTGTTGCAGCTCGGATCGAATTGCTCGTCCGCCGAAGTCCGCGGCGTCGACTGCCGTTGACCCGAGGGGATCAGCTCTGACGTGAATGGGCAGCGCAAAGTTGGCCCAAGCTATCGCCAGAACAGCTAGAAGCGCTCCAAGGCTGAAGGGTGCCCATATGCGGACTTTGTGGGTAGTGGGGCTGCCTAACATCGGTCTCGCAGCAAGGGGTTCTGGTGCCATGGCCACCTTAACACGGTCGGGATAGCCAAGCACCCTGTGCCTCTTCGTCCCATCGCTTTGCCACAAACTCCGAAAGCGAGACCGCAGCCACAAAGAGGGCGCGGTGCTCAGTGACCGCGTCCGAAGAGGCAACGACAATCGCGATCAGACGGTACGGCGAGACAGGGCGACGCTCGCTTCATGCTCGCGCAGCTTCGCGATGATATCGATGACATTGTTCGCGGATGCACCGCGTCGCAGCTCCCGGCAACAACGCTATGGCATGGCTGCGCGACCGGTCATAGGCTCGTGTTGTTCATCGGCATTGTGGTGACCAACGCCCAGCCCCCCGCAGAACTCTGGATGGAGAAACCACTTCATGACTGATTTACCGAAGGGCGACTTCCGATCACTGCTTCAGGCAAGTACCCCAGTCTACCTGGCTTGGCTCGGGCTCGGTTCATCGATTGCCGTCGAGATTGTAGCAGACGCCGGCTGGCCAGCTGTCCTTATCGACCAGCAACATGGCAGCGGCGGTTCAAGCGAGCTCCAGGCCTGTCTTACAGCGGCACGGGCTGCCCATGTTCCAGCCATGGTCCGTGTCGCCACGCTGGATGACGGGCTCATCGGCCGCGCCCTCGATGCCGGCGCTCAGGGCATTATGGTCCCTATGATCGAGACGCCGGAAGATGCCACCAAGCTGGTTCGCGCCTGCAAATACCCGCCTTTAGGCGGCCGAAGCTTCGGCCCCTACCGTGCCAAGTATCTTATCGACGGCGATTACTTGGGCGCTGCCAACGCCTGGACGATTGCGTGCGGTCAAATTGAAACTCGTCTCGCCGTCAAAAATATCGACGCGATCTGCGCCGTTCCGGGAATTGACATGATCTGTGTCGGCCCCAATGACCTGGCAATCTCCCTCTCGGGCGGAACTGATCGCGATATCCGTTCGGATGCTGTCCTCGAAGCGATCAAACACGTTCATTCACGCGCGACAGCCAAGGGAATTACCACTTTGATCTACGCCAACCATCAAACCTACGCGAGAGACATGGCAGCGATGGGGTGGCAGGTTATTTCCATCAGCACCGACACGGTGTGGTTGGCCGCCGTGGCTAGGCAGCAGTTGCCGAGGTGAGAAGCTTGCGGGCGCTTGGCGCAGGGGTTGGCTCGGGAGGAGTGAACCGTGCGAGACTATGGCGAGACTGAAACTCAGCTGGGACCATGGAACCCGGGTTTAGACTCGACGCTGCCTCGGGTCTACCTCCCCCTGTCCACCATTTTCCGCTCGGAGAATACGACGACGAGCGTGGAGGTGGCGCTGGAATTGGCCGATTTCACCGGCCTGCCGCGCGAGGAGTTGTCGGCACTGCGACCGGAGCGCTTGGCGCTGCACGAATTGCTCATTCGTATCATGGCCGATCTCCCGGTGCCTGACGGGGATAAATACGAGGACCTGGGCATCAACTTCCGCTCGATGACCCGAGCGATCATGACAGGCTATATCTCGCCTCACCTGCCGAAAATCTCGTCCGCGTTCGTTGACTTGGTCGGGCGTGCCAAAGCCATTCTCGAGACTGAACTCTCGCGGACGCTGCACCAGCCACCACCTGCCGTACCGCAACCGCCGCAAAAGCGAGGATTGCTCGATTGGCTAAGAGGCGGTGGCCATACGTCGCCGTCGCCGAAAGTCTCGGCCGAAAGCATCGAGGCAACGCACTTCCGACTGATCGAGGAATGGAAACGGTGTGCGCAAACCACAGATGACGCCCTGACCCGCGCCACCTTTGCCGCCTTGGCCCGAGTGGCTTCCGCGATCTACCGGCGCCGCGGTCGCATTCTCGGTTCCAAGGAGACGATCGAGATTGTTTGCCTGACGCTTCTCGCCAACGGCTACGGCAGCGAGATAATTGGTGGCATGATTGATCCCTATTTGGCCGAGGCTGTTGCGCGCGAAGGTTACCGCCGGCTTTCCGCGCAAAGTCACCCGGTGGTCATCAATGTCAAAGGGGCTTCCGCGTCGGGAAAGAGCACGATGCGGCCATTGCAGCGCCGCCTCACGCAGACGTTGGGCGTGCGATGGGACGAATTCGCGATCATTAGCCCCGACATCTGGCGCAAGTATCTGCTCGATTACGCCTCGCTTGGAGAGGCGCGTCGCTATGCCGGAACGCTCACCGGGCACGAGGTGGCTATTATTGACAAGAAGCTCGACCGCTACATGGCCGACAAGGGCGAAAGGGGGCAGATTTCCCATTTGCTCATCGACCGTTTTCGCTTCGACAGCTTTTCGTCAGATCCGGACCAGGAAGACGGCAGCCGCCTGCTCACGCGCTTCGGCGACATCGTCTACATGTATTTCATGATCACTCCGCCCGAGGCGACGGTCGAACGTGCATGGAAGCGCGGCGGACAGTTCGGCCGGTACAAGGCCGTGGATGACCTGCTTGACCATAACGTCGAGGCCTACAACGGAATGCCGAAGTTATTCTTCACCTGGGCCACGAAGGGCGACAAACGGGTGCACTACGAGTTTTTGGACAATAGCGTTCCCGAAGGAGCGTTGCCGCGCACAGTTGCATTTGGCTGGAACGGTGAGATGAATATTCTCGATGTCCGGGTGCTCATCAATATTGACCGCTATGCCAAGATCAACATCGCTGCGCGGTCGCCCGGCGAGGTCTATCCGAGCGGTGACGCCATGGCGCCTGATCGTAATACCGAGTTCCTTCGGCAATGCGCGCGGACGCTGCCGATCGTGAATTTCGCGGATTCTTCCACTGGCAGGATTTACGCGCGCCTCGAGGCAGGTTTGCTCGCCTGGTGCGATTCACAGGCTCTCGCAATCGCCATGACTGATCCCGAGGTACGTGCCGGCCTTCTAGCCGTAGCACCAGAGTTGAATGCAGCCCTCCCGGCATTACCGACCAAACCCGAATATCTGCTACGCGAAGGCGCCCACACACTCGGCGTATGGGGTGCGCAGAACGCACCCGGCGAGACGCGGCCGTCTTTTGCGGCCGAGCTTCCAAGCCCGAATTTGACCTGTTAAGTTTGGCGTTCTGATAGTTCTTCCGCAGTGGTGGCTCGTGACAGCAAGCGGTGGTTGCCGTCAGCTGCATTGTGTCCGGCTTTATGGCGCGCCTGGTACGCTGATCGGACCCTTCCGTCGAGTTCGCCGCCGGGCCAGCACGTCGATGGCCATGAGAGCAACAGGGCCGATATTGCCAGTGACGCCGCCGACTACTCATTGGCACCGCTCTGTTCTTGGACGGTGGCATGACGCTCTCTCCCGGTTTCTCCACCAACAGCTGAACGAGGCGCGAGATCGCCGGCTCGCTCTTCGGTGCTCTGAGCGCTCCGCAGCTTTCGCTGCGATGCAGATTGGCGCGGTATTGATCAAGTGCTCCTGCGCATCGGTCAGGCGCTGGGGTGTTTGAAGTGTGGCGTGCACGGTGCTTTAAAGCGCAAGCGATTTGACACCGAACGACGAACACAACGGCGTCTCGGGGTGTCTCAGAGGCAGCATTCGATTTCGAAATTAAATGAACCTAAGGTACACCTCGAAGGCAGTTGATTCATGTCATCTTGACCAATGTTGCAAGCCATTGCATGTTGATATAATTAGGAGTGCTACTTTAAAATTATTTACAGCGGCATAGACAATCTATTAATCTAACAGCAGACCCGCGAAGCGGAGCCTGAGCGAAGCGAAGGCAACAACCACCTTGAAATTGATGTTGGAGGGTTCATGATGCAATCCTCCCTTCAAAAGCCTTAAAGGACTTTAGGGAGTCATAGGTGATATAGGATCATAGAGAATTCGATCAGAGCACGATCGAGAACACGACAGCCGCTTTGGATTACGTCTGTAAAAAGGTTTCTGCCGAAAAGGATAGGACCGAGCTGAAGAAGCGTATTGCGGACGAGATAACTCAATGTGCGCGAACTGGAAGACGTAGACTAATCGATTTTCAATTCGCAACGGTTCGATGCAGCCATGTGTTTGCTCCGTTGCTTGATCAGTTAGGTCTATCGTTTCCCTATTGTGCTGACCGATTGGCCTTTGGCGCAGCGGGAATGCCTTCGCCAATGCGCTCAATCATGTACGGAAAGAAGGGATTCGATGACGCTCGCATCAGGGAGTTGAGGCTCGCGATCAGGACGTTGCGTTCGCCTCGCGGCGCCATAGTTCCGAGATTTTCTCCGAAATTCTCGGACGGATCCGGCTCAATCCCGTAGAGGCCGTCGCTGACAGGAAACGGCAACGCGACGTGCGACAGTGAATAGAATCCTCGCGGGTATGATAGCCTGAGTGCACTCGATTTCTCGGTGCTGCTGCCAGCCTCCGTGACGCGCTCGACGACGTTGTCACTTTCGTTATCGGCGTTGGCAATGATGGTAAGGCGATAGCGCCGCGGCGCGCTCGGTACAGTCCGCGCGAGTGCTGTGTCGGCGCTGGCGCGGAGTAACGGCCCGAACTTAACCGTGCGATTAATATCGAACAGCACCAACTCGCTGCCATTGGCTGGAAGATTGGCATAAAGCGCGGATACAATGGCGCGAGTACTCACCGTGAAGTCGACTAGCGACTGGAACGTGATGATGGGCGGTAACTGCCCCAGTTTGTCTTCACGAGCATAGCGAGCGATCCGCTCTTGCAACGCCTGAGTCAGACGATGGGTTTGACGCGCGCCGTTGACGGGAAACGAATTGTATTTGAATGGATTGAACTCGGGCACTATGCCGAGCCACGCCGCCTTGGCGAAGGCGGGTAGAGCGCCGGCAAGCCCGCCAGACCGGCGAAGCGTGCGAAGCTTGTGATGCCGACCATCGGTGAAATCAGGACAAGGCGGTCCGGTCGAGACAATTTTTCGTCGCCGATAGAATTGAGCGCATACATCAACGCCAACGCACCACCATTGGAGAAGCCTACCAAATGCAAGGGGGCTGACGGCTCGGCGCGTCTGCGTGCTTCGCGCACCGCGAGCCGCGTCGCTGCCATCCAATCTTCCCACTCGACGTCGGTCAGGGCGGCAGGAACGGTGCCATGCGCCGGCAGCCTCGGCACAATCGCCACAAACCCGTGATCACGATAAAAACGGGCGATATGACGCTGACTATAAGGAGAATCCGTCAGGCCATGAAGTAACACCACTGCGCCGACTGGTTTTCCCGTCTGGCTCCAGCACGAATGAGCGATTAAAGTCCTGCGCAAAGTGCGCCGGATAGACCGGGCTTCCGTCGAAATACCGATTGGCCGGTACACGATCTCCCGGCTCGAGCTTTTGGGAAACCTCGCGCTGGACGTCGTCGAAGATCATCGCCTCGGTCGTCAAGTATTGCTCCCAGTTCGCAGCATCAAGCTTTTCCGCATGCGGTTCGTGCGGAACGTAGGTGTGCCATGGTTCAAGCGGCAATCCCCTCTGCGTGTCGTAGATGCGGATGCCAAGAAACGTCAGCAGGACCAAGCCGAGCAGCGCTCCCACAAGTTTTACAAATCTGAATAGTTTCGCTCGCATCGTCGTCTCTCTCTAGGTAGGATGGGGCTGTGAAAGGCTGCCCGAAGCCATCGGGAATGATCCCCCCATTCTCCCGCAAACACAACATCGGCTTTCGCCATTGCCGCCCTTCGCGCCGATGCAATTCGTAGGTCTGGACCTCGGCTGCAAGGCCGTCGGCCGGAATTATTCGGTAGCGAAATTCCATTTCCGCTTCTCTAATCGGCCGATCTGTGAAGCGGCGCGTTGGGGTGGACGGCCCCCGACGGCATCGATTGTGCCAGAATGAGGTCGTTGCAGATCTCAGAGTCCGTCCGGAGACTTCAGGCTGGATTGCAGAGTTTTCTGAGCATGAGGTGGATCCAGGCGAGGCGCAAGAACGCGAGCGCTCATGCAAGCCGCGGTATTGACCGGAAAACACGATATTATAAAACAATGAGATATCTCTCCAGGTCTTTGAAATGCTTAGTGCTGATTTAGGAACCGCCCATCGTCATGCTGCGGCGCACCCTGTATCGCTGATCCGATCATGGTTTACTCAGTGCGAACGCGCCGACGATCGCATCTAGGCGGAAGATACTTGACTAACCGGTTTGCATACAACTATTCTGAATACATGATGTTAAAGGCCAAGCAAAAAAAATAGTTAATTCTTGGAGATTTGGTATCGACCTGCCGTTTTGGCGCTGATTATCCATCAACACGGATATAAGAAGCCACTTGTTAGCCGTAATTAGGCTGGTGGCTGCGACAACCCGTTGAACAGAGCTAGGGGAGATGCAGATGCGTCCCAGCAGCGATGAGGGGATTGGATTTCCGTATGTATCAACTGGCCACTTGCCCACCCCCGAACTGGTGACGGCGTTGGTGGCTGAGGCGCACGCACGATACAAGGACGAAACCAAAGGAGCGAATTCGCAGGTTTACCCAGCCTTGGCCAGCGTGCCCCGTGATCTGTTTGGGGTGTGCGTAGTCGGAACTAGCGGCAATGTTTATGCCGCCGGGGACGCGGACCACGAGTTCTCGATCATGAGCGTGTCGAAGCCGTTCGTGTTCGCGCTGGTCTGTCAGGAGATAGGCGCGGAGAACGCGCGCGATAAGCTCGGTGCAAATGCGACTGGGTTGCCGTTCAATTCCCTCGCCGCTGTCGAACGATATGCGGACGGACGAACAAACCCGATGGTGAATGCGGGGGCAATCGCGACGACCAGCCTCGTCCCCGGTGCGACCGTCGAAATGAAGTGGCAATTCATTCACGATGGCTTGTCCCGTTTCGCTGGCCGAAAACTTCAGCTCAATGAAGAAGTGTACGAGTCCGCAGCTGAGACCAATCACCGCAACCAGAGCATCGCCCGGCTGCTTCAGAGTTTTGACCGAATCTACTTGCGACCCGGCGCAAGCGACCGACCTCTACACCAAGCAGTGCTCCCTGAACGTGAGCGCTAAGGACCTGGCGGTGATGGGCGCAACCCTGGCCGACGGCGGCGTGAACCCGCTCACCAAGGAGCGGGTGGTCGACGCGGCCATCTGTCATTATGCGTTGGCTGTGATGACGACTGCGGGATTGTACGAGACCTCTGGCGATTGGCTTTATGACATCGGGCTGCCCGGCAAAAGCGGGATCGGAGGCGGGATCGTCACCGTCTCGCCGGGCAAGGGCGGATTGGGGACTTTCGCGCCGCCGCTCGACAGCGCCGGAAACAGCGTGAAGGGGCAACTCGTGGCAAGGTTCCTATCCCAACGGTTGGGAATGGATCTATTCGTCTCGAAGCCTGAAGGCTGAGAGATCCATAAAGCATTTCAGCGCACACATCGATCTGATGGCGAGGGAAGAGATGTCGGCAAGCCCCATGTCACGCACGAGTGAAGCTGCGACGCCGCAGGAGATCCTGGGTGCCGATGATAGCCATCGCACTCGGCCAAATGATCATGTCCTTTAATGTCGCTTCCTTGCCGGTTGCGCTAGGAGGCATGGTGCACAGTTTTGGCGTCCCACCGACGACTGTCGCCACCGGAATTGTCGCGTATTCAATGCTAGTTGCCGGCTTCGTCATGCTCGGCGCAAAGCTCATCCAGCGTTATGGTGCACTGCGCGCTTTCCGTGTCGCCGTTCTTGTGTTCTGCGCCTCACAAGTGTTGATGACGCTCAGTCCCACTGCGACCCTAATGATCACGGCCCAGGCTCTCTGCGGCGCCGCCGGAGCCGTGATTGTGCCGTCGCTGGTCGCACTGATCGCAGAAAACTACAGTGGACAACAGCAGGCGACGGCGATTGGCGCGCTGGGCTCTGCGCGCGCCGGTGCCGGCGTGTTGGCGTTCCTGATCGGCGGAATTTTGGGCACATACATTGGCTGGCGCCCGGCATTTGGAATTCTGATTGGCGTCTCGGCCATCGTTTTCCTTCTGAGCTTCCGACTGAAGCCGGACGAGGGGCGCCCGGACGTGCAGATTGATCTGGTAGGAGTTATTCTAGCGGCGACCGCGATCGTCCTTATCAGTTTTGGATTCAACAATCTAAACCGGTGGGGACTTGGTTTGGCCCACCCCAACGCGCCGTTCAACCTGCTCGGCCTATCGCCAGCCCCAATCATGATCGTGGTCGGCGTGGTGCTCGGTCAGACATTCTTAATGTGGACGCATAGGCGCCAAGCCGCGGGAAAGACGCCATTGCTTGCGCTTTCGGTAATCGACTTATCGACGGAGCGGGCCGCAGTCTATGCAATGTTTTCCGTTGTCGCACTCGAAGCGATGCTCAATTTCTCGGTGCCACTCTATATCCAGATTGTACAGGGTCGCTCGCCTCTCGCAACTGCGATTGCCATGATGCCGTTCAACCTTTCGGTGTTCTTCGCGGCGATGTTTATCGTCAAGTTTTATGAGCGGCTTACGCCGCGGCAGATCGGACGATATGGCTTCATGGCATGCACAGCCGCTCTCGTGTGGCTCGCCTTTGTCATTCACAATGATTGGAGCGAAATTCCCGTTCTCATCGGCCTTATCCTGTTTGGCATCGGGCAGGGTTCTCTGGTCACCCTGGTGTTCAACGTTCTCGTCACCGCGTCGCCCAAAGAGCTGGCGGGCGACGTCGGCTCAATGCGCGGCACTGCGAACAACCTCGCCGCCGCCGTCGGCACCGCGATGGTCGGCGCGCTCCTCGTCGGGCTGCTTAGTGCGATCGTCCTGCGCAGCCTAGCCGAGAATCCTGTGCTGCCGCCTGCGATCCAATCTCAAGTTGATCTCGATAGCATCAACTTCGTCAGCAACGACCAGCTCAAGAGTGTGATGGAGCGAACTACTGCCACACCAGAGCAGGTCGCCGAAGCGGTGCGTATCAATACTGAATCACGGCTCCGCGCGTTGAAGATCGGGCTCCTTATCATGGCCGGCTTGGCGCTGCTTTCGATCGTCCCGGCCGGGCGCTTGCCAAATTTCATTCCGGGAGACGTGCCGAGTGGTCAACTACCAGTGGCGCAACCGGGCAGGGAAAAACAAGCGCGTCCAAGGCAAAGAGCGACTTAATCCGACTAGGTTTGCACCATAGGCCGCGAGCATGTGGCCTCTTGCAACGCGGCTTGCCAAACCGACCGAGAACAAGCTGATGAGCAACGGCTGCCGCCCAAGGTGAGGGCAGTGCCTGAGCTCGCGATCGTCCTCATCCTGCTTGCCGCCGCGATTCTAATGTTCGCGATTAATAAGCCTCGTCTGGATTACTCCTTAGTGCCGAGTTCGCCCCAGGCTTGGTGGAGGCGAAAGACCGCATTGCTAGACACGGGGGCACCGCCGCCGAAATCGCCTTCCATGCGCGTTTCGAGGGTACCTCAATTTGTGAGCGTGCGGGTATCCATGCTGAAACGGCTAAATCTGCCCGTCATACCGAAGTCGCCCCCTGCAGGCCGGCAGCACTATTTGAGAGGAGAATTGATTGCGGCGGTGGCGCCTCGGTTTGGTTGCGGCCGTTGAAATCGCG
The DNA here is from genome assembly GCA_963847435.1 of uncultured Alphaproteobacteria bacterium. Lineage (GTDB taxonomy): Bacteria > Pseudomonadota > Alphaproteobacteria > Rhizobiales > Hyphomicrobiaceae > CAWJZR01. Next base: position 491,976 of record CAWJZR010000021.1, on the reverse strand, counting down.
ATACCCAGAGACTTTACAAAGCCGTAAAGCGGCACATCGGATTGAGTGCCGGGAATGCGCATCGAGAGGCCCGGCAGGGCGGAGCGCAAAGCGTCATCGAACTGCGTGCCCATCGGCTCGGGCGGCAGCACACTGGGGATGGCCACCGAGACTGGTGCGGGTGCAGGTGCAGCGACCACCATTGCTGGCGTAGCCAAGTCGGCTTGCGCCGGCGCCGCCGGTACTCCTCACACCGTCGCCAACTTTCGCTCATAGCTCTGAACTTCATTGGTCCGGCCGGACTAAGCGCCAGCCGGACGAGCGAGGTGGGGCCACTACCAACTCCGGCATGTCCTCGCGCAGCGACGGCGCCCGTGCGACCACCAGCAGCGGGTCCAGCACCGAACCTGAACGATTTCGCTATTCATGGAGCTAGGGGCCACCTGTGCCTGCCCAATGCAGTTGAAGCCGGTGCCGCCAAGGTGGGACTAGTTGCGAGCGCCAATGATATCAATCCGCTTGCGAATGCGAGTTTGCGGAGATGTTTCATCGACGTGTGCTCGCTGTTGCGGATCAGCTCCCCAACAGTGATCCAAAATGGACTTAGTCGCACACAGATTTACGTGGCAGGGGATGAGTGACTGCCTAGGGCGGTTTTAAGCTTTTCCTCTTGTTCGTTAGAGAGCGAAGTTTTCAAGACCCGAGGTTTGTACGGCTCAATTTCAGGAATGACTTTGTCGGGAGTAGAGCTCTTGATGAGAAGAAACAAAGCTGAAGAGCCCTTCGGTATGGTTTCGCCAAGAGATTTGATGAATGCGTCATTGATGCCGTAGTCGGCTAACGAGCCAGACCAAGCACCCATGCCTGCACCGGCCAGCCCACCAGCAGCCATGCCAGCCAAGGGATTTAAGAGGAGTAGGCCTGCGAGGGCTCCAACCAACATTCCGGTCCTCGCGCCGGTCGCGGCACCGAGCGCCGTCAAGTTCAGCGATTGTTTAACCTGAACTTTACCCTCTGCATTACGTATCACGACGCAGCTGTCCTTTAAGTCGATAAGGTGCTCCTTTTGCAGGCTGAGCAGCTTCGTCAGCACCTCATCGGCGGTTCCGACGCCGTCAAAATCCAGAACGACGAGATCACTCATGTGACAATCTCCTGCGAGCCTTTGGCAGAGTCGAATTCCATTAATAGCCCGTTGCCTTGAATCAAAGCAAGAACTAGGCGGCTGAGATCTCTACATACGGCATATTAGGCGCAGCGGCGCGATCCCGAGATGACCCAGGGCGATGCGAGCATCTTCAAACAACTCGCCTCGACCAGTCGATTTCGACCCAAGGTTTGAAATCATGCCGGGCACGAAGGCGAAGACCGCGACCGTCGCGCATGCCGATCCCTTCGCGGCCCTACCGGAGAAGATCACCGCGGAATAGGACGAGATTCCTGCGACGCCGGTGCCGCTTGGGCGGCACCGGTAGCGAAAGCTAATCGTGAGGCCGACGGGCGGCCCCTCGTAACCGAAGCAATGCGACAGCCGGCGGTGCGGAGGTCCCGGATCAGCACGGTCCAGACCGTGCGATTACGACCGCTTCGCCATGCACTGCCTGATGAAGATGTTGCGTGCGTTAAAACTTCGACCAAAGCGCTTTAAATTCGCTAGCTTGTTGCATTCGGCTCGCTTAGCGGCCCGCTCGCTTGATTCAGCACTCACGCTACTTGAGCTGAGAGTCCAAGAAACAAGAAGTGCCGCTATAAAAGTCTTCATCGCGATCTCCGTGCTTCCGTTTTCAAAAGTATCGTACGCTGCAGGCGCTTCTAGCACCAGGCATTCTTGATGCGATCCAGCGGCTGATGCGGCCCAAGCCTTTAACGCTCGGCCGCGCCGCCGGCGCCGCGGCACGTTGCCCGCTGAAGAGCAGCCAAGAGCGGAGTTGCCGGCAAATGGTTCACGATCAGCAGTAACCAGTCCAATTGCAGGCCAAATTGGCCTATTGTATTTGTTCATCAAACGGCGCCGTCTCTACGTACAGCCGGGTGCTCAGAGAGAGTTCGATCCATATCAACACTGAATTATCTCGCCCCTTCTACTCGAAAATCTTATGCCTTCCCTTTTTGACGTCGATTTTAGGGATGCAGATGGAATTGCGGAAGCTGGTCGGCGCAATTTTTTGACTGAATACGCGCGTCACCGATGGCTTGCTGGGTGGTGTTTTTGCCAGCCTACTGGCGTTGGCATGTGGCTCTTGCCAATTCTGGCAATCTTCTCCCTCGCAGTAGAGCGCTTTGTCGTGGCACTTGGAATACCGAGAATGGGGCATCTATTCAGCAGGCTAAAGGCAAAAAGGGGTGCCGACGGACTGGGCCGACGAGCTTGGCACGAACACCACTTTATACGGCGCATGCAGCGCTAGCCTTGTGGTGAGTTCGCATGATCAGGCAGCGCGTTGGACATCTACTTGCCTGCCATGCTTGGCGGGCCACGGCCTGATGATCACTACGAATTCGCCATAGCACTCTGAACGTAACCCTTGCGCGCATCGGTCACGGCAGCTGTGCGACACTGAAGCTGCCAGGCAGGAATGCGCCCGCATGTCGGACATGCGGTTTGACTTCGCATACGCCTGGAAGTGGCCGTTCGAGACCTGCCCTTGGCAGGACAGCATTGGCAACGGCTTTACGGATAGTCGACCGTCTTGCCGAGCGCCGACTGGGCCGAGAAGCCAATGCTGTCCGCGCCCGCGAGCCCCATCCGCTCTAGTGCGCGATTCAACGTCGTGGCAGTCATGCAGGTGTGAGCGGAGCGGTGGTTCGGGAAGAGATGCCGGCGACCTCCTGTGTAGTTGTGAAGCTCGCGCAGTAGGACGATGCTTGCCTCGCTAGCGGAACAATGTGGGCCTCGCGCATCTTCATGCGGTGGGCGGGAACACGCCACTCGGCTCGGCCAAGATCGAATTCGAGCCATTAGGCCTCGCGAAGTTCTTTGGTGCGGACGAAAGTCAATAGGATCAGGCGTAGGGCGATGACTGTCGTCCGGTATCCGCCGTAGCTTTCGACGGCCTTCAAGAAGTCCGCAATCTCAGATCGGCTCAAGGGACGGCAATGCTCCGTCTTCGGCCGGTGAATTGCACCGCGTAAGGCTGCCGCTGGGTCGTTATCCGCGCGCAGGGTTGCTATGGCATAGCGGAAGATCGCCGAAGACCACTGGCGCACTAAGAGAGCGACTGTTTGGGCACCACGTTCCTCAACGCGCTTGATGACGGCCAGCAGGTGCGCTGCGGTTACGGACCGGATCGGCATGTCGCCGATGTGCGGGAAGACGTTCGTATCAAGAAAGCGGCTGACCTGCCGGGCATAGTAGGCGGTCCAGTTGGTGCGCTTCTTGTCGATCCACTCGCGCGCGACGCCTTCGCAGGTGTTTGCTTGTTCCGCGTGGGTGGCCAGCCGCTCGGCGCGGCGATGCCGTGAGGGATGGATGCCCTTCTTGACCAGCGCCTTGGCGTCGGCGAACTGGGCGCGAGCTTCAGCAAGTCCCAGCGCCGGGTAATCGCCGAGAGCGAAGAGGTTTTCTTTGCCCGCGATTTTGCAGCGGTAGCGCCACAGCTTCGATCCGGTCGGCCGGATTTCTAGATACAACCCGCCGCCGTCCGTGAGCTTGATCGGGGCATCGGCGATGTTATACCGGTTTGCGGATGCATAACGTGGCCTTTCGCTCGGTGATAGCCAAGCGGCGGCGGCTGTCAACTTTTGCAACGCGTGTCTGGTTCTGTCCGACGGCGCGTCGTTGAGGGAGCGTCGAACTCAACACAGTGCGCAGGCGGCTGGGCTGCCTCAGACGTCCGCGTTTTTAGCGCTGATTGTCGTCATGATTGCGAAGTCCCCTAGCTCTCGCCGATGTCCCCCCGATCTCTGGCGCAAAATGCACGCCAACATCCATGCTTCCGCCCGGGCGCCGGATGGCCTAAGAGCGCCGAAAACACATCCAGGCCCAGGCGCACATGATTCATCTCGACGGCATCAGCAAGCAGAACGGCCACCAGATCCTGTTCATCGAGGCGTCGGCCGCATTCCACAAAGGCGAGAAGGTCGGCCTGGTCGGCCCCAATGGCGCCGGCAAGACGACGCTGTTCCGGCTGATCACGGGGCAGGAGCAGCCCGACGAAGGGCAGATGTCCGTTCCGCGCGGCGTCACCATCGGCTACTTCAGCCAGGACGTGGGCGAGATGTCCGGACGCAGTGCCGTGGCGGAAGCTATGGACGGCGCAGGCCCGGTCAGCGAGTTGGCCGCCGAGCTTGCCGAGCTCGAGGCGGCCATGGGGGACCCCGAGCAGGCGGACGACATGGAAGCGCTGATCGAGCGCTACGGCGAGGTTCAGGGCCGTTTCGAGGAATTAGGCGGCTACGCGCTGGAGGGCCGGGCACGCGAGGTGCTCGCGGGCTTGAGCTTCAGCCAGGAAATGATGGATGGCGATGTCGGCGCGCTATCCGGCGGCTGGAAGATGCGCGTGGCGCTGGCTCGCATTCTGCTCATGCGTCCGGATGCGATGTTGCTCGATGAGCCGAGCAACCATCTCGACCTCGAAAGCCTCATTTGGCTCGAGCAGTTCCTCAAGGGCTACGAGGGCGCTCTGGTCATGACCTCGCACGACCGAGAGTTCATGAACCGCATCGTCAATCGGATCGTGGAAATCGACGGCGGTACGCTCAATACATATTCGGGCAACTACGAGTTCTACGAGCAGCAGCGTATTCTTGCGGAAAAGCAGCAGCAGGCCCAGTTCGACCGTCAGCAGGCAATGCTGGCGAAAGAGATGAAATTCATCGAGCGCTTCAAGGCCCGCGCATCCCACGCCGCGCAAGTGCAGAGCCGTGTGAAGCAGATCGAGAAAATCGACAAGGTCGAGCCTCCCAAGCGCCGCCAGAGCATCCTGTTCGAGTTTCCGCCGGCGCCGCGTTGCGGCGAGGACGTTGCGACGCTCAAGAACGTGCACAAGCGCTACGGCAACCGCAGCATCTACGACGGGCTCGATTTTCAAGTGCGCCGTAAGGAGCGCTGGTGCGTCATGGGCATCAACGGCGCGGGCAAGTCCACATTGCTGAAGCTGATCGCGGGCGCAACGCGGCCGGACGATGGCACCGTGACGCTGGGCGCCAGCGTGAAGATGGGCTACTTCGCGCAGCACGCCATGGATGTTCTTGACGGTGGCGCTTCGGTTGACAGCAAGCAATCGCGCAATGGCGATCGCACAGTCTTCGAGTTTCTCGAGGACTCGTTTCCGCAAGCCGGCCAGGGCCCGCTGCGCGCGCTCGCCGGATGCTTCGGTTTTTCCGGCGATGATGTCGAGAAGAAATGCCGCGTACTATCGGGCGGCGAGAAGGCGCGGCTCGTTATGGCAAAGATGCTCTACGACCCGCCGAATTTTCTGGTGCTGGACGAGCCGACCAACCACTTGGACTTGATGACCAAGGAAATGCTCATCAAGGCACTCGCGAGCTACGAGGGCGCCATGCTGTTCGTCAGCCATGACCGCCGCTTCCTCGGCGCATTGTCAAATCGCGTGCTGGAGTTGACGCCGGAAGGCATTCACAAATACGGCGGAGGCTACACGGAATACGTCGCCCGCACCGGCCACGAGGCTCCCGGCGTGCCGAGTTGAGCCGAGTTGAGCCGAGTGTCTCCTCGCAACTGACGTGTTGGCAAGCATCACGGTATGGCGCGCACGACAACCTCTGGTCCGTTTGTGATGCCTTAGGCCAAATCTTTTGGTGACGACAGCAGGATGTTGGTCTCGGTCGAGGCGATGCCGTCGACCTGGCGGATGCGGTTCAAGAGAACGTCGAACGCGGCGAGCGTGTCGGTGACAACCTCGGCGATGAGGTCCCAGCGGCCGTTGGTCGTGTGCAGCCGCCGCACCTCGGGGAAGCCGCTGAGCCGCCACATCACCTTGTCAACGCCGCGGCCTTCGACCGCGATGAGCATGACCGCGCGGACGTGATTGCGCTGGGAGGGGTCGCGAACGGTGATCGTGAAGCCGCCGATGACACCGGACTGGAGCAGCCGGTCGATGCGGGCGCGAATCGTGGCGCGCGAGACGGCGAGTTCGGCGGCGAGCGAAGCCACTGGGCGGCGAGCGTCGGTGCGCAACAGGGCGAGAAGCCTGTGATCGAGATCATCCATCGCCTCTGACCTCTCAAAGTGCGAAGTGACGGCCGTCAAACTGGCAGATCAGGATGCCGATCCTCGCACAAATCCGGCTTTTCGTCGCCGTCGTCCTCGCCGATCATTGAGTAGCGAGTCGGAATTTCCGGCCCCATCGCGGACCGAGGCAGAAGGATCGGCGGCATGAACTCCTACAACCAATTCATCGACACCGAATGGCGGCTTGGTGCTCACAACTACAAGCCGCTCGATGTGGTGCTGAGCCGCGGCCGTGGCGTCTGGGTATGGGATACCGACGGCAATCGCTATCTCGACTGCCTCGCCGCCTACTCGGCGGTCAACCAGGGGCATTGCCATCCCGAAGATTCTCGCGGCCTTGACCGAGCAGGCCGGCAAGCTCGCGATCACATCGCGCGCGTTCAGAAATGACCAGCTCGCGCTCTATTACGAGGAGCTGGCGGGGCTCACCGGCGCACACAAGGTGCTGCCGATGAATTCGGGGGCCGAGGCGGTCGAGTCTGCGATCAAGGCCGTTCGCAAGTGGGGCTACGAGGTGCGCGGGGTGCCTGAGGACGAGGCCGAGATCATCGTCTGCGCCAACAACTTCCACGGCCGCACGATCGCGATCGTCGGCTTCTCCACAGATCCGGACGCGCGCGGCGGCTTCGGGCCATTTCCGCCCGGCTTCCGCGTGGTGCCGTTCGGCGATTACGAAGCGTTTGCCGCCGCGGTGACGGATCGAACGGTGGCGTTCCTGGTCGAGCCGATCCAGGGCGAGGCCGGCGTCATCATCCCGCCAGCCGGATATTTCCGGAGGGTCCGCGAGCTCTGCACGAAGAAGCGCATCACGCTGATCCTGGACGAGATCCAGACCGGGCTGGGCCGCACGGGCAAGCTTCTGGCCGAGGAGCACGAGGGGATCGAGGCCGATGTCACGCTGCTGGGCAAGGCGCTGTCGGGCGGGTTCTATCCTGTGTCCGCCGTGCTCTCCAATACGGAGGTGCTAGGGGTCTTGAAGCCCGGCCAGCACGGCTCGACCTTCGGTGGCAACCCGCTCGCCTGCGCCGTGGCGCGTGCAGCGCTGAAAGTGCTGACCGAGGAGGGGCTGATCGAGAATGCCGCGCGGATGGGCGACTACATCAAGGCCGGTCTCGAGGCCGTGCGAACGGACGCGGTTCGGGAGGTGAGGGGCCGCGGGTTGATGATCGCCGTCGAGATCGACCCGGACGCGGGAATGGCGCGGGATTACGTGGAGACGCTGTCGCGGCACGGCGTGCTGACCAAGGACGCACATGAGCACACCATTCGCATCGCGCCGCCGCTCGTGATTACACGCGAGGAAGCAGATTGGGCCATCGAGCGGTTCGAGGCAGCGCTCAAAGCCAAGCCCCGCACGCGCCGCGACGCCGCTGCGGATGCGTTGCACGCCGCCACGGCTTGATCCTGGAGCGCCATTCATGACCACTCCGCAGACGATCCTGATGTGCGAACCGGGCCATTTCGGCGTCGATTACGTGATCAATCATTGGATGCAGAACCAGACGGGAAAGGTCGACCAAGCCTTGGCGACATTGCAATGGGACCGCTTGCGCGAAATTCTCGCGAGCTTTCTGCAATTGGTGTTCGTGAAGCCGGAGCCGGGCGTGCCGGACATGGTGTTCACCGCCAACGCGGGGCTGGTGATGGGCAACACGGTCATCGTCAGCCGCTTCAAGTCGCGCGAGCGGCAGGCCGAGGAACCGTATTTGCGGGCGTGGTTCAAGGAGAACGGCTTCAAGATCGCCGACTGGCCGCAGCACGTGGCGTTCGAGGGAGCCGGCGATGCCCTGCTGGACCGCGGCCGTCCGTTGCTGTGGATCGGTCACGGGTTCCGCACGGATGCGGCGGCACCGGCACTCGTTGCGGAGGCCTTCGGATGCGAGACGGCGGCTTTGGAGCTGATCGATCCGCGGTTCTATCACCTCGATACGTGCCTCTGCCCGCTGGAAGGGGGATGGCTGCTGTACTATCCGGCGGCGTTCGCGCCGGAGGCGCTGGATAAAATTCGCGCGCTGGTGCCTGCAGACAAGCGCATCGAGGTTAGCGAGGCGGATGCCGCTCATTTCTCCTGCAATGCAGTAAATATCGGCCAGAAGGTCATCTTGAACCACGCCTCCGACGAGCTTCAACTTCGCTTGAAGCGCGCGGGCTTCGTGCCGATCCAGACGGCCCTGTCGGAGTTCATGAAATCCGGTGGCGCAGCCAAGTGCCTGACGCTCAAGCTGGTGGAGGCGTGAGACAAAGGTATCGCCCTGCAGCTGACGCGGGTCGCAAGTTCATTCGTCCTCAGATCATTTTCCGTCAACCGATTAAGGCAAATCGAGAAATACGACTGGCTCGCGCCTTCCTATGACGCAAAAAAAGAGCTAGACCTACTTGGCAGGCAAACGGGTGGCGGCGACGTGACCGTCGTCTCCGGGTAGGGGAAAATGGCTGCGCGGATCCTCATTGTTGAAGACGATGCTTTGCTGGCGCTCGACGTTGTGCGGGTTCTGGAGAGCGCTGGCTTCGCAGTCGTCGGCCCAGCTGGCTCGTCTGCCAAAGCCCTAGATTTGATTGCAAAGGTCGGGTGCGATGCTGCGGTGCTCGATATTAATCTCGGCCGCAATGTCACATCGGAGGCGGTGGCCCACGAATTGATTGCGCAAGGCAAGCGGTTCGTGACCGTGACCGGATATTCGCATGACCAGAGGCCAAGCATCTACGATGGCCATCCCATCCTGACAAAGCCACTGCGCCGGGGCGCGCTGGTCGCTGAGCTCAATCGCTTACTCGCGGCGTAATGGCCCGGGTCCGAAAGCTCAGATCTCCAACTGGCGTGCCGAGTTCGACGACGCGTTCGGTCGGGATCTTGAAGAAGCTCGTCGCGCGTGGCCGCATTGCAGAGCCATGAAGCGACGAACAGCCGCTCGCGCCACAGCGCCATGCCTGGGCGCGACTTCGGCACAATGATCTGCGCGGCTCGAGGAAGAACGAGGTCGTCCATCATATCGAACTCAAGCCATGCCGCTTGCACGCGGCCAGCGCCGCGGGCACGTCCGGCGTCTTCCATGAAGCCGTAATGCAGCATGCAGCCGGTAGAAGCCGCCGCCGAGGTCGGTGAGCTCGATGCGCTCTGCGTCGCGCGACATAGGGGCACGTCGAGCGTCTGCACGGTGAGGAGCACACGCGCTCGTGCAGCACCTGGTTGTGCTTGAGGTTGTGCAGCAGCGCCGAGCGGCACGCCCTCGCCGCCGAGGTCAGGAAGACGGCGCGTGCCCTTGGCCCGCGCGATGCTGGGGCTCGTCGAGCTTCGAGAAGGTGCTCGAACGGGAGCCGCTGCGGCATCTGCTCGCTGCGGACGAGCTCGCGGCCCGCGCTTCCAGGTGGTCAGCAGCGTGAAGGAGGCGAACGCCGATGAGCAGCGGGAACCAGCCGCCCTGCGGGATCTTGATCGCGTTGGCGGCGAAGAAGGCGAGGTCGACGACAGGAGCAGCCCGCCGGCGACGAGCGCCACGACCAGCCGGTGCCAGCGCCACAGCATGCGCCATCACGAAGGCGATCGAGAATGGTGTCGATCATCATGGTGCCGGTGACGGCGATGCCGTAGGCGGCGGCGAGGTTGCTCGAGGATCTGGAAGCCGAGGACCAGCGCCGATCGACGGACAGCATCAGCGTCCAGTTGATGAACGGGAATGTAGATCTGGCCCGTGCTCGTCGCGCGAGGTGTGCACGATCGTCATGCGCGGGCAGATAGCCCGAGCTGGATCGCCTGCCGCGTCACCGAGAAGGCGCCGGAGATCACCGCCTGCGAGGCGATGACGGTGGCGAGCGTCGCCAGCATGACCAGCGGCAGCAGCGCCCAGGCCGGCGCCAGCAGGAAGAACGGGTTCTGCGATCGGCGCTCGGTGTCGCTGAGCAGCAGCGCGCCCTGGCCGAAGTAGTTGAGCAGCAGCGCCGGCAGCACGAAGCCGAACCAGCGACGCGGATCGGCGAGCGGCCGAAATGGCCCATGTCGGCGTAGAGCGCTTCGCCGCCGGTGACCGCCAGGACCACCGAGCCCAAGCGCAGGAAGCCAGCATCGGGTCCGCGGCTACGAAACCGATGGCGTACATGCGGGTTGAGCGCGGCGAGCACGCCGGCTGCGTGAGCGATGTTCGCAACGCCGAGCAGCGCGAGCGTCAGGAACCAGATCAGCATGACGGGCCGAACAAGCAGGCCGACCGGCGCCGGTGCCGTGCTCTGGACCAGGAAGAGCACGGCCAGGATGGCCATCGGTGATGCGGGACGACATAGGCGCTCGAGCGGCGGCGCGATCGACCTTCAGGCCTTCGACCGCGCCAGCACCGAGATCGCCGGCGTGATCATGCTGTCGCCGTAGAAAAGCGCCGCGCCGAAGACGCCGAGCAAGGTGATGACAATACGGCGCCGCGGCCGCCCGCCGATCGAGCTCGTTGACGCAGCGCGAGCAGGGCCAGGCTGCCGCCTTCGCCCTGGTTGTCGGCGCGCATGATGACGATGACGTACTTGATCGAGACGAGCATGACGATCGTCCAGAGGATCAGCGACAGCACGCCGAACACGTTCGCCTGCGTGACGTGGATGGGGTGGTGGCCGGCGAATGTCTCTTTGAGCGCATAGAGCGGGCTGGTGCCGATGTCGCCGAACACGACGCCGATGGTCGCCAGCAGAAGGGCCGGGAGCTTGGTCGTCGCGTGACCGTAGCCGCGCGAGAACTCGCCCATTCCGGGGTCGCCTCCCGTTCCGCCTGAAGCCCGCGTTTCAAGAATGGCCATAGCGAGTCCATCTCCTATCGCCGGGCGGCTGGTCGACGTCACCCAAGCTTCGGCAAGTGCGTGACCGGAACGAGGGCCGGGGGCCTTGATTTGACGCAATCCGCGTCGCCTTGGCTGCGCCCGTCGATGACGAAGATTGGGAGCGCCGTGCCCTACAATGGCGACGATGGCGGAGCGAAATGGGCCGGCGAGAGTTTGCCGGCGAGAACCGTCTCCGTTGGTTCTGACGTGGTTCAGCGCCGTGATGTGGGCAATCAGGAACGCACCAACGTGTGCTGCGTTAATCCGACAGAATAAGTCGGAGAACGTCATGAGTGCGCCGCGTACACGAGATCAGCAGTTCGTCTTCGATTGCCTCATTGGGGCGGCAGGCGGGGGTGTGGCGGGAATTCTGGCGATGCTGACGGTCACGGTGATCGGTCCGTCGCCGGGAATTGATTCGCGCGGGGACGAGGTGCTTGCTCTGTGCAGTCTATTCTTCCTGCACTCAGGGGCGGCGATGCTCGGTGCGCTGCTGGGCGGCTTCGCGACGGCTTGGCTCAATGCTGGGACCGAAGAGTGAAACCGCGGATCACAATTGGTCGCCGATCACAATTGGCGTGGCGTGACGAAGTGGATTAAGCGGCCGCTCGCATGGCCGATGCCGCTCCATTCCTCGGTGTCGAACGTGAAGACAGCGAGCGCGCAGGTCGGAAAGCCCTCCGCCAGTGCGGCCAGGTCCGCCTTGTCGCCGCTTCGGATGAGCGATAACGCAAGCGCGTGTAAACCGGGATTGTGGCCCACGACCATGACGTGGCGCGCTGGATCTTTGATCCGCCGGATGGCGCCCAGCAAGTCGCCTGCAGGAGCGAGGTAGAGGTCGTCGTCGTAGACGATCCGACCCGGCTGAGCGGAAAACTCCGGTAAGACCAACGCAAGCGTGGCGCGGCTCCGGATTGCGCCGGAGCAGAGTACCACGTCGGGCACGAGCTCATGGCTGCCGAGCCATGCGCCGACCACCGGCGCCGCCTTGGCCCCCCGCTTGGCGAGCGGGCGCTCGAAGTCCTCGACGAGAGGGTCGTCCCGGTTTGATTTGGCGTGGCGTAGAAGCGAGAGGGTCAGCATCGCCGCAGAATGCAAGACGCACCGGTCTCACCGCAAGTGCGACCGTTACTCGCGAGCTTGCCGGCGAACGAAACGGCGCGACTTCGATTTGAAGTGTTGCTCCGTCTTTAACCAATCGAAATACAATCTGTGGTTGTGTGATCGTCAACCAAGAAGTGTAGTGTAGATGAGACCACGCCATGTTGTCGCGTTTTGGAGGGGCGGAAGCCCGAACAGCGGGTTCGCCATGGCGAGCCGTGGCATCACCGAGCCTCGACGCGCTTCGGGATCGCGCTGGCAATGTGTCGATGATGTTCGGACTCATGTTGTTGCCAATCCTGCTTTCGATTGGCGGCGCGGTTGATTTCGGCCGCTGGCTGTTGGCAAGGCAGCAGACGATTTCGGCGCTGGATGCTGCCGCGCTGGCCGGGGCTCGCGCCCTGCAGGTCGAGGATGCCAGCACGGCTGCTGCGATCTTGATGGCGCAGGCCATGTACAAGGAGAACACCAAGAAACGGTTGCCGCTCAAATCCGATACGATCGTTTTCAACGTCGGAGCCGACAAAGCCTCGATCGAGGTCACCGGAAAAGCGACACTTCAGACCTATTTTCTTTCTCTGGCGAATATCACTGAATTGCCGCTCTTGAACACGACAGGAACGGAATTTCCCGCGGCCGTCGTGGCCGGCGGCAAATACGCGCAGATGAATATCGAAATCGCGATGATGCTCGATCTTTCAGGATCGATGGTGGGGCAGAAGATCGAGGATTTGAAAGCGGCGGCCAAGGATCTCGTCGATATCGTCATTTGGGAGGACCAGAGCAAATATACCTCGCGGATTGCGCTCGTGCCTTATGCGAATGCGGTGAATGTGGGGAGCTATGCCTCGAAAGTGCGAGGCACTTATACTTCGGGGACCTGTGCGAGTCCGGGTTGCCAGTATTTCAAATTCACCAATCCTTATGGTTGGCAAGTCACGCACCAGATCAGCAATTGCGTCACGGAGCGCATCGGAGCCGACGCCTATACGGATACGGCGCCGAGCACGTCGCAGGCGGGGCGCTATTATCCAAGCCAGGAAAATCCCTGCCTTACGAACCAGATCGTGCCGCTCTCCAGCGATAAGACCTACCTCGAGGCACAGATCGACTCTTTTGAAGCGTCGGGGTCGACAGGCGGACAGGTCGGCGTCGCCTGGGGTTGGTATCTGCTTTCGCCAAATTTCGCGTACTTGTGGCCCTCTACATCGCGCCCGGACGCCTACAAGCTCGACAAGACGCAGAAGATCGCAATTCTGATGACGGACGGCGAATACAACAGCGTCCATTGCAAGGGCGTAATCGCACAGGATTTGACTTACGGCAGCGGCAGCATCTCCGAGCAGATCAATTGCAACGCGACGAACGGCGACGCCTACAAGCAATCACTCGCTGTTTGTGATGCGATGAAAACGGCCGGCGTTACCGTCTACACGGTCGCTTTCCAGGTTTACGACAGCCAGAACGCGAAAGATCTGCTGGCCAAATGCGCGACGGACTCCACCAAGTCTTACGACGCCCAAAACGGCGAAGAGCTGAAGCAGGTGTTTCACGACATCGCGCTCAAGATTTCGACGATCTACCTCTCTCATTGATAGTGCCGGAGCCAATCCATGCTTTTGAACGACGGTGAAACGGACGGCTCATTTGGCGGTCTCGCGTTTTCCGGCCACAGCGAGGTCTACCTTTGCCTCGATGTCGAAACGGACCTGCATTTTGCCAACCTCATTCAGAAGTGGAGGCGAAGTGGCGTCGGCAATTTCGACTTCAAAATGCCGGATGACGAATGGGCGACCGGGGATTGGGAACGGGAGGAAGCAGCAACTGGCGGCCCACTGGAGGGTCTGTCCGACGCCAAGGCGCTGGTGCTGCTGATCGGTGAATACACGAGGAGGCAGACGCCGAGGGTGGACTTGCAGTTACGGGCGGCGCTGCAACTCGATGTCCCGATTATCGCAGTCAATCTCAATGATTCACGGCGGCAAGATCACCTATGCCCGCGCCTGATCGCGAAGGAATTGGCGCTTTATATTGCTTTCAATCCGCGGATCTTGAGCTTTGCGATCGAGAACTGGCCGCGCTCGCACGCGCTGCATAAGGCACGCGGCGAGATCGGACCGTTCTATTACGGGGACAGCATCTACCGCGACGTCAGCACGAAATCCTAAGCCTGTGCATGCCCGGTCGGCATAACTGGACGCGGCGGCTCAGTCGAACTCGCCGCCGTTGCCGCTGCGTCCGCCCTTCTTGCTGCGGCCGGCAAAGCGCACGGCTTCCTCGGCGGCTCGGACGATCGCCTTGGCTTTGTTGATGCACTCCTGCTGCTCGTTCTCGGGAACGGAGTCGTGCACCACGCCGGCGCCGGCCTGGACGTGGATCATGCCGTCCTTGACGAGAGCGGTGCGCAGCACGATGCAGGTATCCATCTCGCCGCCGGCCGAGAAATAGCCGACGCAACCCGCGTAGGGCCCGCGCTTCGACTTCTCCAATTCGTCGATGATTTCCATCGCGCGCACCTTCGGCGCGCCGGAAACCGTTCCGGCCGGGAAGCCCGCCATCAGCGCGTCGACGGCATCGTGCGTCTTGTCGTCGAGCGTTCCCGCGACGTTCGAGACGATGTGCATGACGTGGCTGTAGCGCTCGACGATGAACTGGTCGGTCACCGTCGACGGTGCCGATCTTGGCGACGCGGCCGACGTCGTTGCGGCCGAGATCGAGCAGCATCAGGTGCTCGGCGCGCTCCTTCGGATCGGCGAGCAGCTCGGCCTCGAGCGCGCTGGTCTTCCGCGTCGTCGGCGCCGCGGCGGCGCGTGCCGGCGATCGGGCGGATGGTGACCTCGCCGTCGCGCACGCGAACCAGGATTTCGGGGCTCGAGCCGACCAGAGCGAAGCGCGCCGAAATCGAGGTGGAACAGGAACGGCGACGGATTGAGTACGGCGCAGCGAACGATAGAGCGCGAACGGCGGCAGCGTGAACGGCGCCGAGAAGCGCTGCGACAGCACGACCTGGAAGATGTCGCCGGCGGCGATGTATTCCTTCGCCCGCGCGACCATGTCGAGGTATTGCGCCGGCGTCGTGTTGGAGCGGGGCTCGGGAGCGGCGAGACGCCTGCCGGCATTGGCTGTGTGCGTGCGGCAGCGGCTCGTCGAGCGATTTGCATCACCGATTTCAGCGCGCTTCACCGCGGCCTTGTAGGCCTTCTTCGCATCGGTCTTGCGCATCAGGGCGCACGGGCGTGACGACGGTCATCTCGTCGCTGCACGTTGTCGAAGATCACCATCAGCGTCGGCCGCTGCAACACGCCGTCCGGCACCCCGAGCGTCATCCTGCGGCGTCGTTCGGAAGCCGCTCGATGAGGCGCATGGTGTCGTAGCCCATGTAGCCGAACACGCCGGCGGCCATTGGCGGCAACTCCGACGGCAGGTCGATGCGCGATTCGTCGAGCAGCGCCCGCAGCGAGGTGAGCGTCGGCTCGGGTTCGGGCTTGAACGCGTCCGGCTTCGCTCACCGGATCACGGTTGATCTCGGCCGCGTCGCCATGCGCGCGCCAGACGATGTCCGGCTCGAGGCCGATGACCGAGTAGCGCCCGACCGTCGCGCCGCCCTCGACCGATTCGAGCAGGAAGCTCATCTTGCCGGAGGCGTGCTTCGCCTCGACGGTCTTGCCGCCGGCGATCTTGAGGTAGACGGAAACCGGCGTTTCGAGGTCGGCGACGAGGCGTGTCCACACCACCTGCGGCACGCCGCTCTCGTAGGCCTTGGCGAAGGTCTCAAAGGAGGGAAGCGTTTCGATACGTCCCTGCCGGCGCTCGGCGCTGCTCACGGCGGAAATGTCCATCTACCCGTTTATTGCCTGTCGGTGCCGAGCGTGCGGCGAAGCACGGTCTCGTCGACGCTGACGCCGAGGCGCGTTTGCAGTGCCGCGACGTAGGCGGCCAGGGTGTCGCCTTCGTCCTGGCTGCGGATCTCCTTGGTGATGCGCTCTGCCTGGTCCTTGGTCGGCGGCGGAGCCGGCTTGATGTCGACCACTTTGAACAGGATGCGCGACTTGCCGTCCGCAGTCTCGGCCGAGCCGGCGCCACCCTTCGGCAGTGCGAACGCCTGACCGACCGCGCCTTGCGTCAGCCCCTGCGGCAGCGTCTTGCGGGTGATCGCGATGGCGGTATCGGGTTTGCCGCCGACCTCGTTGGCGATCTGCGACAGCGTCTCACCTTTGTTGATGCGCTCGACAAGCTTGGTGGCGAGTTCGGTCAGCGCCTTCCTCTTCTCCGCTTCCATCCACGCGGTCTCGACGGCCGCTTTTACCTCCTCGAACGGCTTCTGCTTCGGCTCGATGATGCCCTGCAGGTCGACCCAGGCGAAGCCGCCATCGGGCATCTCGACCGCGTCACGCTCTACGCCGGGCTGCGCTTCGAATCCCGCCGCGATGATGCCGCCGGCATCCGGCACGTCGAGTGCCGTCTTGCCGTCGGGCGCGTGATTGTCGCGGTCCGTCGCCGGGACCTCATAGAACGGAATGTTGAACGTCTGGCCGATGTCCTTCAGCGACTTTTGAGCCGCTCGATTGTCGTCGACCTGGTCGTGCAGATCTTCTGGATCTCGGTCTTTGCCTTTTCAGTGGCGAGGCGGTCCTTGACCTGCTCCTTGACGTCGGCGAGCGTCTTGGTCGTCCCAGCCTGGATCTCAGTGACTTGCAACAGTACCGTCGCGAAGCGGCCTTCGACGACATCGGAGACGGCATCTTTCGGCAGTGCGAACGCGGCGGCGGCGATCTTGGGGTCGATGATCTGCTTCTTCGTCAGCACGCCGAGATCGACGTCGGTATCCTTGGCGCCCGCTTCCTTGACGACCTCGGCCCAGCTCTTGCCGCTCTTCAGCGCGGCCTTGGCGGCTTCGGCTGCGGCCTTGTCCTTGAAGGCGACCTGCAGCACATGGCGGCGCTCGGGCGTGTTGTAATGATCGGGGTCGCCTCATAGGCCGCCTTGATCTCCTCGTCGGAGACTTGCATCCGCTTCTTCAAGGTGTCGAGGCTCATCACCAGCACCCCGAGCTTACGGTAAGCCGGCGTCATATAGTGGCCCTTGCTCGCTTCGTAGGCGGCCTTCAGGGTGGCCTCATCGGGGGCGGAGACCGGGGCCGCCTTGGCCGGGTCCATCGTCAGATGCTCAACCGTGCGCATCTCCTCGCGATGCGCGTTGATGATGTCGACCAGCGGCTGCGGCACAACGGTCGCGTTGACGAGCGCGGACGTGAGCATTTCGCGCAGGTCCTCGTGGCGGCGGATCGCCAGATACCCACGCTCGCTGAGGCCGATCTGGTGCAGAATGCCATCGAACTGGGCCTTGTCGAACTTACCGTTGACGCCCTTGAATGTCGGATCACGCTCGATCGATTGCTTCAGCGTCGATTCCGACAGCGTGAGCCCGAGGTCGCCGGCGTGCTGGTCGATGGCGGTCTTGCCGATGAGCTGGGTCAGGACGCGACTATCGATGCCGAACTGCCGGGCCTGGTCCGCCGTGATGCGGCGGCCGACCTGCGCCGAGATGGCGTTGAGCTGTTCGCGGAACTCGGTCTGGAACTGGTCCGGCGTGATCGTCGCGCTGCCGACCTTGGCGAGATACGAGTGGCCGATGCTGCGGAACATGTCCGCCACACCCCAGATCGCGAAGCTGAGGACGAGCACGGTAAGCAGGATCTTGGCCACCCAGCCGGTGGCGCCTCGTCTCAGGGTGTCGAGCATTGCGGGTCGCGGGTCCAGTGTTTGAGCGGCGGCGGGGCAGCTTGGAATTAGCGGCGCCCACCGCGCAACCGATGCGGAAGGATGAGATCCCGCGCCTGGACGCGGGGGTTTGGCGTGATATGAAGCGCAGCGCGTCCGCGAAAGCAAGGCCGGCCTTTGAGGCCCCGCTCCGGGCGGCATCCGCAACCGAACCTGATCCCGGGAAGCAATCCATGACTGAGGCCTCGAAGTCCATCCGTCCGCTGGTCGCCGGCAATTGGAAGATGAACGGCCTGCAGGCCTCGCTGGAGGAAGCTGGGCTGGTCCGCGACGCCGTCTCGGCAGCGGACTTCAAGCGCCGCGGTCGACGTCATGATCTGTCCGCCGGCGACGCTGGTGCCGGTGCTGGCCGAGGTCGCCAAGGGATCGAAGCTCGCTGTTGGCGGTCAGGATTGCCATACGGCGAAATCAGGCGCCAACACGGGCGACGTCTCGGCCGAGATGCTGGCGGACGCGGGAGCGACGGCTGTTATCGTCGGCCATTCGGAACGCCGCGCGGATCACGGCGAGACGGACAAGATCGTGCGGGCCAAGGCCGAGGCCGCGCACCGGGCGGGATTGGTCGCGATCGTCTGCGTCGGCGAGACCGCGGGCGAGCGGCAGGCCGGTATCACACTGACGGTCGTGGGCAGGCAGATCGCTGGCTCGTTGCCCGACGCTTCCACGGCCGCCAATACAGTAGTCGCCTACGAGCCGGTGTGGGCAATCGGCACCGGCCTAGTCCGCCACGGCGGCCGACGTGGCCGAGGTCCATGCGTCGATTCGCGCCGCCCTCGCCAAGCGCTTCGGCGCCGAGGGCGAAAAGATGCGCATCCTCTACGGCGGCTCGGTCAAGGCCTCGAACGCCGTCGAGCTCATGGGAGTTACGAACGTCGATGGCGCGCTGGTCGGCGGCGCCAGCCTCAAGGCTGCCGATTTTCTCGGCATCATCGCGGCTTACAAGCGCTGAACCGGCAGTGCCGAGGCTGAAGCGGAGCCCTGACGGGCCTGTCGGCGCACGGGGGCAGTGCTAGAGTGTGTTAAGCATGTTTTATTAGGCTTCGCTGAGACAGCAGTAGAGGTCGGAGCGGTATGCGCGTACGAATTGCAGTGTTGGCAGCCTTCGCAGGACTGATCGCGCCGTTAGCCGCGGCGAATGCGGCGCGGCTCGAGAAAGAGGCCTGCGATGGTCTCAAAGCCGAGCAGGCGACGCTGGTCGCGGCCGGCGTCCGGGACAAGATGCAGGGCGGGCCGGAGCACGCCAAGGCCGCATTCGGGCCTGCGGTTCTGGAGCAGATCAAGCGCCTGATCGAGGTCGAGGAGCAGATCACGTTCCGTTGCGACCGTCCGCGCATCGCCGCGTTGCGGCCACCGGCTCCGACGCCGCCACCGGGCGCGGAACCCGCTCCGGCAGCTGGTGAGGAGCCTGCAGCCGAATCCCCCGCACACCCCAAACCGAAGAAGCAGAAGAAAGCCAAAGCCCCGGCTGCCGCTCCGGCTGTCGAGGGTGAGGCGGCCGCGGCACCGCCGGCGCCGCCCAAGAAGAAAAAGCCGAAGCCGAACCCGGATGCGGCGGCCGAGGCTCCGGCCCCGGCGAAGCCCAAGGCGGCTGCCGCACCGGCAGCCAAGCCTGAGTAGCGGGCCAAGCCCGAGTAGGCCAAGTCAAGCTAGGCTAAGCTTAGCAGCCAAGCCGCACGCGGGCACTGGCATTGTGGCGAGGCGTGGTGTAGAAGCGCCGCAAACAGGCGCCTCATCCGCGCCAATCGGCATTCAGGATTGCTCTTCCCATGACCACCGTCATTCTCGTCATTCACATGATGATCGCCGCGACGCTGATCGGCGTCGTGCTGCTGCAGCGCTCCGAGGGTGGTGCGCTGGGCATCGGCGGTGGCGGCGGCGGTGGTTTTCTTACCGGCCGCGGCACTGCAAATCTGCTCACCCGCGCGACGGCGATTCTCGCGGCGGGCTTCTTCACGACGAGCCTGACGCTGACCATCCTGGCGCGTCACTCGGCTCCGCCGGCATCCGTTTTCGAGCGGCCCGCCGATGCCAAGCCCGCAACGGACGCAGCGCCCGCCACCCCCGCCGCTCCAGAAGCGCCCGCTCCGCGCGGTGGCCTGCTCGACAAACTGCAGGGCAAATAAGCAGCCACTTTCTGCGGTTTATAAACCCGGCGATCGGCTGGCTGTTGCCGGCCGGTTTGCGTTAGGCTGCCCCGAGAGGAGAAGTGTCCAGACACTCTCATGGGGGACGGCTGATGCAAATTTCAATTTGTGGTTCCGTGCGCGCGATCGCGGGCGTCGTGGTGGCGCTGAGCCTTGCCGGCTGCGGCAGCACCACGGAACTGCTGGGTGGCATGAGCGGCGCGGTGACGGGGTACTCGGCCGGTAACGCGTTCTCTCCGCTGGGTTACCGCTCGAAAGAGATCGACGAAACGCACCACACCGTGATCGCCACGGGTACGGCGACGACGCCGCGCGCCAGGCTCGAGAAAATCGCTACGATCCGCGCCGCCGAGATCGGCAAGGAGGGCAAGCTCGGCTTCTTCAAGATCGATAGCGTGCAGCCGGCCGTCGAGTGCGGGAAGAAGGTCGACGGCTACAAGGGGCCATCCGCCAAGCAGTCCGACTATACGAGAGTGGTGGTCGCGGCCAGCTACGCGAAGACGGCCACGGACCCGTCCTATCAGCCGACGGACGCCACGTTCGACAGGCTCACAGCCGAGTTGCAGGCGGATGTCGTCGCCCCAGACGCCAGCGCCGCCGCCGCTCAGGAAGTTGCCGCCGCCTGCGGGAAGAAGTGAATTTTCGGGGAGCTGCGATTAGACAGTTGCAATTCGCAGTGGCGCCGTTGCGATTCGATCAACGTTGGCGAATCGCTGCGCCACCGGGCAAGACTGCATTGCAGCGGAGCGGTGATCAGCAGAAAGCTGCATGACAGCAGGCTGATCGGCACTTCATTGGGGAACCGAGGCAGGTTTCCAGGCACTCTTGGTTCGGCAACTAACCTTTGCACGCACAAGTCCCGTGGATGAATGAGATTTTCGCTTCGCTTCCCCGGCCCTTGATGTATTGATGCAGTCCCATGCAACGGTACATCTTCATCACCGGCGGCGTGGTTTCCTCACTCGGTAAGGGCCTCGCATCGGCCGCGCTCGGCGCGCTTCTTCAAGCGCGCGGGTACACTGTGCGTCTTCGCAAGCTGGACCCCTACCTGAACGTCGATCCGGGCACCATGAGCCCGTATCAGCACGGCGAGGTTTTCGTCACCGATGACGGTGCCGAGACCGACCTCGACCTCGGCCATTACGAGCGCTTCACCGGCGTTCCGGCCAAGAAATCCGACAACATCACGACGGGGCGGCTCTACCAGGAGATCCTCGCCAAGGAGCGCCGCGGCGATTACCTGGGCGCCACCGTGCAGGTCATTCCGCACGTGACCGACGCCATCAAGCAGTTCGTCGTCTCCGGCAACGAGGACGTCGATTTCGTGCTCGTCGAGATCGGCGGCACCGTCGGCGACATCGAGGGCCTGCCGTTCTTCGAGGCGATTCGCCAGCTCGGCAACGAATTGCCGCCCGGCTCGTCCGTGTTCATCCACCTGACGCTGCTGCCTTACATCCCCTCGGCCGGCGAACTGAAGACCAAGCCGACGCAGCATTCGGTGAAGGAGCTGCGTTCGATCGGCATCCAGCCCGATATCCTGCTCTGCCGTTCGGATCGCGAGATCCCGAAGTCCGAGCGCCGCAAGATCGCGCTGTTCTGTAACGTGCGCGAGGACGCCGTCATCCAGGCGTTGGACGTGGCGTCGATCTACGACGTGCCGCTGGCCTACCACCGCGAGGGGCTCGACGACCAGGTGCTGGAGGCGTTCGGCGTCACCGGCGCACCGCGCCCCGACCTGAAGCGCTGGGAGCAGATCTCCAAGACCATCGCGACGCCCGAAGGCGAGGTGACGATTGCCGTCGTCGGCAAGTACACGGAGCTGAAGGACGCCTACAAATCGCTGATCGAGGCGCTGGTTCACGGCGGCATCGCCAACAACGTGCGCGTCCACCTCGAATGGATCGAGGCCGGTATCTTCGAACGCGAGGACCCGTCGCCCTATCTGGAGGACGTGCACGGCATCCTGGTGCCGGGCGGGTTCGGCGAGCGCGGCGCCGAAGGCAAGATCCTCGCCGCCAAGTTCGCACGCGAGCGCAAGGTGCCCTATTTCGGCATCTGCTTTGGCATGCAGATGGCTTGCATCGAGGCGGCGCGCAACCTGTGCGGGATTGCGGCCGCCAGCTCGACCGAGTTCGGCGAGACGCGCGAGCCCGTCGTCGGCACCATGAAGGAGTGGATGAAGGGCGACCAGCTCGAGGTGCGCCGCGCCGGCGGCGATCTCGGCGGCACGATGCGGTTGGGCGCGTTCGAGGCGCGGCTCAACGGCAACTCGCGCATCGCGTCCGCTTACGGCACGAGCACGATCTCGGAGCGTCACCGCCACCGTTACGAGGTCAACACGCGCCTACCGCGAGCGGCTGGAGAAGGCCGGCCTCGTCTTCACCGGCATGTCGCCTGATGGGCTGTTACCGGAAACGGTCGAGTACCCCGACCACCCGTGGTTCATCGGCGTCCAATACCACCCCGAACTGAAATCCCGCCCCTTCGAGCCGCACCCGCTATTCAAGGGCTTCATCGCGGCAGCCGTGGAGCAGAGCAGGTTGGTGTGAGGGGGGAAAATTAGGGAGGAGAGGGCACGTCATGGTGCTGCTAGATCCGTTCTCTAAACGTCAGCAGCGACTGGGTGGCGAATTGCCGGACGTATATACGTTCGATGCAATCCCCCAGCCTTTGCGGGTCCAGATCGTCCAGATTATTGGGATATCATTGGGAGTAGGGATGAGTATGTTCAAGGACGTCAGGGATATGGGTACAGGGGTATTCTTGAGGCTTACCGATCTATAGTTGAGGCGCTACGGCGCGAACTTGGAGTATTTCGCCTGCCCGGAGCTCATGCTGGGGCTGAAAACTCTATAACGGAATTAGTGCGTTCCTCGTTGGCGTGTAAGAAGTTGAATATTTCCTCGATGCTGTCGAATTGATTTGTCGTGTGGTTGAGGAGAATTCAAACAACTTCTACTATCGAGGTGATCAGCGTCAGCGAGAAAAGGCCAAAGCGGCTATTGAAGAGTTGAATTTACGATTTAAGGAGCACGGCGTCGGCTATCAATATGACGACGAGATTATTCGCGTTGACAGTGCCTTATTGATGCCGAGGCGGTCAAGCCTGCGCTTGCTCTACTTCGGGATGCTAAGTTCAAGGGCGCAGAGGAAGAATTTCTCTCGGCGTTTAGTCATTACCGCAAGGGGAATCATAAAGAGGCCCTCAATGACGCGCTTAAGTCGCTTGAGAGCACAATGAAGACAATATGTGACAAGAGACGCTGGGGCTACGCGAAAAATGATACCGCTTCAAAGCTCCTTGCGGTTTGCTTTGACAACGGATTGGTTCCCCCGTTTTGGGTGAGCCACTTTTCGGCTCTGCGAGCTACTCTTGAGGCCGGCGTGCCTACAGGGCGCAACAAACTGAGTGGACACGGACAGGGGCAGGCGCCGCAAATCGTTCCCGATTTTGTTGCGAGTTACGTTTTGCACATGACCGCATCGGCCATCCTGTTCTTGCTGCAGTCAGAAAAAGCTCTTCCTTAGAGGTGGTTCAAAAACCATCAGCGAGCGCGACGCTGGTTGCTTCGGAGTGACGTCGCAACAGCGGCGTGGCATTTGTCGCGCGATGCTTGGATTCCCGCCTTCGCGGGGCTCCGCGTCGCGCGCTGGGATTTGACGTCGAGGGAAGATTGGGTTTGCGGTGCTGTCAAGGCCAAAGCAGTTTTTGCGCCCGTCGGCAATTGCCGCCGCGCGATGCATGAGAGGGAGCGGGACGGAAAGCACCAGTCCGGGGTAAAAAATCGGGGATGCGGCGCTTACCGCCCCACTTGCCTCGTCCGCTCGCCGGCCGGCGCGGCGGTTCATCCACCTCCGCCGTTGTCCACCCCATGTTTCACACCACGGGATGAGGCGGCCGCCTGACACGCTCCAGCTGATGGGTAGCGCTTCTCACGGACGAGACCTCCGCTGCCCCAGGTTCCCAGCTCGAGCCCGGGCCCTTTGATGCGGCAGAGTAGGTGCAGGCTACGCCGACAATCTTCCGAGGGGATAAACTGCCGTCTCGTGTCGGCACGACGGGCGCAAAGAAATGGCGTCGCGAGGTGGCCTCTCGGAAGCGACTATCAACGTGATCGCCACTCCCAACGTCCGCTTCACAGCAGAAGCTGCCACACGCACGCACATTGCTCGGTGCATCCGCACTTGCGGCGACCGTAGAGAAAAGATCGTGATTTCCTCAACGAGAAACGAGAACCGGCACCTTGGAGTGGGTGAGCACCTTGCTCGTCTCGCTGCCGAGAAGCATGGCCGAGGCGCCGGAGCGACCGTGGGATGCCATCACGATCAAGTCGCACTGGTTGGCTGTTGCGGCATCGATGATCGCCTGGTAGGGGCGTTCATGCGTCACGCTGACCGTTTTGCAATCGACGCCGGCAGCCGCCGCCGCATCGGATGCAACGGCCAGGCATCGTGTGGCGAACTCACTCGCGTTCTGCGCCAATTGCTCGTTGGGAATGCCCATGCCGGCAACATCATAGTAAAGCGCTGGAACATGCCAAATAACCATCACGGCCGTTACTCTGGCACCAACTGCCTTGGCAAGATCGACGCCAAGTCGGATCGCTCGCTCGGATAGCTCGGAGCCGTCCGTCGCGATGAGGATATGCTTGAACATGGCTTGCTCCGCGAGTTTCGATTTCCCGCTAAAGAAAAAGCTTATAACGCGCGACGGGCAATCAGCCCTTGATGCAGATCAGCTTAAAGGACGCATGCATCTGAAGCCCGAAGTCGGCGCCGGGCGTCGCTGATGACTGCGCGCGCGTCGCCATATAGTCGCCGTGAGCGACTTCCCGATGTTACGCAGCGACCTAGGCGCATTTCGTCATGCGGCGTAATGCAGCCCCCAGGCCGGAATTGAAACGTTTCGGTTGAGCCGATGTTGTGGCAACCTCAATTAATTCGAGGCTCTGTCGTGACGGTTGGAAACCATGACCGCTCAAGAGCAAGACCGAACGCTCGACTTTTCTCCGATGGGCATGTGGTGGGAGATCACGCGATCGACCTCCGACACGAATGGCGAGTTGTTCGAGGCCATCAATGTTCTCGAGCCGGGGTTCAAAGGGCCACCGCTGCACACGCATCCGGCAGCCGAAGAGAGCTATCGGGTGCTGTCCGGCACGCTCGATGTCTGCGTTGACGGAGCCTGGCGGCAGCTCACGCCCGGTCAATCCGTGACGGTCGCGGCCGGAACGCCCCACACGCTCAGGAACCCGCACGCGACGGAAGTCCGGCTGCTCAACGTGCATAAGCCGGCGCTCGATTTCGAACGGTTCTTCCGAAAGCTCCAGTCGCTAATGATAACGGGGCGAATGTCGCTTCCGCCGAAAGACTTCCGCTCGCTCGTGCTGGTCTCGATGCTCTTCGTGTCTCACGAAAAGGAAATTCGATCTGCAAAGCCGCCTCATAATGTCATGCGGGCAATAGCGCTTTTCGGCAAATTGCTGGGATACCGGCTGTAGGGGTAGAAATGCCGCGACCGTTAGCGGGTCAGGCGAATTGAAAATGGATTTCAGGCGCGGGACTGGATGAGCTTGCGGCTGCGATCGATCGCGCGACGCCACACAATTTTCGGCACGGAAATGAAGTCGCGCGGGTTTCTCGCGAGCCGGGCCAACTCGGCTGCGGCTTTTTCGCGGACATGATCGCTGGCCTTGCTCGGGTGCCCCGCGTTGAACGGAGGAAGCGGGTCGTATTCGAGCATCAATTGCGCGACCTCGGCCGCTTCCTGACCCGCGATTTCACCGAACAGTGAAAGGGCGAGATCGAGCCCGGCCGAGACGCCCGCCGCCGTCCAGATCTTGCCGGATCGCACGATGCGCTTATTGGGCATCGAAATCGCGCCGAAGCGCTCCAGCGAGGACTGCGCCCACCAATGAGTTGTCGCCGGCCGGCCCTCGAGAAGACCGGCGGCGGCAAGGATCAGCGCTCCGGAGCACACCGACGTCGTCCATGTGCTCGTCTCGTGCGCCTTCCTCAGCCATGCGTGCAACGGCCCATCGGCCATGGCCGTCGCCGTATCGGCCTGCGAGCCCGGCACCAGGATGAGGAACGGAGCCGGTGTCTCGTCGAACGAATGCGTGGCCCCGATTGTGAGGATGCCGCTGTCGGCTGTGATGGGGCCGGGCTCGCCAGCAACGAACCTCAGGTCCGCGCCGGGTAGCATCTTGAGGACTTCATACGGACCAAGCGCGTCGAGCGCGGTGAGGCCCGGATAGAGAACGATCGCGATCTGTCGTGTCTCGGCCATGAGCGGATCTCAGTCCAACTGCAATCGCAATCCCGGCAGGTCGATGCCGTCGAGGCGGGTGGACCAGGTTTGGCCCGGCACGGCAGGCATCGCCTCGGTGAGCGTGCCGGTCGTGATGATCTCGCCGGCACGCAGGGGCTCGGCGCCGGGGGTGCGGGCGATTTCGTCGATGAGGAATTTGAGCGCGCGCACCGGGCTGCCGAGCACGTTACGGGCGTGACCGTCGCGGATGACGCCATCGTCGCTGACGAGCTCCACGTCGAAATGGGCGAGCGTCGAGCCCCAAAGCACCGGGCCGCCGGTGATGTCCCGCTTATCTCCAAGCAACAAGGCGGTGTGGACGCCGTAGGCGGCGACCGCGTCGGCGGCTGCGAAATTCCAGCCCGGGAAGATCGAGTGCACGATCTCGAAGGCGTGTGCGATCCAGTCGATGCAAAGGGTGAGCTCCGCGTCCGTCATGCCGGGCTGCGGCGCGGACGACAGATGCAGCGCGATCTCGGGTTCAATGCGGGGCTCCGGCACGTGCCCGAGGGTGAAATGGCCGCCGGCGGAGGCGAGATCATGCACCGTGGTGTCGAACATGTAGTTCCAGATCGGCGCGGAGATGCCGTAGGTGGTCCACACGACCTGGTTGGTGAAGCCGATCTTACGGCCGACCGGCGTTTCACCGCGGGCGGCTCGCGCATCGCGCACGCGGGCGGCCACGTCATAGGCGTCTTGCAGCGAGAAGCCGGGGAAGCGCTCGGAAAACGGCTGCACCTGGCGGTCGGAGCCGAGGAGGTCCAGGACTTCGGCGGCGACGGCGGCAACGCGGCTCGATGTGTCGGGCGGAGACGGTTCGAGCGGATCGCGGTCGGAGGAATCGCGGTGAGACATCTGGGCCAACCTTTTCCGGAAACTAGGCGGACGGTCTGCGGATGACGCAACCCCGCGACCCAGCCCAACAATGCGCCAATCGGCGCCATGGCTCCAGCGCTTGACGATCATCAAGATGACGGGAACTCCGCCGGCGTAGCTCAAGATTAGAAAACGGGCTCGCTTGCGCGGAACGGATTGTCGATGGCAGATCACAGCGAAGGCATGAGGGCGGAGGTGGTGGCGTCCGCCTCGCAGGCGTTGGCATCCGAGACGCTTCGTCCAAAAACACTGGCGTCCGAGACGCTTTCGGGTCGCTGGGGGCCGCTCTCCGACCTGCCCGGCCATCCCATGATGTGGGTTTTGATCATCAGCGAAATCCTGGTGTTTGGCGGCGGCTTGATCGCCGTGGCGGCAACGCGGCTGTCGCAGCCGCAGATGTTTATCCACGCGCAAGACAGTTTGAACCGCGTGGCCGGCACCATCAATACGGCGGTGCTGCTGACGAGCGGATTGGCGGCGGCGCTGGCGGTCAATGCGCGCTCGCGCGGGCAAATTGCCGAGACGCGGCGCTGGCTGCTGTCGGCCGGGCTGCTGGGCGCGGTGTTCCTGGTCGTGAAGGCGGTCGAATACTGGGCCAAGTATCAGGCCGGCATCGGTATCGATACCAATGGGTTTTTCACGCTCTACTACCTGATCACGGGGTTCCACGCCCTGCACGTGGTGGCTGGGATGGCCATCCTTGGCATCGTCGCTCGCCATCCGAGCATGGAGGCGATCGAAACCGGCACCTCGTTCTGGCACATGGTCGATCTGATCTGGGTGCTGCTGTTCCCCGTCCTTTATCTGATGCGGTAGGCCGATGGATTACTATCCGACGCGCAAGCGCTTGTTCACGGCCTGGATCGGGCTACTGGGGCTGACGCTCGCCACCGCATTTGCGGGCGGCGCAGCCGGCAGCGGTCGCCTGGGCGTGGGAATGACCGCGGCGCTGTTTCTCGTGACCTTGGTGAAAGCGGGCGCGATCCTGCGGGTTTATCTCAACCTGCGAACCGCGCCCGTGTGGGCCGACCTGCTGACGGCGCTCGTCGGCGTTCTGCTCGCCATGATCCTGGCGATCTACGTGCTGGTGCCCTAGCCGCGCAATCAGGCCGCTTCCGGTGAGCGGCCGCTCATGCGCAGGCGCTCGTCCTCGCTTTCGGAGGCCGCCAACAGACGCACCGGCAGATCGCGACCCCGGCCGATGCCGATGACCTCGAGCGGGCCTTCGACGCCGCGGACGTTGACCTTCATCGTCGGCAAGTCTGGATCGACCCAGCCGGCGTAGCGGGCGACGTCGCGCGACAGCACGATCTGGTGGCCGTGCTCCTTGGCAACGCTTTCCAGCCGGCTGGCGACATTGACCGCGTTGCCGATGACGGTGAGGTCGACCGAGGCACCGTACCCGATGCGGCCCAGCAGCAGCGGTCCGGCGTGAATGCCCATGCCGATCTTCAATGGCCGGCCGACCTCGGACTCGAGCTTGGCGTTGACGTGATCGAGCGCGAGATCGACGGCGCGGGCGGCGCGAAGGGCCTGACGGCAGCCTGCCTCGACTCCGTGGTGCTGTCCGAACACCGCGAGCAGGCCGTCGCCCATGAACTTATCGATCCAGCCGCCGGAGTTGGTGATCGCCTGGCCGGTCGCCGCGAAGAACTCGTTCAAAAGGAACACGACGTCATAAGGCAACTTGCCTTGCGACAGCTTGGTGAACTCGCGCATGTCGAGGAACATGACGGCGAGCGGCTTCTCGATGCCGGCGCTGTCGGTTTCCTCGATGTCGGCCGACTGCGGACCGGCGCTGGCCGAGCGCAGCAGGCGGGTGACCGCGATCGGGCGCGTCGGCCGGATCTGGCAGGCGAGGCGGACGTTGTGGGGCGCGGAAATGCTGGCGAGCGTCAGCGTCTCCGGGAATACCGGCAGCGGTAACGAGTTGGCGCCTTCCTCGACGCGGACGCGGCAGGTGGAGCAGCGGGCGCGACCGCCACAAACGGAGGCGTGAGGAATGTTGTTGGCGCGGCTGATCTCGAGCAGCGTCATTCCGGGGGCCGCCATCACGACGGGGCCTCCGAGGTACTTGATCGGTACTTTTTCGGCAGCCTTGCGGTCGTAGTGGCCCCAGGCGATTGCGGAGGCGACGAAGGCCAGGATGCCGCCGAAGATCAGGCGCACGGCAAAGCGATAGTCGGCGAGCATGTTGCCGTCGGCGGTGCTGGGCCAGTGAGTGACCTGCTTGACCTTGGCGAACATATCCGGGTTCTCGATGAGCTGCGCGACGGCGCGGCCCGAGACCATGAACCCGCCAAGCGCAGCGAGCGGGATCGCGATGGCGATGAACAGCAGCACCGGCTGGGCGGCTCGATAGGGCGCGTAGACGCGCAGCCAGTAGTGGATGCCCAGGCAGCCATGCACCCACACCATCACCAGCAGCGTGCTCTGCAGGACCGCGCTGGCGGGCCAGAGGCGAGCGAGCTCGTAGAGGTAATTGTCCTCGACGCCGAAATAAGTGTGCGCGACGCGCGTGTTGACGATGTGGGGAAACAGCAGGAACGGGATCAGCAGCCCGAGGCCGATCTGGATCAATTCCCAAGGCGGCAGACGCAGGGTGCTGCGGCGGGCGAGCTTCCAGAGACCGAGGAAAATGTGGGCCACCAAGGCCGCGCCGAGAATGGTGGAGCCGGCGACCGAGCGCGTCACGATCTGACGCCACCGCTCGGCCTCGTGCATGGTCTCGAGATTGACGAGACCCAGCGCGTGATTGAGGAAGTGCGTGATCGCGAAAAGGAATAAAACGAGGCCGCTCGCGAGTCTCAGTTTCTGAAGATATCCGCCGCGCTTGAGGATGTGCATGTCAGTCGGTTCCCTCGTGGGAGTTGAGCAACGGGCTCGATCGGGCGACGACAGAGAGGAATTCGCCCAAAATGTAGAGCAGTTCGGCCGCGCGAACCAGCGGCGGCAGTCGGGTTGAGTTAGGATTTGCGATTGTGCTTTACGAGGCCGGAGGAGAGGCTAGGGCGGTATACCCCGTGCAATGCGGAATCCGGCGATCTGATCACGGATGGCGGGAGCGCTTGCAATCCGCGCGGCCGGTCGCAGCATTCGGGGCGGATCACCCCAGGAACCACCACGCAGGGTATGCGGAGCGTCGGCTGCGCAACCGGGCGTCGAGCGAGGATCGCGCGCGAGGCTTTCACGCCAGCAGTCGGCGGTCCACTCCCAGACGTTGCCGAGCATGTCGTAGATGCCGAAAGCGTTGGGTTTGAAACGGCCGACGGGGGCCGTCGCAGCAAAGGCGTCCATGCATTCGGCGATCTGCCAGCCGGGATTGTCGGGGCGCGTGCTGAGGTCGGCGCCGTTGCCATAGTCGCAGAGCTGCCGATCGTCATTGCCGAAGGGGAAACGCGGTTGCGGTGTGGCCGTGGTGACGCCGCGGGCGGCATACTCCCACTCGGCCTCCGAGGGCAGGCGGTAGCTGCGGCCCGTCTTGTCGCCGAGCCAGCGGACATAGGCTTCGGCATCGTGCCAACTGACGCAGGCGACGGGATGCCGGTCGTCTTGCGCGTAGCCGGTCGATTGCCAGCCGAGATCGGCG
Source organism: uncultured Alphaproteobacteria bacterium (assembly GCA_963847435.1). Classification (GTDB taxonomy): domain Bacteria; phylum Pseudomonadota; class Alphaproteobacteria; order Rhizobiales; family Hyphomicrobiaceae; genus CAWJZR01. The sequence continues at coordinate 461,208 of CAWJZR010000021.1, read as the reverse complement.
ACGAGTTGCCAGGAGCTGACGCGCGCGTAGCAGCCGCCATCCATCTTGTATCCGGTGGCTCGGACGAACTCTGCAAACTCGCCGCGCGTCACCTCGAAACGACCGATGGCGAAGGGCTCAGGCATCGCAACGTGAACCTGGGCGCCGCCAGGGCCCGGCGCGTCGTCCTCGTCGTCGCCGCGACCTTCCTCGGTCACCGGCGAGCCCATGAGGAAATTTCCGGCCGGCACCGCCACCAGCTCCGGGCACGTCGGGCAGTCGCGGAAGGATTCGCCGCTGCCTGGCCGGACCCAGGCCGTCTGCTCCGGCACTCCGGCGTTGATGTAGCCGAGCTGCCTCAGGCGGCGTTCGGCGGCGGCGCGCTGGGCTGGGTTGGTGCGGAGAATGCCGAGCAGCGCCTCCCGGCTGTTGGCCGACGTGATATCGCTATCGGCCCCGTTGCCGGGACTGACGATGATCGGCGTGTCGAGGGGGACGGGGGTCTGCGACAGGCGGATGGCCACCCCGGCGACCGCGGCGAGCATCAGCGCCGCAAAGGCGAAGACCGGCGGCGAAAAACTGAGCCCGCCGGTCGCCACTGCAGCTGAAGGCCGTGCCGGCAGCGGCCTCCGGCTACGAGGAGCGGTGACCTTTTTCCTCTCGGCCGGCGCCGCTTTTTTCTCGGGCTCAGGAATGGCGAGGAGGCGGAGCGCGAACTCCTCGATCGTCTGCGGCCGCGCGCCGGGCGCGAGAAACAACGCAAAGTTGAGGGCTTGCAGGAACATCGGCCGGTATTGCTTGTGCTGGCCGCCGGCCGCCTTCGGCATGTCGTCGCGGATGTTGCGTGCGATGACGTCGGTCGGACTGCGCGCCGTGACCGCGCGATAGAGCGAGGCCCCGAGCGCAAAAACGTCCGTCCATGGGCCCTGCGTGCTGGAGTTCGAACATGTGCTGCTCGGGCGGCGAGTAACCTGGCCGGATGTAGGTGTGTAGCGCCCTGGCGCGGGAGGCGAACGCCGAGCGGGCGCCACCGAAATCGATCAGCACCGGCTCGTGAGTGTGCTGGCGCAGGAGGATGTGATCCGGCGTGATGTCGTGATGAATAAGTTTCGCCTTGTGCAGGGCGGACAGAGTCGACAGCAAGCGGGTTGTGATGCGGTCAAGATCAGCCTGCGTGGGGCGGCGGCCAAGCTGATCCAGCCAATCGAGCAGGCTCTGGCCCGGAATGTATTCGCGCACCAGGTAGGCCGTACCGTATTCCTGGATCGTGTCGTCGACGCCGGCGAGCCCTGGGATCTCGAGGCCGCGCAAGCTGGTGGCTTCCTCGAGAAAGTGCGCGCGGCCCCAATCGAACAGGTCCTCCTCCTCAGGCCCCGCGGCATGAACCTGCGTTCCGCTCTCGCGAACCGCGACATCGGCGGGCATGTATTCCTTGAGCACGACGAGCCCGTCGCTCTCCGGGTCGTCCGCAACATAGGTGAGCCAGAAGCGGCCCTGTCCTATGAGCTTTTCGACACGGTAGCGCTGACCCACGGTCGCGCCGGGGGCAAGGGGCTGGCGTGGTCTCACGGCTCACCTCCGGGCCTTGGACAGTCCGGCGGTTGGATTAGCTGCATTGGGCGAGCTTGAACTCGACGCGTCGGTCTGGGGCATCGCTGGCATCATCACGGCCGGTGCCGACCAGGTTTTCACGCCAGCCGACGCCCTTGGTGGTGATGCGAGAGGCAAGGTCGGGTGAAAGAGCGACCAGCTTGGCTTTGATCGCCTCCGCGCGTTCGGCCGACAGCTTGTCGTTGGCCGGCTCGGTGCCCGTTCGGCTGGTATGGCCGACGATCTCGATGCACGACGAGCTCGCGGAGGTCTGCTTAGCGATCTGCTTCAACCACATCGGGTATGGTCCCGACAACTTGGCGTCGCGCACGAAATTGGTCGATCCCGGCCGGAAGAGCAGGCGCACCCCCAACTTCTTGGCGTTGAAACTGTAGCCGATGAGTTCTCCGAAGGCGTGTTCGGCTTCGTCGCGCTTGTTGAGCTTCCAGCTCGAAAGATAGATGCCGCTGTAGGCGCGAAGCTGCTGTCCGCCATTGGTGCCGAGTGCGGACTTGTAGAGATCGAGAGCCTCCTTGAAGCGGCGGCTATCGTAAGCGTTGGTCGCCTCGCTGATGAGGGCGGACGCCAGCATACGATTGGTGTAGGCGGGATCGATCGTCTCCCCGAGCTTGGTGCCCTGGCAGAGCTTGATGTAGGCGTCGGTGGCCGGGTCCTTGCTCCACACCGGCATGTCGCCGGAGAAGGCGCTGGGCGTGGCGTTGACGCCGTCGATCTTGGCGCGGGACACGCCCTTGGCGACGACCTGATGCGTCTTGAGGTCGGCCAGCGTCAGGCAGACGCGATAGGCATCCTTCGGCCCGCTGGCTTGGCCGGCATGGCTGATCGGCGTGAACGTCCCGACCAGCACGAGCGGCGTCTTCGACAGGAAAACGCTCATGAACGGTTGCGGTTCGAAGCGCGGAAACTTGGCGTGCACCAAGTCGACGATGCGCTTTTCGATGGTCTGTGTGGCGGCCGACTGCGTTCCGGTGACTTCATCGATCAGCGGGTCGATCACGAACTCGATCTTGCTGTTGCCGGCCTCGACGCGGGCCTTCTCGAACAGCGCCGTGGCGGCAGCTGTCACGGCATCGTCGAACGGCACGGGGGTCGGCGGCGGAGGCGGTGTGGCGGCGGCCGGCGCCGGGTTAGGCGTAGCCGGAGGAGCCTGGGACGCGGCGGGCGTGACGAGTGTCGCCCAAGCCAGCAAGGCAATCGCGGAAACGGTGTTCGTCCACTTCATCTGCATCATCCCAGAAAGCACGACCCGGAAGATCGTGAATGTAGCATCGGAAACGGTGTCGCCCCAGGGGGCTCGTTCGCGATCTTCAGCAATCGCACGAGGCGGGGCGCGAGGTGATCCGTCTTCTGCCGGGAAACCATGGTGAACGCTGTCCCGCAGGGAACTTGGAAAAGCTAAGCCGCACGGTAAGTAATATCGCAGGTGCAACCTTTTACCGCAGCGAAAAGACGGGGTTTTTGAGCAACACCCATCCTCCCGGACCATTTCGGAGCAGGGCAAAATCGGATATGGAAACGGCGCCCTGAACCGGCCCTCAGAATCGGTCGGTCGCTTCACTCGGACGCCGCCGCTGGAGGCGGCCCTGCGGTTGCGAATACTGGCGCGAACAAAACTGGCGAAGACGAGATCATGAGCAATTACACTCACGAGACGGTGCTGGGCGTACGCCACTGGACCGACACGCTTTTCAGCTTCACCGCCACGCGCAGCCCGTCGTTCCGTTTCACCAACGGCCAGTTCACGATGATGGGGCTGGAGGTGGACGGCAAGCCGCTGGTGCGCGCTTACAGCCTCGTCAACACCCACTATGACGAGCAACTCGAATTCTTCTCGATCAAGGTTCCGGATGGGCCGCTGACGTCACGCCTGCAGCACATCAAGGAAGGCGACCGCATCCTCGTCTCCAAGAAGCCGGTCGGAACGCTGGTGCTCGATAGCCTGCTGCCGGGCCGCACACTTTATCTGCTGTCGACCGGCACCGGTCTTGCGCCCTTCATGTCGATCATCCGCGATCCCGACACCTACGAGCGATTCGACAAGGTCGTGCTGGTGCATGGCTGCCGGCAGGTGGCGGAACTGGCCTATGGCGAGCGAATCACCAGGGATCTGCCGGGCTGCGAGCTGATCGGCGACATGCTGGCCGAGAAGTTGATCTACTACCCGACCGTCACGCGCGAGCCATTCCGCAACAAGGGTCGCGTCACCGATCTCATCACCTCCGGCCAGCTTTTCACCGATATCGGCGCCGAGGCGTTGGACGTGGCGCATGACCGCGTCATGCTTTGCGGCAATCCGCAGCTCATCACCGACATGCGCGCAATCCTGAAAGACCGTGGCTTCGCCGAGGGCTCAAGCGGCGATCCGGCCCAGTTCGTGATCGAGAAGGCATTCGTCGAGAAATAAGCCGCTGCTTGCCGGTCTATGGCTTGGACAATCCCCGCCGAAGAGGCGGGGATGACGACGGCGAGGGACGGGCGTCCCCGTGTCATCACATAGCTGTCTGAGCCATGTGTTTGACCACTCGAAAACGGACAAGCGATTGAGACCGTGGTGCTTGCGCCGCCTCAACGCCGGCGAATCCAATGTTTCGCCGCGGAGGCGGTTGCCGCAGCCGTAATGGTCGGGCACGATCTTGCGTGGACTTGTTCGGGGTGGCAGGATCGCGGTGATGCCGGCACGGAGCAGAGCTTCCATAATTCGAGCCTTGGCGCTTGTGGCGGTCGTGTGGATCGCCATTCCAGCGCTTGCGTGGCGGCTTCCTTGGTCGCTGCCGGACCCATCCAACCCCGCGGTGACGCTCTCGGACCTGGAGCGCTTCGTCTCGGCCAAGTATCCGGTGCCTGAGATCGGCAGCGCGGCCCTCGAAGCCCGCATCGCGGCGGGAGACGTCTTGCTGTTCGACGTGCGGGAAATGGCTGAATACGAGGTGAGCCACATCGCCGGCGCGACCCACGTCGAGCCCGGTAGCAGCGCCGCCGCGTTTCTCTCGGCCAATGGCGATAAGCTCAAAGGCAAGACCGCGGTGTTCTACTGCTCGGTCGGCGTCAGGAGCGGCGTCATGGCGGAGCGCGTCGCCGCAGCCGCTAGCGGGGTCAAGGTCATGAACCTGCGGGGCGGCATCTTCCGCTGGTACAAGGAAGGCCGCGCGATCGTGCGGCGTGGGAGTCGCGCGGACAGCGTGCACCCCTACGACGCGAGTTGGGGCAAGCTGCTGGACCGTCCGCTGCAATGAAGCCGTTGCTGATCCTGACCGCACTTCTGCTCGTCGGCGGTCAGATCGGCTTAGCTGTGTTGGCGCCGGGGTTGGCACCGTCTGTCGGTCACTCGTTTGGCGCGATCCTCCCATTCATGGCGTTCCTTGCGCTTCCGGCGGCGTTGGGTCTGCTGCTCGCGCCGCGTCTGGCGGACGTGAAGCCAAGTGCTGGCGCCTTCGCGGCCGTCGCTGTGACGGGGCTTGCGATGCGCCTCGTCTGGTTCGGGACGCCAGCACCGCTGGAGGACGATTTCTACCGCTACCTGTGGGACGGAGCGGTGTTGGCGCATGGGTTCGATCCCTATCGCTACACGCCGGAGGCGGCCTTGTCCGGAGATGGCGTGCCACCTGCGCTGCACGCGCTTGCGGTGGAGGCGCGGGATGTGGTCGTGCGCATCAACTTTCCCGATCTCACGTCGATCTATCCGGGATATGCGCAGCTCGCCTTTGCACTTGCCTACAAGTTGGCGCCGTGGAGCCTCGAGGGATTGCGTGGCGTGTTCTTGGCTGCCGATATGACTGCGGCGCTGCTGCTCGTCACGCTGCTGAGGCAACTGGGGCGCTCGACTTTGTGGGCTGCGCTCTACTGGTGCAATCCGTTGGTCGTGTTGGCGGCGATCGGCACGGCGCACATGGATGCGCTGCTGGCCCCGTTGCTGCTCGGCGCGTTGCTCACGTCTGGTCGCCAGCAACTCGTCCGAGCCGGGGCGCTGGTGGGTTTGGCGGCCGGGATCAAGGTCTGGCCGGTGTTGCTCGCGCCGCTTCTCCTACGCAAGGCCGTAGCCGACTGGCGGCGGGGCTGGGCCGCTCTTGCTCTGTTTGCCGCCGTCGCCGGCCTCGGGTTTGCGCCGCTCGCACTTCACGCGCTGACGTCGGAGTCGGGCCTTAGCGTCTACGCATCCGATTGGGCGAACAACAATGCGCCGTATGCGTGGGTGGCGGCGCTGTTCGACCATCTCTGGGATGAGGACGACGAGGTTGCTGTTCGGCTGTTTCGTCTGGCGCTGGGCGCGCTGGGGGCCGGGGTTGCGATATTTCTCGCGGTGCGGCCGGTGTCGGGTCTCCAACATATGCTGACGCGTGCGCTCGCCATCGCGGCAACGCTGTTCTATCTCTCGCCAACGCAGTTTCCTTGGTACGCGCTGTGGTTTCTGCCGTTCGCCGCCGCCGTGCAGTGCTGGCCGCTGCTGCTGCCCTCGGTGACGCTTGCCGCCTACTACGCCTTCTTTCCGTTCATGGCCGCGGATGATCTCGATGCGTTTCAGCAGGCAATCGCTCTGCTGCATGCTGCGCCGGTTTGGGCGTGGCTGGCGTGGCAGTGGGGGTCGCGGCGACGGATCGTGGCCGATGGGGTGCCTGAGACATACGGGATCAGCAAGTGATGCAAGACGTGTTGCAGACGCTGTCGGTCGGCGTCGTTATTCCGGTGAAGAACGAGGCCGCGGCGTTGCCCACGGTGCTGCGCGGGTTGCCGGGCTGGATCGAGGCCGTCGTCGTCGCGGATACCAACTCCACCGATGGCTCGCCCGAGATCGCGAAGGCACACGGGGCGCGGGTCGTGCGGGAGCCGAGGCCCGGATACGGGCGGGCGTGTCTGTCCGCTCTCAAAGCGCTGCCGGACGTCGACGTGATCATATTTCTCGACGGCGATGCGAGCGACGATCCGGCCGATCTCGATGCGCTGCTGCAACCCATTCGGGATAAGAAGGCCGATCTGGTGCTGGGTTCGCGAACGATGGGGCAGCGTGAGAAAGGCGCTCTGACGCCGCAGCAGGTGTTCGGCAATTGGCTCGCATGCCTTTTGATGCGGCTGCTATGGGGCCACCGCTTCACGGATCTCGGACCGTTCCGCGCCATCACGCGCGAAGCGTACAAGCGCTTGGATATGCGCGATCAGAACTACGGCTGGACGATCGAAATGCAGGTGAAGGCGGTGAAGCTTGGGCTTCGGTGCGTCGAGATCCCGGTCCGCTACCGGCGGCGCATCGGCGTGTCGAAAGTGTCAGGCACGATCAAGGGCGTGATCGGCGCCGGGACCAAGATCCTCTACATCATCGGGCGCGAGGCGCTGCAGCGCTGAACGCGAGGGACTCGTGCTGTAGATACGGGCCAGCGCCTTGTCGGTCAGGCAACTGGGCGCGCCGTCGAACACGACGCGGCCCGCATTGAGGCCGATGACGCGGTCGGCGTAGCGCTTCGCCAAGTCTACTTGATGAAGGCTGACGACGGTCGTCAGGTGCTGCTCGCGCGTGAGGCGCGCTATGAGGTCGAGGACGTGAGCCGCGGTGGCGGGGTCGAGGCTTGCCACGGGCTCGTCGGCAAGGATGAGTTGAGCGCCCTGCACGAGAGCCCGCGCAATGCCGACGCGTTGCTGCTCGCCACCGGAGAGCCGGTCGGCACGCTGAAACGCTTTGTCGAGAAGTCCAACGCGATCGAGGCCGGCCATCGCCAGCAGCCGGTCTTGGCGAGGGAGCGGAAGAACGGCGTGGATGCGGCTGACGTGCGCCAGCCGCCCGTTGAGCACGTTGGCGTGGGCGGAAAGGCGTCCGACGAGGTGATGCTGCTGGAACACCATCGCGGTGGCGCGCCGGTGAGCCTTCAGAGCGGCCGGAGTGGAAAAAATGGACTGCCCGTCGGTGCCGATGATGTCGCCATGGGCGGGTCGCACGAGGCCGTTGAGGGCCCTGAGGAGACTCGTCTTGCCGGCGCCAGAGGGACCTAGCAGCACGGTGACGCGGTTGTGTTGCAGGATGAAGCCAGCGTCCTCGACCGCCGTATAAGTCCCGTATCGGACAGACAGGTTGTGGACACGGATCATGCGGCGACGAGCCTCCGCCGCACGAACGCGCTCAAGCCGTCGACCAGAGCGACCATCAGCAAGATGACGCCAATGATGGGCGCCACACGCGCGAAGTCGAGAAGATCCACGGCATTCTTGAGCTGTTGACCGATACCGCCGGCACCGACGAGACCGAGCACAGTCGATGAGCGGATGTTGAACTCCCACATGTAGAGCAACACCGACGCGAGCCCTGGAGCGATCGTGGGAAGCAGTCCGTAACGCCAGACGAGCAGACGCGAGGCGCCCGTCGCGGTGAGAGCTTCGATGGGACGCGGGTCGACCGCCTCGATCTCCTCCGACCAGAGTTTCGCGATCGATCCGGCGACGTGGAAGGCGACGCCGAGGATGCCCGAAAATGGGCCTAAGCCGACAGCGGCGACGAACAGCAGCGCAAACACGAACGTATCGATCGAGCGCAACACGTTGAGGATGGCGCGGGCGGGAACGTAAAGGGTCAGCGCAGGTGTGATGTTGCGAGCGCCGAGCAGGCAGAGCGGCACGGCGAGAACCGCGCCGAGCGTGGTGCCAAGGGTGGCGATCGCGATGGTCTCGCCGGCGCCGCGCAGGACGGCGTCGAAGTCCTCGAAGTTGGGTGGCCAGCTCTTGGCGAGATAACCCGCCAGACGCGGCAGTCCGCTCACCAGCCGGCCGAGATCGATTCCTGAAACCTTGAGGCAGAACCCGTAAAGGACGATTGCCGCGAGCGCCCATCCGAGGCCGCGCAGCATCTGCGGTCGCTGCGCGTGCAGCAAGCGCGCGTAGCGTTCGAGATCGGCGTCCGGTACTGGGCTTGATGAGGGCATTCGGTCAGGGCGGAAGCATCGACGGGGTCTGGTCGTCTTTCGGTCTGTCGTCCGCGATATTGCTGCCGCGGACGAGGTAATGAATAGTCTCGGCGATGTTAGTGGTGTGATCGCCGACACGTTCGATATTCTTCGCCCCGAACAGAAGATGCGTGGAGATACCGATGTTGCGCGGGTCTTCCATCATATAGGTCAGTAGCTCGCGGAACAGCGAATTGTAGGTGGCGTCGATTTTCTCGTCTCCCCGCCATACCGCTAGAGCACGGTCGGCATCGCGGGCGGCGTAAGCGTCCAGAACTTCCTTCAATTGGGCGCGGGCCAGATCGGCCATGTGACGCAATCCGGTGATCAGCGGCTTCGGGTGCGGCCCGGCAGATACCGCCAGTGCGCGCTTGCCGATGTTCTTGGCCAGATCGCCGATGCGCTCCAGGTCACCCGTGATGCGCAGCGCCGCCATGATGTGGCGGAGATCATTCGCCATCGGCTGCCGGCGCGCGATCATCGAGATGACGAGGTCCTCGACCTCGCGCTGCAACTGGTCGATCGTCTTGTCACTCTTGACGACGATTTCCGCGAGGCTTGGATCGCGTTGCTCGAGGGCATCGAGCGACTGAACGAGAATGTGCTCCGCGAGGCCGCCCATGTGGGCGATCTTGCGATCGAGGAGCGCGTGCTCCTCGTCATACGATTTGACGATGTGCGAATGCATGTTCGCTGTCCTCTACGTGCTTACGCGGCCGCGATCAGCCGAAGCGGCCGGTGATGTAATCCTGGGTCTGGCTGCTCTTTGGAGCGGTGAAGATGCCGTCGGTGCGGCCGAACTCGATCAGCTCGCCGAGGTACATGAAAGCGGTGAACTGCGAGACGCGCGCCGCCTGCTGCATGTTGTGGGTGACGATGACCAGCGTGAAATCGGAATGCAACTCGTCGATCAACTCCTCGATCTTGGCTGTCGAGATCGGATCGAGCGCCGAGCACGGCTCGTCGAACAGGATGACTTCGGGGCTGGATCGCCACCGTGCGCGCGATGCACAGCCGCTGCTGCTGACCGCCCGACAAGCTCAGGCCACTGGCGTTCAGCTTGTCCTTCACCTCGGTCCACAACGCGGCCTTGCGCAAAGCGTCCTCGACGCGGCCGTCGAGCTCGGACTTGCGGCAGCGGTCTCGTAAAGCCTTATGCCGAAGGCGATGTTGTCGTAGATGGTCATCGGGAACGGCGTCGGCTTCTGGAACACCATGCCGATGCGCGAGCGGAGCAGATTGAGATCGACGCTGGGCGACAGCATGTTTTCGCCTTCGAGCAGCACCTCGCCCTCGGCGCGCTGATTGGGGTAGAGGTCGTACATGCGGTTCATTACCCGCAACAGCGTGGACTTTCCGCAGCCCGAGGGGCCGATGAATGCGGTGACGCGGCGGTCGTAGAGCGGCAGCGTGATCGATTTCAGGGCGCGGTTGTCGCCGTAATAGAAGTCGAGATTGCGGATCGAGATGCGCTCGGCAAGCCCCGCTGCGGCCGGCGGAGTGGTGAGGGCTTGGTTCATTTGAAAGCCTTTTTCGAGCCGATGACGCGCGCAACGATGCTGAGGGTCAGCACGGCGGCGGTGATGAGGAGAGCGCCGGTCCAAGCGAGCCGCTGCCACTCGGCATAGGGGCTGAGCGCGAACTGGAAAATGACGGCGGGCAGGCTCGGCATCGGTGCGTTGAGATTGGTCGAGAAGAATTGGTTATTGAGCGCCGTAAACAGCAGCGGCGCCGTCTCGCCGCTGATGCGCGCGACGGCCAAGAGCACCCCGGTGACGATGCCGGCGGAGGCCGCCCTGTAGGCGACGTGACGGATGATGTAGGCGCGCGGCATGCCCATGGACGCGGCGGCTTCGCGAAGCTGATCGGGGACGAGCAGCAGCATGTTCTCCGTGGTGCGGACGACGATCGGGATGACGATCATGGCGAGCGCAACGGCGCCGGCGATCCCCGAAAAATGGCCCATCGGCCGCACTAGCAACGCGTAGACGAAGAGGCCCATGACGATCGAAGGCGCGCTGAGCAGGATGTCGTTGATGAAGCGCACGATGGAAGCCAGACGGCCGTAGCGGCCATATTCTGCCATGTAGGTGCCGGCGAGGATGCCGATGGGCGTGCCGACCAGCACCGCGAGCCCGGTAATGATGAGGCTGCCGACGATGGCGTTGCGCAAACCGCCGGCGGCTCCCGGCGGCGGCGTGTCTTGCAGGAAGACGGCGGGCGATAAGCCTCCGAGTCCCTTGATCACGAGCGTCGACAGGATCAGCAGCAGCACGGTGAGGCCGAGCCCGGCAGCGGCCCAGCACAGGCTCATGATCACCGTGCTGGCGTGCTTGCGGGTGGCGTATCTGCGGCGGTCGATGGCCATGTCACTTCCCCGCCTTGCGTTCAAGACGCATCAGCATGGTGCGAGCCAGTGCCAGCACCATAAACGTGATGAAGAACAGGATGAGCCCCAGCGCGATCAGCGACGACGTGTAGAGATCGCCAGTTGCTTCGGTGAACTCGTTGGCGATGGTGGCGGAGATCGTGGTTCCGGGGGCGAGAATGGACGACGTGATCTTGTGCGCATTTCCGATCACGAAGGTGACCGCCATGGTCTCGCCGAGTGCGCGGCCGAGGCCGAGCATCACGCCACCGAGCAGGCCGACGCGCGTGAACGGGATGACGATGCGCCTTATGACCTCCCACGAGGTGCAGCCGATGCCGTAGGCGGCCTCTTTGAGAATCGGCGGCACCGTTTCGAAAACGTCGCGGCTGACAGCGGTGATGAACGGCACGACCATCATGGCGAGGATCAGGCTCGCAGTGAGCAGGCCGATACCGTAGGGCGGACCAGCGAAAAGTTGCGACAGCACCGGCACGTGAGCGGACGCCGCGATCAGCCCAGGCTGCACGTGCTGCTGCAGGAAGGGTGCGAAAATAAACAGGCCCCAGATGCCGTAGATGATGCTGGGGATGCCGGCCAGGAGCTCGATCGCGGTGCCGATGGGACGGCGCAGGCGCATCGGGCAAAGCTCGGTGAGGAAGATCGCGATACCGATGCCGATGGGGACGGCGATGAGCATGGCGATGAAAGACGTGACCACGGTGCCGTAAATCGGTGCCAGCGCCCCGAACTTCTCGGTGACCGGGTTCCACGACTGGGTGACGAGGAACGAGGGGCCAAACGTCGCAAACGCTTCGCGAGCGCCGGACAATAGCGATAGGAACACCGCGCCGAGCAGAATGAGCACGGCGACGGCCGCCGAAAGCGTCAGGATGCGAAAGATCGAGTCCTGCCGGCTCAAACGGCGCAGTACTGCCGCCCGATGATGGGGGACAGCAAACGAAGGTGCGCCGGTTACGTCCTGTGCCACGCTCTGAACCGCCATGGTCTCGCTGCTGAGCCTAAATCTGAAACGGTCTGGAGCCAATGTGAGTGCGGGCGTTCACGAACGCCCGCACTCTCGCGTTTTGCTCAGCTCAGTTCGACGTGAATACCGGCTTGCCGTCCGGACCTTTGATTTCGGCCCACTTCGACATGATGAGTTGCTTCACATTCTCGGGCATCGCCACGTAGTCGAGGTTGATGGCCATGGCGTCGCCCTTCTTATAGGCCCAGGCGAAAAACTTAAGCGCTTCCGACGCCGCGACCGCATCTTTCACCTGCTTCGGCATCAGGATGAACGTGGAGGCCGAGATGGGCCAGGATTCGGCACCCGGCTGGTCGGTGATGATGAGGAAGAAGCCCTCGGCCTTGGCCCAGTCGGCGTTGGCGGCGGCGGCCTGAACGGCGTTGGCGGTGGCGGCGACAGCCTTGCCGTCCTTGTTGATCATCTTCGTCGTGGTGAGGTTGTTCTGCTTGGCGTAGGCCGTCTCGACGTAGCCGATCGAGCCCTTGGCCTGCTGCACGTTGTTGGCGACACCCTCGTTGCCCTTGGCGCCGACGCCGGTCGGCCATTCGATCGCGGTTGCCGCGCCGACCTTGGACTTCCAGTCGGGGCTGATCTTGGCGAGGTAGTCGGTGAAGTTGAAGGTCGTGCCCGACCCGTCCGAGCGATGCACCACGACGATTGCAGCCGACGGCAGATTCAGGCCCGGGTTCAGCTTCTTGATCGCCGCGTCATCCCAGGTCTTGATCTCGCCGAGGAAGATCTTGGCAAGCGTCGGACCATCCAGCACCAGGTCGCCCGGCTTGATGCCGTCGAGGTTGATGACCGGAACGATGCCGCCCATCACCATCGGCCATTGGATGAGATCGCCGCCTGCGGTGAGCTCTTTCGCAGTGAGGGGTTTGTCGGAAGCGCCGAACGTCACTGTGCGTGCGGTGATCTGCTTGATGCCGCCGCCGGACCCGATGGACTGATAATTCAAGCCGACGCCCGTCTCAGTCTTGTAGGTGTCCGCCCACTTTCCATAGATCGGATAGGGAAATGTCGCGCCCGCGCCGGAAAGATCGGCGGCGAGAGCCTGCGATGCGAACGCGGCGCCGGCGAAGGCCACGGCAGCCGCACGAGCCAGAAATGATTTCGTCACCTGGTGTCTCCCTCAATGGGATCTTCGGACAGCCCCGGTGAGGTGAATGTCCGAGCTTGTCGGCACCCCGTGCGCCGACGCGACAAGTCATAGTCAACGGGCGCAATGGTTTGATGACAATGCAAGCGTTTGATTGTGCGGTATATTCTAAGACGTAAATCCGCGGCCCCGTCGAGGTTCCAACGGCTGTTTCGTCCGAGCTTGCGGTTTCAGTCGCAGGGCTGCGCAAGCGATCAATTCGGAAGCTTGATGCGGCCAAGGGCCATGCCGGCGTCGTCGATCATCTTGTAGCTGGCGTGCGTGGCTGCCACCCAGCCCGTGTAATGGTTCGGCATCAGGCCAGACTTTGCCTGATCCTCGCTGATGTCGAGAACCGCCTTGCGGATCTTCTCGACGAGTGCGGGGTCGAGGCCCTTGCGGGCGACAAGCGCGTCGTTCGGGAGCGGGTCGGACTGCCATACAACCTTGACCTGCTCAGGCTTCACGAGCCCCTTCTCGATCATGGCAGCGAGGTTGCGGTTGTAGTCGGAAGCGAGATCGACCTGGCCGTTGGCGACGGCGGTGACGTTGGCGGCGTGGGACGCGCCGTCCCGGTACTGGAAGAATGTTTTGGGGTCGATCCCGATAGTCTTGAAATAGTAGTTCGGGATCAGCCAGCCGGAGGTGGACCCGGCGTCGGCGAGGGACAGAGACATGCCTTTCGCATCGTCCGGCCACTTGGCAATCTTCAGGTCCGGCTTGCCGATGATGATGGCGTGATAGGTCGGCTTGCCGTCGTATTTGACGGTGGCGATGGCTTCCGCGCCGCCCTGGTGATGCGCGAGCACGTAGCCCCACGGGCCCATCCAGGTCACGTCCACTTGCTCATTGTTGAGCGCGAGCGCAATGCCGGCCCAATCGGTGGTGACGGTCAACTCGTAGTCGGCGCCGACCTTGTCCGCGATGTGCTTGAAGAACGGCTCGTAGGCCTTGCGCGTGTCGCCGGCCGTCGGCTGGTAAGGCCCGACCGCGAAGCGGAGCTTAGGCTTGTCATCGGCCCTGGCAGTGGCGGAGCCGAGGACGATGACAGCAACAGCGAGAGCGGCACGGCGGGACAGTATCATGGAACTAGAGACTTCCAGGGGAGCGCGCTTTGTGCGCGAGCAAATCAGCCGGCAGTGTCGTTGAGGGACCAATCGTAGCCGTGGTCCGAGATCGATTTGATCTTCGCAAGTTGCGCGGCGAGCGATGGGTCGGCGTACTTGCGTAAGTGGGCGAGCACGCCCGCGTCGGTGCCGCCGAAATCCTCCTTGAACCAGTGGTAGATCGACGAGACGACGAGTTTGCCGCTGTCGATGCGGACGCCGCGCGGAGAATTCACGTAGGCGCGGGCCGCGGCGTCGAGCTGGGTATCGAGATCGGAGCCGGTGAAGGCGCGCTGCTGCAGGTTCGGGCATCCAACCGACGCGCAATTGACGGCGTAATGGACACGCGGGTCCTTGAAAGCTTTGCGTAGCAGGCCGTGCTCGAGGTCGTCGAGCGACAGGTCGTGGCTGCGGAGCTTGATGACTTTGGCTTTCCAAGGTCCGCCGGTGACGGCTGCGACGAGGCCACCGCCGAGCGCAATGTCCTTGATGGATTTGACTGGGTAGGCGTCGAGCACGATGTCGATGGTCTTGGCATTATAGAGATTGGCGAGGAACGCGAACCGCTCGTTGCGGCCGAGCTTCAAGGGATCGGTCGCCTGCAGCCGCGCGAGGTAGGCTTTCAGCGCAGGATGACCGGCGGCTTTGAAGGCGGCGTAATCAACTCGGTTGAGGCCGTCCGGACCGGGTTTGACGTAAGTTTCGAGTAGCTTCGTCCACGCTGCATGGTCGACGGTTTCGCCGGGAGAGGGAGCGGTCGCGGCGATTTGCTCCGTGAGTGAGGCGGCTCGCGCGGGTAAGATAACGAAGGACAGCAACGCCGCCAGCGGCACGAGCAGCCTAAGCGGAAGGGCGAACCGGGACATTCAGGCACTCCGTCCATTTGTTGCGGCGGAGCGTCGTTCCGACCACCGACGGATGAGTACCGGCAGCAGCGACAGCACGCCGAGGCCAACCAATGCACCGATCAGCGTCGGCGACAGCACGCCCTTGAGGCTCACGTCCTTGCCTTCGTCGAACACGCGGCCGAGGCTCGCACCAAACGCCGAGAAAACAAAAGTGCCCGGAATGATCCCAAGAGCGGTCGCGACGACATAAGGGACGAGCCGCATGCCCAAAAGAGCCGGCGCGAGGTTGACCGCCCAGAATGGGAAGGCGGGCACGAGGCGCAGGAACAGCAGGTAGTTGAACGCATCCTTGGCGAAACCGTCGGCCATCTGCGCGACGAAAGGGCCGGCCTTGGCGCGCAATACGTCGCCGAAAGCCGAGCGAGCGATGAGAAACAGGAGCGTGGCACCGACCGTGGCGCCGACGACGGTGAGACTGCCGCCGAGTGCGACGCCGAACAGGAAGCCGCCGGCGAGCGTCATGAAGACGGCGCCGGGCAGCGACAGCGCCACGACGGCGGCGTAGGCCGCGACATACGCCAGCGCGGCGGTGACACCGTGATTGGCGACGTAGGCCGTGAGAGCGGCGCGGTTGTCGCGGAGGGTGTCGAGTGAAAGGTAGCGGTCGAGCCGGAGGGCGAAGACGAGGCCGAGGATTGCAAGCAGGACCAGCAAAGGCAAGAAGCGCTTGAGGTTCATGATGCTCAACCCTTCACGCTGCACGAGCCGCCACCCAGGACGCAAAAGCGAGCGCAGTGGCTGTGATTGAGACTGACGGGCTTGGCAGCCTCGGCCAGGGTCGCGCCCATCTCGAATGACTGGTCATAAGGCAAGAGCGTACACGACACTACGACAGGCGCGGCCTCGCCCTTGCGCTTCACCACCATGCGCGAGTTCGCGCACATGACATCGCCGGGGGATTTGTGAAGGATGCCCCAGCAGGCTTCGGTGATCTCGGGCACTTCCTGCGTCTCGTCCATCTCCGGAAACAGCACGAGGCGGGCTGGATCGTAGGCGTCGATGCCCAGATGCTCGTTGGCGAACATCCGCGCGAACCCGTCACGCATGGTGCGATCGGTCTCGCCCCAAAGCGTGCGCCCGGCCACAGCGAGATCGAACCCGTGGGCGGCGAGCCAGCGCAGGCCGGTGAGGGCCGGCTCCCAGGTTCGGCGGCCGCGAATCGCCTCGTGGCGGGCGGGTTCGTAGTGATCGAGGGAGACACGCAACGACATGAGGCCGGGGTAGCGCTGCTGCAGATCGAGCAGCGCCGGCTTCAGCTTCTGCATCGGCTTCATGGCGTTGGTCAGCACCAGCACGCGAAGTCCCGCGGCGAGGCTATCGTCCAACATGCCGACGATGTCGGGGTTCATGAACGGCTCGCCGCCGGTGAACCCGATAGCGGAGGGGCGTGACTGCAACCGGGCCGCTTCGTCGATGAAGGCGCGGGCTTCGCCGCGGGAGAGGTAGGCGAGGCGGTCGTTCTTCGGCGAGCTTTCGATGTAGCAGTTGTGGCAGGTGATGTTGCAGAGCGTGCCGGTGTTGAGCCACAGCGTCTCGTAACGTGAGAAGGGGACGACAGCGCGCGTCTCGCCGGTTGCGGTGAGATGCGGGTCGGAGAATTTCGGCCGGGCCACCACCAGGGGTGCACCGGCAGCGCGATCCTTGCCCGCCGGCCAGGCAGCACGGGACTTGCCGCGTTTCGCCCAATCGACAACGCCGGGCGTGATGGCGCGGCCTCGTTGCTTCATTTCGGCGGGCAGCAACACGTCCGTGCTCGGCCACATCCCATTTTCGAGTGCCGAGGCATAACCTTCCGGAAGAGCATTGGCGCGCATTTTGGCGGCGGCGGATCTGTAATCGTAGTCGAGGGCATGCGTGCGGATCGACACTCCCTTCGGGCCGGGGACGATCAGGCTGTACCAGACACGCGGTGTACCGTCGTCGGCGGGCATGCCGAGCGCGCCGGAGTTGTGCCACAGGAGGCCGTCGGAGATTTCGGTGAAAGGAAGACCGGAATGGCCGCAAATCACGCCGTCGCAGCCGCTCGCTCCGATCTGGTAGGCCTTCTCGGGCCAGGGCGTGGAGGCGAATACGAAGCGGTTGATGCTGTCGACGGCGGCATGCACGACGGCGAGCCTGCGGTTGCCGATAAGGAGATCAACGCGGCGGGGGAGTGAGCGCATCCAAGCGCGAGAGCCTTGGCTCAGTTGCTTGTCGGCATGGGCGTACCAGGCTGCCGAGAGGCGGTCACAGGCGCTTCCGGGCTCGAAGCCGCAGCCGCAATCGTCGGCGCTTTCACCGAGCGATTCCTCGCAATTGCCCATGACGACGTGCACGCCCCAGGCTCGAACGGCGGCGACGGTCGCTTCCGCGTCGGCACAATAGGCGACGACATCGCCTGTGCAAACGATCAGCCGAGGAGGAATGCCGAGGCGCTGAGCCTCGGCCCGCAGAGCCAGAGTCGCCTCGAGATTGCTGTAGCAGCCGCCAAACACCAGGAACGGCCCATCGGCCGCGATCAACGGCACGGCAGCAGCCGGTGCTTTTGCGTTCGCGACGTCATCCGGCTGGCTGCGATACATCCAGGGTCTCCCGCTCTGGCCTTGTCGGATATTCGCAGCATAGCCGGGAATTGTTTCGCCGCATGCCCCTGATGCAGTGCAGCGATGACGAGACTGTGATCGCAGGTAAGCCAAATCCCGCGCGAGGTGATCGGCCTCGCGCGGGATTACTCAGAAACGACAAACCCTTACTTCGGCTGGGCGGGTGGAGATGGCGGCGACGGGGGCGTGGTGGACGGCGTCGTGGCGCTGTCCTTCATCTCCTTGGCCTTCTCGGCTGCGGCGTTGCCCAGCTCGATCGCCTTCTCCTTGGCGGCCTTGGCCCAATCGCTTGCTTTCGCCTTCAGGCGCGCGGCGGCGGTCGGATCCTTCGCGTCATAAGTCGGCGCGCCCTGCAGCTGCTCCTTAGTGACATCAAGCACCACGACGCGGCTGGAGTGGGTCACGTCGCCGATGTAGACGGCTTTGAACGGCACGGCGACGAGCTTGTCGCCATAGCCCGCCACGCCGCCGATACCGATGACGACCGCCGTAGCGTTGCCACTGGCATCGAGCACCACGTCGCTGACGCGGCCGACTATATCGCCCTTGCCGTTCAGCACCTTGGTGCCGACGAGGCGGTAGGCCATCCATTCGCCCGGTTGCTGCGACTTGATGAATGGGATGTCGGCCGCTGCGGCGCCAGTCGCGAGCAGAGCCGGGGCGACGGCGAGCGCGGCTGCAACCGACGCCCCCACGAAACGACGATTCATGTTTCAACCTCCAATTCGATGCTGCTGCATCGCAGATAAGCTGGAACGTTACATGGGACGTGTGATGGGAATGTGCAACAGCGCTGAACAGGCGTTCAGGGTTTGGAATTTTCCGACGCCACCCAGACTTTTTCGGCCTTAGGGTCGAAGACGACGCGCCCAAGCAGAGTGAGCACCGATGCGCCGAGCTGGGCGGCCGGGGCATCCATGGTGGCGATGCCGCCGCAGCCGTTGCGGGACTTGCGGATGAGATGGGGGGCGGGAAGCTCGCGGATGACGGTTCCCGTGTGTGTCTCCACCGTGACTTTAGCGTCCTTCACCTTCAGCACCTGGCGCTGCTCGCGACCCTCGCACGTGGTCAGGGCTAGTTGCCTATCGGGTTCGAGGGCGAGACCCGAAACGAGTAGCTGCTGATAGAGCGCCTCGTTGATGTCGATCGAAGGACGCAGCACCGTGTCGTCGTAACCGGTGTCGATCTGCGCCCAGGTGCGCACGTTGCCGATCCGCAAGTACAACACGGGGACGTTCGGACGCCCGGGGGGCAGGTGGCTCGGATCGTGGGAAAAGAAACCAGCCTGGCTGACGGCGATCAGGCCGGACGCGCCCAAAGCGTCGCTGCACGATCGCGGCCCGAGGCGCACGTCTCCTCCGCCGCCATCTCGAAACGTGAAGTCCGCATTCAGCAGCGACAGGAAGTCTGTGCCGACGATGCCGAGCTGTCCGCTGGCGGGCGCACGCCCGCCGTAATATTTGGCGACGCTGAAAGCGCCCGATGCAAAGCTCGGCAGCGTGAAGGCCTCGCGGACGACGTCGCCTTCGCGAGCCGGGGCGAAGGCGTCCGCCGACAGCGAGCTGGAGGTGGCGCCATAATCGAGCAGGAAAGCGCCGGTGCGGCCGCCAGCGGTGAGTGTGATGTAGGGCGACAGGCCGCCGGGCACGGACTGCAGGGGGAAGGTGACGCCGTCGCAGGCGTGCGACGCGGATAGGCCGGGCAGCTGCCAGCGTGCTGGCAACAGCGCAAGCGCGCCCGCTAAAAGGAGCGCTGCCAAACCTCCCGCCGCTAAAGCCCTGCGCATGAAAATCGTCCAACATCCGACCGCAACGGCAGGATGCACCAAAACCCGCCACGGGTCCGCAGGATCAGCGGCCTTCCGTCTTCAGCATCGTGCCCTTGGCGTCGCTGCGGACATAGGTCTCCGACGGCGGCTCCTTGACTTCCGCCAAGGTCAGGATGCCGTCCTTGTTGGCGTCGCGCGTGAAGAGGTAGTTCGATAACCGCACGTACTCGTCGCGTGAAAGACGGCCGTCGCCGTCGAGATCGAGATGGAAGACGAGGGCTTGGCCGGTCTTGTAGCTGAAGATCGGAACGGCGCTGCGGGCTTCCGTTTCGTCGATGAAGCCGTCGCGGTTGAGGTCGAGCGCGGTGAAGCGGGTGTTGAAGTAGGCGTCGACCTGCTCGCGAGTGAGCTGGCCCGTATTGCCGGCATCGATCAGGCGGAAAGCGGCGAGTGTCTCCACATCGGTCTCCGATGGCATGATCTGATAGAGCAGCGGCTGGCCTGTACAGCCAGCGAGCCCGAGCGCCGCCGCCACGGCAAGTGCAATTGGTAGCCTCGACATCGTCCCCTCCAAACGCGCGGGCCCTGCTAGCACCCAGTTGCGGCGGTCCGGCGGCAGAACATGGCCTCCTCGATGCGCCGGTCAGCTTGACATGATGAGAGGCTAAATCGCCGGCGTGCCAAGTTGTCAGGTTGCTGGCCGAAAGATGCGGCGAAGGCCCGCTACTCGATGCCGAAGCGCTTCAAGAGGCGATAGAGGTTGCGCTCGCTGACGTCGAGGGCGGCGGCGAGATTGGCGCGGTGGCCGCCGTACTTGCGATGCAGGCTCTCGACGTAATGGCGCTTCACGTCCTCGAGCGAGGGCTCGTGGTCGAACAGGAGTTTGACGGCACCGGTTGCGGCACGATCATTCGCCTGTGCGAGCCCTAGATGGCTGGAGCGGATCAGCGGTTCATTGCCGGAGAGGATGATGGCGCGCTCCATCACGTTGCGTAGTTCACGGACGTTGCCCGGCCAGTCGTACCCGACGAGAAGGCGCTCGGCACCGCGCGACAGCTCTTTGCGCACGCGGCGGGAGAAGTCGTGATTGGCGAGGAAATGGCGCGCCAGCACCGGGACGTCGTCGCGGCGCTCGCGCAATGGCGGCACCATGACCACGAAGGCGCTGAGGCGGTAGTAGAGATCCGCGCGGAACGTACCTTGGCGGGCAAGGTCCCCGAGATCGCGATTGGTGGCGGCCACAATGCGCACGTCGGCGTGCAGGTCCTTCACGCCGCCGACGCGGCGGAAGGTGCGGCTCTCGATGACGCGGAGCAGCTTGGCTTGCGCAACCGGTGAAATCTCGCCGATTTCGTCTAGGAAAAGAGTGCCGCCGTCGGCCGCTTCGATGAGGCCGCGCTTTTGCGCGACCGCGCCGGTGAACGAGCCGCGCTCGTGGCCGAACAACTCCGATTCGAACAGGTTCTCGGTCAGCGTGCAGCAGTCGAGCGCGACGTAGTTGCGGTCCGCGCGCGGACTGCGGTCGTGGATCTCGCGGGCGACGAGTTCCTTGCCGACGCCGCTCTCGCCCTGGATGAGCACCGTCGCATTCGATTGCGCAACCGCGTCGATCAGGCCGATGAGCTGGCGCAACGCTTGGCTCTCGCCGACCATCAACGACTTGCGGCCGGCCCGCTCGCGATCACGGACGAACTCGATGTCCCGCTTCAACGTGGCATTCTCCAAGGCTCGAGACACCTCGACCTCCAACTCGTCGAAATTGACGGGCTTTGCGAGGTACTCGACCGCGCCCGTCTTGATCGCCTGCACGGCGCTCTGGATCGAACCGTAAGCTGTCAATACGATGACGGGAAACTCGATGGCGAGCTTCGGAATGATTTCTGTTCCGTTGGCGTCCGGTAAGCACATGTCGAGGATGACGAGATCGGGCTCGGTGCCGGCGAGCACGCTCTCGGCCTCGCGCCAGCTCTTGGCGGGAATGACGCCATAGCCGATGCCACGCAGCTGCCGCGTGACGAGACCGTTGAGGACGGCGTCGTCCTCGACGAGCAGGATAGTTTTTTTCGGCAGCATCGCGTTCATGCCGCATCCTCGGTGAGCCCGGCAACCGGCATCCGGATCGTGAACAGGGTGCCTTGGCCGGGTGTGCTGGCGACTTCGAGCGAGCCGTGATAGCGCCCGGTGATGGCGCGGCAAATGGCGAGGCCGAGACCGGAGCCTTCGCTGCCGTCGGCGCGCTTTGTAAAAAACGGATCGAAGATGCGAACGAGATCGGGGGCCGGGATGCCGACGCCGGTGTCGGCGACGTTGATCAGCACTTTGCCATCCGCGATATGCCCGGTGATCGTCAGCTTTCCGCCCTTGGGCATGGCGTGAAACGCGTTCTGGACGAGGTTGAGCAGAAGCATGCGCAGTTCGCTGTCCGTGGCGAATAGGCGAAGGTCCTCGCGGCCGAGGTCGATGTCGATCGCGACACCGAGTTGCTCCGCGTCGTAGCGCAGGAGCGAGATCACCTCCGGCACGATGCGCGTGAACGAGACCAGTTGAACGCTGCTGCTTGGCGGACTGCCGAGATCGAGCAAACGGCGGGTGACTTCGATGCAGCGGTCGATCTGGCCGTTGACGATGGTGAGGTAGTCGGCGGCTTCTGCATCGCCGTTGGCTATCGCCGTCAGCCGCTTGTCGAGCGCCTGCAGCCCGAGGCGTACCGATGACAAGGGATTGTAGATCTCGTGCGCAACGCCGGTGGCCAGTTGGCCGATTTCGGAAAGTCGCTGCTCGTGGCTGAACTTGATCTGCTGGTCGAGATCGCGCATCGCCTCGATGACGAGCGTGCGCGGCGTCCCATTCTGCAGCGTGGTGAGCCGGCTTGCAGTAAGCTCAGCGGTCAGTGTGCTGCCGTCGCGCCTATGCAACTCGTGCATGAAGCGGACCTGCGGGGTGTTCGCGTCGAGCGCGTGGAACGGGCAGGTGAAGAGGGTCGCTGGACACGGCTCGGTGCGGCCGCGAGCCTTGTAGCAGGGGACGCCGATGAGGTTGGACGGTTCGTCGCCGAGTTGGCGTGAGTAGGCTTGGTTGATCAGGACGACATTGTAGCTCTCGTCGATGACGCGCACCGCGTCGGGCACGGTGTCGATCACCGCTTGCAGGAACGTCTCGTGTTCGCGGAGCTTGGCGTGGCTGGCGGCAAGCGATCCAGCCATGTCGTTGAAGGAGCGGCAAAGGCCGGCAATCTCGTCGCCACTGGCCGGTGGGGTGTCGATTTGGGCGGACAGGTCCCCGGCGGCGAGCGCGTGACTTGCGGATTGCAGCGCCTGCACCGGCTGCACGACAGTCTTATGCATGAAAGACCATACGCCCAGCATGGCGAGGGCGACGATCGCCGCTCCGGCTCCGGTCATCTGGGCGGCGGCACTGAGGGCATCCGCCTTCAGGCTCTCGGCCGAGTGATCGACGACGAGGACGCCGTTGACGGGCGAGGCCGCGATCTCGCCGTGGCAGCCCTGGCATTCGGCCTGGTTGCGGATCGGGTTGACGCTGCGAAGGACGTCGTGGCCGTTGCCGTCCCTGATGAGACGCGTCGAGCCGGGAAGATTGGAAAGGTCGGCTTTGCAGGTTTCGCACCCGAGCTCCGCGAGCGTCAGCTTGGCGCCGAGCGCAGGCTCGGCGGATGCGAATCGAACTTCGTGCTGTGGGTTGACGATGAGCACGCGGGCGATGCCGGGCTCGTTGCCGAGCTTGGCCACGATCTCGCGCAGCCCCGGCAGGTCCCGTTTCAACATGGCGTTCTGCAGTGCCACCTGCAGCAAGCGGTTGACCTGCTCCGAGGCAAGGCCGCGTTCGGCGGCGAGACGTTCGCGATAGCCGCCGATGAAAACCACGAGGAACGCCAGCGAAGCGAGCAGCAGCCCAAGGCCCAAGCCGGACATCAGTTTACCGGTGAGGTTGGATGCAAATCCAGGCTTGCGTGCGCCGGCTGCCGTATCCAAGACTTAACCTCGCCCTTGCGTTGCCAGCGCGGCAATTCAGAGCGGATCGCTTAAGCAAGAATCGATGTGCCCGCATTGATCCAAGTCGTAGCGCGCCTCGAGCGCTTGGCAGGTGGCCGCATTATCGGTCGCGCCGGATAAGATCAACACCAAGCAGGCGCAAGCCGCTCTTCGCAAGGCGCTACCAGCTCGGCGCGACGCCCGGAATGTACGGCCGGTCATCGGGATCGGCACAGGTTTTTTCGGGTGCAGCCTTGGACTTGGCTGGTTCGGCTTGTGCAACAGGACGCGCCAGTCCTGTGATGTCAGTGAGGAATCCGCGGGCCTCGTCGAGATATGCGGCGGTGAGGCTAGCGAGCGCGCGATAGAGCGGCGGTCCATGATATTTGGCGAGCGTCGCCGCGAACCGCTCCAGCCAGCGCAGCGGATGCTCATCGAGGAAGCGCGCAAGGTCCGCGAGGCCGTCCTGGTCCTTCGCCTCCGACGCGAGATAGGCGAGGAAGCGCAGCTCGATGACGAGATGGTCGGCGGGGCGCTGGGCCCAGTCATCGACCTTCAGATTGTGCCGGCGATACCAGCGCTCGGCTTTGAACATAGGCTCCTGCCGCTCGAGACCGTCCTCAGTCAGCCATACCGATTCCGAAGGCGCGACGCGGTAGGTATGGCGCAGGTAGACGTCAGCGTATTGGGCCGCCAGTTCGTCGATCACCTCGGTGTCGAGGGTTACAGGCAGTTCCTTCAGCGCCTCGTCGAATGCCGCGACGGCGGTCCGCCCAGCAGGAGAGGCGAGGGTGAGCGCGAGTTGCTCGCCGATCGAGCACGCCCGCGCGGCCTCGGCAACCTCGGCCGTCAACTCGCGATCGTGCAACGACGCCAGTAGGCCGATGTCGGCGGCGAGCGCTTCGGCGAACGGCCGCAACGCCTCATCCGCAGCGGAAGGCGTCGCATTCCGTTCAGCCAACTCGCTCACTTCACGGCTCCCTTGCTGTGCGGCACGAACACGATCGACGGATTGGTCAGCTCGGGATCGGCCATCGACTGCACCTGCCGGACCACATAGTCGTTCGGCCCGCGCGCCTTGGTTTCATGGGTGCCGTCGCGAAGTTTGTCGATCGGCCCGATGTCGAGGACGCGCATCATGCACGCCATCACGCAATAGGGCTTTCGGCCGGCGTCGATTTCGTCGACGCACATGTTGCACTTGGCGACGATGTTCTGGTCCGGAATGAACTGCGGCGCGCCGAACGGACAGGCCACCTCGCATCGGCGGCAGCCGATGCACAACGAGCTGTCGATGTCGACGATGCCGTCCTGCTTACGCTTGAAGATCGCACCAGTCGGGCAGGTCGGCAGGCAAGCCGGCTCCGCGCAATGGTTGCAGGACATGTTGACCTTGTAGGCGAAGACGTCCGGGTACTTGCCGCCCTCGATGTACATGACGCGCCGGAAGCGCGGCCCGGGCGCCAGGCCGTTCTTGTCCTTGCAGGCGATTTCACAGGCGCGGCAGCCGATGCAGTCTACGTTGTTGTGGATGAAGCCCAGTTGCTTGTCGGGCTTCACGGGTTCGTAGACCTCGCGCTTCTTCTTCGCGGCGGCTTCCTTGATTTTCTCTTTGTCGAGTGGCTGGGCCATGACTGTCTGTCCCCGATCCTAAAGGTCGCGCCGGAAGACGCTCGAACGCGCGGTGGCGAGGCGATCCCAGCCGGGCCGGTGCTCCAGATTGGTCTTCTTGAGATTGCAGAGAACGGTATTGTAGGCGAACGCGCCCGCGGGCGATGGCTCGTCGAGGGTCAGGAAGTCGGGGTTGCCCGCACGATCCACGCCCTTGTCGTCGAGATCCATCCAGGCGCCTTCATGCAGCACGGCGACGCCTGGCATGCAGCGCTCGGTGACGTAGGCCGGCACGATGACGCGGCCGCGCGCGTTGAACACCTCGACCGTGTCGCCGGTCTTGATGCCGAGCCGGGCGGCGTCTGACGCGGCGATCGTCACCTCCTGCTCGTAGGTCTCGCGCAGCCAGCCGATGTTGTTGAAGATCGAGTGGGTGCGGTGACGCGGATGCGGGCTGATCAGATGGAACGGATGTTCCTTCGTCTTCGGGCTGTTGAGGCTCTCCCACGGCTCGATCCACTTGGGGATCGCCGGGATGTGGTAGCCGTACTGCGTCTTGGTGAAATCGGTGATTTTGCCGATCACGCTCGAGAAGATCTCGATCTTGCCCGACTGCGTCGGGAACGGCGTGCCTTTCTCGACCTGGTCGCGGAACGCGACGTGGGGCGTCTCCAGCTTGAATTTGTAGACGCCGCGCTTCTTGAATTCCTCCCAGGGCATGGTGACGCCCTGGTGGTGCATGACTTTGCCTTCCCACCAAGCCTTGAGGTAGGCCTCGTCGACGGGGGTGTCGTCCTTGAAGTAGTCGCGGGTGGCGCGCGGATTGTACTTCTCGCCGAAGCCGAGGCGGTAGGCGAGCTCGGTGAAGACCTGGAAGTCGGACTTCGACTCGCCCATCGGCTCGATCACTTTCGGCCGGTGGATGTAGTAGTGCCCTTTGTACCAGGGCAGCGCCACGTCATGCCGTTCGAAGTGCGTGGCGATCGGGAACAGCACATCCGCCCACAGGCCCGACGGGGTGATGGTGGAATCCATGCACACCACGAGCTCAAGCTTGCGGATGGCCTCGATCTGCTTGTTGATGTTGGTGAGCTGGTTGAACCAGTCCGAGCCCTGCCAGAAGATCGCCTTGATATTGGGGATCTTGCCGTCGAGGTCGTCGTTGCGGGGCCAGCAGCCGATCTCCTCGCGCTTCAGGTTCGGGTAGTTCAGCACGCAGTGCGCCCAGCGGTCCGACTTGATGGAGGCGTACCAGACGTTGGAGTACTCGTCGTAAGGGTAGGCGACGGCCTCGTTGTGGAAGCCCTTGCCGACGCCTTCGGCCGAGCCGCCGAGGATACCGATGTTGCCGGTCATCGACTGCACGGCGGCGGCCATGCGGTTGTACTGCTCGCCGTAGGCGTTGCGGCCGGGCGACCACGACGCCTTCAGTGCCGCCGGCTTCGTCGTCGCGTACATCTGCGCGAGCTTCTTGATGTCGGCGGCTTTGACGCCGCAGATCGGCTCGGCCCACTCCGGCGTCTTCGGCTGGCCGTCGTACTTGCCGAAGATGTAGTCCTTGAAGTTTTCTTTGTCCTTCGCCCAATCCGGCATGGTGCTGGCTTCGAGGCCCTGGACGAACTTGTCCATGAACTTCTGGTCGTGCAGGTTGTTGGCCCAGATGTAGTGGGCCATCGCGGCCAGCATCGCCGCGTCCGTGTTGGGCTTGATCGGAATCCACCACGCATCGTAGGCCGAAGCGCTGTCGGTGTATTGCGGGTCGACCACGACGAACTTGCAGCCGCGCTGCTTGGCGAGCCGCATGTAGTAGAACGTATTGCCGCCGTGGAACGTGTAGGCCGGATTCCAGCCCCACATGATGATCAGCTTGGCGTGGGCGTAGGCGTCGTCCTCGTTGCCATCCTCGATGGTGCCGAAGGTCATGCGCGACGAGAACGTGGTGCCCTGGTAGGACGGCACCGACCAGGATGAGGTGCGGCAGCCGAACATCCCAAGGAAGCGGGCGAGCAAGCCTTCGATTTGATCGGACTTGTGCAGCACGCCGTAGGAGGCGCCGGCGTATGACTGGTCGAGGATGGCCGTGGGGCCGTACTTCTCCTTGAGCTCGACCATTTTCTTCGCGGTGTAGGTGAGCGCCTCCTCCCAAGACACGCGCTTGAACTTGCCTTCGCCGCGCTGGCCGACGCGCATCATCGGATAGAGCAGGCGCTCGGGCGAGTAGAGGCGGACCCGATAGCTGCGGCCGCGCAGGCAGGCGCGGATCTGCGGCTCGAGTTCCGTGTCCTTGCCGAAGGAGCCGCCTTCTTGATAGCGGCCATCGTCGGTGGAAAGCCGCACGATAACGTCGCCCTTCTTGTGAGCGACGAGCATATGGCGGGAGCCGCAGTTGTGGGCGCAGGAGGTGACGACCGTCGTCAGATCATCATCCTTCGGGTACGGCTCGTAGGCGAAGGCGTGGGCCTTGCGCGCCGTCGGCAGCATGCTCGCCCCGGCGACCGCGGCGCCGGCCAGCGCGGATCGCAGGAAGTCGCGGCGGTTGAGATTGAGGGCGTCGCGCCACGAACTCGCATGCCACGAGCCGGCTGCTTTCGGATTGATCATATCTTCTGCTCCCTGCCCCTGCGGAGGGGCCCTGCCGGACGGGCGCTTCCACAGCTGCACCGTCCACCACTTCCAAATTTTGCGCTTTGCGCCCCGTCACTTCTTTGCGGCGAGGCCCACCAAGTGCTCGGGCCGCGACACGGCTGGCCGTCCCTTCGCCCAATCCGGCGCCGCCCCGGTGTCCATGCCCGGCCAGGGATGACGCGGATAGGGGTAAGTGATGCGATACCAGGACCGTCCGCCGTGACAGCCGTAGCAGAGGTCGGCGTTGGTCTTGGCAGCCGCCTCGATGGCGCTGGCGTTCAAGTAGTTGACCTGATGGCGATTTGTGCGGAACTGCTCGGCATGGCAGGTGAGACACCCGTTCGGCGACTCGGCCGATTCCATGCCCTCGCGCAGCTCCGACCACTTGCCCTCGAGACCCATGTTGGCCGCCGGGAACTGGCCGTGGCATAGCAAGCAGGTGCTGCCGGCATCGACCATTTTGCGCAGTGGCGCGCCCCCCGCAGAGAGCGGCGTCGTCGTCGCACTCGAGCCCGGCGCTTCATCGCGCGGATCGTTGCCCTGATGGCAGAACGTGCACTTCAGGTTCATGAATTCGCGTGCCATCGGAGTGGTGAGATGGCGGGCGTGAAACGTTTCCTGATCGCCCTTGTAGGTGTCGAGCGTCTGGTACCAAGCGATCGCGGTCTGCGCCTTGTTGCCGGCCGGCGCCGTGGCGCGGACCTTGGACGACAAAACCTCGCCGTGGCAGGCGAGGCATTGCGCATCGGTGGCGCTGTCGATCTGCGGCTTGAAGTGGATCGGATGCCACTTGGCGGCTTGGTAATCAGTGATGGCGCGAAGAGCGGCGACGGCCTGCTTGCCCTTCTCGTCCGCCGGTTTGATGCCCTGGACCTGCGCGACTGCCTGGCTCGAGGCTGTGGGCGACCAAGTCATCCGCCATAACAGAAGCGAAAGAACGCCTAGCAGGGCGAGGATGGCTACAGTGGCCTTGCGATGACCGTCGTTGGGTCCGGATGGCCCGCGTTCCATGATGACGAATTCCCGGTAAGTGACGGAAAGCTGCGTGCGGCTTGAAAATGAAGTGTCCCGGGCCGCACGCTTTGATCTGAGTGCGCGCGGCCCGGGATTAGTGCGCTAGGTGTGGCTTACTTCTTCTCGCCGCCCATGCCACCCATGCCGCCCATTCCGCCCATGCCCTGCTGACCCTTGTCGCCGGCCATGCCTGCCACCCATGCCGCCCATGCCCTGCTGGCCAGACATGCCGCCCATGCCGCCCATGCCACCCATTCCGCCCATGCCTTCCTGCTTCTTGTCCTGGGCGTACGCAGCGCCAGCGAGAGCCATGGCACCGGCAACGATCGCGATCTTGAGCATCTTGGACATCGTAGTTCTCCTGAAGTTGTTTGAATTCCCCGGCCGTCCGCATTGCTGCAGACGAGGCCTTGCCGTGGATTGAAGTCCCCGCGACCTTCGGGATTTTGTGGAGTTCAGTTGGCGCGGGCAGCCGCGCCGGCCTGCTGGGGCAGCGCGTGCAATCCGCGAATGTCGTAGCGCCCCGGCATGCCCCTCAGGCTGAAGGGCGTGTACCAAGCCCCTTGATCATCCAGAAACTTGAGCGAGGCCGGGCGAGGCTCGCTCACGCCGCGTGCGGCCCAAGGCAGCCACGCGGAAGTCTTCTCGAATTTCGTCAGCTTTGGCGCGCTGGTGGGCCGCTGGGAGGGCGTAACACCCGCCACGTAGCCCTCAGCGGCAGCAACGCTGGAGAAAGCCGCGCAAACAAGTGCAACTGATGCGCCAAACAGCGCGGCGCGGCAGTTCGAAATCCGATCCTCGAAGCAGTGCATCCAAACCATCCTCTAGCGTCATCGGCGGCGCATGCGATGGTTAATAGAGAGCAACACTCGTGCCACGACCGAGGCTGTCGCTAATACTCTATTATTTTCAATCTATTGAATGGGCGGATGGGGTGCCGGGTGTGTGCTGGTGACGAGTGCATTTCTGCCAACTTGGCAGGTGCTGCGGGTACAAAAACGTTGAGAGCCGCGCCGTTCCTAGCATCGCGTACCATGCCAACTTGGCAGTCGGAATTTACGTCTCGTGAGGATGTATAGGAGCTGACGGCGGGTGTCGCGCCACGCCGAAGGATGTTTACCTGCCGGCGCGTGGCGGCTAGGGTCTAGCTTGAGCGTGCGCGTCGGAGGAGTAGCGATGGCGATTTGTGCCGAGACGCCGAATTCCGGCAGGGATGTCGAGTGGCTTCCGCTGAGTGGCCTCAAGGTGCTGGTCGTCGAGGATAGCTGGATCGTAGCTTCGAGCTTGAAGTCGCTGCTCGAGAATATGGATATCGCCGTCATCGGGCCGCTCGGAAATCTGGCCGAGGCGACGGACGCGGCGCGCGCCATGGATTTCGATGTCGCGATCGTGGATTTGGACCTCCACGGCCTGGCGGCTGACGGCCTCATCGGGGAGCTTCACTGTAGCGGCCGGCCCGTCGTGATCGTCACCGGGCGCACCCCTAAAGGAGCCGTGGCGCGAATGGCGGCGGGCGTATTACCGAAGCCGTTCCGCGCCAACCTGCTGCTGAAACTTTTGCGTGGGATCCGCGCGGACCTGACGGCCAACGATACCGCGGCTGACCAAGCGAACTGACGAGATTGATCGGGCGCGAGGGCCCCGCTCCATTGAAGGAGCGGGGCGCGGTCCCGAGCGACCCGAGGGGGGAGCGGTTGGCCCGGGACTTTACCCCGCCTTCGTCCGGGGGGTGGAGCCCGGCGGGGGTAGTTCGAACAGTTCTCGGTTGAATGGAAGGGGTGGCCGCCTCGACTGACGGCTCCTGGATTTAATCCGACGACTTAAATCCGACGCGAGACCCGGAAAGGACGGCCGTAGCCCTCTGCGCAATCCTTTCCGGGCCTTCGCTGAACGCTCCCGCCGCCGAGTAGCCTCTCGCCAGATCAGCCTTGGTCGCGCAGCTCAACCGCAAGCGATGCTCGATAATCAAACGAATTGAATCCACAAGTAACGCGAATGTGTCCACGGGACAATTTGGTCCGGAAGGTTGACATTCGGGCCTAGTCGGGTGGTCAGCTTGCGAAACCTGTTCCGAGCGCGTCTCGATGTGGCGCCAGTGTGGGTGAGTGGGGGGTTCGATGCCGCGAAAGAGCAAACGTCCCGTCCGGAAACCTCGCGAGGTTCGCGTTCTCGGAGCCGCCATGCACGACATGCGGCAGCCGCTGCACGGACTCTCCCTAATGCTCGACAGTTTGGCGCGCCTGCCGCGGGACGAGGCCGCGAGCGAAATTGCCGACGTGATGCGCAGCGCGGTGGGTTGTCTCGAGGTAATGCTCGATTCGCTATCTGACGTTTTTCGCACGGAATCGGATACGAGCGACACGGAGGCTACTGCATTCCCGGTCGGCGAGCTGTTCGACAACGTCCGCTTGAAAATGCGCAAGAACGAGTTGGTGGGCTTGCCGCGCTCGCTGGGGGTTGCGCCGAAGACGAAGATCCGCGCCAATTTCCCGCTGACGGTGAAGATCGTGCGCGCCGTGATCCGAAACGTACGCTATTTGACCGAAGCGAAACCCGTGGCCATCGAGGGTTCCAGTCATGCCGGCTGGCTGACGCTGCGGTTCACGGCGAAGGGCACCGTGCCTCCCCGTACGGCTCTCGAACGATCGTTCATTCCGGTAAAGGGCGGCCCTTCGAGCAAGGTTTCGGAGTTGCAGTATGAGACCGGGCTTGGGCTATTGCGGGCGTTGACCACGAACCTGGGGTGCGAACTCGACGGCGCGGCGGGGGCAGACGGCGTGGTCGTGGTAGACCTCCGGCTTCCGTTAGCGGCGGTCACAACGTCGGCCGTGCCCGCGGACCACCGTCATCAGTTTCAATCGAGTATCCCGGATTGAAGCAGGCGGGTCGCTTTGCCGGCTGCTTCGGCGCGATTATTGGCGTCCAGCGTCCGCAACATGCTGGCGACGTGGAACTTGGCGGTGCTGACCGACATGCCCAAGAGGTTGGCTATTTCTTTGTTGGAGCGGCCCTGTGCGAGGAGCGGCAATAACTGCCGTTGACGTGGCGTCAGTTTCACCTTGCGGGGTGGCGCGGTGGACCCTTGGACCTGCTCGCTGGGCGGCGGAGTGGCCGGGACAGCAAGCAACGGCGTCACATAAATCTGCCCATCGATCACCTGCTGCAGCGCCGCGAGCAGCTTGTCGCCGGATTCCCGCTTGGTGATGAACCCGTGCGCTCCGGCCCGCAAGGCGTTCAGCATGTCCTCTCGCGACTCCGAGGCAGTCAAAACGAGCAGCTTTACGTCGGGCCGCCGCTGCCGGATGGCCACCAGGGCGTTGGTATCGGTCAGGCCCGGAATGTCGAGATCCATGATGACGATGGAGACTTCGGGGTTGCTCAACAGATCGAGTGCGACGGCGAATGTCGGCGCTTCGAGCACATTCAAGCCGTGCACATTCGCGCGCAGCAGCTGAACCAAACCGAAGCGAACAATGTCGTGGTCATCAGCAACGAGAACGGCACCGGAGAGGCCGCGCAACGGGCTGCGCCGGTGGTCGGGATTGATTTCGATCGGCTTCATTATGCGGGAACCTATCTGCGGTGGCACAAGGGTTGCCATGTTCCTCGCCGAAGATTAGCACGCTTCACAAAGCTTCATTCAATATTGCGCCGCAAGATTATGCGAATCAACACTGAATCGTTATGCTTTGTACGCTGCCTAACACAGCCCGTTTCCGCCTTGTCGGCCAGAGCACAGTTGCTGAGAGAAGCTCGGTGAGACGGAAACCTTACGCTTTCGTAAAGAATTGTTTCAATGCCATCCAAAATCAAGAGGCAGTCGGCGAAGTGAAAATCGTTCGCGGTCAGAGTGCACTGACCGTGACTAATTTCTATCATATCGACGCACGCTTGCCATAGATGTCGAGCAATCCGACCGGCCCGATCCGAGAGACAGTCGTGGCGCGAACCTCGCCGATGATGTCGGAAGCGAGATGAGTGACGATGTGCACGGTGGCAG
Source organism: uncultured Alphaproteobacteria bacterium (assembly GCA_963847435.1). GTDB lineage: Bacteria > Pseudomonadota > Alphaproteobacteria > Rhizobiales > Hyphomicrobiaceae > CAWJZR01. The sequence goes on along the minus strand of CAWJZR010000021.1, from coordinate 428,559 downwards.
GCAGTCCATCACATTTCTGCGCGATGTCAGCAATTCGCCGATCAGCAAGTTGGGGCAGCGCGATCACGATCTGGTCAATACCTCCGCCTCGGGCTGCTTCGATCATGTCGGAGAGCTTGCCCGCAATCGTAAGGCCGAGCGTGTCGACGCGGTCGATGCCACGGTCATCATAGAGGCCCGCAAAGCGCACGCCGTGATCGTGGCCTGCTATGTAATCGTGGAGTTGCAAAGCAATCGGGCCGGCGCCGAAGATGGCGACGCGGCGATCGAAGCGGCCAGCCGCGGTGAAGCTGACGAGCGCGACATGCGCGCCCGCATGGATAGCGACCAGGAAGGCGCTGCCCGCTCCGATCCAGATCGCGTGCCAGAGCCACCAATTGGCGCCGTCGAGTCCCGACGGCAGCGCAAGACCGGAGACCGGGCACACACCGATGGCGATATCGCACAGCAAGGCTTTCGGGGCGACTGCAAAGTCGTGGATGCGCGCGGGATCGAAAGTGTTGCGCGCGGTGAGGCAAATGAGCGTGAGGACCGCGCCGACGATGCTGGCCTGCACGATGTGGCGCCAATCGAGAGTGGCAGACTCGCCGAGATCGAGAATGAGCGCGGGCAGGATTCCAGCCATGACTGCAGCGGCAAGATCCACTGCCGCCACGATGTCGACAGCGCGCCGGCGAGACCAACGCCCCGTGCCGTTCGCCACTCGAGTCCCGGTTGTGAGCGAGGGGACGGTCGCGGCGGCCACTGCAGGCTCCACGCTGGCAAGCGTTGCTGAATTGCAGGAAACATTCGACGCGATGGACATGCGACTTGGGCCCTCATAACCCGTTTGGCTGGACCCGCTTGCCGGACCCGTACTGCCATAAGTCATATGATTAAATACAAAGCGCTTAAATTTCGATTGAAGACGGCCAATTGTTCGCGGTTCGAAAAAAGCCGCCTACATTGTTTACCGTTCGTTGGATGCGCAGGCCGTAAGGTGCAGTCGACGACTGTTGGCGGCAGCTCATGCGCGCGCCAATCGATATGATGTCACCTTGTCGTGCCGGGCTCGAACCGGCTTGAGCCGCTCGCAGCGGCGACCCTCTTCAAGTCAAAAGCACTGCTTGTCGTCTTTGCCGCGCAAAGCGGCGGAGACCGGCTGTTGACTTGCCGTTCTTGCGACAAGAGAAACGAGTTGGCCGAAATGGATGATCTTTGTGGTCTCGCCGATGACGTTGCAGTCTGGGAAGCCGTCTACCGGAAGAAAGAGGGCCGCGGTCAATTCTTCGACGCGCAGTTGATTGCCCAGCTCGATTCTGAGTTGGCGAGTGTTTGCGTGCTCGTCGCTGTCGTCGGCAGTATCGCGAACGCCCTTGAACTGGGGCTTCCGGTGGCGCTGTCGGGCGCGGATCTCCTGGCGTTCACGCCAGCGCATTCTGCCCATTTCATGAGCTCGGTCGAACGCTTCATCGCCAACGGGAACGAGATCGCGCTCGGCTACGAGTTGCAGACTTATGCAACGCGCCTGGATGTCGCCCGCAAACTGACCCAGTGCTTCCACTCGCGCATTTCGCCTGACTTCAAGGATGGCGGCGCGTACCTTGAAATCTTGTCGGACGCTTGGCGCCGTGTTGCCGGAGCAGCGGTCGATCTCGGCGCGAGTTTCGGCCGCGTGCTCGACAGAGACGCCATGCGATCCGTGAGCGTGAAGCAGGCTCGCACGACGGAGATCCTCAAGGCGGTCTCCGTTGGCGAAGCGCCCTGTGTCGACACCGAAGGCTACGTTTCCATCCCCGGATGGGCCGAACGCCGCCGCAGCAAACGTGCGCGGTTGCGGCAGTCGGCGACTGCGATCGTCGCCGGGCGAGCGCAGGAGGTCGTCGTCACGGACGTCTCGGAATCGGGGATCGGCTTACTGGGCTCTGCCGGGGTTGACGAGGCCGTGCGCTTGACCCTCGATGACGGCCGTGACGTCACCGGGACGGTCAAGTGGAGCAAGGACGGCCGTTTTGGCGTGATGTTGGATCGCGGCTAGCATAATGTCCTTGTGCATTCTGCCGACCGAAATCGGGCGCCCGGCGGTGGGGGGAGGCCGCCGGGCGCCCCGGCTCACTTCTCGCGGATCGCCTTCACGTCCGCGGCGGTGAGCGTCCTGCCGCCGATCGACCATTGCCCGCTCGGCACCTCGAGGACTCGAACCCACGTGACGCCGCGCATGGGTTCGCCTTCGATCGCCACCATGGCATCGGTGACCTTGCGGATCATTTCCTGTTTCTGATTTTGATCGAAAACGCCTTCGATGAGCTGAATATCGACGAGGGGCATGAGGACTCCTTTTCGGGACAGTTGCTCGAAGTTTTGCCGCGTCAGGGTTATTCCGGTGCGCGACGGAAGTGCATTTACGAGACTGCCGGCGATCGAGCCAGTTCACGAAATGAATCTCCCCCGGTATAGAAATTGAACTGGAGCCTTTCAGGCTTTCGCAGCTAGGTTGCGCCCGCAATCCGGATTTGCGACTAGGAGGCGCCTGATGAGCGAGAGCAGCTATAATCAGTTCTGTCCCGTGGCGATGGCCGCCGAAATTCTGTGCGCCCGATGGACGATGGTGCTGCTGCGCGAGCTTGTCGCCGGCTCCACACGGTTCAACGAGCTGCGGCGGGGCGTACCGCGCATGTCGCCGGCGTTGTTGTCGAAGCGTCTGAAGGATCTGGAAACTGCGGGGATCGTGGTTCGCCGCAGAATGGCCGGCGAAGCGGACCTGTTCGAATACGCGCTGTCGGACTCGGGACGCGAGCTCGAACCGGTCATCATGGCGGTCGGCGTTTGGGGCCACCGCTGGATCGAGACCGAAGCGTCGCTGCGCAACCTCGACGTCAATCTCTTGATGTGGGATATGCGGCGCAATATCGATCCGACGCCGATGCCGCCGGGTCGCTCGATCATCCAGGTCATTTTCGGCGATCAACCGCCGGCAACGCGCAATTGGTGGTTGATCGTCATGCCGGACGGACAGGTCGACCTGTGCTCGGTCGATCCCGGTTTCGACGTGGACCTCTATTTATCGACGGATTTGCGTACGATGACGGAAATATGGATGGGATACATCCCGATTTCCCGCGCCAAGGATGAAGGGCGTTTCAAAGCAACGGGAAACCGGCAACTCGAAAGCAAAATGGATATTTGGCTGAGCCTCAGCCGGTTTGCAAAAGTGAAACGGCTGGTTGCGTAGGCCGATAGATTGGCGCCTGTTCATACGCCCTCCGTTCATACGGCGGCGTTGCCGGTGATCGTCACGCGGCCGACCGTAGGCTCCTTGGCGAGATCGGGCCCGAAGAGGCGGCCGTGGTCTGAGGCGCGGATGGCGCCATCGCGGCTGCCCGAAATCATGTTGCCGGAGATGAAGCAGGGGCCGGCCGCAGGGTCGGAGGCGATGGTGATACCGACGCGGGAGTTGCGGATCAGGTTGCCGGTGGCGGTGACGTCGCGCATGTAACGGCCGAAGCCGATGGCGATGCCGGCGGTCGGCGCGCCTTCGATGGTGTTGCCGGTGACCGCGGCGTCTGCCTCGACGCCGATGCCCTCGCCGCGCTTGTCCTCCTTCTCGTGCTCGCGGCGGAACAGGTTGCGGATCAGGTTGCCCTGAATTGCCGCTAGCCGCCCGCCTTCGTTGAAGTTCGTGACCGAGATGCCGGTGGCGGCGGTATCGACCAGGTTGCTGGAGATGAGCGCGCCCTCGAAGCCGAATTCGGCGTAGAGGGCAACCTCGCCGAGCCGGGTGCAGGAGTTGGCGACCATCTGGATGTCGCTCGCGGCATTGCCGCGGATTGCGGAATAGGCACAATCGGCGATGCGGTTGCCGGTGACGAGAACGCCGGCGGCGCGGAATACCGATATCCCGTTGCCGTTCTCGCCCGATCCGCCGGAGGCCGCACGAACGCGCTCGACGCGGTTGTTGGCGACCCGGGTGCCGTCCTCGCCGAGCTCCGAGCGCCAGACCTGGATGCCGTTATCCCCGCAGTCGGCGATGACGTTGTGGTCGATGTCGAGGCCGCCCCACGCGGGATTGGCGTCGAGGCTGCGGATCCCGGTTCGGTGGGCGAGGCTGATGGCGCAGTCGCGGATGCGGCCGGAGCAGCCGGTGAGCACGATGCCGTCGGTGCCGGCGGCCTCAATAGCGAGATCGCGCAGCGTGACGCTGCGGCAGCGGGTGAGGGAAATGAGCCCGGTCGTTTCGCCCATCAGCGGCCGGCCGCCGCCGTCGAGAACCAGCCCTTCGAGCCAGATGTCGTCGGCGCCGGTGGCGGAGAGGAAGCTCATGCCGCCCGTGAAAACGATCCGAGACGTGCGGCGCGATCCGATGAGGCGCGTGCCCGGTCGCAGTTGAACGGCGCCGATGTGGAAACGGCCGGGCGGAAGCTCGACCGCCGCCCCGCTTTCGGAGGCGCGGTCGATGGCAGCCTGCAAGGCGGCAGTTTGATCGCGCTCGGTGCCGGGTGCGAGGCCGGTCTCGGCGGCGGGTAAAGTGGCGGCAGCTCGGACGCTATCCGGCCTGGGCCGGCTGCCCGCTTCGGCAGCAGGGGACCGAACGACGCCAAGCCCGGTCAGGCCAAGTCCCGTGAAACCGGTAGCGAGCATGGATCGGCGATCAAACGGCGGCATCGGCTCCTCGGCGGTCAGCGTGCGGGGAGGGTAGTGGGGAGGGGATTGCGATTTGATGAGCCTGCGGTTTCGCGTGCGGCGTTTGGTTAGCGGCCGGTCAACGCGTGCTCCGACGCGTGGGCAGCGGCCGCATCGACGGTCGCTGAGATGATCTCCAATGCGCCAAGAACAGCATCGGCCCAACTCAGCGCCGCGCCGGGGTGGTTGCCGATCGCAGCCGGGATGTGAACGAAGCCGGCGACCGCAACCTTGCCGGCCTCGGCTTGAGCGAGCGAATGATAGAGCACGGAATTGCAGAGATAGCGGCCGGCATCCTCCGAGATCGAGACGGGCAGCCGCAGGGCGGTAAGGCGGCTCACGATTGCAGCGACCGGCAGGCGGGTCTCCCGATGAGCGGGACCGTCGATATGCAACACATCGGCGGCGGGCAGAGCACCGGCGGCGTCGAGTGCGAGGCGGCAAGCGTTGTGGCCCAGTCGCTCGACGGCAAAGCCGGTGACGCTTTGAGAGACCCCGAAGTGCACGGCAGCGCTGGGGACATGCTCCGTAAGGAGGGCGCTAAGCCGTCGCGGGGCAGCGTGCCACTCCGTCGGAAGGACCTCAGTCACCAAGCGATGGTTTGGAAAGCGTGCAGGCGCCGCGGCGCCGATCTCGGCCACAAGGCGGACGGTCGCGTTGACGGGCACACTGGGGAACGGCCCGAAGCCTGTGACGAGTATTGAAGGGCGGCGGTTACGCATCACCCAAGATAGGGAGGTGTTGCCGGCAACGGCAAGGCGGACCGTTTCAAGTCGGCCGATGCCTTAATCCAAACCCTTCCAGGGTGCGAGGTCGTCGACGGTCCAATTCTGGACAGGCTCGAGAGCGGTCTGCCGCGTCACGAAGCTGACCCCGACGCCATTGTCACGCTGGTGCCTTATCTCGCAGTCGGCGGCAAAGCGGCTGGCGTCGATGACGAGGCGGAAGTTGAACGGCAGCCAAGCGGGCACGTCCAATTCGAGGCGAGCGCCAGCCACGGAGAGGTCGCGGACCTGGCAGGAGAGCCTGGGACGGCCTTCGACGCAGATCCAGCCATGCAGGCAGACGCCGCGCCGGCCGAATTGGCGCCGCTCGTGTGGCTGGGAAATCTTCGCCATTGGAATGTCTCCGGCAGGCTCAACCTGATGCGGGCTTCGAATGCGACCATCGGCACGCCGATGCAGGGGCATTATGTCTGAAACTGGCTAAGCTATAGTTACTCGCGAGCGAAGTTCTGTTTCGGCTCGCGCCGCGGTTGTGTCGCGTTGCGCTTTTACCACCCTTCGACGGCGGCTATTCTTCGGGGGTCCAGTCATCCACCCAGGCGTGTCGAGACGGCGTCGCTGTCATCCGGGGATGAGTGTGCCTCAAGGTGGCAATCTGGTCCTGCGCGATGCGAAGCCGCATCAGTACCCCTGGGCGCTCGCTTGGGGTGGCCGCATGCCATTGCGCTATGTTCTCGGCCACCGCGGCGCGGATGACATCGAGCCGCGAGCACGAATGGACCAGCGGCGACTGGGCCGGCTGGGGTCGGACGCCCGGCACAATCGCCGGTGTTTGTTGAGCGGGGGAGGGAACGGAATTCGCAAGCTTAAAAATCGGAGTTTTCTGACGCATGACTGTTACCAACATGGCCCTCGATTAGAAATGACCCTCCCCACGTGCACAAATCCCCATGTGCACAGAATAACGCACAAGTTTGAATTTATTCTTTGGAGTGGGGATTATTATTGAAGCAAATCTGAATGGATTAATTGACCGCGCAGAAAGGTCTACCGGACTCGGACATTATGCCGGTTGGGATATGATAAAAGCGTTATTTCGCCAAACCCATCATCTCCATGATTCGATCGACGGCGAGAGTCGGCATCAGGGAGCCTTGGCGCACCGCGGTCTCGAGACCCGGCAGTTCGGAGGCCACGCGGGGATTGGCTTTCAGCGCGCTCATCAGGCGGTCTTCCAACATATCTCGCATCCAATTGACGGCCTGATCCTGACGGCGGGCCTGGAACTCGCCGGTGGCCGTCATCTTCGACCGGTGACTTTCGATTTGCGCCCATAAGTGATCGAGGCCGATGTTATTCGCGCCGGAAATAGTGACGACCGGCGGATGCCAGGTCGCCGACCGCGCCGTCAGAATGGAAAGCGCGCCGCGATATTCACCGGCGGCTCGCTCGGCCCGGGTCTTGTTGTCGCCATCCGCCTTGTTGATGGCAATCATGTCGGCAATTTCGATGATGCCTTTCTTTATCCCCTGCAGATCATCGCCGCCGCCGGCCAGCAGGAGTACGAGAAAGAAGTCGACCATGTCGGCGACTGCCGTCTCGGATTGGCCGACGCCGACCGTCTCGACGATGACGACATCGAAGCCGGCTGCCTCCACGAGGGCCATGGTTTCGCGCGTCTTGCGGGTCACGCCACCGAGGGTGCCGGAGGTGGGGGAGGGTCGAATGAAGGCGTTTTCAGCCTGTGACAACCGGCTCATGCGCGTCTTGTCGCCGAGAATGGAGCCGCCGGTGCGGCGCGACGTGGGATCGACGGCGAGAACCGCGACCTTGTGGCCGGCATCGACCAGGTTGATACCGAGTTGGTCGATAGTCGTGGACTTGCCGACGCCGGGCACGCCGGTAATGCCGAGGCGCAGCGCGCCACCGGTAGAGGGCAGGAGGTCCTGCAGCAGTTCCTGCGCTTGGCGGCCATGCTCGGGTTTGGTGCTTTCAACCAGCGTTATGGCGCGAGCGAGCACGGTGCGGTCCCCGGCGCGAACCCCGGCAGCGTATTCGGCGATGCTGAGGCCGGCGCGCCGCGTGTGGTGCTTCGACATTCTGGTTCGCCTCGCATGAGAGAAAGCTGCAACGGCGGGGGGCCGCCATAGACCGGACAAGCCGGCGTTGAATACTCAAGCCGTGCCCTTCTGCCAATGGGGCCGGGCGGGGTGCGTGGCGAGCACGTTTCGGATTAGGCTTCCCGAGCGGTCGTTGTTGTCAGCTTCGGAGTGCCTGCCTAGGGTGTCCGCCTGCCGCGGTCTCAGGCAGAAGCGTATTGAAATTCCAAGGTTTTATCCTGATGCCGCCGACCCACGAGCCGCACCTTTTCGTCGCCGATGCCCTCATCGCGTTCGCTGGCGTGGTGGTGCTCTTCTACGCGTGGCGGGGACTGGGCGGACTCCCGCTACTGGCCCGAATCACGATCGGTGCGGTGTTGACGGCGATCGTGGCCGTGGGTTTCGGTGCCGTCATCCTGACGTTCGGCGACGCCCGGCGTGAATTCGACGGCGACCGGCAGCAGGCACGGATCGAACCGGCGCTTCCGGCGTCCCAACTGGCACCGCGCGTGACCCATCGGGTGCCCGAACCGATTGCGGCCGCTCCGCAAGCGGCATCGCCGCCTCCGCCGCCGCCTGCTCGCTCGGAAGCGAAAGCGCCGGAGCCGCGCTCATTAGCGCCGCAGAATGGCGACTGGGACGTGGTCCCGGTGTTCTATGGCACCGACCGAGCGAGCGAGCCGGGCGCCAAACGCGTGCAATATGGCTTCGAACGTGGCCGCCGGCTGGAACTGGGGCGGGCGCTGGTGACTGTGCCGCGCGCCCATCAAGTCCCGCAAATCGAGCGCCCTTGGGCGATGCACCTGCCGTTCATCGAGGCGAAGATCGCCGGCATCGACGAGGACCCGAAGCGTCACTTCACGATGCGAGAGATCAAGGTGCTATCGCGAGAGCAGTTTTTGGCGGAGGTCGCAGAGCGCCTGCAGAGCTCGCAAAGCTTCAAGGATCACGCGGTCGTCTTCGTGCATGGCTACAACACGGCCTTCGACTATGCCGTCTACCGAACCGCACAGATCGCCTACGATCTGAAGTTCGACGGCGTGCCGTTCCTGTTCAGTTGGCCCTCCGTCGGCAAAATGGCGAGTTACACTTACGATCACGAGAGCGCCGCCCAGTCCGCGCCGTACCTGCGTGAATTCCTGGAGATGGTGGTGGCCGAGACCGGCGCGAAGTCGGTGTCGATCATCGCCCACAGCATGGGCAACGGTCCGCTGCTTGCGGCACTAAAGGACTTGAAGGCGGCCAGTCGCGCGGGGATCGCCATCAACCAGATCATCCTCGCGGCACCGGACGTGGATCGCGACAACTTCGAGAATCTGGCCAAGGCTGTCGCCGGCTTTGCCAACGGCGTCACGCTCTACGCTGCGGCCAACGACCATGCGCTCACTGTCTCGCGGCGGTTCCACGGCGGCGTACCGCGCGCCGGTGACGTTCCTCAGTCCGGTCCGCTCGTCCTCAGCGGCATCGATACCATCGACGTGACGGCAACCGGCACGGATGGCTTTGCCCTCAATCATTCCGGTTATGCCGAAAGTCATGCGCTCTTGAACGACATCGGCTTGCTGATCCAGACCGGCGAGCGGCCGCCCGACAAGCGCATCCCCATTCTACAGCGGGTGAAAACGGCAAAAGGTGGCGAATATTGGCGCTATCCTGCGCTCCACTGATGCGGCGATTACGGCGCGGTCCAGATGATGTTCGATGGCATACGAATTCTAAAGCAGTGTTCCATAACGTGACGCGCTCTCGTCCACGCGCTTCAGGGATGCTGCTTCATGTCGCCGCTAATGCTTCTGGTCTCCGTCATTGGCGCTCTTGCTGCGTTGTCGGCCGCGTCTCCGGCTAGCGCCAGTGAAGCCTTCCTATGCGAAAACGGCCGCATCGCTTACGTAGAGTTCGGCGCGCTGGAGTTGGCGAAAAAGACTGATCCCTGCATCGCTGGCTATTTCGGCGGCACGGTGGAGGAGCCGCAAACGGTTCGCGCCGCCGCGACGCCGGATCCGATCGTACCGCAATTGCGACCACTGACGGATCCGGAAGTGGCGGTCATCGTGACACGCCCCCTTGCACCCATCGCGCGCGCTCGCGTTCGCTCGATACCGATGCCGGCGGCAACCATCCCGCCGGCCTCCGTGAAGCTGATCAATGCCGAGACCCCCGATGCTCACTGGCGGCGCGCAACCGATTGACGCCCGAGTGTTTCAAATCGGGCGTCGCCCCGCAAGGCTTCGTTTACCGGCGGGTGCGAGATTTCAGGCGGGTGGGTTGCATCAAGTGGTGTGTCTATGAGCAAGCGGGGGGCGAATTCGCTTTGCGGAGGGACGGTTTCGGGCCGCTCCTGTGCCTATGCACGGCAATCGCATGCCTATTTGCGGCGACCGATACACGTGCCGCGGAACTCGAGGCTGACGCCCAGCCTTGGCCGTCGTTTGCGGAAGCGCGGCTGGAAATCGCGGACATGGCGGCGGAGGGCAGTGTCGCCGCGGCCGTAGCCGCTGAGGGTCAGCCAGAGCCGCAACCGGTGGCAGGCTTCTCGTTTGCGACCGCCCAAATTCAGATCGCCATCGAGGATGCGACAGCGGGAGCGGAAGCCGGAATTCTCGTGGCTGAAGCCATGCGGGAAGCGCAGGTGCCGAATGCCGCGTCGCCCACCGGGTCCGAGCCGATGAGGCTGGAAGCATCGACCACCGCCGGGCCGGCAGGAACAGCGCTGTCACCGATCATTCAGGAGAAGACTTCGCCGACGGCGGTCGAGGTCGGAACGACGGCAGCGGGAGAGACTGCCAGAACGAAGGTCGACATTTCCGGCGACACCACAGCGACCACAGCGACCCCTGCGCCTCAGACAACGCCGCTAGCCTCCAAGGCTGCAGCGGCAGAGCCGGCTGCGACCGATGCCAAGACGGCCGAGCCAGCCATGTCGGAAACGGTGCCGGCGTCGGCCCCTCCGGAGGTCGCAGCGCCGGCCTCGCAAACGGCCGAAACGCCCGTCACCAGCACTCAGGCCTCGGACGAAACCTCTCGGGCCGCCACGGCGGACATTCCCGGGATCACGGCAGTCCCGGCCAAGGCCGAACGCGCGATCAACTCGCCGCCACCGGTGCCTGATTACTATGCCGAACGCGCCAAGAGCTTGCTCGAGGACGAGCGGGCGACCGGGACCGGATTCAAAGTCGAGGGCTTCCCCGATCACAGCATCGTCGTGTGCGTCGGCGGCTGCATCAAGAACGATGTAGGCATCGTCTACGCCGAGCCGAAGGCCAGGGTCATCAAAACGGGCGGCGAAATGATCCCCACCGCCGCGCGGACCGACGACGCACCCGCGGACGCAGCCATGCCGGCATCGGCAGCCACCATCGAATGTGTGGCGGGCTGTTATGACAGCGCCCCTCGCCGCTACCGGTCTCCTGCTGCAGCCGACATGCAACGCAAAATCCAAGCTGCGGCGGCGGCCGCCGTCGCGCGCACAGACGGCAAGTTGCAGGACGCGACGCCCGCGCCGGATGATTGGGAAACGGCCGCACCGCTCCCCCAGCCTGAAGCCAAGAACAAGACACCGCGCAGCGAGCGCCGCGGTAATTGGTTTACCCGCATTGAACGCAGCCGCACCCCGTCGCAATGAACGCAAATGACGTCGACCGAGCCGCGGGCAAGAGTTGGTTAGGGAATTTCAGACAAGTTGATGTGATCGGATCATTGTTTGGTTTGGTTTGGTTTGGTTTGGTCGAGTAGCGCAAAATGTCGAGCCTCCTGAGTGCGTCGCACCGAGTGCTGCTGGGCCTGATCGGCGCAGCGTTGCCGCTGGCTGCGGCGGTTGCCGAGCCGGAAGGCAAGGCGAGGACCGCCTATGATTTTGCGCCGAGCGATGCGCGGGCCCGCTTTCCGGGTGCGGCTCCCGTAGCCGCATCCGACCGTTTCAAGCCGAAACCGGCACCGGAAGCAGCTGGCGCCGAAGCTGATGGCGCGGTTTACCCACAGCGCGAAATTCTGACGCCACCGGTTGCCGATCCGAGCCCGGTCGAGCTGCCGCGACCCGATCGTTTGAAGCCCAACGCGAGCCCGGCCGCACCCGTAGACCGGGGTGCCCTCCGTCCTGACGAGCCGGTTCAGCCATCCGTCGCGACCGAGCCTCGCCCCGCGCCTAAATTGCGCACGGGCACCGGCTCGAAATCAGAACGGCTGCCGATCAAGTCCGCTCCCGTTGCCGAATCGACCGCTGAAACGGCTCCAGCGAGTGAGCCGACGCCGGCCCCGTTGAAGCCCCGAGCTGCCGAAGTGGCAAAGCCCGAACGCTTTCTATTGCAGCGGAGCGCCGGCGCCCTTGCCGCGGAGCGCGAGCGGGCGACGATCAAGGATAAGCAGCTCGACGACATCGTGCCGGATGAGCACAAGCTCGTGAAACCTCTGCTCGCCGCGCATCCCGACAGCAACGTGATCATCTGCATGGCCGGATGCGGCGACAAGCCCACGATCGTGCAGGTGATTCCGCGCAAGGTATCGAAGATTGAAACAAGGTCGGAGATGATCCCGACCTCGGGGCCGTCGTCCGATTTCGACGAGCCCGTCGAAAACGTGCCCCCGACAGGTGACATCATCTGTATCGCCGGCTGCCTCGGCAAGCCGGGCGAGATCGTGCACAAGAACGTGCGGCTGACTTGGATGTCGAAGGAAAAGACCCAGCATCTGACCCATGCGTTGCAGGCCATCGCGGACCGGCTACTGAAAGTCTCGGATGCGCAGCCGAGAGCGTCCCGCGGCTGGATGTCTCTTGCTGCGCGCAGCTACCTCACGGGCGGCAATCTGACGGCTGCGGCTCGGGACTAACCTTCGCACTTCGGCTGGCGCCTACTTGATGAACTTGTCGAGGTCGGCCCGCGAGGCGATCTTATGCACCAGTCCGTCCTTGATGACGTACTGCCATTCGAGCTTGGCCGACTGCGACAGTTCCTCGGGCGTGATCGACTCGAGATCCTGGCTCAAGACGCCGCGCGCCGCTGGGATATTCGCGTCGATCAGCGCCTCGTAGTCGGCAGGTTTGAGCTCGGCCTTCAATTGCTCCCAGCGCCCCTTGCCGATCAGACGCCTTTCGGCGTCCTGGCCGAACACCACGTCGTTTAAGGCCCACGGCGGCAGTTTGCGGGCGAGCACATACTCTGAAATGCCCTCCACGAAGCCGAACTGCACGAGACCGGAACAGATGAACTCGTTCGGCCGGCGCCAATCGCGTTTCTCGAATTGGGCGATGGTATGCCGCCGGCCGCGCACCGACCGCTCGACTCCGAACCAGATGTTGCGGATAACGCGGACGATCGCCCAGTAATTGTACTCGGACTTGATGTTGTCGAGCAGGAGGCCGCGGATGCGATTCTGCTTCTCCTCGTCCCACCACGGCTGCTTCAGCCGCTTGATGGCGACGAACTCGCTCTTGTCGTTGATGTAGTCGCGCAGGTTCGTCAGCGCGACGCCGCTCGTACCGGCCTCGATGACGAACGTATTGTTGATGCCGACCTCCTGCGTCGGCGACGTGAAGACGAGTGCCGCATGCGAGAACGGCGAAGTCGTCGCCCACCGGATCATGTAGGACCAGAAATCCCAGTCGCGCCGTGTCAGGAGCACATCGGAGCGCAGCAGATACTTGCCCGCCAGGAAGTCCTCGACCTTCATCGGAAAGGTTTCGGACCGCTTGCCCGCGACAGACGGCCCGGTCGTCGACGGCGAAGGGCTGAGCGCCCGGCCGACGGGCGGGGCCGAGGCCCACAGAGCCAGCGCCAACAGCAGCGCCCCGAGAATGCGCATCTTCATGGTGCCCCCTCCGCTGATCTCGCTCAGCCGGATCTTCTCTGCCAGGTCCCTTTCAGCCGGACTTGGTCCTGATCCCCTGCCGTCGTGTTAACTAGCATCCGGGACGGTGCCGTACAAATCGCGGCTGTGGTCTTGCCCTCCATTGCGAACCCAGTCCTGCAGCCCGGCGCGGGCGTCGGCGCGGACCTTGGCTCTGAGAAACGGCGTCCACCCCAGCCAAAGGCCGACCGGTCCCAGCGCCTGCCGCGACCAGCGCCAGAAGCTGAAGCGATCCGCTGTGACGCGCGATCAAGCCGTCCTTGAACGCGAATCCGGCCGTGATGCTGTTGTGGACGGGGCGTCCCGTGCCCGAGAAGGTGTAGTGGGCATCCCAATGGGCTCGTCCGATGCTGTCGTCGGCGACGACGTCGTAATAGCTGACGTGCAGGTCGATGGCGCGATAGCAGAGCATCGCCCACATCTCGCGCGCCTCGTCGCCGCGCAACTCGCCGAATGCAGGATCGGAGAATACAACGGCGGGGTGATAGCAGGCGGACATGCCCTTGCTGTCGCGGAGGCGGAACGCTTCATAGAAGCTCATGATCAGCGCGGCATGAGGATGCATCGCAGGTTCTCGCAAGGTGAGGTCGCGTCGTGGCAAGCCGCGGCGGTGCAGACTGCCTCATCGGCTCATTTAGCGCCAGCGCACGCTCGACCTCGGAGGAGGCGCAGGGGTCTCAAGCCCGCCACTATTGGCTCGCACGGATGGCCACGGCGGGTGCTATCAGTGCGCGTGACGTATCCGATTCCAGCGCTGCGGGAGGCGATGACGACATGAGGCGGGTGAAGTTTTGCGTGCGCGCCGCGCTGGCGGCGATGCTGCTGGCCGCCGTAATGCTCGCGCCGAGCCCGCCTGCTTTTGCCCTCAGCGGGGCGGCTGTTGAGTTCGCGTCGACGCTCGATCCGCGCGCGCGACAGTCTTTCGAGGAATGGCAGGCTGCCCAGGCCGATCACGAAACGGTGCTCGACTTCTATTGGCGCGACGTCACGGACAAACGCGCGCAACGCCGTGCCAAGCGCGCCAAGTCCGAGGTTCTAACGCTGCAAGACTACGTCCTGTCGTTTCCGCCCGAATACAAGGGACCGAAGCTCCCGCCCGAGATCGCCAAGGCATGGGCGGATTTCCAAACGAAGAGCGCCATTCCGGTCGAGCCGCCGAGACCGATCCCGACGGTCGCCGAGGCGGTGGCGGGCGCCAAGCTGACCTACGGCTTCGAGCCGCGCCGGGTGTCCGAGCGCGAGTTCAAGCTCGCGTATGCCCGCGAGGCGTTGGCGCTTGGCCTCAGCAAGGAGCAGGTCGTCCGGATCTATGCCCTCGAGACCGGCGGCATCGGCACGGCCGACATGCAGGCGGGCATTCATCCGATCAAGAAGACCGGCACCCCGATCTCATCAGCGCTGGGCTACGCACAGCTTTTGAATGCCAACTCGGTCGAGGAGACTGCCAAGCACGGTGCGGGTTTCCTGGATCGACTGAAGCGCATGGCGCAGCAACCAGGGCTCGACCCGGCCCGCGCCAAGGCACTCAATGCGAAGCACGCGGCGTTGCGCCGGATGGTGATCAACGCCCGCTCGGTCCGGCACTCGTGGGATGCGCACGTCGCCTATGCCGGCACGCCGAAGGGCCTGGGCATCCACGCCTTGAACCTCGACGGTGATATCGGCCCCTGGATACAGGTCGTGAAGCTGAAGGGGCTGAAGGAACTCGCTGACAAGTCCGGGCGCACCAAGCTGGCCGGCAACGAGATCGAGCTGATGAATTCTCGCCGGCCCCGGTACTGGACTCGAAATGATGGACGGAGTTGCGCGCATCGTTCCGACGCCGAACTTCTTTTCACGCGCTGCCTACTCTCGCAATTCGATCGTCCGGGGCAAGACCTCGGAAGAGTTGCTGGCAGCGCTCGACAAGCGCATGGACGAGAACATCAAGAATCCCGGCGCCGTGGAGTTCGCCGCCGTGTTCGATGAAATCGCGAAGGAGCGAAGCGCGGAGCGGTGAGGGAGGCGAAGTTTTCTTCGACCGGCCCCCTGCATAGATTGCGAACCTATATCTCGCACGTCTCGCGAGTCCGCGATCGACTGAGCTTTTATAATTGCCGAAAAGCCGTCGCGATTAACGTTCGCCATCGGCGCATCCTTGATCATTTCACGAACCAAAAATGAGTGTGGCGGTGATCGGGAGATCACCGCCACAAGCTTCGCAATTGGCGATAGGACCGACTCCGCCACCCGACACATGGGGTGCCGGTTGGCGTGTTGCCTTACGCAGCGGCCTTGGCGCTCGCAGGCACCGAAGCGATCGTCTTCAGGATCTGCGAGGCGATCTGGTAGGGGTCGCCCTTGGGAGTTCGGGCGGCGATCCTCGAGATAGCCCTTGTAGCCGTTGTTGACGAAGCTGTGCGGCACGCGGATCGAAGCGCCGCGATCGGCCACGCCGTAGCTGAACTGGTGGATCGACTGCGGTCTCGTGCTTGCCGGTCAGGCGCATGTGGTTGTCCGGACCGTAGACGGCGATGTGGTCGGCGCGCGTCGTCCTCGAAGGCCGCCATCAGCTTCTCGAAATACTCCTTGCCGCCGATCTCGCGCATGATAGGCGGTCGAGAAGTTGGCGTGCATGCCCGAGCCGTTCCAGTCGGTGTCGCCGAGCGGCTTGCAGTGGTACTCGATGTCGATGCCGTACTTCTCGGTCAGGCGCTCCATGCAGGTAGCGGGCGATCCACATCTCGTCGGCGGCGCGCTTGGAGCCCTTGCCGAAGATCTGGAATTCCCACTGGCCCTTGGCCACCTCGGCGTTGATGCCCTCGTGGTTGATGCCGGCGGCGAGGCAGAGGTCGAGATGCTCCTCGACGATCTTGCGCGCGACGTCGCCGACCTTGCTGTAGCCGACGCCGGTGTAGTAGGGCCCCTGCGGCGCCGGGATAGCCGGCTTCGGGGAAGCCGAGCGGGCGGCCGTTCTTGTAGAAGAAATATTCCTGCTCGAAGCCGAACCAGGCGCCCTCGTCGTCGAGGATGGTCGCGCGCTTGTTGGACGGGTGCGGCGTCTCGCCGTCCGGCATCATCACTTCGCACAGCACGAGCGCGCCGTTCGTGCGCTCGCTGTCGGGGAAGATGCGGACCGGCTTCAGAACGCAGTCGGAGCTGCGGCCCTCGGCCTGCATGGTCGAGCTGCCGTCGAAGCCCCACAGCGGCAGCTGCTCGAGCGACGGGAACGAGCTGATATTCCTTGATCTGCGTCTTGCCGCGGAGGTTGGGGACCGGGGTGTACCCGTCGAGCCAGATGTACTCGAGCTTGTACTTCGTCATGGGATTCTCCTGGATTGCGGCGATGAGCCGGATACGACTTGACGGAGCCCCGCGACGAGCGCGCGCTGCGATCAGCGCACTTTCTACGGCTAGACTGAACTTCAAACCGACATTCGCGACAAAGATCGGCTGAAACCCGGCCCATGGCGTACGCGTTCAACAGGGCGGCGTCCGAAGGCGCCGGGTGCGGATGCTAATCAATTAAGCCGCGAAAAGTCGTGATTAAAATTGCGGCAGAGCGGATAATAATTGAGGCATTCAGATCGAAAATAGTGCATCTATTAGCCTATAGTCGAATTAGCGTTCGGCATACGGCGTGTGCAAGCCGCGAATTTTTAGAAAGGTGAGGGACAATGACCGAAGGACCTCGTCGC
The DNA here is from genome assembly GCA_963847435.1 of uncultured Alphaproteobacteria bacterium. Lineage (GTDB taxonomy): Bacteria > Pseudomonadota > Alphaproteobacteria > Rhizobiales > Hyphomicrobiaceae > CAWJZR01. The sequence continues at coordinate 411,558 of CAWJZR010000021.1, read as the reverse complement.
CAGACTGCAAAAATCTATACGTTTCCGATCAAGAACCGACAGCTTCCTCAGACGCCCGCTAATATTGCGTCATCGGCCTATGAGCCTGCGAAGAATATCGTGACGGGGAATTGCTGGTATCATGACGAGGCTATTGCGGAGGCGGCCCCCGGCCGCAAGTCGTAAACGGCAATGACGCATCCGCGGCCTCATGAGGCCTGATCTCACGACGGCGGCACGCGGCTGGCAAAAACACGTCCCGCCGCGGGCCGGGTCTCTAGGGGAGCTACGTACTAGGGGGCACCCAGTACCTGAGGGAACAATATTGATTTCTTTTCTCCTTCAAAATCGCCCATTCCAGTGACAAGGCCGGCTGTGTGCGGTCGCGGCTGCCGGGCTGTGATGTTCCGGCTGATGCATTCCCGGATCGCACTTGGAGGGTAGGCTTGAGCATCGACTACACCCCGGTGTTGAGCAGCGGCGCCGACCAACGGCTGCGAGCCCCGGAGGCGACACGCCAAGGGACTAGGCCGCGGCTTGGGTCGATCGATGTGCTGCGCGGGCTGGTCATGATCGTGATGGCGCTCGATCATACCCGCGATTTCTTCGGCTCCAGCGGTATGAACCCGCGCGATGTGGCCGACCCGGCGCTTTTCCTGACGCGTTGGATTACGCATTTTTGCGCGCCTATCTTCATCTTCCTTGCCGGCATCTCGGCCTATCTCTACGGCACCCGTGGCCGTAGCACCGCCGGGCTCAGCCGCTTCCTGATCACCCGCGGATTTTGGCTGATCGTGCTCGAGTTCACGCTGGTGCGATTTGCCTGGAGTTTCGGCTTCGGTACGCAGTTCTTCGCGGCCCAGGTCATTTTCGCCATCGGCGCGTCGATGGTCATGCTGGCAGGGTTGGTCTGGCTGCCGCGCGCAGCGGTGGCAGCGCTTGCCCTCGTCATGATTGCTGGCCACAACCTGGCCGATAGCGTCCACGCTGCCGATTTCGGGAAAGCCGGCTGGCTATGGGCCGTCCTGCACGAACCCAAGCTGCTGTCGCTTTCGGCGCAGACGAAGCTTTATGTGCTCTATCCGCTGATCCCGTGGGTGGGCGTGATGGCAGCCGGTTTTGCTCTTGGTCCGCAGTTCGAGCGGCCGATGGTTGAGCGGCGGCGATTGTTTTTGTTGCTCGGAGCCTCGGTGACGGTGGGCTTCGTCGCTCTCAGGCTCTCGAACGTCTACGGCGATCCGGCGCCCTGGGCCCCTCAGGCAACGGCGCTATCGACAGCGCTTTCGGTGATCAATGTCGAGAAGTATCCGCCGTCGCTGCTCTACTTGATGATGACGCTCGGACCGGGGCTCATTCTCCTTGCCGCCTTCGAGACTGCGACGGGACGCATCGCGGCGTGGGTGGAGACGTTCGGACGCGTGCCGCTGTTCTATTACGTGGCCCACGTCGTTCTCATCCACGCCCTAGCGGTCGCGGTGGCGCAAGCGATGCTCGGCGACTCAGCCTGGTTGATCGGCGGCGCGCCCGGCAACAAGCCGGCCGCATGGGGGTTCTCGCTGCCGGTCGTCTACGGCGTGTGGGTGCTCGTCGTTATGGCGCTCTATCCGGTCTGTCGTCTATTCGCAGACTTGAAGCAGCGCCGCCGCGAATGGTGGTGGAGCTACCTGTAACGGCGGCGCGCCACGATGGCGTTAAGCCATGGCCCGCAATGTCTTCGCAGCGCGCGGCGCGAAATAGGTGAGGATTCCGGCTGCACCCGCGCGCTTGAACGCCAGAAGGCTCTCCATCATCACCTTGTCGCCGTCGAGCCAGCCGCGCTCGGCAGCGGCCATCAGCATCGCGTACTCGCCCGAGACCTGGTAGGCGAACGTCGGCACCTTGAACTCGTCCGAGACGCGGCGGACGATGTCGAGATAAGGCATCCCCGGCTTCACCATCACCATGTCGGCACCCTCGGCGATGTCGAGGCGGACCTCGGCCAGCGCCTCGTCGGTGTTCGCGGGATCCATCTGATAGGTGCGCTTGTCTCCCTTCAACGTGGATGACGAGCCGACGGCGTCGCGGAACGGCCCATAGAACGCGCTCGCGTACTTGGCGGCGTAGGCCATGATCTGCGTGTTGCGGTGGCCGGCCGATTCGAGGGCTTGGCGGATGGCGCCGATGCGACCGTCCATCATGTCCGACGGCGCGAGGATGTCGCAGCCGGCTTCGACCTGCACTAGGCTCTGCTTGACCAAGGCATGGAGCGTTTCGTCGTTGGCGATCTCGGCGCCGTGCATGAGGCCGTCGTGCCCGTGGCTGGTGTAGGGGTCGAGCGCCACGTCCAGGATGACGCCGACGTCGACACCGGCGTCGCGGACGGCACGGGTTGCGCGGCAGACAAGATTGTCCGGGTTGAAGGCTTCGCGAGCATCGTCGGTGCGCAGTTTCGGGTCCGTGTAGGGGAAGAGAGCAAGCGCCGGAATTCCGAGATCGGCGGCCTGCCTGGCGGCTTCGACGATCAGGTCCACGGAGACGCGCTCGACGCCGGGCATCGTGGTGACCGGCACGCGCGTCGCCTTCCCCTCGACCACGAAAAGCGGCCAGATCAGGTCGTCGACGCTGAGCCGATTCTCGGCGACGAGCCGCCGCGACCAATGCGTGCGACGGTTTCGGCGCATCCGAACATGCGGAAAGCCTGATGAGGCCGCGGCAGAACGAGCTTCGGACACGGTTGCGGATGAGGGGCGGCGCGTTGGCATCGAGCTCTGGTCCAGGAGGCTTGATTGACGCCTCACCTAGACCGCGCGGAGCGAGAATTGGCAAGTCTGAAGCGAGGACGGGTGTGTTTGGCAGCATCTGCGCTGCCAGATCTTCTATTCGCAGAACGCGCCGGTGGTGCGCTCGGCCATGTCGACGTGGAAGTGGTTGCGGTGGGCATTGTTGGCTTCAGGGCCAAGCACCGTGCCGAAGATGCGGCAGGCGGAGGCATGCGCCTGCCGGAGGAACAGCGTCTTGCGGGGATCGGGCAATGGCGCTTGCGGCAAAGAAGCCTGCGGAGCGGCGGCAGCGGGGGCGTGTGGGGCCGTCTTCTCTGGGATCTTGCCTGCCTGGGCGGGCTTGGGACCGCCCAGGCGGCTTAGTCCGAAACCCATGCTCGTCGGGGAATCGGATGGGTTGCCGACGCCGGGAATTGCGATCGTGGGACGCGGGAGGCCATCGATGATGGTCCCGCGCGCGACGTCTTGCGAGGGTTGCGCGGGCTGCGATGGACTGCTCGGCCGACCGGGGTCGACGACAGGGCGTGGCGTCATCGCTTGACGGGCAGCCTGCTCCTTGGCGGCCTGGGCGATCACTTCCCGCGAGGTCATGCCCCAATTGTCGAGAACGGCCACGGCTTCACTTTTGCTGGTGATGAAGCCGCGGATGTCGAGGGCGTTGGCACGACCATGCTCGGAAAGCCGTGTCTTCACCCGCCCGTAGGCATTGCGGCAGGAGTAATCGCTCATCGTCTCTATCTTGACGATCTCGGCGCCGAGGTGCTTACGGGCGAGCGGCTGCAGGTCGCTCTTCAGCCACGCATGAAGTCCGACGACCATGTCGCAGGTGACGAGGGCCGGCGGCGAGAACGTGACCTCGGGCTTGCGCCCGATGCTTACGACGCGAACCGGCGCGGGCGTACCGCACTCCCCTTCGCGGACGGGTTCCTCCGGAATGAGGACGGCATCGATGCCGTGTAGAAGCTGGGTGCAGCGCGCCTTCGCGATCTCGATCTCTTGCGGCGACCAGGTGGCGGGCGGTTCCATGCGCGCAGCGGCGCGAGCCTTCGCCTCGGGCACAGTTGTCGGAAAGGCGGGCGATGCGGCGGGTGCCGCGGGCTTAGGTGGCGCTTCTGTGATGGTCCCGGTAATTGGTTTGGCTTCGGCAACCGGCTTGGTTTCGGCGGCGGGCTGGACAGGGGCAGTGGGTTCAGCTGGGCCGGCCGCGGGCACTACGAGAGGCTGCGCGCCTTGTGCTACGGAGCGCGCGAACTCGGGGCGCGCGAAGACGGGGAGTGAATTGGGCTGTGCTGCGCTGGGCTCTGCTGTAACGCCTACAGCCGCGATGGCCGCAAGTGTCAACCCCGCTATGAACCGCGCCATCCGAATCTCGCCCTGTGTGGGAAGTGGTGCTACGCCTGAGCCCCCTCCGGGACCCCATTGACTCAAGGGTTCCGAAACTCGGCGAATCACTCACACATTTTCATCCGTTCTCGCTTCGATGTATAGCTCCAAAGCGGGGGGTGGCAAGCGCGGGGTTTGCCGCATGGAACAACCTGTGTACGGGGATCGAATGACCGAGCCGGTGGCCCAAGAGATGCGCTTCGAAATGCAAGGTGCGATGGGGGTCATCACGCTCGACCGGCCGCGCGCCCTCAATGCTCTCACCGTCGCGATGCGGGCGCGAATGGCCGAAGCGTTCCCGAAGGTGGCGCGTGACCCGATCGGTTATTGCATGGTGCAACGGTCGACGAGTCCGAAGGCGTTTTCGGCCGGCGGCGACGTGCGCGAACTCATCGCGCTATGGCATGAAAACCCGGATGCGGCGCGCAAGGCGCTGGCGGACGAATACGCCCTTAATTGGCTGATCGAATGCTTCTCCAAGCCGACGATCTCTCTCATCGGCGGCGCGGTCATGGGCTCGGGCGTGGGCATCACCCAATACGGCACGCATCGGGTGGCCGGGGCCAACTACCGCTTCGCCATGCCGGAAACGATGATCGGCCTGTTCCCGGACGTGGGTGCGGCCTATGCATTGGCGCGCCTGCCGAAGCACACGGGGTTCTACCTCGGACTGACCGGACGCACCATCGGCCGCGCTGATGCCTTCGCGTTGGGACTCGCGACGCATTGCATCGCTGATGCAACATTCGCCGACATCATGACGGCGCTGGCGGACGCGCAACCGGTCGATCCGGAGCTCGACAGCCGCCATGCCGATCCCGGCCCCGGCGAGCTTGCACCGCGTCTCGACACGATTGACCGCTGCTTCGCCGCCAGCACCGTCGAGGAGATCATCGAACGGCTGAATGCCGTAACTGGACCGGAACAGGGATGGGCTCGCAGTGTTGTGGCCGATCTCAGCACGCGCTCACCGCTCTCCCTGAAAGTGACGCTACGGCATATCCGAGAGGCCAAGGCGCAGGATCTGCGGCAGACGCTGCAAGTCGATTACCGGCTGGCTTGCCGGTTCCTCGCCGATCACGATTTTGCCGAAGGGGTTCGGGCCGTGCTCGTCGACAAGGACGGACAACCGCGCTGGAAGCCAGCCACGCTCGCCGACGTGTCCGACGCCATGGTCGAGGCTTATTTCGAGCCGATGGGCGCGGCGGAATTGGTGCTGCCGACTCGCGCCGAGATGCAGGCGGCGCGCGTGTAGTTTTTATCGAGTACACCAAAGCATGCACGCGTGACGGCTTTACGGATTTCGCGAAACTCTGCGCGGGTAGGTGAATAATAAGTATCGCGTTTCTTAAAATGCGCGGCATTGCGTTCGCAATTTCGCTCTTGCGCGCGGCATGGGCCCTTCCGGAAGGGCCCATGCAACTTCGCTGAGTACTTATAAAAATTAGTAATATCAATAGCGTAGTCGTCTCTGTCGGTGCAGTTGATCAGATGTCGGTGGAGAGTTTCATTAAAGGAGTGTTCCGGCGCGAGGCTGTTACTATTCTTTTACTATATCTATTCAGGTAACTTTTATCGTTGTCGCTTAGTGTTCTTCTCAACCCCTAAGAAAAAAGCGGGATCGCGTCAAACGAGTTAGTGTGAGGCGAGCCTATGAGTGTTGCTTTCGATGTAGCGCGTACAAATCGCCCGGCGGCCCAGGACGAGGGCTTTCGCAGCGAGTATCTGCAGGCCCTGCGTCTTGATCGAGCGGCTGCACCGGCTTCTTCTCGACGTCATCAAGGACGAGTTCGATCGCCTCGGCGGCGCCGACCTCAACAGCGTGCAGGCGCTGCTGCTCTACAACATCGGCGAGAGCGAGCTGACGGCCGGCGAGCTGAAGACGCGCGGCTACTATCTCGGCTCGAACGTCTCCTACAACCTGAAGAAGCTCGTCGACATGGGCTACATCCACTACAAGCGGTCGGAGACCGACCGCCGCTCGGTGCGTGTCAGCCTGACCGACAAGGGCCTGGAAGCCCGCGAGGTCGTCCAGAAGCTCTATCAGCGCCAGCTCGGCTCGGTGCAGAGCCGTCGGCGAGGTCTCGGACGACGACTTCCGCGGCCTCAACAAGTCGCTGGTCCGCCTCGAGCGCTTCTGGACCGACCAGATCCGCTATCGCCTCTAATCGGCAAGAACGAACCCGTTTGCGCTGACCTGGGGTCGCGGATTGTCCGCGGCCCCGTTTTCGCGTTGTGGCTCGACCGCACCATCGCGGCCCCGGATTGATTTCATTTTCCGATTTTGATCTTTTCTCGGCGCGGCGGATGACGCACCGTGCCGCTCGCGAATAGCGCTGGGGAATGGCTGGCCGCTTCGAAAAGCGACATAGGCGACGATCCGTTAAGAATGCGCCATTACGATCGCGGCTCGTGATTTGCGGCAGGCGCGTCCTGAAATTGCGACCCGCTGCTGGGGGAGATCGGAAACGTGGCCTTTGCTTCTTCGACCTCGTTCGCACGTCTTGTCCGCGGCGCCGTCATGGCGGCCGTCTCGATTGTGGCCGGCTCAGCTAACGCTCAGGACATCATGGGCGGACCCAAAGAACGGGACCTGCCTTACGACCGCGAGTTCATCCGCGAGTGGGAGAGCAATCCTCCCGAAGGGCTTCGCGACGATGTCGAAGCGTAACGTCGAGGCGACCAAGGCGGCATTGAAGCGTTACACGGACATCGTCGCCCGGGGCGGCTGGAAGGCCCTTCCCGAGGAGGCGCTGCAACCTGGGGACCGTGGGCCCTCGGTCCTGGCCTTGCGCGAGCGGCTTTCGATTTCAGGCGATCTCAAGGATGCGCCCGGCATCTTCTCGTCCAACGAGCAGTATGATTCCGGGGTCGAGAAGGCGGTGAAGCGCTTTCAGGCGTCCAACGGTCTGACGCCGACCGGCATTTCGTGACAAGCGCACAGTCGCCGCGCTTGAACGTTCCTGCTGAAGCCCGGCTCAAGCAACTGAAGAACGAACCTTGCGCGTCTGACGGAGCATGGCGCAAGTCGATGCCAAAGCGCTACGTGCTCGTCAACATCCCGGCCGCGCAGATCGAGGCGGTCGAGAGCGACGACAGTCGTGTCGCGCCACGCCGGCGTCGTCGGCAAACCCGATCGGCCGACGCCGATCCTGAGTTCGGCCATCACGGATCTCAACTTCAACCCGCTGTGGACCTGCCGCCGACGGTGATCGAGAAGGACCTGATCCCGAAGGGCCGGGAGATGCAGACGGCGAGTCAGAACGTGCTCGTCAAGTTCGACATCGACGCCTACGGCGGCGACGGCAAGAAGCTCGATCCCGAACAAGATCAACTGGTCGTCGGGACCGCCGAGGGCGCTGACCGTACAAGCAGCGGCCGGCAAGCCGACAACCCGCTCGGCTTCGTCAAGATCAACTTCGACAACGCGCACTCGGTCTACATGCACGACACGCCCTCCGAGATCGCTGTTCGGGCGCAATTTCCGCGCGGCAAGCTCGGGCTGCGTGCGGGTGCAGGGCATCGAGCACCTGGCGGCCTGGGTGCTGGCCGACAAGGGCTGGAGGCCGGAGCACGTCGCCGCAGATGAAGAGAGCGGCGAGCGCCGCGACGTGCGGCTGAAGAAGCCGGTGCCGCTCTATTTCGTCTACATCACCGCCTGGGCGACGGAGGACGGCGTCGTGCAGTTCCGCCGCGACCTCTATCTCAAAGACGGCATCGGCCCGACGGCCGCGGCGTATTGACCTCAGGACTCCACCGTAGCTTCACCGTGATTTGATTTGGCAGCGACGCCTGCCGGTTTCGCGAAGGAATTGGTTGCGGCAGCTGTGGCGCCAGGTCGTGGCCGATAATCGATTTGGGTGCCCGCCGCGGCTAAGCTGATGGAAGTTATTGCGACCTCCTGGCATCCGCGACAAAAGTCATATGGATGACGCTGCTCCTCCGCCCCTCCAAACCTTCCTCGCCATTTTCCCAGCTTAGTCGTCGAGGATCGCCGTAAAGCCCTAAACTTAACTGGCCGTTTGTCAATCTCAGCGCAGCGCCTCGGTCGCCATTCTTGGCTCCGGCGCGCAAGGTCTAGCGTCGCCCAGACATAGAGGGTCGTTAATTCCGAGTGATCTAGGTCAAGTGCCGCATCAGACAGCCATGCAACAGAAGGCTTGTCCGAGACCCGCTCCGCGCACTTGAAGTTCGATGGCGGTTTGGTCGAAGCGGGGCCTTTCGCAGTTCTCGCAATGTGACGGAAGTCGGCTGGAAAACCGCTGCACCGCGGCACAATAAAGCGTTGATCGGTGGGTACCTCCTGGTGGATGGTGGGCCCGCATAGGGGAGCCTAGGGTCGCTCATGGACTATAGCAAGAAGTTCAAGGACGCGCTGAACGTTATCCGGGCCGAAGGCCGCTACCGGGTCTTCGCCGATCTGAAGCGCCACCGCGGCGACTTCCCGGCCGCCAGCACTTCACGCCGGAAGCCGTGAAACCGATCACCGTCTGGTGCTCCAACGACTATCTCGGCATGGGCCAGCACCCGGCCGTGCTCGCCGCCATGCACGAGGCGCTCGACGCCGCCGGCGCCGGCTCCGGCGGCACGCGCAACATCTCCGGCACCACCCACTACCACGTCGAGCTCGAGCGCGAGCTCGCCGACCTGCACGGCAAGGAAGCGGCGCTGCTGTTCACCTCGGGCTACGTCGCCAACGAGGCCACGCTGGCGACGCTGCAGAAGCTGCTGCCCGGCTGCGTCATCTTCTCCGACGCGAAGAACCACGCCTCGATGATCGCCGGCATCCGCAACGGCGGCGGGCCGAGAAGCGCATCTGGCGCCACAACGACCTGGCCGACCTGGAGGCCAAGCTGCGCCGAGTGTCGACCGCGACGCGCCCGAAGCTCATCGCCTTCGAGATGCGTCTACTCGATGGACGGCGACATCGCGCCGATCGGCGCGATCTGCGACCTCGCCGAGAAGTACGGCGCGCTGACCTATCTCGACGAGGTGCACGCGGTCGGCCTGTACGGCCCGCGCGGCGGCGGCGTCGCCGAGCGCGACGGCGTCATGCACCGCGTCGACATCATCGAGGGCACGCTGGCCAAGGCCTTCGGCGTCATGGGCGGCTACATCGCCGCCACGCGCCGACCTGTGCGACGCCATCCGCTGCTACGCCCGGGCTTCATCTTCACCACCTCGCTGCCGCCGGCCATCGCCGCCGGCGCGCGTCGCCAGCATCCGCCACCTGAAGGCGAGCACGCGTCGAGCGCGAGCGCCACCAGGAGCGCGTCGCGCACGCTGAAGCGCCGGCTGCGACGCGGCCGGCCTGCCGGTGATGCCGAACCCGAGCCACATCGTGCCGGTGCTGGTCGGCGACCCGGTGCTACTGCAAGCGGATCACCGACACGCTGCTCGACCGATTCGGCATCTACGTGCAGCCGATCAACTACCCGACCGTGCCGCGCGGCACCGAGCGCCTGCGGTTGACGCCCCGCCCGCCCCACACCGACGAGCAGATGGACCACCTCGTCTCGGCGCTGACCGAGTTGTGGGCGGCCTGCCCCGTCGCCAAGGGCCAGTTCAACCTACTGGCCGCGCAATAAGCAGCGGAAACTGAAACAAATTTCGAGCAGGGCTGGAGACGGAAGTCTCCGGCCCTTCTTTGCTTAGTGAAATGGTCCGGTTTCAATCGTAGGGCATCGGGAATGGCGCGGACTGCGAGCGCTGGCGCGAACGCCGCCGGGATTGCCGGTAAGCATGCCGCCGCGCTTTCGTTGACGCTTACAGGCCAGCAGCTACCTTTGTCGGAAAGTGGAAGGCCGCGATCCCGAAGGAGTTTCAGGTGATGAAATGGACGATCCCGCTGGTTGCCTTGTTGCTGCAAACGTCGGCGGCGATAGCGCCCGCGTCGGCAGGCCATTACCCCCGCTGTGACATCGCCGCCAATGGTTGGCAGCCGCAGAGCCGCCCGGCCTGCTATCGCGGATGCCTCGGCTATCGTGTCCGCGCCTGGTGCAACCGCTGGTGCGACAATCACTGCCGGTATTGATAGATACTGAAGCAATCATTCGCAGGAAGATCTTGACCCGGGCGGGTAGCTTCGAGCTACCCGCCCGGATCGCATGTTTCCCACCTGAGGCTTCCCGCCACACATATTGTCTGGACGGGTTTCTTGTGGGGTTCCGGCACTCATGTTATTTCGCCTTTAGTCGCAGGAGCGAGGCGGACCGCCCGCGCACGTGCAACGACATGCAGCCGCCCTAGAACGAGGAAACCCCCATGTCCACTGAGACCTCCCGCTTTTTCACCGCGACACTGGCCGACACCGATCCGGAAGTCGCCAAGGCGATCGGCCAGGAGCTCGGCCGCCAGCAGCATGAGATCGAGCTGATCGCGTCGGAGAACATCGTCTCGCAGGGCGGTGCTCGAGGCGGCCGGCACCGTGCTCACCAACAAGTACGCGGAAGGCTATCCCGGCAAGCGCTACTACGGCGGCTGCCAGTTCGTCGACGTCGCCGAGAGCTTGGCCATCGAGCGCGCCAAGAAGCTGTTCAACTGCGGCTTCGCCAACGTGCAGCCGAACTCGGGCAGCCAGGCCAACCAGGGCGTTTTCAATGCGCTGGCGAAGCCGGGCGACACGATCCTCGGCCTTAGCCTCGCGCGCCGGCGGCCATCTGACGCACGGCTCGCCCGTCAACCAGTCGGGCAAGTGGTTCAAGGCCGTGCCCTACATGGTGCGTCCGGACACGCCACCGCATCGACATGGACGAGGTGCGCAAGCTCGCGCACGAGCACAAGCCGCGCATCATCATCGCCGGCGGCTCGGCCTATCCGCGCCAGTTCGATTTCGCCGCCTTCCGCGCCATCGCCGACGAGGTCGGCGCGCACTCTGATGGTCGACATGGCGCACTTTGCCGGTCTCGTCGCCGGCGGCGCAGCATCCCGAGCCCGTTCCCGCATGCCCACGTCGTCACCACGACGACGCACAAGACCCTGCGCGGCCCGCGCGGCGGCATGATCCTCACCAACGACGAGGACATCGCGAAGAAGATCAACTCGGCGATCTTCCCCGGCATTCAGGGCGGCCCGCTGATGCACGTCATCGCCGCCAAGGCGGTGGCGTTCGGCGAGGCGCTGCGGCCCGAGTTCAAGGTCTACGCCAAGAACGTCATCGACAACGCCAAGGCGATGGGCGAGGTGCTGGTCGAGAGCGGCTTCGCGCTGGTCTCGGGCGGCACCGACACGCACCTGCATCCTGGTCGACCTGCGGCCGAAGAAGCTCACCGGCAACATCTCCGAGAAGGCGCTGGGCCGCGCCCACATCACCTGCAACAAGAACGGCGTGCCGTTCGACCCCGAGAAGCCGATGGTGACCTCGGGCATCCGCCTCGGCTCGCCGGCCGGCACGACGCGCGGCTTCGGCGTCGCCGAGTTCCAGCAGATCGGCCGCATGATCGCCGAGGTGCTGGATGGTCTGGCCAAGAACGGCGAGGAGGGCAACGCCGCGGTCGAGGCCAAGGTCAAGGCCGAGGCCATCGCACTCTGCGACCGCTTCCCGATCTACTCGTAATCGGCTAGGTCAGGCTTTGAAGTTCGGGCGTCGGAGATCAAGTCTCCGGCGCCTTTGCTTCGTTACCTCTCCACGTCTTCACAGGAGAGGGAGCGCGGCATCGGAGACTCTCTATGCGCTGTCCTTATTGCGCGGGCGAGAACACCCAGGTGAAGGACAGCCGTCCCACCGAGGAGAACGCGGCCATCCGCCGCCGGCGGATCTGCCCCGACTGCGGCGGCCGCTTCACGACGTTCGAGCGGGTGCAGTTGCGCGAGCTGATCGTCGTCAAGCGCTCGGGCCGGAAGGTGCCGTTCGACCGCGACAAGCTCGAAAAGTCGGTCGATATCGCGCTGCGAAAGCGCCCCATCGAGCCTGAGCGCATCGAGCGCATGGTTTCGGGCATCGTGCGGCAGCTCGAAAGCATGGGCGAGACCGAAGTGCAGTCCTCGACGATCGGCGAGCTCGTGATGGAGGCGCTACGCGGCCTCGACCCCGTCGCCTATGTCCGCTTCGCATCGGTCTATCGCGACTTCCGCGAGGCTGCCGACTTCCAGGAGGTGCTGGGCGAGATCGCGCGGGAAGTGGACGAATTGCCAGTACCTTCGGCAGCGAAAAAGCTATGACGAGCCGGTTCGGCCAGGGGACAGGTTCTAGGCGACAGGTTACAGGGAAAGTGGCCTTCTTCCTTTCCTGACACCTGTCCCCTGTAACCTCACTCAAGAGCCGACCGTTTGCCCTCCGATCCTGCATTCGACCGTGACATGATGGCTATCGCGCTCAGCCTAGCGCGAAGAGGACTTGGGACAACCTCGCCCAACCCGGCCGTCGGTGCCGTGATCGCGGACGAAGAGACGGGAGAAGTGATCGCGCGAGGATGGACGCAGCCGGGCGGGCGGCCGCATGCGGAGACCGAGGCGATCCGTCGGGCAGGAGAACGAGCGCGCGGCAAGACGATCTACGTGACGCTGGAGCCGTGCTCGCATCATGGCAAAACGCCGCCGTGCGCCGACGCCATCGTGGAAGCCGGGCTGAAGCGCGCCGTTTGCGGCATCGAGGACCCCGATCCACGGGTGTCGGGGCGCGGGTTGGAGCGGTTGCGTGCGGCCGGCATCATCGTCGAGCGTCGCGTGCTTGCGAAGGAGGCGCACTGGATTACGCGCGGCCATATCGTGCGCGTCACGGAGCGGCGGCCGTTCGTGCAGCTCAAGATGGCGCTCGGCGCGGAGGGCGAGGTGCCGCGCGGTGCGGGCGGTGCTCCTGTATGGGTGACGGGTCCGGCGGCGCGGGCGCACGGCGCGCTCCTCAGGGCTCGCAGCGATGCCATCTTGGTCGGCCGTGGCACGGTCGAGGCCGACGATCCCGAGCTGACGTGCCGCCTGCCCGGACTGACGCATCGTTCGCCGATCCGCGTGATACTCGGCGCCAACGGATTGCCACCGCCGTCGTCCAAACTGATCCTCACGTCAGACCGCGTGCCCCTCTGGCTTTTCACCTGCGCGTCCCGGGCCGTGGCCGCGGCCGCATCCGGCACGACTGGGGCGGCTCGCCTCTTTTCTGTGCCGAGCGTCGATGGGCGGTTATGGCTCCCGGCGGTGATGGAAGCGCTGGTCGCCGAAGGCATCACGCGGTTACTTGTCGAGGGCGGCCCCGTCCTCTGGCGCGCGTTCGCCGGCGCAGGTTTTGCCGATGAAATCGTGCATTATCGTGCTGCAGGTCCCGCTGGAGCCGCGCTGGGCGAGGCCGCTGTTTTCGCCGACGTGCGGCGTTACGCGCCAGGACCAACGTTCACTCTTGCCGATCGGCGGCGGATCGGCGACGACCATGTCTCAATGTTGCGCCGCACATAAGGGAAGCGCCCATGTTTACCGGGATCATAAGCGACATCGGTGAAGTCGCCGCTCGCGAGGGCGGTCACTACACCATTCGCACCCGCTACCCTGCAGCTTCGATCGCCATCGGCTGCTCGATCGCCTGTGACGGCTGCTGTCTTACGGTGACCTCGGTTAAGCCAGACGGTTCAGGAAGCCTCTTTGCGGTCGATGTCTCCAACGAGACCTGCTCCAAGACCACGCTCGGGGCCTGGACGCCCGGCCGCCCCGTCAACCTCGAGCGGGCACTGACCGCTGGCGACGAGATGGGCGGCCATATCGTGACTGGGCACATCGATGGTCTCGCGCGCATCGTCGAGATGGTCGCCCGATGGAGAGAGCCGCCGCCTCTCATTCGAGGTGCCCGAGCATCTTGCACGCTACGTTGCGCCGAAAGGTTCGGTTGCCCTCGATGGCACCTCGCTCACTGTCAACGAGGTGTCGGGCACGCGTTTTGGCGTCAACCTCATCCCGCACACCTTGACGGTGACGACGTGGGGGAGCAAAAAGCCCGGCGACAGCATAAATTTCGAGGTCGACCTTTTCGCGCGCTACGTGGCGCGCCTGATGGAGTTCCGTCCGTGACCACGGCCTCGCGACATCCACCGCCAAGACCGGCGTCAAGCCGGGCCACGAGTTCCTGTCTCCGCCCGAAGTCATCATCGAGGAGATGCGGAACGGGCGCATGATCGTGCTCGTCGATGCGGAGGACCGCGAGAACGAGGGTGATCTCGTCGTGCCGGCGCAGATGGCGACGCCCGACGTCGTCAACTTCATGGCCAAGCATGGCCGCGGCCTCATCTGCCTCACCCTCACGCAGGCGCGCGCACATGAATTGCGGCTGGAATTCGATGGTGCGCACCAACGACTCGCGCAACCGCACCGCCTTCACGGTATCGATCGAAGCGAAGGAAGGCATCTCGACCGGCATCTCGGCGCACGATCGCGCCCGCACCATCGCCACCGCCATCGATCCCGACCAAGGGCGCCGCCGACATCGTGTCTCCGGGCCATGTATTTCCGCTGGTGGCTCGCGAAGGCGGCGTCCTGATCCGCGCCGGTCACACCGAAGCATCCGTCGATCTCGCGCGGCTGGCCGGTCTCTATCCCGCCGCCGTCATCTGCGAGATCATGAACGATGATGGGACCATGGCGCGGGTGCCGGATCTCATTCCGTTTGCCCTGCAGCATGGCCTCAAGATCGGCACCATCGACGATTTGATCGGCTACCGGTTGCGCAACGACCGCATCGTCAAGCGCGTCGGCCGCTCACCAGTCGAAAGCGCGTTCGGCGGCGGCTTCGAGCTTCACGTCTACGAGCCGACGGTCGAGGCGGGCGAGCATCTGGCACTCGTCAAGGGTGACTTGAAGAAGCCGGGCCCCGTCCTGGTTCGTGTGCACGCAGTCAACGTGCTCTCCGACTGCATGGGCATCGGCGACGGCAGCAACTCCAGCATCGCCAACGCGATGCAGGCGATCGAGGCCGCGGGCCGCGGGGTCATCGTGTTGATCCGTGATCTCAGGCCCAACAGTGTTTCGGAGTGGATCGCAGCGCCGCGCAGGCGGCGGTTCGAAAGAGAAGGGCGCGCGAGATCGCCGCCAGGTCGAAATCGGCGTAGGGTCGCAAATTCTGCGCGACCTCGGCGTCAAGGAAATGATGCTGCTCACGAACTCGCCGGCGCATGTCTACGTCGGCGTCGAGGCGTTCGGCCTCAAGATCGTCGGCACCCGAGGGATCTGAAAACCATGACCACCCGTCCATCACGGCCGACGGTATCGATGTCGCGGCCTACACAGACGCGCAGTCGAGCTCGCGTGCTGATCATCGAGGCGCGCTTCTACGAAAATATCTCCGACGAGTTGGCCGCGGGGGCGGTCGCCGAATTGGAGGCGATGGGGGCAAGCTACGAGCGCGTCGTCGTCCCCGGCGCCTTGGAGATTCCGCAGGTGTTGGCGCAGGCGGCTGCTGCCGGCATCATCCCGCGATCGGCGCCGTCGTCGCGCTACTGCGGTGCGGTTGCCCTCGGCTGCGTTATCCGCGGCGAAACTTCCCACTACGACATCGTCTGCAACAACGCCAATCACTGGATGATGGAAGTGGCGATCCGCCATTCTATTCCGGTTGGCAACGGCATTCTCACGGTCGACACCGAGGAGCAGGCGATGGCGCGCGCCCGGGGCGGCCGCGAAGGGAAGGGCGGCGATGCCGTCCGTGCCTGCCTGCGGCTGATCGAGTTGTCCCGCGCGTTTCAGGGACAAGGCGCATGACCGGTCAAAAACGCAGATCTTCGAAATCCTCCGGCAACGCGCGCTCCGCGGCTCGGATGGCCACGGTGCAGGCCCTCTATCAGATGGATGTCGCCGGCACCGACATCGACGAGGTGATCGAAGAGTTCGTGTCGCTGCGGTTCGGTCAGGACGGCGAGGACGAGGTCGTCCGCGGTGCCGACCCCGTGTTCTTCTCCGACATCTTGCGCGGCGTTATTCGCCGCCAGCGCGAAATCGATCCCATGGTGGACCAGGCGCTGGCGACGGGTTGGAGGCTCGTGCGTGTCGATTCCATCTTGCGGGCCATCCTGCGCGCGGGCGTGGTGGAACTACAGGAGCGGCCGGACGTGCCGGCTCGCGTCGTCATCAACGAATACATCAATGTCGCGCACGCCTTCTTCGACGACGAGGAGCCGAAGGTCGTCAACGGCATCCTCGACCGGCTGGCCCACCGCCTTCGCCCGGCCGAGTTCGAGCCGCGCGATGCGGCAGGCGTGAAGGCTGCCGCTGCCGGCATCCCGGGACCGTCGGATGAGTGATCGCCCGACGGCGGCGGGGGAGGAGGCCCTGATCCAAGGGTATCTCGCACCGCTGGCCGCGGGATTTCCGGGTGCGCTGGGCTTGTCGGATGACTGCGCGGTGATTGCGCCCGCGTCGGGCTGCGAATTGGTGTTGACCACGGACGCTATCGCTGCCGGGGTTCATTTCATCGGCGACGAAAGTCCGGCCGATCTCGCTTGGAAGGCGCTGGCGGTCAACGTCTCGGACCTTATCGCCAAAGGCGCTAAGCCTGTGGCCTACTTGATGGCGCTGGCTCTGCCGGAACCGCCGTCCGCAGCATGGATGCAGGACTTCTCCGCGGGGCTTGGCGCAGCGCAGGCCCAATTCGGGCTTCATCTCGCAGGCGGCGATACAGATCGCCGGCCAGGCCCGCTCACGATCTCGATCACCGCGATTGGTGAGCTGCCTAAAGGCAGTCTCGTGCGCCGCGCGACGGCCCAGCCCGGCGACAAGGTTTATGTCACCGGCACGATCGGCGACGCCTACCTCGGACTGCAATTGCGCAGTCGGCCATCCGTAGCGGCGAACTGGGGGCTGCAGTCGACTGAAGCGAAATCTCTCGAAGCACGTTTTCTGCGCCCAGCTCCTCAGGTGCAACTCGCGGAGGTGGTCCGCGCGAATGCATCGGCTTCGATGGATATTTCGGACGGGCTCGTCAAAGACCTCGAGCGCTTGTGTCGGGCAAGCGGCGCCGGGGCGCAGATCGACGTGCCCAGCGTGCCCCTTTCGGGACCTGCCCGGAAAGTCGTCGGCTGCGGTGGCAGTACGCTCGCGGATCTCGTCACAGGCGGAGAGGATTACGAAGTTTTGGCCTGCGTGCCTCCGGCCCGAACAGCGAATTTCGAAGCTGGCGCCAAAGCCGCCAGCGTCATGGTGACACCGATTGGCCACATCGGAAGGTTAGAAAGTCACGTGATTTGGCGGAATGCTGCGGGAGCGCCGATGACGTTCGCCAGCATCGGCTGGGACCATCTCTAGGCAACATATGCTGTGGTGCGGCTAAATTGGCACGCATTGCGTGAAGACGCCTCGAGCCATGCATTCCCGTGGGTGCCGCGACGGATCGAACGCTGCTAAAGCGTCTTTGTTTGGCCATAAGGGTGAAGCCTATAGAAACCTTGGCCGCCGCTCGGACTTCGGTCCCGGGCACTTGTGCGTGGCGCGTGCGCCACAGATCATCATTCGACACTGGGACTTCGGAATGCCGATCAATCGCGGGACAGACGTGCACGCCGAGTGCTGGGGTAGCCGTGCCAAAAAGCGCTTCAAGCATCTGAGGGGCGCATGCACTTTGGCTTTGACGGTCCTGATGACCGGCGGGGCCGGTGTCAATTCCAGCGTCGCCGAAGCGCAGGCCTGGTGGGAGCAGATCCCCGGCTTCAGCACGCCGGCCTATAACAGCCGGCCGCCGCAGGAAGCGTCGCAACCTGATCCGATGGATGACTTGCGGCCGGACTCGACGCCCTGGCGCAGCGACGTCATGGTGCAGTCGATCGAGCGCGCCATCGAGCACTATCAGCAGATCGTCAGCGCCGGCGGGTGGCCGCTGGTGCCGCCGGGCCAGCCGGCGCGAATGATGCGGCCGGGCGATGGCGACGAGCGCGTCGGACTCCTGCGCAAGCGACTTGCGGTCAGTGGCGACATGCCCCGCGGCAGCAATGACTATTACAACAACTACGATTTCGGCCCCGATCTCGAAGCCGGCGTCCGCCGCTTCCAATCGCGTCACGGCTTGCGTGTTTCCGGCCGCGTCGACCAGCCCACGTTCGCGGCTCTGAATGTGTCTGCGGAAGGACGTCTGGCGCAGCTCAAGCTCAATCTCATCCGCATCCGCGAGTTGCTGCAGCAGCGCGTCGAGGACCGCTACATTCTCGTCAACGTGCCGGCCTTCCAGCTCGAAGCGGTCGAGAAGTTCGAGGTTCAGGAGCGTCATCGTGTCATCGTCGGCCGCACCGAACGGCAGACGCCAGCCATCAAGGCGACCATCAAGGCGCTGAACTTTTTCCCTTATTGGCGCGTGCCCGACAGCGTTGCGCATCTCGATCTCATTCCTAAGCTGCGCAAGGAGCCGGAGTATCTCGAGAAGGAGCGCATCCGCGTCTTCACTGCCAACTCGGCGCAGGAGCTTGATCCGCGGGCAATCGACTGGACCCAGGCCGACTACACCAAGATCAAGTTCAAGCAGGACCCAGGTCCGCAAAACGCCCTTGGCCTCGTGCGTATCGACATGTCGAACCCGGAAGGGGTCTACATGCATGACACGCCGATGAAGAAGCTGTTCGATCAGCGCGGACGCGCCTTCAGCGCCGGCTGCGTCCGCGTGCAGGGCGTGTTCAAACTCGTCGAATGGATCGCGCGCAGCGAAGTCGGCTGGGATCAGCCAGGCCGCGTCGAAGAAGTGTTGAATTCCGGCCAAGCTTTGGACGTAAACCTGACCCGTCCGCTGCCGGTCTACTTCACTTACATCACCGCCTGGGCCGAGGCGAACGGCCTCGTCGCCTTCCGCCCCGATCTCTATGGCCGCGACGGTGGCCGCGACCTCGTCGCCGGTGGCGAGCGTGATCCGAGCGAAGGCCCGGCCCCGGCTCCACAACTCGCGCCTTGAGCCCCGAACTCCTCCTTCTTCGGTCATGCGAAAGCCCGGCTCAAAGCCGGGCTTTTTGCGTTTGCCGGCAGGAGTTAGGCCGATCCTCCAGACCGGTTAACCGATCGTTAACCGGATCACCTTAGCGGGTAAGGTGAATATCCGTACGCCGGTGGCTGCGGATTCGATGGCCTTGCCCGGAGGATGGAATGCGCGCGATCACGGCAGCCTTGGTGGTCGGACTGCTGAGTTACAGTTCAGCCCCGATTGCACCCGCCCATGCGCAGGCGCAGATTTAATCACTCCCGACCTACAAAGTCTTCAGCGAGGACGCGAGTGCGGGGCGCCGCGTCGTGGCTGTCCGCATCGATCATCGGATCACCGAAGCCGAAGTTTCGCGCATTGCTGAAGCTGTCAAATCGCGGGGGCGCGCCCAAGCTGCTCGGACACAAGTGAACTTCTACCTCAATGGCGTTCGCGCCGGCGACGGCGCCTGGGCCAGCGCGACCTATGGCCCAGATCTCAAGATCGTCGTCAACGGCCTGACCGCCGAGGAGGAGCAGGCGTTCGCCGCCGAAGTCGAGAACGACCACCGCAACGTAGTCGGTGCGTGGTTGACCGGCGCCCCCGCGGTGCCGGGGCGGCTGATGATCTTCCGCGAAAAAAACCGGCTCTTCGCGGAATGGCGCGTACGTGGCGGCCATCGCACGGTCGATGAAGTCGTTGAAAGCCGGGGCTCGCGTGGTCATCGCTTCGACATTCCGGGCGACGACAGCCAATATTACGTCATGCTTCCCGGCGGCGCGCTGGAGTTGCGAGACAAGACGGCGTTGATAGCGGTGGCTGAGCGCATTCCGCTCGCCAAGGATCGCGGACGACTGGCCCAACGGGGCCTCGGTATCGCCGGCGCATTGGCCGCCAAACAGGATCGGGCGAAAGCGGCCGTCGCCGCGGCTCGCGCGCGGACGGCGACGCCGGCTCCGTCCCAGCCTGCGGTCACGGTGACACAGCAGACTTCTGCGCAAGCTCCGCCCGATGCTGCCTCGCCTGTCGCAGCCTTTGTCTCCGTGGCTCCGAAGGGCATCGTGCCATCACCTTCGATCGCGGAAACGAAGGCACCCGTTGCGCCGTCCGAGGTGGCTGCCGCGTCCGTTGCCGAGGGCCCCGCCGCAGCACCACAGACCGTGGCTCCCAAGCCGCGCAAATTCGTTCATCGTGCGCCGTCACGCCAGCGTCAGGCGAGCGTTGCAAAAGACACTTCGACCGGTGCCCTCGTCGCCGCACGTCTCTCGAACCACTAGAGTGGCCGGTGGTGTATCGGGTGCGCCGCCCAGAGGCGGGGCTCGCGCGCCTGGTGTGAAATGGATCGGAGTCCGTCGATGACTGCCTTGTTCGTGCGTTGCCTGGGTGCGGCTCTGGCCCTTTTCGCGACTGTATCGGCGGCGGCAGCCGAGCACGTCGACGTGACGTTCCTGCTCGCGAGCGACATCTACAAAATGAGCGAGGAGAAGGGGCGCGGCGGATATGCGCGCCTCGCGTCCGTGATCCACCGGGAGCGCGCCAAGGGCGGCAATCTCATCTACGTCCATGCCGGCGACGCACTATCGCCTTGTCTGTTCTGCGGTCTCGACCAAGGCGCCCACCTGATGGCGCTCACCAATATGGTGCCGCCCGATGTATTCGTGCCCGGCAACCACGAGTTCGATTTCGGCAAGGACATCTTTCTTAAACGCATGGCGGAAGCGCACTTCCCGCTGTTTGCTGCCAACCTTCGCAGCCGCGAGGGTTCGGACGTGAAGGGCTTCCGCGACAGCGAGTTGCGCCAGTACGGCAGCCTCAAGATCGGGATCATCGGTGCCACGGCGCAGGATTCCTACGAGAAATCGAGCCCAGGCGACCTCAAGATCACCGGCGTGGTCGATGCGGTGAAAGCCGAAGCGCGGACGTTGCGAGCCAGCGGCGCGGACTTGATCGTTGCTGTCGTCCACGCTGCCCGCCCGATCGACAACGCCCTGATCGACTCTCACGTCGCCGACATCATCCTTTCCGGCGACGACCACGATCTCCGCATCAGCTACGACGGCCGCGTCGCGTTCGCTGAATTCGGGCTCCGATGCCAAGGTCGTCACCGAAGTGCGCGTGGGCGTCGATATCGAGAAAAAGGACGGTGAGCGCACGGTGTCGTGGTGGCCGAGTTTCCGCGTCATCGATACAGCGGACGTCGTGCCGGATCCTGAGGTGCTCTCGCGCGTCAAAGCCTACGAGAAGGAGCTATCGGGCGAGCTCGATGCCGAGATCGGCGAGGTGATCAGTCCTCTCGATACCCGCACCGCCACTGTCCGATCGCAGGAAACAGCATTCGGCGATCTGGTCGCGGACGCCATCAAGTCGGCGACCGGCGCCGACGTGGCGATCACCAATGGTGGCGGCATCCGCTTCAACCGGGTCTACGTGCCGGGGCATAAGCTCACCCGACGCAACATTCTCAACGAGCTGCCGTTCGGCAATACCACCGTCATGGTCGAAATCTCGGGCGCCGGTTTGCTAGCCGCGCTGGAGAACGGCGTGTCCCATTTGCCCGATCCTGCCGGCCGCTTTCCGCAGATTTCGGGCATGACCGTGGAGGTCGATCTGAAACGCCCACCCGGCAATCGCGTCGTCTCGGTTAAAGTGGGGAACGAGCCCCTGCGAACGGAGCGCCGCTATAAGCTCGCAACCAATGACTTCATTCTTCGTGGCAGCGAAGGTTACGGCATGCTTGCAGCCGGCCGCGTGCTGGTCCGTCCCGAGGACGGCAAGCTCGTCGCAAATGACGTCATGGTTCTGGTGCGCAAGCTGGGCAAGGTCGACATGAATGGACCCAAGCGGATGCTGGTCCACTAGCAGCGCGCCGAAGACCCCGAGTTGATCGTCTGCGCCCCGCATGCCACCCTTGATCGGGGTGCAACGGGGGGACACGCAGATGTGGCTTGCGGCACAAAGCCTGCTTGGAGTGGCCGTGCTGCCGCTGCTCGCGTGGGGACTGTCAGAAAATCGCAACACTCTGCCGCCGAGGAAGGCCCTGCGCATCGTGCTCGGAGGTCTCGCCGCGCAGTTCGTGATCGCGGCCTTATTGCTCGGGGTTCCGCAGGCGCGTGTGGTCTTCGAGGCGGTCGGTGGCGCAGTACGGGGGCTTCAGGAGGCGACGCTGATCGGCGTGCGGTTCGTCTTCGGCTATCTCGCCGGCGCGCCTGCGCCCTATGCAGAAGCAACGCCTGCCAACGGTTTCATTCTCGCGTTCCGGGCGCTGCCGCTGATCCTTATCATGAGCGTGCTCTCGCGCGTGCTTTATCACTGGGGCGTGTTGCAAGTCGTGGTGCGCGGCATCGCGGCCGTGCTTCGCAGGGTGCTCGGCGTCAGCGGTCCGCTCGGTACGGCGGCGGCCGCGAAGGTCTTCGTCGGGATGGTCGAGGCGCCATTGCTGATCCGTCCCTATCTCGCCCAGCTTGGGCGCGGCGAATTGTTTGCGCTGATGACGGTCGGCATGGCGACGGTCGCAGGCACCGTCTTCGCGCTGTACGCGGCAATCCTCGAGCCGGTGGTGCCGGGTGCGGCCGGGCATGTGCTCGTCGCGTCCGTCATGAACGTGCCCGCGGCGTTGACGCTGGGGCGGTTGATGGTGCCGGATGGATTTGCCGCCCCCGATGCGCCGCCGGTCGCGATTGCGGACACCAACGCTGCCCATAGCACCATGGAAGCGATCGCACAGGGCACCGCAGACGGGCTGAAGCTCCTCGCCAACGTCGTTGCGATGCTGATCGTCATGGTGGCGCTGGTGGCGCTCGCCAACGCGGCGCTGGGAGCGGCCCTGAGACCGTTCGGGTACGACATCACGTTTCAGAAACTGCTCGGCTTCATCGCTGCGCCTTTCGCATTCCTGATCGGAATCCCTTGGTCGGAGGCGGGAATTGCAGGCTCGCTGATCGGCCTGAAGGTAGTCCTCAACGAGCTCATGGCCTATCTCGAGCTCGCTAAACTGCCGGTGGAGATGCTGTCCGAGCGCAGCCGCACGATCATGACTTACGCGCTGTGCGGCTTCGCCAACTTCGGCAGCCTCGGCATCATGGTGGGCGGACTTTCGGCGATGGTGCCGGAGCGTCGCGCCGAGATCGCCGGGCTGGGCGCGCGGTCGATCCTGTCCGGGCTGCTTTCGACGCTGCTGACGGCGTCGATCGTTGGCGTGGTGCTCGCGTTGAAGTAGTCGCGGCTCCGTTCGTGAGTGGGGCTATTTCGCGCGCGGCTCGACCTTCTCGGCATCGATCCAGTAGCCGGTGTCGGCGAGGCCCGTGGAGGCCGGCGTCGTCTTCAACTTGCCCGTCACCCAGACGGGATCGAATTGCCCTTTGACCTCGAAACCCGTGGCCGCCTTGACGTAGATGATCTGGTTGGCCGGCGGCGGCGGCACGTGAATGCAGGCGCCGACGAACGGCACGAGCAGGAACTCCTTGACGCTCGTCGCATCGAAATCGAGCGGCACGACGTAGCCGCCGATGTGAACGCGTTTGCCGTCGAGAGCGGCGACGACCGGCGCGGGCAGTGCGCTCGCCGCGGGTTTTTCACCCAGCCATCGCCCCTCTTGTTTCGGCGGCGGGGGCGGTTGCCCGTCGCTCGGCACGGAGCCCAAATCGAACGGGCCGGTCTTTGGCCCGAAGAACGGCTTGAGCTTGACCGGCGCCGGCGGCACGAGCTGGTCCCAGCGCAGCTCCAACGGCGCTTCGTTGGCGATGGCCGGCGCGCCCGCGAGTGCCAGCGCGGCTGCCAGAGACAAGCCGAAACGTCTTGTGCGCATGCGGTGCCTCATGTTCTGACCGTCATGCCGTCGGCGAGCGACAGCCGATAGGCGCGCAGCGCCGGCAACAGCCCGGCCGGACGCCCGCCAGCACGATCCCGCCGAGCGTCAGCATCTCGGCCGGCTTCGGCGGATCGATGGGCAAATGCAGGCCGTAGGTCGTGTCGATCCATGGCCGCAGGACGAATAATGCGGCGTAAAGGAGCGCAGTCCCCGCCACGACGCCGGCGACCGTCAGCAGCGGCCGCTTCCGCCATCAGCAAGCCGAGGATGGTGCCGGCCGCGCGCCGACCGAGCGCAGGATCGCCATCTCGCGGCGGCGCTCGTTCAGCGTCGTCAGGATCATCGTCACCATGCCGAGCAGCGCCGTCACCACGACCATGGCCGAGACCGCCGTCAGCGCCGTCTCCGCCGTGCCGACGAGCCCCCACAGCTCCTGCAGCGCGACGCCCGGCATGATCGCCGACAGCGGCTCCTCCCGATACTCGTTGATGGCGCGCTGCAGCTTGAAGGTGGCGAGCTTCGACTTGAGGCCGACCAGCGCGGCCGTGATCGCCTTCGGCTTCAGGTCCATCTTGCGCACCTCGTCGGCCGAGACGGTTTGGCCGGGAATGCGGCGCGCCGCTCTGCCAGTCGACGTGGATCGCCTCGATCGCCTCCAGGCTGACGATGCACGGTGCGGTCGACGGGCGTGCCGGTCTTTTCAGGATGCCCGAGACGCGGAACGGCTTGTCGTCGTGCTCGACGAACGAGACCGACGCCGAGCCCGTGCGCGACGACGATTTTGTCGCCGACCTTGTAGCCGAGCGCCGTGCGCGACGTCGGCGCCGATCACGGCGTCGAAGAGATCGGTGAACGGCCCGCCCGTGCGCGAAGGCGAGGCCGTTCGTCTGGCGGTACTTGTAGTGCGTGAAGATAATCGGCGGTGGTGCCGAGCACGCGGAAGCCGTGATGGCTGTCGCCGAGCGACAAGCGGCACGATCCAGGCGACCTCGGGGCGCGTGGCGATGTCCTGATAGCTCTTCCAGGTGACGTTGTTGGTGGCGTTGCCGATGCGGAAGACGGAGTAGAGCAGCAGATTGAGATGCTGCCGCTGCGGGCGCCGACGATCAGATCGGTGCCGGAAATCGTGTCGGCGAAACTCTGCCGCGCGCCGGTGCGCACCTTCTCGACGCCGAGCAGCAGCATGACGCTGACGGCGATGGCGAGCACGGTCAGCAGCGCCGTCACCCAGCGGTTGCGCAGCGATTGCAGGGCGAGGCGCAGGACGATCATGCTCGCCGATCACCTCGCGTCGCGACCGCGATCTCGTCGAGCCGCACCACCCGGTCGAAGCGCGGCGCCAGAGCTCTCGTCGTGGCTGACCATGATGAGCGTCGCGCCGGCCGCCGCGCCTCGGCGAACAGGAGATCGAGGAAGGCCTCCTGCCGGTTGCGGTCGAGCGCCGAGGTCGGCTCGTCGGCGACGATGAGCTCCGGGCGCGCCGATCAGCGCGCGGGCGGCGGCAACGCGCTGCTGCTGGCCGACGCTCAGGCTCGCGGCCGATTGCCGCCGTCGATCACGACTGGCGTCGAGGCCCAGGCGGCCAAGCAGCCGACGCGGCCTCGTCCTGCGAGCCTTCTGATGCTGCGGCGCGCTCTCGCCGCGCCGGCGCGAAGCTCAGCGGCAGCAGCACGTTGTCGATGACGCGAGCCGTAGGGCAGCAGATTGAACATCTGGAAGATGATGCCGAAGTGCTCGGCGCGGAAATCGTCGCGCGCCGCGGCGGGCAGCCTGGTGATGTCGGTGCCGAGGATCCCGATCTCCCGCCTGCGGGTGCACGATGCCGCACAGCAGGCAGAAACGTCGACTTGCCGCTGCCCGACGGCCCGATCAGCAAGAGGCGCTCGCGCCGCGCGAGGGCAAAACTTGCGATCGAGAATGCGAACGGATTGCGGCCGGGCCAGGCAAATCGAACGTTTGAAAATTCAACGATAGCGGTCGCCGGCGCTCCCAATCCGCGCGAGGCGCCGCTGACCGGCAAGTCCAAGCTCAAATGAGGCCACCGAGATCGATAAGCGGCTTCTCGCGGGAGACATCGAGCTTGGTCTGGCCCTTGGCCGTGGTCAGCATTACGCTGAGTTCGCGCGCATTGGGAAACGCCTTGAAATATTGGAAGTCGATGCTCGTCAAAGCCTCGGGCGACTTGCACTCGAGCGTGTACTCGGCGTCGAACTCGGAGTGCGCAGCGCTATCCGCCTTTGCGGGGTCCTTCGCATCGCCGTGATGATCGCGCTCGATCTCAACCTTGGCCTCGGTGACCTTGCAGCCTGCGGCGGTCGGAAGCTTGAACAGGGCGAGCGGATCAGCCAGCGTGGCCTTTGCCTTTTCCAGAACCGCCTTCTGCTCCGGCGTGCTGGCATCATGCTCGAAACCGGCGATGTCCGCTCCGGGCGCCTCCAGCTCCAAGGTGACACGATTGCCTTCGACGGCAATCTCGAGGCTTCCGTGTCCATGCTGGTGGGGGCCGAGCTGCCGATGCTCGTCCTCGGCCAGGGCGGCACCGGTCCATACAATCGGGAAAAAAAGAACGGCGACGTGGAAAAGTGAGCGCATGTGATCGGCTCCCTCGTGCCTGCAGTTGAGGTGCAGTCCGAGCGCTCAGCGGATCGCATTGGCTGTTCGCCCGAAGGGAACTGTTACACTGTAACATTCATCAGGGTCAATCGCGACCGCGGCAGTTGTCAGCCAGACCAGTTTATTCGAGATCAGCGGATGGGCTGCGGAATTGCGAGCAGCTGACCCGGAACGAGCTCATCGGTCTTCAAGCCGTTCACGTTGCGGATGGCGTTCGGCGTGATGCCGAAGCGCTGGGCGATAGAGACCAGCGTCTCACCCGGCCTTACGGTCACGAGCTTGGTAGGCATACCGAGGCGATTGGGATTGGGGCTGTCGTCGGCGTAGGCCAGCGGATAGTCGAAGCGCTCGACACGGCTGGAGCAGGCGCCTGCAAGGAGGGCGGCCAGAGACGCGGTCGCGAGGATCAGGGGACGCATCGTGTCACCTTTCGAGCCATCCGATTTGATGGATCAAAACTAGGTGAGCACGGCTGAACGGCGTCTGAATGGATTTGGGCACAAAAACGGCGAAACTCCGCTTTCTTTGAGCGTTGCTTCGCCGAATACTTTCAGATGCTTTTTAGGCCCGGACGAGTGTCGCCGACAGTTCGGGGCGCGTGTTCAACGTCTGGAAAACCACGCAATAGCGCTCCGTCAGTTTCAAAAGCTGATCGATCTTCTCTTGCGGCGCGTCGCTCTCGACCTCGAAGCGCAGGCGAATGGCCTGGAAACCGACCTTGGCATTTTTGTCGACGCCGAGCGTGCCGCGGAAATCGAGATCACCCTCCGCGAAAACTTTCGCGCCTTTCAAGGGAACATCGATCGCGGTGGCGACGGCTTTGAGCGACACGCCGGCGCAGGCGACGAGGGCCTCAAGCAGCATGTCACCCGAGCACAGCTCCATACCCGTGCCGCCGGTCGCCGGATGCAAACCGGCTTCAGCGATTGCGCGCCCCGTCTCGATTTTGCAGGAGATCTTCTCGTCGTCGATCGAGCCCTTGGCCTTCAACGTAATGAGCGCAGCCCCGGCGTCGGTCTTGTATTTGTCCTTGAGCGGGGCCTGCAGCGCGCGAAGCTCGTTGGCGTCCATATTGTTTCCTTTTGTTTCTTGATCTCAATTCGCTCTTTTGATCGGATTTGTTTCTCGATCAAATGCTGAAGTCTTCGACGCGTACCGCGGGGGCGCGCCGATGCAGCAGGGTCTCGTCGAGTTCGCGCAGGACATGGCGCTTCACGTCCTCGAACTCCAGGGACAGGCGGTCGCGCGGGCGATCGAGCGCGACGTCGATGATCTTGGCAATGCGCCCCGGAGCCGGCCGCATGACGACGATGCGGTTCGCCAGCAGCAGCGCCTCGTCGATGTCGTGGGTGACGAGCAGCATGGTCGGCCGGGTGTCGGCCCACAAGTCCAGCAAATGCTGTTGCAAGTCGAGCCGGGTAAAAGCGTCGAGCGCGGAAAATGGCTCGTCAAGAAGCAGCACGCTGGGCCGCGGCACCAACGCGCGGGCGATAGCGACGCGCTGCGCCCTGTCCGCCGGAGAGTTCGCGCGGCCAGCGGTCGCCGTAATCGGAGAGCCCCACCTTAGCCAGCGCCGAACTGACCCGGCGCGATTGCTCGCTCGGGCGGCAAGTCGGCGATACCGAACGCGATGTTGCGCGGCGACCGTCAGCCACGGCATCAGGCGCGGCTCCTGAAAGATCAAGCCGACGGCCGGATGCGGCGCCGTGATGCGGCTTGCCGTCGACGGTGACGTGGCCCTCGCTGGGGCTATCGAGCCCCGAGACGAGGCGCAGCAGCGTGCTCTTGCCACAGCCGGAGCCGCCGACCACCGCGACGATGTCGCCGGCATCCACGGTGAGCGTCGATGCGGTCGAGCGCGCGCGTGCCGTTGGGGTAGACCTTGCCGAGGCCCTGGATCTCGAGCATCGATGCCGCCTCAGCGCTGCTGGAAGTTGTCCTGCCAGCGCAGGAACGGTTGGGAGATGGCGGCGAGCAGGCCAGTCGGTAGGCCTTGCCGAGGATGGCGAACACGATGATCGCGCCGACGATTTGCGATGGGTTGCCGATCTGCTGGCCGTCGAGAAGCAAATAGCCGAGACCTTCCGACGCGCCCATCAATTCGGCCGCGACGACGAACATCCAGCCAAGCCCCAGCCCGCCGCGAAGCGCCAGCACGTAATCCGGCATGATGGCTGGAAGCAGAATGCGGCGCACCAACTGGAAGCCGCTCAAACGGTAGATGCGGCCGACCTCGACGAATTTGCGGTCGACGTTGTGGATCGCGCCCATGACGCCCAGATGGATCGGGAAAAACACGCCGACCGCGATGAGCGCAATCTTCGAATTTTCGAAGATGCCGAACCACAAAAGAAGTAGCGGCACCCAGGCGATGGACGGCACCGCACGCAGGCCTTGCAGCGTCGGATCGAGCAGTTTGCGCGCGAACGCGGAGTAGCCGGCGAGCGCACCCACCAGGGTGCCGGCCACGACGCCGAGAAGGAAGCCGCCGAACACGCGGGCGCTGGTCGCGAGGATATGCCGCCACAACTCGCCTGAGACTGTCAGCTCCCACAGGGTGGCCAGAATCCGTGACGGCGGCGGCATCAAACGGCCTTCCGCGAGACCGGACTTGACCGCAGCCTCCCAGGCGAGCGCCAGGCCGATAGGCAGTGCCAGCCCGATCAGAGCGCCGCCCCATTGCTCGGCAATCGACGGCGCGAGCCGGACCTCGGTTGAGGCCGGCTCGTCGCGCGTGTTGCCGGTTGCCGTATCGATGGCGGACATCGGAGCCTTCGGTGTGCGGGGGTCAGTTGAACTGCGGGTCGATCAAACTATCCAGCACCGCCTTCACGTCAACATCGGGCTTGATGACTTCGCCCTTTTGAAGCGCGATGCCGGCTGCCAGGATCGACTCGTGCTGGGGGGCGCCGATCTTGGAGTGCGTCAGCTCGGTGCGCTCGAGTTGCTTGGCGATGACGGGTGCCGGCAGTTTGGTGGCGGCGACGAGGTAGCCCTTCAGCTCTTCCGGATTGGCGAGTGCCAGGGCCCGGGCCTTCTCGTACGTGGCTAGAACGCGCTTGACCAGGGGGGCATGGTCCTTGGCGAACGCCTCCCGGACGTTCAGTACGCCCCAAGTGTTGGCCTCCGGCTTGCGGAAGAACAGTTTGGCGCCGGCTTCGACCTCCGCGGCCGCCATCATCGGGTCGAGCCCCGCCCAGGCATCGACGTCGCCGCGGAGCAGCGCCTGCTTGCCGTCGGCGTGCTGCAACAACACGAACTTCACGTCCTTGTCGGTGAGGCCGGCCTCTTGGAGCGCCCGAACCAGAAATATGTGTGGGTCGGTGCCGCGCGTAACGGCGACGCTCTTGCCCTTCAAGTCGGCGGGCTTGGTGATGGCGACATCGCCGCGCGTGACGAGCGCGGTCCACTCGGGCCGCGAGTAGACGTAAATGGTTTTGATCGGGTTGCCGTTGATCTTGGCGAGCAGCGCGGCTGCGCCGGCGGTCGAGCCGAAATCCAGCGAGCCGGCATTGAGGAACTCGAGCGCCTTGTTCGAGCCGGCCGACTGTACCCAGCGGATGCTAATGCCGTCCTTGGCGAATTCCTGCTCCAGGAGGCCCTTCTCCTTCAGCATGATCGAGACGGGGTTATAGGTGGCCCAATCGACCCGGATCTCTTTCACCGCGTCGGCCGCGAGTGCGGCTGCGGATGTCAGCGCCAGGGTGAGGGCGGCGCCGGCGGCACCGACAAGCTTGCGTAAAGTCATTGGGTCTCCGTGACGCTATGTCGTTTCAGCCTCGCAACAGGCGCGACGGCCTGGAAGCCGCCGCAATCTAACTCAACGGAGAAGGAATTTGCGCGCCGTCGATCGTCCGCAAAGAAATAAGAAATGCAATTCCGCCTTCCTAGGCCTTCGAGAATAATATGGTGCGCTGATTGCTTGCTGCGCATTCGTTATCCATGCGCACCGAGGGACGCCGAAAACAGTTCTGCGCCCGCGCTCACCCTGATAGAGGACGCGCTTGGTCTTGTTTGCGCTCCGGTTGCCCACCGGAGGCGTCGTTCCCACCGCAACCGCGCGTCTTTGAGCTGCGCTTCAGTTGCCCACCGGCAACCGCGCGTCTTTGAGTTGCGCTTCGGTTGCCCACCGGCAACCGCGCGTATCGCTGATCTGGAGCTTTAATCGATGTTGCGCCTGACCGAGCTGAAGCTGCCGCTCGACCACGACGAGGGAGCTTTGCGGGCGGCGGTCCTGCATCGCTTGGCGCTGGCGCCGGACGACCTTATCAGCTTCCGCATCTGGCGGCGGAGCTGGGACGCCCGCAAGCGGTCGGACATCCAACTGATCTACACCATCGACGTCGAGGTCCGGAACGACCAGGCTATCCTCAAGCGCTTCAAGGGCGACCACAACATCGGGCCTGCACCCGACACCACCTACAAGCCGGTCGCCAAGGCGCCGGCCGCCATGACCTCGCGCCCCATCGTCATCGGCACAGGGCCATGCGGCTTCATGGCGGGCTTGGCTCTCGCCCAAATGGGCTTCCGGCCAATTATTCTGGAGCGCGGCAAGCTCGTACGCGAGCGCACCAAGGACACCTGGGGGCTCTGGCGACGCTCGGTGCTGCAACCGGAGTTGAACGTCCAATTCGGCGAGGGGGGCGCGGGCACGTTCTCCGACGGCAAGCTCTACAGCCAGACAAAGGACCCGCATTTCCACGGCCGCAAGGTGTTGGAAGAGTTCGTCAAGGCCGGTGCGCCTGAAGAGATCCTCTATGTTGCCAAGCCGCATATCGGAACTTTTCGTCTCGTCACGATGGTGGAGAGCATCCGCGCCACAATTGAAAGTCTCGGCGGCGAATACCGTTTCCAGAGCAAGGTGACCGATCTCGATATCGTCGAGGATAAAGCTGGGCGGCGAGTTCGGGGCGTCGTGCTGGAGAATGGGGAAACGATTGCGTCCGATCACGTCATTCTCGCCGTCGGCCACAGCGCACGCGACACATTCCAGATGCTGCACGCGCGAGGCGTATCGATCGCGCCTAAGCCGTTCTCGATCGGCTTTCGCATTGAGCACCCGCAGTCGCTTATCGACAAGGCGCGGTTCGGACCCTCTGCCGGGCACCCGATCCTCGGCGCTGCCGACTACAAGCTCGTGCACCATTGCCGCAATGGCCGCTCGGTCTACTCGTTCTGCATGTGTCCCGGCGGTACGGTGGTCGCCGCGACCTCCGAGGAGAACCGCGTCGTCACCAACGGCATGAGCCAATACTCCCGCGCCGAGCGCAACGCCAATGCCGGCATCGTCGTCGGCATCACGCCGGAGGAGGACTACCCCGGCCACCCGCTCGCGGGCCTGGACTTCCAGCGCAAATGGGAGAGCGCGGCCTTCGTCGCCGGCGGCGGTGACTACTTCGCGCCTGGCCAGCGCGTCGGCGACTTCCTCGCGGGTCGTCCATCGACCGAGCCCGGCACCGTAATCCCCTCCTACACGCCCGGTGTGCGCATGACCGATCTCTCGGCTTGCGTGCCCGGCTTCGTAATCGCGGCCGTGCGCGAGGCGCTGCCCGCCTTCGACCGCCAGATCAAGGGCTTTGCGATGCCCGACGCGGTGCTGACCGGCGTCGAGACGCGCACGTCCTCGCCCATCCGCATCAGCCGCGATGCCTCGGGCCAGAGCCTCAACACACACGGACTGTACCCGGCCGGCGAAGGCGCGGGCTACGCGGGCGGCATCCTGTCAGCGGGAATCGACGGCCTAAGGATTGCCGAAGCCGTAGCCGTCAGCCTTACGGGCGGCGACGCCACCGGCCTTGCCACCCGCCGCGGCCGCCTCGATGCACGCGGTGCGGTTGATTACTGAGGTGATCTGGGGATCTCGGCGCGGCGCGAGACCGCATCAGGAGGAAACCCAATTCACGACTGCGCCTTTGCAAACAGGCGCGATCCAGTCTACTGACGGCGCGGCAAAACAGGAGAATTCCATGCCCACCATGACCGACAACCGCCGCAAGCGGATCCAAGCCAAGCAGAATAAGGCCGAGAACACATTGAAGCGCGAGGCCAAGATTGCCAAGAAGGCTCGCAATTCTGCGAAAGCGGCCAAAACGAACTGAATTTGAGCGGGCTTCCGGACGCGCCGGCTGACGCATCGGGGTAGCGGCGGACGCCGCTCCCCGGCCTCATCCCTTCCGCTTGCGATTGTCCCGCGCGGCGCGAATGCCGCGGATCGGACGAGCAGCTTCGCCGCTGGCCTTCTGCAACTCATGGCGGAACTCGTCGCGCTTCTCGTGGATCGAGGCGATGACGAGTTCGGTCGGCGCGCCGAGTCCGACAAGCGCAGCTTCGGACAATTGCAGGCTGGCCTCGATGGTTTCCGGCACCGCGTCCGTGACGCCCAGCTTATAAAGATGGCTGGCGTGCTTGGCGTCCTTGGCGCGGGCCACGATCACGATCTTAGGACGGACCGCGCGGACGACCGCCACAATCTCGTCCACCTCAGATCGCGCGTTGATGGTCAGGATGACGGCTTCCGCTTCGTTGAGGCCGCAGCGTTCGAGAAATCGCGCACCCTTGGCGTCGCCGAAATAGGCCTCGCGTCCCAGCTTGCGCGCTTGCGTGACAGCGGCGGGGTCGCGATCGGTGAGCACGTGGGCGACATTATGCGTCGCGAGCATGTCGGACACGAGCCGTCCTACCCGGCCACAACCGACCACTAGCGCGCGAGTTTTGACATCGCCGGTCGGCTCGAGCGCTGCGTGATCCTCGGGCTGGGCGTTCTTTGCGATGCGCCCAGAGAGATGCGTCCCAAGCCGAGCGGCACCAGGAATGGCGACCATGGTCAGCGTCACGACGGTGAGGAGCGCCGTGCCGTTTGCCGGGGCAATCAGGCCGGCGCTCATGGCGAGGCCGACGACGATAAAGGCGAATTCTCCGCCCGGCCCGATCAGCAGCGCCGTCTCGATGGCCGCCGGCCAGGACAGCGAGAAAAGACGCGCAAGCGGTGCGGTGATCGCCGCTTTGAGGACGATCAGCCCTGCTGCACAGGCCACGAAATAGAACGGGTTGCGAGCAAGCACCGCGAGGTCGAGCTTCATGCCGACCGAGATGAAGAACACACCGAGCAGCAGACCCTTGAACGGCTCGATCGTCGCCTCGATCGCCTTGCGATATTCCGTCTCAGCGAGCAGCAACCCGGCGACGAACGCACCCAGTGCCATCGACAAACCGGCGCCCGCAGTGACGACACCGGTGCCGATGGCCACCAGCATTGTGAGTGCCATGAACAGCTCGGGACTGTCGGTCGCCGCTGCCATGCGGAAGAGCGGCTGCAGCACGAGGCGTCCGAAGCCGATGATGACGGCGACTGCCACCACCGCCTGCACGAGCGCGATGACGAGACCCGTGGTGAGTGACGTGTGTCCCTTGGCGCTCAAGACGCCGACGAGCATCAGGATCGGAACGACCGCGAGATCCTGCGCCAGCAACACGCTGAAGGTGGCACGGCCAGCTGCCGTGGTCAGCCGCTGTTCGCGTGCCAGCTGCTCGACGACGATGGCGGTCGATGACAGAGCTAGGCTGGCGCCGATCAGCAGCGAGGCGGCGGCCGAGTTGCCGAACAGCGGGGCCAAAGCCGCGATGACGATCCAGGTCATCAGCACTTGCAGACCGCCGAGACCGAATACGAGACGCCGCATGGTCATCAGGCGGGGCAGAGACAACTCGAGCCCAATGACGAACAGCAGGAAAACGACTCCAAGCTCGGCCATGCCCGAGATGTCAGCCTCGTTGCTGATCACCAGCCAGGAGATCGAGGGAAAAGCCTGCGCCAACAGCCCAAGGCCTTTAGGCCCGAGCAGCGCCCCGGCCGCGAGGTAGCCGAGGACGGGGGACACCTTCAACCGGTGCATCAGCGGCACGACGATGCCGGCAGTTGCCAGCACGATCAGCGCGTCTTTATAGAAATTGAGTTCGGTCGCCGCTGCCATCCGCTCCGGGGTGTCTCCTGGACTTTCGTGAGGCCGTTATTCGCAAGCCATAAGGCACGAGTTCGCAGCCAAACGCGAGCCCGACAAGCGGGACGGAGCTTCAATCGCCGGATTTGTGCGGGCGGGTGGCCTCAGTCGCGGCGGAACCTTTCGGCTTCCTTGATCGACCGTTTGCACGTGGCGCGCCAATCGGCCTTGGTCATATGCGTGCCCTTGTCCCATGTCGCCATGCAGTCGTTCAAGGTGTGACGCGGGCCCTCCGTGACCTTTGCTGGATAGGGTGGTACGGGCGCCGCGGCCGGTGCCGGCGGAACCGTCGCATCCGGGGTGGTAGCCCCGTCCGCGGGCGGCGTCGCAGCCGCGGCGGGAGCCGTTGGAGATTTACGAGCCACCACCGGCAAGAGGAGGGAGCCGCTGATCGGCGTTTGCGCCGCGGCAGCCGGCGCCGGGTTCCTTGCGGGCTCGGTAGATCCCCGTTCTGGAGCGAGTGTAACGGCTGCGGCGAGTGCGATGGTGAATGCTGAAAAGACAATGCGTGTCATAGGATCCACCCTAATTGATCGAGTAATTCGCCGTTAGTCTAAATCATAAGAGGGATGATTCCCAACGTCCGTTGGCGAACGTGGTGAGCGACGAGCCGGTCGTCTGTTCAACTCTTTGAAGTTCATACCGCGTCCGACCGCCGTCAGGGCAGCTGCTCTAGCGCGATGGCTGTCGCCTCACCCCCGCCGATGCATAGAGAGGCCACGCCCCGTTTCATGCCGTACTTTTCCAGTGCTGCGAGTAGCGTGACCATGATGCGGGCACCGGAGGCGCCGATCGGGTGCCCGAGGGCGCAAGCGCCGCCGTGCACGTTGACCTTGTCATGGGGAAGTTTGAGGTCGCGCATCGCGGCCATGGTGACGACGGCGAAGGCCTCGTTGATCTCGAACAGATCGACCTTTGACGTCTCCCAGCCGATTTTCTCCATCAGCTTCTCGATCGATCCGATCGGCGCGGTGGGGAACTCGCTGGGCTTGCCGGCGTGGCCAGCGTGGCCGCGGACGAGGGCGAGCGCTTTGAGGCCACGGCGGTCGGCCTCCGAGCGCCGCATGAGTACGAGCGCGGCGGCGCCATCGGAGATCGAGCTCGAATTGGCGGCGGTCACCGTGCCGTCTTTGGCAAAGGCGGGCTTCAGCGACGGGATCTTGTCCAGGCGGGCCTTCGGCGGTTGCTCGTCGCTGGAGACGACAGTCTCGGATTTTCCGCTTGCGACCATGACCGGCACGATCTCGGAGGCGAAGCTGCCATCCTTGATGGCTTTCTGCGCCCGCTCCAGCGACGTGATCGCGAACTTGTCCTGCTCGGCGCGAGTGAATTGGTAGTTGCGCGCGCAGTCTTCGGCAAACGTCCCCATCAGCCTACCGCGCTCGTAGGCATCCTCGAGACCGTCGAGAAACATGTGGTCGAGGACGCGGCCATGCCCCATGCGGTAGCCGGCTCGGGCGCGGTCGAGCAGATAGGGGGCGTTGCTCATGCTCTCCATGCCGCCGGCCACCATCACCTTGGCCGTACCGGCGAGAATGAGATCGTGAGCCAGCATCGCGGCTTTCATGCCGGAGCCGCACATCTTGTTGACGGTGGTGCATCCCGCTGTGAGGGGTAGGCCGGCGCCGAGCGCCGCCTGCCGCGCGGGGGCTTGGCCTTGTCCGGCCGCCAGCACACAGCCGAAGATGACCTCCTCGACCTCGTCCCTGGATACTCCGGCGCGATCGACTGCGGCAGCGATCGCCGCCGCTCCCAGAACGGGTGCGGGCGTATCCTTGAAGTCGCCCTGCAACCCACCCATCGGCGTGCGGGCCGAGCCGACGATGACGATCGGGTCCTTGGCCGCCATTGGGTGGGCTCCTTACATCATGGGTTCGGTTGCCGTCTCCCGAAGAGATAAGTCCCGCATTGCGGCAAGGGATGCCAATAGCGCGTCAGTGCGAGAACAGCACCGGTAGCGTCATGTGTTGCAGCAGGAAGCGCGTGCCCCCGCCGCGGTTCAGCACCGGGAAGCCGTAATGGCCGAAGGCGCCGGCCACGAGCAAGTCGGAGCCATGATCGGAGGCGCGGTTCAGCAGCATGTCCATGACGCCAATGTCCTGCACGATCAGCGTATCCTCTTTCGCGGTCACGCCGTGGCAGGCGAGGTGCTTGACGATCTGCGGCACCGTGCTGCTGGCAGGGGCATGGGGCTGTACGAAAGAGATCACGGTTGCCTCGCAACCGGCGGCGAGAATCACGAGCGAATCGTTCAACGCCCGAGCTGCCGAGCGGCTGTCGTTCCACGCGATGAGCGGACGCTTGCCCAGCTCGGCATAGTGACCAGCATAGGGAAGCACCAGCACGGGACGTCCTGATTCCATGATGATCTGATCCACCATGTCGGACGGGACCTTGCGGGCGTCGCCGTCCTCGGTCTGACCGCACACGATCAGGTCGAAGTGGCGGGCGAGGTCCGTCATGAGTTGAATGATTTGCTGCTCGCCGCCGCGGTTGATGTCGATCCATTCGGCCTTGGCGAGAGATTTGGTTGCCGCCGCGAACTGCTTGGCGCTGGCTTCGGCCACGCCCTTGTATTCCTCTGGCGGCCAGGTGGCGACTAGGCCGACGCGGTGGGCGCCGAAGCGCTGGGCGAACACGCCGACGAGCCGCGCGTCGCTCTGGGCTGCGAGCTTCGCTGCCAGATTCAGCCGCTCGGACGTGCGCGGGCCGCCATCCAGATGCACGAGAATGTTCTTCAGCGTCATGGTCGCCTCGTTGCGATCGGTTTCAATTGGCCGGATAGTTGAACGCGAGAAATTGAGTGCGACTTAGGGGAGACGGCAAATTCCGACCATGATCAGCGTCAAGCGTTTGCCGCCGCGGACGTGATCCTAGCCATAGCGGCGTTCGTCCGCGATCACTTTGCTGTCGGTCCGAGGTCGACGGCGCAAGCATCTCAACGTAGCCCTCGAGCTTCAGGATGTGTTTTACCGAAGCCTCTGCTGATCCCGCTCGACGGCAATCGAAGCCTTGTCAAGAGGGGCGTTTCCGGTTATGAGGCCGCCATCCCACACGCGGGACCTCGCGCTGGGCGGACCGAAAGCCCCGTCCGGCGCTCCGGTGGGCCAGGCCGCTCGGCCTCGGTCTTCTCCTGGTCCCGCGGAGGTTCAACCGGAAAAGGATCTACCCATGGCGCTTCCCGCCTTCAATATGCGTCAGCTGCTCGAAGCTGGCTGTCACTTCGGCCACCAGAGCCACCGCTGGAACCCGAAGATGGCGCCCTTCATCTTCGGCGCCCGCAACAACATCCACATCATCGACCTGGCGCAGTCGGTGCCGCTGCTGCATCAGGCGCTGGTCAAGGTGTCAGCGACATCGTGGCCGGCGGCGGCCGCGTGCTGTTCGTCGGCACCAAGCGGCAGGCCTCCGAGGGCATCGCCGATGCCGCCAAGCGCTCGGCCCAGTACTTCATCAACCACCGCTGGCTCGGCGGCACGCTGACCAACTGGAAGACCATCTCGCAGTCGATCCGCCGCCTGCAGCAGCTCGACGACATGCTGGCCGGCGAGCCGCAGGGCCGCACCAAGAAGGAAATCCTGCAGCTCACGCGCGACCGCGACAAGCTCAACAAGTCGCTCGGCGGCATCAAGGAGATGGGCGGCCTGCCCGACCTGCTGTTCGTGATCGACACCAACAAGGAGCAGATCGCCATCGCCGAGGCCAAGAAGCTCGGCATCCCGATCGTCGCCGATCGTCGACACCAACTGCGATCCCGACGGCATCGATTTCCTGGTCCCGGGCAATGACGACGCCGGCCGCGCCATCACGCTCTATTGCGACCTGATCGCGCGCGCCGCCATCGACGGCATCGAGCGCGGCCAGGCGCAGGCCGGCGTCGACGTCGGCGCTCCGAGACAGCCGCCGGCCGAGGAGCTGCCCGCCGGCAAGGCCGCGGTCTTCAAGGGCATCGATGCGCCGCGCGGCGAGGCCGACGACCTGAAGCGCCTGCCCGGCATCAACGCCAAGCTCGAGCAGCGGCTCAACGACGCCGGCGTCTATCCACTTCTGGCAGATCGCCGATCTCGACGCCGGAGCATGCCGAGGCGCTCGACCGCGCTCAATCTCGAAGGGCCGGATCGCGACGCGAAGACTGGGTCGCCGCCGCCAAGAAGCTCGTCGAAGGCCAGCGGCCTGATTAGAGCATTGAATGGCGTGCGCGACGGATAGTGCGTGCGCAGCCTGCTTCCACGCACGCTAATTTCTGGTCAATCACGCTGCGCGTCCGTCCACCAGCGAATGCGCCGCGCCAACCGATGAGGACAGCCATGACGACGATCTCCGCGAGCCTGGTGAAGGAGCTGCGCGACAAGACCGGCGCCGGCATGATGGACTGCAAGACGGCGCTCACCGAGACCAAGGGCGACATCGAGCAGGCCGTCGACTGGCTGCGCAAGAAGGGCCTGTCGAAGGCCGCCAAGAAGGCCGGACCGCATCGCCGCCGAGGGCCTGATCGGCATGTCACGCCAAGGACAAGCACGGCGCCATCGTGGAGGTCAACTCGGAGACCGACTTCGTCGCCCGCAACGAGCAGTTCCAGGACATGGTGCGCAACATCGCCGTCGCTGGCGCCGAAGGCCGACGGCGACCTCGCCAAGCTGCTGGCGCCTGACCTATCCCGGCAAGTCGGTCACGGTCGAGAGATCACGTCAAGGAGATGGTCGCCACCATCGGCGAGAACATGAGCGTGCGCCGCACGGCGACACGTCGCCGTCGGCGACGGCGTCGTCGCCGACTACGTGCACAACAAGGTCGCCGACGGCCTCGGCAAGATCGGCGTGCTGGTGGCGCTCGAGAGCAAGGGCGACAAGCCGACGCTGTTCGCGCTTCGGCCGCCAGCTCGCCATGCACATCGCCGCCGCGCAGCCCGTCGCCGCTCGACAGCCGACGAGCTCGATCCCGGCCGCTGATCGAGCGCGAGCGCGCGATCTACACCGAGCAGGCCAAGGCCTCGGGCAAGCCGCCGAAGATCGCTCGCCAAGATGGTGGAAGGCCGGCTGCGCAAGGAGTTCTACGCAGAGGTAGTGCTGCTGCAGCAGACCTTCCTCGGCGCCGGCGGCGACGGCAAGGCGACCGTCGAGCAGGTGCTCAAGGAAGCCGAGAAGACGGCGGGCGCGCCCGATCAAGATCGCCAAGTTCGTGCGCTATGCGCTGGGCGAGGGCATCGACAAGAAGGACGACGACTTCGCCGCCGAGGTGGCAGCGGCGGCCGGCAAGCGGCTGAGCTGCCGGCCTGCGAATCAGGCTAGTCGAGCTGCGCGCCGGCCGGTCGCGATCATGCCTACCGGCCGGCTTCTGCATAAGGCTGCGGCGGCACGGTGCGCCGATCGATGCGGCGGCGCAAGGGCATTGGCGCAATGACTGAGCCGCTCGTCAGGGCTTGCGCTACAAGCGCCTGCTGCTGAAGCTCTCCGGCGAGGCGCTGATGGGCAAGGCGCGCCTACGGCATCGACGTGCCGGTGGTGCAGCGCCTGGCCGGCGAGATCAAGGAGGCCATGCCGCCGGGCGCGGAGATCGCCGTCGTGGTCGGCGGCGGCAACATCTTCCGCGGGCTTGCCGGCGCCGCCAAGGGCATGGACCGGGCCACCGCCGACTACATGGGCATGCTGGCGACCGTCATGAACGCGCTGGCGCTGCACAACGCGCTGGAGCAGCTGGGCGTGCCGGCGCGCGTCCTCTCGGCCATCCCGATGCCGACGGTCTGCGAGGCCTTCGTGCGCTCCAAGGCCCTGCACCACCTGGAGATGCAGGCGCGTGGTGATCTTCGCCGCCGGCACCGGCAACCCCTTCTTCACCACCGACACGACGGCGGCGCTGCGGGCTATCGAGATGAACTGCGAGGCGCTGGCCAAGGCGACGCAGGTCGACGGCGTCTACTCCGCCGACCCCAAGAAGGACCGCAACGCCGTGCGCTACGACAGGCTGACCTACTCGGAGGTTCTGGCGCGCGACCTCAAAGTCATGGACGGGGCCGCCATTGCCCTTGCTCGCGACAACAATCTTCCGGTAATTGTGTTCTCCATCGAGGAGCCCGGCAATCTCCTGAAGGTGCTGCGCGGCGAGGCGTCTGGCCGACGGTGATCATCGGGCTGCCGACTCGGTTGCAAGTCCGTGATAGCGGCGCGCGCCGTTCGTGCGGTGCGGCGCCGAAGCGTATCGTACCGAAGCTCCGCTTGACGGGAAGGCGGCTCTGGACCGGCCGCAGCGTTCGAGAGCGCTTGCGAGATCGGAGGAGACGTGACCATGGCCGCCGGCAAGTTCGATATGAAAGAGCTCGAGCGCCGCATGCGCGGCGCCATCGATACGCTCAAGAAGGAGTTTCAGCGGCCTGCGCACGGGCCGCGCCAGCGTGCATCTGCTCGATCCGGTCGTGGTCAACGTCTACGGCGCAGCGCATGCCGATCAATCAGGTGGCGACCGTCTCCGACGCCCGACGCGCGCACCATCTCGGTGCAGGTCTGGGACAAGAGCCAGGTCAGCGCCGTCGAG
Organism: uncultured Alphaproteobacteria bacterium; assembly: GCA_963847435.1. Classification (GTDB taxonomy): domain Bacteria; phylum Pseudomonadota; class Alphaproteobacteria; order Rhizobiales; family Hyphomicrobiaceae; genus CAWJZR01. Next base: position 370,650 of record CAWJZR010000021.1, on the reverse strand, counting down.
AAGGCGATCCGCGAGGCCAACCTCGGGCTCAACCCGATCATCGACGGCGCGCTGATCCGCCTGCCGATCCCGGCGCTCAACGCCGAGCGCCGCGCAGGAGCTGGTCAAGGTTGCGCACAAATATGCCGAGCACGCGCGCGTGGCCGTGCGCAACGTGCGGCGCGACGGCATGGAGCTGCTCAAGAAGCTCGACAAGGACGGCAAGATGAGCGAGGACGACCATCACAAGAACTCGGCCAAGGTGCAGGAGCTGACCGACAAGCTGATCAAGGAGATCGACCAGTCGCTCGCTCGCCAAGGAAGCCGAGATCAAGCAGGTATGAGCACGATTCGTGCCGCGACCGGCTTCCCGCTTCCCGTCGCATCCTCGACCGACGGCGCGACCGCCGTGCCGCTGCCGCGAACGCTTGCTGATGAACAAGCACAATCAGACGGCGGCATGGCGCGACAGCGCGCCGATTCCGCGCCACGTCGCGATCATCATGGACGGCAACGGCCGCTGGGCCGAGCAGCGCGGACTGCCGCGCTCGGCCGGCCATCGCATGGGCGTCGAAGCCGTGCGCCGCACGGTGCGCGCGGCCATGGAGCTCGGCGTCCACTATCTGACCATCTACAGCTTCTCCTCGGAGAACTGGTCGCGCCCGGCGAGCGAGATCGACGACCTGATGGGGCTGATGAAGCGCTTCATCCGCCGCGATCTGGCCGAGCTGCACCAGAACGGCGTGCGCATCGGCGTGATCGGCGAGCGCGAGCAGGTCGATCCCGAGCTGCTGGCGCTGATCGACGAGGCGGTCGCGCTCACCTCGCGACAACACGGCGCTCAACCTGGTGATCGCCTTCAACTACGGCTCGCGCGCCGAAATCGCCAGGGCCGCGCGGCGGCTGGCCGAGCGCGTCGCTGGCGGGCACGATCAAGCCGCAGGACATCACGCCCGAGCGCGCTGGCGGCAGCGCTCGACACCCACGGCGTGCCCGACCCCGACCTGCTCATCCGCACCAGCGGAGAGCTGCGGCTGTCGAATTTCCTGCTGTGGCAGTCGGCCTATACCGAGTTCGTGTTCCTGGATGCCTATTGGCCCGATTTCGGTCGCGAGCTGCTCGAGCAGGCGATCGACGAGTTCCGCGGCCGCGACCGCCGCTTCGGCGGGCTGTCGCAAGCGTCGTTCGGCCTAGGTTGCCCTCATGCATGTCAGCAGAGCCAAGCGCTCAGCCGGTCGAGGTGCCGAAGAGGCGAACGCCGGCCGCGCAGGCGAAGAAGCGCATCGCGTCGACCTGATGCCTCGCATCTTGTCGGCGCTGGTGCTGGTGCGCGGTTGCGCTCGGCCTCACGTGGTGGGGCGTGATGCCCTTCGCGGTGCTGGTTCGTGGCCGTTGCTCTGGTCATGAGCTGGGAATGGGCGCGCCTCGTGCATGGAACCGGGAGTCGATGTCGTCTGCGTCATCCAGGGGGTTACCGCGGCGCTGGCGGCTGGTGCTCGGCGCGACCGGGTATTCGGCGACTGGGCGTCGTTGCAGTGCTGATCGGCGCCATCCTCGCCATCCTGCTAGGCTCGGACATGGCAGCCCGCCTATCGGCGCTGGGGGTTTTCTATGCGGCCCTGCCTGCCGTCGCCCTGATCTGGCTGCGCGAGGACGAGACCTGCGGCTTCCTGGCCGTCGCTCTACCTTTTCGTGGTGGTATGGACGACCGACACTGCCGCCTTCCTGGCCGGCCGGACTGCTCGGCGGCCCGAAGCTGTGGCCGCGCGTGTCGCCGAACAAGACCTGGGCCGGCTTGATCGGCGGCGCTGGCACGGCGAGCTCCGTCGTCGGTGCTCTGTTCTGGTCTCGCCGTTCCGGATGCGCTCGCCGTGCGGCTGGCAGCGCTGGCGTTGGGCCTCGGCCTCGTGGCGCAGGCGGGCGATCTCGCCGAGTCGGCGCTCAAGCGGCGCTTCGGCGTCAAGGATTCGAGCGGCTTGATCCCGGGCCACGGCGGCGTCATGGACCGCGTCGATGGGCTGATCGCAGCGGCATCCGTCGCCGCGGCGCTGCTCGGACTTCGTCATCAACGTGCATTCGCCCGCGCACGCGCTGTTGCTCGGGTCGTGAGGACGGGAGGCCGGGTGCCGCGCAGAGCGTCATGGGAAACAGGATGGCCACGGTGCGCGGCAGCTAAGCGCTGCCGCCGCGACGTCGCTGCCGCAAGCGCGTCAGCGTGCTCGGCGCCACCGGCTCGGTCGGGGCCAGCACGCTCGACCTGATCGGCCGCAATCCGCACGCTGTTCGAGGTCGTGGCGCTGACGGCGCAAAGCAACGTGCGAAGCGCTTGCGGAGCTTGCGCGTGCACGCACCGCGCCGCGCTCGCGGTCGTCGGCGACGAAGCCCGTTACGGCGCCCTGAAGGAGCGCCTGTCCGGGCAGCGGCATCGAGGTCGGCGGCCGGGCGCGGCGCGCTGATCGAGGCGGCCATCGGAACCGGCCGATTGCGTGATGGCCGGCATCAGTCGGCGCCGCAGGCCTCGCGCCGACGCTGGCGGCAGTCGCCGCAGGGCCGCCGCGTGGCGCTCGCCAACAAGGAATGCCTGGTCTCGGCCGGCGAGATCTTCATGGAGGCGGTGCGCCAGGCGGGCACCGAGCTGGTGCCGGTCGATTCGGAGCACTCGGCCGTCTTCCAGGCGATCGCCGGCGCCGACGCCGCCGCGACATCGAGCGCATCGTGCTGACGGCCTCGGGCGGCCCGTTCCGCACCTGGAGCCTCGAGCAGCTGGCGCACGCCACGCCCGAGCAGGCGCTGTGCCATCCCAACTGGTCGATGGGCGCAAGATCACCATCGATTCCGCGACCTTGATGAACAAGGGGCTGGAGCTGATCGAGGCCTATCACCTGTTCCCGGTCGAGGCCGACCAGCTCGAGGTGGTCGTGCATCCGCAGTCGATCGTGCACTGCCCTCGTCGCCTATCGCGACGGCTCCATGCTGGCGCAGCTTGCCTGTCCCGACATGCGCACGCCGATCGCCCTAGCTCTGGCTTGGCCGGCCCGCATGGCGGCCCCGACCAAGCGGCTCGACCTGGTCGAAGATCGGCACGCTGAGCTTCGAGCGCCTGACGAGGCGCGCTTCCCGGCTCTCAGGTTGCGCGAGAGCCATGCGGCGGGGTGGCACGGCGCCGGCGGTGCTGAATGCGGCCAACGAGGTCGCCGTTGAGGCCTTTCTGGCAGAGATCGGCTTCCTTGATATCGCCCGGACCGTGCGCGAGACGCTGGACAGGGCAGAGGGCAACGGCCTGCTGAGCAAGGCCCGTACGCTCGCGGATGTGCTCGAGGTCGATGGAGAAGCGCGGGCTCTGGCGCGAGCTTCCCTCTAACGGAGCCGCCCACTTGAGTTGGCCGGGCTGGGAAGCAGCAGACACTAGCCTGAGCGATTTGCTCGCCTTATGTATAGGCATGCGTGATTGCGCCTTGGGCACGGGCGCATAATCATGGCCGCTGGCGCTTGCCGCCGCATTAGTCCGGGAGACGCAATCCGATGACGCCGCCGCTGGTCAACTTTGCCGACAATCTCATGGGAGGACTGGTGACCGCGCTGGCATTCCTGTTCGGTCCTGACGGTCGTCGTGTTCATCCACGAGCTCGGCCATTTCCTGGTCGCGCGCTGGTGCGGCGTGAAGGTCAAGGCCTTCTCGATCGGCTTCGGCCAGGAGATCTTCGGCTTCTACGACCGCACGGCACGCGCTGGCGCTTCGCCTGGATCCCGCTCGGCGGCTACGTCAAGTTCCTCGACGACGAGAACAGCGCCAGCGTGCCCTCGCAGGAGACGCTCGAGGGCATGACACCGGAGGAGCGCGCGGGCGCCTTCCAGACCAAGCCGCTTTGGCGGCGCGGTCGGCCATCGTCGCCGCCGGGCCGCTCGCCAACTTCCTGCTGGCGATCGTCATTTTCGCGTGACTTTCACGATGGTGTTCGGCATGCACGTGACGGCGCCGCGGGTCGACGAGCTGGTGCCCGACGAGGTCCGGCGGCGCGCGCCGGCTTCAAGGCCGGCGACGTGATCCGTCAGCATCGACGGCCAGCCTATCGAGACCTTCGCCGACATGCAGCGCATCGTCAGCGTCAGCGCCGACCGTGAGCTGACCTTCGAGGTCAACCGCGGCGGCACGCCGGTGACGCTGCAAGGCACGCCCGGCCCGACGCGAGATCTCCGACCGGTTCGGCAACAAGCTGCGAGTCGGCGTGATCGGCATCGTGGCCGCCGCGACCCGCAGCACGTCGTGAGCTATAACGCCGAACCCGTTCGAGGCAGTCGGGCTCGGCGTCAAGGAAACCTACTTCATCATCACGCAGCACGCTCGGCTACCTCGGCGATGTCATCATGCGGCGGGAATCTGCCGATCAGCTGGGCGGGCCGATCCGCATCGCCGAGATCTCCGGGCAGGTCGCACGAAGTCTCGGCTCGCCTGCTCAACCTCACCGCGTTCATCTCCGTGAGCATCGGGCTGATCAATCTGTTCCCGATCCCGCTGCTGGATGGCGGTCACCTTTTGTTCTACGCCGATCGAGGCGGCTTTGGGCGCAAGCCGCTGAGCGAGCGCACGCAGGAGATCGGCTTCCGCATCGGCTTGGCGATCGTGCTGATGTTCATGATCTTTGCGATCTACAACGACCGCACGATCATACGCGGGATGTTCTCCTGGAATTGGGTTAGATTTGAAGGGCCATAAACCACCTGCCGAATATAGGCCGGTGACGTATTCTTGCCACTTCCACGGGGTTGCTGAACCGTTAAAACAACATGCCGGTGATCAGAGTTGTGCCTTCGGGGAAGGCGGGCGATTCGTTGCTCGTGTGAAGGCGCATGATCGAGGTGATGCGGTGAGGTCCGATGCCGACGGCCGCGGCACAGGAGCATTGGGGGATCGGCGAACATGAGGGCAGACGGGACGAATGCCGAAATATCGGATGTGCATGTCGGGGGAGCTGGCACTTGATGAGTTGGCTGCTGCTCGCTGTACCGGCTGTAGCGTTGATGGATGCTGCTGCGTTCACCAGCGAAGCCCACGCACAGAGAGGCGCCGATCCGCGACATCCGCGTCGTCGGGCAACCGGCGCGTCGAGCCGGAGACGGTTCGCTCCTATCTGCAAGTTCAACGTCGGCGATGCCTACGACGCCGGCAAGGTCGACCACTCCATCAAGGCGCTGTTCGCCACCGGCCTGTTCGCCGACGTGCGCATCGACCGCGACGGCGCGGGCGTCGTCATCACCGTGGTCGAGAACCCGGTCATCAACCAGGTCGCCTTCGAGGGCAACAGCGAGGTCGACAAGGAGACGCTGCGCGAACGAGGTCCAGCTCAAGCCGCGCTCGGTGTTCACGCGCGCCCGCGCGCAGGCCGACGTGCAGCGCATCCTCGACGTCTACCGCCGCCAGGGCCGCTTTGCCGCCGCGTCGAGCCCAAGATCATCGAGCTCGACAGCAATCGCGTGAACCTCGTGTTCGAGATCAACGAGGGCAACGCGACCAAGGTCAAGGCGATCAACTTCATCGGCAACCGCGCCTTCTCCGACAGCCAGCTGCGCGACATCATCACCACCACGCAGTCCGGGCTGTTCGACTTCCTCAAGGGCACCAACATCTACGACCCGGATCGGCATGACGCTCGATCGCGAGCTGCTGCGCCAGTACTACCTGAAGAACGGCTATGCCGATGCGCGCGTCGTCGGCGGCCGGCGCCGAGCTCGATCGCGACGGCTCGGGCTTCTACATCACCTTCGTCATCGACGAGGGCGAGCTGTACAACTTCGGCACGGTCGAACATCGAAGTCGGCGCTGCCGGGTGTCGATGCCGGATGCCCTGCGCGGCGAGCTGCTGACCATCGCCGGGCGAGACCTACAACCAGTCGCAGATGGACAAGACGGTCGAGAAGCTCACGCTCGCCGTCTCCGAGCAGGGCTACGCCTTCGCGCGCGTGCGCCCGCGCGCCGCGCCGCGATCCGGCGGCACGCGACCATCAACGTCGACCTACGTGATCGACGAAGGTCCGCGCATCTACATCGAGCGCATCAACATCATCGGCAACATGCGCACGCAGGACTACGTGATCCGCCGCGAGTTCCGCCTGGCGGAAGGCGACGCCTACAACCCGCTGATGGTCGACAAGGCCAAGAAGCGCCTGCAGGGCCTGGCTTCTTCAAGACGGTCGAGATCAAGCGCCGGCCCGGCTCCGCGCCCGACCGCGTCATCCTCGACGTCGAGGTGGTGGAGCAGTCGACGGGCGAGCTGTCGTTCGGTGCCGGCTACTCGACCAGTGAAGGCGTGATCGGCGACGTCAGCATCACCGAGCGCAACCTGCTGGGCAACGGCCAGTTCCTGCGCCTGCGGCTCGCCGGCTCGTTCGAGCGCCTGCAGGTCGACCTGAGCTTCACCGAGCCGCGCTTCCTCGACCGCAACCTCGCCGCCGGCTTCGACCTCTTCCACAAGCGACGCGATGTCGACCAACACGTCGGGCTTCAGCAGCAGCACGACCGGCGGCTCGCTGCGCCTGGGCTTCCCGATCGCCGAGAACTGTGGCTGACGAACTACTACACGTCTCGCGCGACGAGATCACCGACGTCGTAAGCACGCTCGGCGCCATCAAGGAGCATGCGTCGCGGTGGCGATCCGGCGTCTCTACACGAACGGCGGATGATAGCGGCTGTGCCGAAGGGCGCCTATTACACCTCGCTCGTCGGCACGACCGTGTCGCTACGATATGCGCAACCATCCCAAGAACCCGACCAAGGGCTGTTCTTCCAGGTTGCGGGACGACTTCGCGGGCCTCGGCGGCGACGTGCAGTACGTCCGCCTGTCAGGCCGAAGGCCGCGACTACTACCCGATCACCGAGAAGATCACGTTCGTCGGCCGCGCCATCGGCGGCCACATCGAGGGCTGGGGTGGCCAGGATGTCCGCCTGCTCGACCTGTTCTTCAAGGGCGGCGAGACGATCCGCGGCTTCAACCGCGTCGGGTTTCGGTCCGCGCGACTTGATCACCAACGGACGCGCTGGGCGGTCGACCGTTCTGGGCGGCGACGGCGGAGGTTCGCTTCCCGCTGCCGTTCATCCCGGACGACCTCGGCATCAGCGGCGCGGTGTTCGCGGACGCCGGCTCGCTGTTCGGGCGGCGCAGGCGCCAAGGCTGCCAATGCGGCTCGGCGACATGCACGGCAAGGTCGGTGTCTGGCTCGACGACTCCGTCGGTTCGCGTCGTCGGCGGGCGCCAGCATCCTCTGGAACTCGCCGCTGGGTCCGCTCCGCCTCGACTTCGCCAAGGCCATCACCAAAGAAGATTACGACAAGGAGCAGTTCGTCCGCTTCGGCGCCCCGACCAAGTTCTGATCCTCACTTCTTTGAGGTTGTTGCGGCGGGAGCGATCCCGCCGCAATTTGTTTGGGGATGCGCTTGCCGCGATTGAGGATCAGCGTCGTCAGCCGGTTGTTTTCGCGGCGCGATTGGCGCAAAAGGTTCTGAAGGTAGCGGCGGTTCTTGCGTTGGCAGGCATCGCTCGGAGCGGACGCTGGTATCTCGGCCGGCCTCGAACGAAGCGAAAGTGGACCCGGCATGGAGCATCCCGGATTCTTCGACAGGGCCGGGCCCTTCCGCTTGGCCGAGATTGCGCGCGCGACGGGTGCCGAGCTCGCGCCTGGCAGCCGATGCGGATCGCCTGATTCGACGACGTGCAGCCGCTCGCCGAGGCCGGGCCGCGTCACCTGTCGTTCCTCGATAACCGCAAGTATCTGCAGCAGCTGGCGGACGACGCGGGCCGGCGGCCTGCCTGGTTGCGCCGGCCTTCGCCGCCCGCGTGCCGGCCGGCAGCGGCGGCTCTGCGTCACCAAAGCCCCTATCGCGGGTTCGCCCTTGCGCTCTGCAGCTCTTCTACCCGACCTCGATGCGGCCGAAGGCTGCCGATGCAGGTGGCGAGCCGCCGATCCACCCGACCGCCGGTCTCGAGGAGGGCGTGATCGTCGAGCCCGGCGCCGTCATCGGCCGCGAGGCCGCAGATCGGCGCGCGGAACACGGCATCGCCGCGGGCGCGCGTCATCGGCTATCGCGGGTCACGATCGGCCGCGACTGCTACATCGGTGCCGGTCGCGACCGTCACGCACGCGCTCGTCGGCGACCGGGTGATCATCCATGCCGGCGTGCGGATCGGCCAGGACGGCTTCGGCTTCGCCATGGGCCCCGGCGGCCACCTCAAGGTGCCGCAGATCGGCCGGGTCATCATCCAGGACGACGTCGAGATCGGCGCCAACAGCTGCATCGACCGCGGCGCTCTTAAGGACACGATGATCGGCGAAGGCACGAAAATTGATAATCTCGTGCAGATCGGGCACAACGTGGTCATCGGCCGGCATTGCGTGATCGTCGGCCATGTGCGGCATCTCGGGCTCGACGGAGCTCGGCGATTTCGTGGTCATGGGCGGCCAGTCCGGCACGGTCGGGCACATCAAGATCGGCGACGGGCGCCCAGGTCGCGGGCGCCTCGCACCCGAAGGACGACGTGCCGCCGGGCGCCCGCATGGGCGGCACGCCGGCCAAGCCGTTACGCGAGTGCGGCCGCGAACTGGCGCTGATCAAGCGCCTCGCGCAGCGCGATAAGGCGGCTCGACGGCGGCGACGGACGAAGCTGAGGCGCTCGGTATGCTCGGGCAGCGCTGAGAGCGACTTTGGAGCGAGCACGGACATGGACGAAGGCCAATGCCAGCAAAAGCAGCTCGGCACGGCGGATATCAGTCGCGTGATGAAGCTGCTGCCGCACCGCTATCCGTTCCTGCTCGTCGACCGCATCTTCGACATGGACGGCGACGAGAGCTGCGTCGGCATCAAGAACGTCACCATCAACGAGCCGTTCTTCCAGGGCCACTTCCCGCACTTCCCGGTCATGCCGGGCGTGCTCATCATCGAGGGGCTGGCGCAGACGGCCGGCGCGCTGTGCGTGCACAACCTCGGACGAGGACTACAAGCGCCGAGCTCGTCTATTTCATGGGCATCGACCGCGCCAAGTTCCGCAAGCCGGTGCTGCCCGGCGACCAGCTGCACTATCACGTCAAGAAGATCCGCAACCGCGGCCGCGTCTGGCGCTTCTACGGCGAAGCCAAGGTCAACGGCCAGGTCGTGGCCGAAGCCGAGGTCAGCGCCATGCTCGCCGACACCGCCGAAGCCACGGCATTTGCGAGCAAGAATGGCTGAAGTCCAAGTCCACCCGACGGCCATCGTCGAGGCCGGCGCCAGGCTCGGCGCAGGGGTGCAAGATCGGCCCCTTTTGCGTCGTCGGGCCAGAGGTCAGCGCTCGGCGAGACGGCGTCGAGCTCGTGAGCCACGTCGTCGTCGCCGGCCGCACGACCATCGGCGCCGCGCACGCGCATTTTCCCGTTCGCCTCGATCGGCCATCAGCCGCAGGACCTCAAATACAAGGGCGAGCCGTCGACGCTGGAGGTCGGCGCCGACTGCATCATCCGCGAAGGCGTCACCATGAACCCCGGCACCGAGGGCGGCGGCATGGCGACCGTCGATCGGCAACCGCTGCGCGTTCCTCGCCAACAGCCACGTCGGCCATGACTGCCAGCGTCGGCAACAGCGTCATCTTCTCCAACAACGTCATGCTGGCCGGCCATTGCACGGTCGGCGACTTCGCCATCATCGGCGGCGGCGCGGCGGTCATCCAGTTCGCGCGCGTCGGCGCGCACGCCTTCGTCGGCGGCATGTCGGGCCTCGAGAACGACCTCATTCCTTACGGCATGGCGCTCGGCAACCGCGCGCACCTGTCGGGCCTCAACATCATCGGCCTGCAGCGGCGCGGCTTCTCGCGCGACGACATCCACGACCTGCGCCGCGCCTACCGGCTGCTGTTTGCCGCCGAGGGCACGCTGCATGGAGCGCGCTCGACGACGTCGAGAAGGAGTTCGGACCATCCGATCGTCAAGGAGATCGTCGCCTTCATCCGCGCCGGCGGCAAGCGCTCCATCTGTACCCCGCGCGAAGCTCCCGAGGCGTGACAGCCCGATGGGGGCGAGGGACGCCGGCGGATGCGGACATGAGAGCTGAGTCAGGTGAGAGCTGAGACACGGGGGCGTCCGCCTCACCGCCGCCTCGGCATCCTAGCCGGCGGCGGCAAGTTGCCCCGCGAGATCGCCGAAAGCGCCTTGGCACGTGGGGTGCCCGTCCACATCGTCGCGATCGACGGCGAGGCCGATGACGGCTTTGCAGGACTGCCGCACACGGTCGTCGGCTGGGGCCAGATCGGGCACATGATCGCGGCGTTCCGCAAGGCTGAGGTCACCGATCTGGTCATTGTTGGCCGTGTCCGGCGGCCGGACCTCAAGCGGCTGCGGCCCGACCTCGGCTTCATCCTGGGCTTGCCTGAGATCTTCCGACTCGTAGCATCGGGGGGGCGACGACGGCGTGCTCGTGGCGTGATCCGCTTCTTCGAGCGGCGCAAGTTCCATGTTGTCGGCCCGGCCGCGGTGGCGCCCGAGGTGCTGATCCCGGGCGGGGCGTTTGGCAAACTGTCGCCGTCGCCCGAAGATCAAACGGACATCGCTCTCGGATTCGAGATTGTCGAAAAGCTCGGCGCGTTCGACATCGGGCAGGGTGTGGTTGTGGCCGACGGGCGCCTGCTGTCGATCGAAGCCGCCGAGAACACGGACGCGATGCTCGAGCGTGTGGGTCGCCGCCGCCGTCAGCAAGGCCTAGGGCGTCGGACCTCTTCAGGCGTTTTGGTCAAACGTCCGAAACCAGGGCAGGATCTGCGCATCGACTTGCCGGCGGTGGGGCCGCGGACCGTCGTTGGCGCAGCTGAGGCCAACCTCAAGGGTATCGCAGTGATGGCGGACGCCGTCGTCGCGGCGGAGCGGTCTGAGCTGGCCGCTCGGCTGAATGCTGCGCAAGTGTTCCTGTTCGGGGTTGAGGCCGCCGCCGAGCGGGCCCCGGGGGCTGAGACCCAGCCACCAAGGCCGTTGCCGGAGCTGCGGATGCTGGCCGGGGCGGCGCCATCGGATGCGCAGACGCGGGACGTGGACAAAGGCCGCCGCGCCATTGCCGTGTTGGGACCCTACGCGGCCGGGCGCGCCGTCGTCATCGCTCGCGGCCATGTTTTGGCTGTCGAAGCGGACGAGGGGCCGGCTGCTGCCATTCGCCGGGCCGGCGCATTGCGTCAATGGGGCGAAGCGCGGTCGCGGCGCCGGTCCGGCATCGCAGTGTTGGCCAATGCGACCGAATTGAATTCGGATGTACTGGCCGCGGCGGAGGAGGCGAGGCTGGCTGCCGTCGCAATCGTCGTGCAGCCAAGCGAGTTGACGGCCGACGGCACACGCATCGCCGCGGCGGCGCCGAAGGATTTGGCGATCTGGACGGTTCGCGCGGGCGGGAGAGAGACGGCATGAACGAGCCCCTGCAGATCGGCGGCGAGACAGCATACGAGCGCAACCGCAGTTATCGGCTGTTCGTTGTGGCTGGCGAGCATTCCGGCGATGCGCTCGGGGCCAAGCTGATGGCGGCGCTCAACGCGCAGTGGAAAGGCCGCGTGCGCTATCTGGGCGTTGGCGGCGAGCAGATGGCGAAGGAGGGGCTCGTCTCGCAGTTCCCGACTCGCCGACGTGGCGGTGATGGGCCCGCTCGCGATCCTCAAGCGCCTGCCGCGCATCATCCGCCGCGTCTACGCGACCGTCGACGCGGCCATCGCCGCCGAACCCGACGCCGTCGTCATCATCGACAGCCCGGAGTTCACGCATCCGATCGCCAAGCGCATCCGCCGCCGCCGCCCGGACATCCCGATCATCGACTACGTGTCGCCGAGCGTGTGGGCGTGGCGGCCGGGCCGGGCGAAGCGAAGATGCGCGCCTATATCGACCACGTGCTGGCGCTGCTGCCGTTCGAGCCGGAGGCGCACCAGCGTCTCGGCGGGCCGCCCTGCACCTACGTCGGCCACCCGCTGATCGAGCGGCTGGACTGGATGCACGGGCTCGACCCGCATCCACTTGCCGACCGCGCTGGCAGCTCGACCCCGCGCGCCCCGTTCTCGTCGTGCTGCCCGGCAGCCGAGCCTCGGAAGTCACGCGCCTGATGCAGCCCTTCGGCGAGACGCTGATCGACGCTGATCGCAGCGAAGGCGGCCGCATCGCAATCATCATCCCAGTCGTGCCCTCGGTGCGAGCGCTGGTCGAGTTGCGGCTGCAGACATGGCCAAGCAGCCGGTCCACCTGGTCGAGGGCGAGGAGGACAAGTTCCGCGCCTTCAGCTGGCGCGTGCGGCGCTGGCGGCATCCGGGCACGGTCACGCTCGAACTCGCGCTCGCGGGCACGCCGATGGTGGTCGCCTACCGCATCGATGCGGTGGCGGCACGGCTGCGGTTCCTCCTGAAAGTCCACTCGGTCGTACTCGCCAACCTCGTCCTCGGCGAGAACACCTTTCCCGAGTACATCCAGGAGAGTTGCACCCCCGAGACGCTGGCAGGCGCGCTGGATCTGATCATGAAGGATACGCCGGAACGCTCTGCTCAGCTGGCGGGCTTGGCGCGGGTGCCCAAGATCATGAAAGCGCAGATCGAAAGCCCCAGCGCCGCCGCCGCGGCCATCGTCATGGCGATGGCGGACAAGGGACACGCCGCACTCGCCAGGCATCAGCTGTAGCCGATCATCCGTTATCGCGGCCGCCAGCTAGATTTTATTTGGAAGGCCCTATTTTGTGAAGTTTGCATCGGCCGATCGCCCACCCCGCCGGCTATCGCATCGATAGACCAACGGTCTTAGAAATCCGGCCGCTCCCCCGTTAGCCTCTGTCCAGATCCTCGAAGAGAAGCCCGCATGAAAGGGCCTCCGGGGACGGTCCGGAGGCGAGGTCATGTGCACAATCCCCACCCTGAAGGCGACGGCCCTCATCAAACTGCTGCTTCTGATCGCGACGGTGCAGTTCACCACGACCGCCGCCGCCGTTCGTCCCGCAGGCGTTCGCACCGCTATCGAGCTTCTCGACCGCAAGTGGATCGCTTCGGGGCGGTTTAGCGCGGTGAACCTCGCTATCGTCGGCGAGCGGTGACGTTACCTTCCCGAACCCAAAGTCGTTAACCATTATCGGCTTTGCAGAAAATGCATAGCTCGTTTAAGGTGCGGCCGCGCGGCGAGCCCGGGCTTCGCCGCTCGCCGAGGGGGAGCGTTTTCACTATGGATTGGGACAAGCTCAGGATCTTTCACGCCGCCGCCGAGGCCGGCAGCTTCACTCACGCCGGCGACGCGCTGCACATGAGTTGAGTCGGCCGTGTCGCGGCAGGTGTCGGCGCTGGAGAAGGATCTGAAAGTTACCCTGTTCCACCGCCATGCCCGGGGCCTCGTGCCGACCGAGCAGGGCGAGATGTTGTTCCGCACCGTCGCGGAGGTGATGAACAAGCTGCAGACCGCCGAGACGCTGCTAGCCGACACGACGACGAAGCCGTCGGGCGAGTTGCGCATCACCGCGCCGGTGGGCCTCGGGACCGTGTGGGTAACGCAGCGGCTGCGCGAATTCATGGAGCTCTACCCCGAGATCCGCATCGAACTCATTCTGAACGACGACCAGATCGACATCTCGATGCGAGCCGCCGACGTTGCGATCTGGACGCGCGAGCCCGAGCACGCGGACCTCATCCGCCGGCCGCTGTTCACCATGAAGGTACGCGCCTACGCCTCCACCAGCTATGTCCGACGCTTCGGCGCGCCACAGACGTTGCGCGACCTCGACAAGCACCGCATCGTTTCCTATAGCGGCCACCCGGCCCAGCATCTATCCGCCATCACGTGGATCGAGACGGTCGGGCGCGATGGGCTGCCGCCTCGCGATGCGCCCTTCAAGGTCAATAGCGTGGTCGCGATGAAGTATGCGATCCGCGCCGGCCTCGGCGTCGGCATGATTTCGGATTATTTGACGGAGGGCGAGACCGATCTCGTAACCGTGCTCACCGAGATCGACCCACCGAGCATGCCGATCCTGTTTGTCTTCCCGGAGGAGTTGAAGACATCCAAGAAAGTGCAAGTATTGCGCGATTTCCTTGTCGCGAAAGCCAGGCAGTGGAAAGATTGAGGGGCTGAGGGGCGGCGCGTCCGGGTGTCTGCAAGCGTTGCGCCAATTTACCCCTGGCGGCATGTTACCGATCGGTATATTTTTACAGTCAAGCGGGGCTTGGATCCGCAACTCTTCGTTCGCGCCCGACGTTCTTGTCGAAATGCCTCGCGATTTCAGCAGGTCCTGGCAGGAAGGAGAACGAAAAATGCACAAAAAGTTTATGGCGGTCTGCGCGGCATTATTGCTCGCAGTGACGATGACCATGCAGTCCTCGGCTCCAGCCGAAGCCCACCGTGGTGGCGCCATCGTTGGAGGATTGATTGCAGGCGCCTTGATTGGTGGCGCACTTTACGGCGGCCATCGTTATTACCGCAGCTACGGCTATGGCTACGGTCCCTACTATGACTATGGCTATTATCCGAGCTACGCTTACGCCTCGCCCTACTATTACGGCGGGTACCGCGGTTACGGCTATCGCCGCCATTGGCGCCACCACCATCGTTGGTGATCCGCCCGACATGCTCCAGAGGCGGCGCGGCATACCTGCCGCGCCGCTTTTTTAATTCGATGCGCTGTAGTCAGATTTTCTGATTGTACTCGCCGACTTCCGGGAATTTTGTGAGTTGCCCGTCGAGGTCGGCAAATATTGCCTTCATGTTGGCTTCCGCCGTCGGGCTCTCGACGACCACCACCAACTCGGGCTTGTTGGACGAGGCGCGGACAAGTCCCCAGGTGCCGTCCTCCAGCACCACGCGGACTCCGTTCACCGTGATAAGTTCCCGGATCTTCTGACCCGCAACCAGGCTGCCGGCAGCCGCAAGCGTCTTGTAATGCTCCGTGACTTTGTCGACGACGCCGTACTTCACCTCGTCCCCGCAGTGGGGTGACATTGTCGGCGATCCCCACGTCTTAGGCAGCGCGTTCTTGAGGTCGGAAATCGTCTTTCCGGGATTGTGGGCGAGCATGTCGCACACCGCGATCGCCGAGACGAGCCCGTCGTCGTAGCCGCGCCCGAGCGGCGCGCTGAAGAAAAAATGGCCGGACTTCTCGAAGCCGACCAGGGCTTTTGTCTCGTAGCTGAAGCGCTTGATATAGGAGTGGCCGGTCTTCCAGTACGTCGTCGTAGCGCCGTTCGCCTTCAGCACCGGGTCGGTCATGAAGAGGCCGGTCGATTTTACGTCGACGACGAATTTGGCGTCCTTGTGCGTCGCCGAGATATCACGGGCCAGCATGACGCCGACCTTGTCGGCGAAAATCTCGTGCCCCTCGTTGTCGACCACCCCACAACGGTCGCCGTCGCCATCGAAGGCGAGGCCGACATCGGCCTTCACTTCCAGCACCTTGGCCGACACCGCACGGAGCATTTTCATGTCTTCCGGGTTCGGGTTGTGGTGCGGGAACGAGTGGTCGAGATCGGTGTGCAGCGGCACCACTTCGCACCCGATCGCCTCCAGCACCTGCGGCGCGAACGCGCCCGCCGTCCCGTTGCCGGTGGCACAGACGACCTTCAGCTTACGCTTCAGCTTGGGGCGGTTGGTCAGGTCCTTCATGTAGCGCTCGGCCATGTCCTCGACAAAGACGTAGCGGCCGCCCACCCGCGTCTCGAATCTTCCCTTGAGCACGATGTCCTTCAACGCACTCATCTCGTCCGGCCCGAAAGTGAGCGGACGGTTGAGACCCATCTTGATGCCAGTCCAGCCGTTGTCGTTGTGCGATGCCGTGACCATCGCGACCCCTTCGACCTCCAGCGCGAACTGCGCGAAATATGCCATCGGCGAGAGTGCGAGGCCGATGTCGTGGACTTCGCAGCCACCTGCAAGCAGACCGGTGATCAGGGCCTGCTTTACTGAGGCCGAGTACCACCGAAAATCATGACCTACGACGATACGCTTGGGGACCCCGCGCTGAGCGAACAGAGTGGCGAGGCCGAGACCCACGGCGTTCAATCCCATGAGGTTGATTTCCTCCGGGAATAGCCAGCGCGCGTCGTATTCGCGAAAGCCGGTCGGCTTGACCAGGGGGAGACGCTCAAAATCAGCCGTGTTCGGCTTCAGATCGGCGCGCGGGGTGGGGAACATGGTGTCGAGCCCTATCCAGTGTTGGCAACAACCGGCCGGAACAGCTCCCCGCCGGTGCGATCGATAATCCGCCTGCTTCTATGACGGCGTTCGCGGCAAGGCGATGTCGGATCTGTCTGCAGGACATAACTTGCCCGCATTGAAGAATTCGTAGCCACAAGCAGATGGGGGGACCATTCAGCCAGCCTCTGCAGAAACACGCCGCCAATAACGGCCATGCTGCTATCGCTTCAGCCGTCTGCTCGCGCAAGGGTCCTCGTAATCGTGCCAATCGCCCGCCGCGTCTCTGACGCGCACGGCCTCGCCCGTTTCCACATATCCCGGTCCGATCGGCACCTTGCCGTGGCCGCCGGGGATGTCAAGCACATACGTTGGTCGGGCCAGGCCCGACAGACGGCGCTGCAACTCGGCCATGATCGCCTGGCCTTCGGCGATCGAGACACGGAAATGCGAGGTGCCCGGCGCCAGATCGCCATGGTGCAGATAATAGGGCTTTATGCGGCTTTCGACGAAGCCGCGCATCAGGCTTGCCAAGGTATCGGGGTCCGCGTTGACGCCCCGAAGCAGCACGGTCTGGCTGACCATGGCGATGCCAGCGTCGATGATGCGCGAGCAGGCGGAGCGTGCCGCCGCAGTCAATTCGCGCGGGTGGTTGGCGTGCAAGCCGATATAAACTGCCTTGCCCTTCTCCGACTGAAGCGCCGCGATCAGCTCGTCCGTGACCCGCTCCGGTGCCACCACCGGCAGCCGTGTATGCCAGCGGATGACCTTGACATGCGGAATGGCATCCAGCGCGGCCGTCACCTCAGCCACTCGGCGCGGCGAAATCACCAGCGGATCGCCACCGGTGAGAATGACCTCCCAGACCTCGGGATGGGCCCGGATGTAATCGAGCGCTGCGGCATATTCGGACTGCGTCAGAGACGAGCCATGTTCGGGACCGACCATCTCCCGCCGGAAGCAGAACCTGCAGTAGACCGCACAGACGCCCACGAGCTTCAATAGCACGCGATCGGGGTAGCGATGCACCAGGCCGGGGAGCGGGCTCTTCGGCTTGTCGGAGATCGGGTCGGCCAACTCGTGCGGCAGCCGGTTCAACTCGCGGATGTCGGGCAAGAATTGCCCCGCGATCGGGTCTGCCGCATCGTGGCGGTCGATCAGTTCGGCTACCGCAGGCGTCACGGCGACGGCATAGCGGGCTGCGACGGCCTCCGCCTCACGAGCACGGTCCGGCGGCAAGAGGCCCGCGTCCGAGAGGTCGGCCACTGTGCGTAGGGTTTGTCGCAGTGCTGTCATGGGGCCTTGTTGTGCCCCGGTCCCTGCATCGGAGTCCAGATGACATCATCGACGCGCTCGGCGCCTGTGGACAGCATGACCAGCCGGTCGAAGCCGAGCGCGCAGCCGCAGGCCGGCGGCATATGGGCGAGGGCGGCCAAGAAATCCTCGTCGATGGGATACTGTTCGCCGTAGATGCGGGCCCTTTCGCTCATCTGCTTTTCGAGGTTGTCGCGCTGAGCGTCAGGGTCGGTCAGCTCACCGAAGCCGTTGGCAAGCTCAATGCCGCAGACGTACAGCTCGAAGCGCTCGGCGACCTTTGCGTCATCGGGATGCGGTCGAGCCAACACCGCCTCGTGGATCGGATATTCGCAGAGAATGCCGGGCTGGCTGATGCCGAGCGCCGGTTCGATGCGCTCCACCAGCACGCGGCTGAAGATGTCGCTCCAGGTGTCGTCGGCGCCGAAACGGATGTTATGCGCCGCGGCAAGCCGGGCGAGCGCGGTCCGGTCGGCGCCCTCGGCAGTGAACGTCTCGCCGAGCGCGATACCGGCGTACTGACTGAACGCCTGTGCCAAGGTCTGCCGGTCCGCTGCGGCGCGCGGATCGCAGACCTTGCCCCGGTAGGTCCAAGGCGCATGGCCGGTCACGTCGGCGGTAATTTTCATGATCGCTGCGCAATCGTCCCACAGCGTCTCATAGGGCTCGCCCGCGCGATACCATTCCAGCATCGTGAACTCGGGCGCATGGAGGGCGCCGCGCTCACGGTTCCTGAACGAATGCGCGAACGTGAAGATCTTCGTCTCGCCCGCAGCCAGCAGCTTCTTGCACGCGAACTCAGGGCTGGTGTTCAGGTAGAGCGGCTGCCGCGACAGATCGGTTCCGACCAGTTCGGTCGCGAAGGCGTGCAGATGCGTCTCGTTGCCGGGCGACACCTGCAGGCAGCCGGTCTCGACCTCGACGAAGCCCTGGCTCTCGAACCAGGCGCGGACGGCCGATTTTATCCGGTTACGCGCCAGCAGCACGGGCCGGCGGTCGGCATGGCGATGCGGTTGCCACCAGGGGGAGGGCTCGGTCATGGGCGGTCGATCTCGATGAATGGAAGAGCGTCGCAGACGGAGCGAAACTCCGCTACCATAGGTCATGACCGCGATCCTGCCCACCCGCTCCAAGGCGACGCTCTCGTCCCGCACCACCTACCCCATCGGTGCGCAGGCGGTCTCGCGGCTGTTGGCCGACGTGCCGCAGTTTGCCGAGATCACGCTGGAGTTCGCAAGCCGCGATCACCTGTTGCTGAGGGGGCCGACAGATGAGCTTCTCCTCATGGAGGCCAATCACTTTCGTCGCCCGAAGACGATGTTTGATGGGCCGGCGACACGCGCATATCTGCAGCAGCCCCACTGGAACGTACAGTGCATTCAGTTCTCCGGAGCGACGCGCGCTCAATCCGCGAGGTGATAGAGGCGCCTCAAAGAGCGGGCGCGCAGGTCGGCGCAGGGTTCGCGGAGCGGGCCGCGCTGAAGGATGCCCAGTGCAATGTCTCCCTCTTCGTGACGGCCGTCCGGGGGCGGTCCGGCTTCACGCTCCGGTTCGAGACGTTCTCAAATCGGACAGGGTGATTTGCTCGCACCACACAGGGCCAGGGGCCCGCGGCAACACCCGCGCACTTGGCCTTTTGCCCGATCCAGGCTATGAGGGCGCCGAGATTCCGCCGATCCCGCATCGGACGGTGCGGATATGCGCGCCCACGAGGGCGCCCCCGGCTTCATGGAGACGTCAAGTGGCCAAGGTTATCGCGAGCTCAGTCCGCAAAGGCAACGTGCTGGATCTCAACGGCAAGCTTGCCGTCGTCATGCACGCCGAGAACATCCATCCCGGCAAGGGCACACCGGTGACGCATCTCGAGCTGCGCCGCATCGCCGACGGGGTGAAGGTCGTTGAGCGCTACCGCACGACCGATCAGGTCGAGCGCGCTTACCTCGACGAGAAGGACTTCAATTACCTTTATGAAGACGACATGGGCTTCAACTTCATGCAGCCCGAGACGTTCGAGCAGATCCCGATCCCTAAGGACATCCTGGGCAATTCCGCGGTGTGGCTGCAGGAGGGCATGACTTGCTCTGTGAAGCTGCACGACGGCGTGCCGATCGCCATCGAACTGCCCGCCCGCGTGACACTTCAGATCACCGAGGCCGATCCCGTCGTGAAGGGCCAGACGGCGTCGTCGTCGTACAAGCCTGCGAAGCTTGATAACGGGGCCCGCGTGATGGTACCGCCCTATATCGAGGCAGGCACCCGCGTTGTCGTCTCCACCGAAGACGGCTCCTTCGTCGAGCGCGCCAAGGATTGATCTCTACGGAGCGGGAGTGGGGCGGGTGCCCCATTCCTGTGGCCGTGGTTAAGGCGCCGGCACGCCTCCTGCGGGCTTGGCGAACACGAGCCGCTGATAGACGAGGCCGATGCCGATCAGCACCGCGCCAAGGCAGATGAAGGACAGCGCGCGCCACAGCCCCGAGACGTCGGCGAGGTCGATGAATACGACTTTCAATGCCACCAGCACGATGAGCGCCGCCGACGCCATCCGCGCTTCCAGCGAGCCGCGCCAGAGACCATAGGCCAGCGCCGCGATGCCGAGTGCCAGCCACGCCACCGTCATCGCCCAGCTTTCGGGACCCGTTGCTCGGACGATTGCGCCGATGTGCGCGCCGTGGAACGCGTGCCGGACTTCCAGCGATACGTAAGCGAACACCAGCAGCAGCCCGAGCACTGACGCTGCGGTCACGTACCAGTCGGGGCGGATGCCGCGGGCATGGCGGGCGACGTAGAGCGCCGCAAGGCCTGGCAGCAGATAGGCCGGTAGCAGCGAGCTGAACACCAACGGACCCTGCACAGCTTCATTGGTGATGTAGGGGTTGGCGTCGAAGACGAGACCGAAGGCGATCAGCACGACAGAGATGGCCGCAAACCCCAGCGATGCGTAATAGAAGACCGGGTTGGATCGCGCGAGATCGAGCCGCGTCAGCGCGTGTGTGAAGCCGAGTGCGGTGACCGCCAGCAAGCCCTGCTCCAGGTGGCCCACCACCGGGACAGTGAGATCGCCCGCGTTCAGCGCGTGGTGGATCTGGAAGAATGCCAGGAGGCCGGCGAACAGCACCGAGAGCGCGTCGGTGAGGCGTACTGCCGTGTCGTCGGACCGCATCCGCAGCAACCGGGACGAGACCGCGAACGCCACCGCCGGCACGCCATATCCGATCAGTAGCCAGTTGAGCACCGGCAGCCGGCCGACGTCCGCGCCCATGATGCGCGGGTCCCAGGCAACTCGGCCGAGCACCACCAGTCCCAGAGCCGTCACCGCGTAGCGCAGCAACGGGATGTCCTTCAGCGTCGCGACGTAGGCCGTGCCGAGAGCCGCCAGGGCGAAGGCGACGGTGAGGTAGCCGCGCGAGAAGCTGGCGACAAGGGTGAAGCTCAAGGCGGCGATGGCGGCGGCGGCGAACGCGCCTGTCGTCAGCCGGGCGCTGTCGTGGTTCACGTCGGGGCGGATCTCCGCCTCGAGGCTGTGCTTGGCTTCTATTGCGAACACGAAGCCAAGAAGTGCTCCGGCGGACGCAAACGGGATCGAGATGTCGAACTGCGTCACGCGCAGGTAGGCGAGCACGAGGGCCAGAAGCGGCGGCACTGTCGCGGCCAGCGCGTAGAGGCTGGCGACGCGCGGGGGAAGGGCGCGCCCACGCCACAGGCGAAGCGCGGCGAACGCCGCGATGCCCAGCGACGAGACCTCGGCAAACATCAGGAAGCGGCTGACGTTTTGCGGCAGCCAGAGTGGCCGTGGCAGCGTGGGCAGGGTCAGAGACTTGTCCGGCGGCAGATTCAGATACGGCCACAGCAGCATGACGGCGAGGCCCACCGCAGCCGCGAGGATGGCCGAGCCCGCCGCAGGCGCGCTGACCCACGCCGTTAAGCCCAATAGACCCATCATCAGGGCCGGAAACACGAGCCACATGCCGTGCGCGAACGGCGTCGCGGCTTCGACGAGAATGCCGGCTATCGTGAGGACCGCGAGCGCGCCGAACGCGATGGGGTCGGGACGTGCGTCCTGATCGCGGGTGCCCAAGTGTGGCTCGACGGCCATGAAGCCGGCCGCCAGAGCCATCTGCAACAGCACGAGGGCCATCGAAGGGGTGGCCCAGGTCATCACCGCGCTCGCCGATCCCATCTGCGCCAGGAACACGAAGCACCAACCAGCCGCGCCCGCGACTGAGGTCCAGGCGAGCCATAGCCAGCCGCGCGCCCGAGCCAACATGAAGGCTGCTCCGGCGACGGCGGTCAGGTAGACGACGACCGGCCATGGCTCGGGCGAGTGCGAGGCGATCAGCAGTGGAGTGACGTAGGAGCCGGCGAGGCCGAGACCCGCAAGCGCGGGGCCGTGCAAAGCCGCTGCCAGCATCGTGGCTAAGCCGATGGCGCCCAGCAGGACGAAAGCGGTCGCCCCCTCCATGAAGCCGTAAACAGCGTAGGCCGCGAAGCAGGTGCCGAAGGCGACTATGGTGCCGGCGGCGGTCAACACGCTCGGGATATGGGCGTCGGGCAAATTCGCGAGATCGAGCTTGGGTTCTTTGCGCCGGAAGTATTCGCCCAACGCGATCAGGCCGGCCGCCAGCAACGCGCCGAGGAAGATCCGCATCCTTGGACCGATCAGCCCGGCCTCGATCGAATAGCGCACCAGAAAGACGCCGCCGAGCGCCATGGCTAGGCCGCCCGCGTAGACGGCCCAATGGGCGCCAAGCATCTCTTCGAGGCCCGCGGACTGCGCCGGCCGAGGTTCGGGACTTGCCGCAGCCGGTTGTGTCGGCGCCGACGCTATCGGCGGAACGGAGGCGGCCGGGCGGGGAGGGCCGCTCAGACGCCGCCCGGGGGGCAGGATGATGGCGCTGATTACCACCGGACGTTCAGTCCGTGGCGCTTCGCTCGGTGGCGGTACGGCAAGCCGGGATCTGAGCGGTGGCGTGGGGTGCGGTTGTGGCGCGGCCTTTTGCGGGGGCTCGACATGCGGGGGTGGGCTCGGACGCGTGGCGAGCGCGAACACCTGTGCCTCGAGGTTGGCGAGCGCGGTCTCGGTCAGATCCATCCGCTGATGCAGCGATCGCAGCGCATTCCGGTAGGACACGACGACTGCAATCAGGACGATGAGCGCAAGCGACGTCAGCATCTGGGCCACCTCAAGGCAAGGAGGCGCACCCGCACACAGGTAGGGAACGCCGCGGCATCAGACTACCACGCCGTGTCTTAACGGTTTTTTGCTCGCTGGATCAACTCGCTACGCGCGTGTCGGCTCACACGCCGACCGACTTATGCACGGCGAACACCTCCATGATGCGCGCGCCGCGATGCGGACCGTCGCATACGAACGTCCACTGGCCCTTGGTGTAGGTATCGCAGAGCTTCACGCCCTTGATGAGGATCCAGTGGCCTTCCTTGCCCTTATGCACGGCCAAGATGTAGTGCTTCCAGGCATTGCGCGGGCGCTGCATCCAAGTCCACAGTGTGGGCCGCTGCTTCCGCTCCAGGTGCATGTAGGTCTCGGTCTGCACCATGCTGTAGTCGAAGGCGGCGAGGGCGGCGGCAACCTCGTCCGCCGTTGTGCCCTTGACGACGTCCTTGATGTTGGTAGGCGCGGCGCGATGCTGGTGGATGACTTCTTCGATGCGGCTGACCGGATATCCGGTGATCGCCGACAGCACATAGGGGCCGCAGAAGGCGATGCGGCCGGTGTCGTTATGCACTTCGAGAAGGCTTGAAGTCGTACGCATCATGGGCGACCGCTGCTGCTGTCGATTGCTTCCGATTGGGCCAAGAAAACGGGTTGGCGCGATAACGCCGATGGTTAAGCAAAGGCTAACGGGCTATCGTTTAAGAAAGGTTAATCGTGCCGGGGAGCAGATCGAAGCCCTTGAAATCCGGCGATGCTCCTGGTGATAGTATCTGCACCTCGTAAGCGGCGAAAGCGTGACCGCTGGAATGGATCTCGATTTCCCTCGCGACCTTTCGGCGTTGCCCGCCGCCTCGCGACGTTCGACAAAACAGCTTCAACAAGCTTCATTCAAGGTGAGCGGTAAACCAAGCCAATAGGAGCAGGCATGCTTTCCGTAGTCGTATTCCTTGAAGCCCACCGCGAGCAGGTTGCCGCGATGAGAACCGCGGTGATGCTGCACGCAAGCAACTGCCTCGAGAAAGAGCCGGGTTGCCGGCATTACGACGTCGGCCTCGACACCTGCGATCCGGCCAGCTTCGTACTCTACCAAGTCTACGAGAACGAGGCTGCGTATCGCGCTCACAAGGAATACCCGCACTATGCGGAGTTCCGCCTCAAGGTGGAACCGTGGATCGCCTCCCGCCGCGTCCTCACCTTCGAACTGCTGTCCGGTACCGGCCTTGCCTGATCTTGGACGGAACAAACGCCGCAATCAGCGCTTATCGACGCTCGATGACCATCATGCGGAGCCCGGTGTTGCCGTGAACGTTTCATTTCTGCAGGAACTGCTGAACTCCGTCGCCGAGCAGGGTCGCGCACTGCTGCCGAAGGCGCTGTTTGGTACCGGGCCGGAAGATGAGCCGTCCGAACTTGCCAAGGCGCTCATCTCCGGCCGCGGCGAGGCATCCGGTATCGCCATAGCTCAGCAACTGCTTCACCGCTACGCGACGTACAATGCCGATGAGCGCCGCACGTTCTTTCGCTTTGTCGCGGAGCAAATGCAGCCCGATACGGCTCGCGCCATCGCAGCTGCCAAAGCCTACGCGGCATCCCCCAGCGACGGCACCCTTGCCCGGCTACAGGCGGCCGTCGACAGTCCGCGACAGGAGTTCTTCCGCCGCTTGAACCGTGCTCCGGGCGCGACGAGCCAGATCGTCGCGATGCGTCGCGATATCCTGCGGTCCTCAGACCACACGGTGCTCGCTGCAGTCGATTATGACCTGCAGCATCTGCTGACGTCGTGGTTCAACCGCGGCTTCCTGGTACTGCGCCGCATCGATTGGCAAACGCCGGCGGCAATCCTTGAGAAGATCATCCATTACGAGGCCGTACACGAGATCAAGGGGTGGGACGACTTGCGCCGCCGTCTCGATCCGGTCGACCGCCGATGCTTCGCCTTCTTTCACCCCGCAATGGTCGACGATCCGCTGATCTTCGTGGAAGTCGCGCTGATGCAGGAAAGCCCGGAGGCCATTGGTGACGTCTTGAACGAGGAGCGCAAGGGCGCCGCGCCCGCGCAGCCGACGACGGCGGTGTTCTATTCGATCTCCAACTGCCAGGAAGGCCTGAAGGGCATCTCGTTCGGCAGCTTCTTGTTGAAGCAGGTTGTCGAGGATCTCGTGCGCGAGCAGGCGAGCCTCAAGACCTTCGTCACGTTGTCGCCGGTGCCGACGTTTGCGCGCTGGCTGGACCGCGCGATGGCGGATTCGACGGGCTGGCCGGTGACCGCCGACGACCGCAAGACGCTTGCCGCGCTTCGTGATCCGGGTTGGCCCGAGCGCGAGAACGCGACCGAGGACTTGCGCGCGGCCATCTTGGCGCTCGCAGCCCATTACTTCTGCAACGCCAAGAGTGCCGACAATCGCCCCGTTGATCCGGTCGCGCGCTTTCACCTCGGCAACGGTGCCCGGTTGGAGCGCATCAACTGGCTCGGGGACGCGTCAGAGAAAGGTTTGCGCGAAGGCCATGGTCTCATGGTCAATTATCGCTATGATCTCAAGGAAATCGAGCGCAACCACGAAGCCTACGCCAATGATGGGACGGTCGCCGTCTCGAAGGCTGTGCGCAGCCAGTTGCGTCCGGAGCCGAAGCTGAAGGCCTTGGCCGAACCGCCGCGGCTGTTGCCGATGCCGGCGAGGAAGCAGGCCGTGACCGAGAAGCAGGGACGCGGCGGATCGGGTGGCTGAACCGGTCCTGCGTGTCGAAGCTGAACTTCATTGCAATGCGCTTGTCTGCCACTGACCGGCATGCACTATGGCAAACAGTGGATCAAAGTGGATCAAATTTGGGCAGACCCGTGTGGCAGCGGCGTAATGCTCGCGGAAGAGCGGCAGAGCAGGAATTCGAGAGACCGTCATGCGCTACGATGACAAAGACCGTGAGAGCGAGAGCGTCGAGGACCGCCGCAGCGAGCAAGGCGGCATGTTCGGCGGTGGCCGCGGCATCCAGATCCCGATCGGCAGCGGCGGCTTCAGCATGACGACGCTGCTGATCATCGGCGCCCTCATGCTGTTCTTCGGCTTCAATCCCCTCGACCTGCTGCGCGGTGTCCAGCAGGGCGGCGGCGGCGATATCGGCGTTCCCATGCCACGCAACGATCCGGGTGCGCGCCGGCAGAGCAACGACGATACCGGGATCCACCTCCCTGGCCGCAAGGGTCCGGGGCAGGTCGGTGGTGAAGAGGACGACATGAAGCGGTTCGTCGGCCGCGTTCTCGCCGATACCGAGGATGTATGGGACGGCGTGTTCAAGAGCTTCGGCCGCACCTATACGCATCCGCGTCTGGTCTTGTTCTCTGGCGCCTACCCCACCGGTTGCGGACAGGGCGTCGCCCAGATGGGTCCGTTCTACTGCCCCCTCGACCACAAGATCTATATCGACCTCGCTTTCTATGAAGAGCTGAAGCGCCGCTTCAACGCGCCGGGTGACTTCGCGCAGGCTTACGTGATCGCGCACGAGGTCGGCCATCACGTCCAGAAGCTGCTCGGCATCGCCGACAAGGTGCAGGAGCTGAAAGAACGCTCCGACCAGCGCCGCGCCAATGCGATCCAGGTTCGCATGGAGCTACAGGCCGACTGCTTCGCCGGCGTGTGGGCGAACCTCAACAATCAACTGAAGAACCGGCTCCAGCAGGGCGATATCGAGAGCGGCCTCAACGCGGCCAGCCAGATCGGCGACGACATGATCCAGCGCAAGACGACCGGCCGCGTGGTGCCGGACGCCTTCACGCATGGGTCGTCGGCTCAGCGCGTGAAGTGGTTCAAGCAGGGGCTTGCGTCGGGGCAGATCCAGCAGTGCGACACCTTCAACGCTTCGGATCTGTGAGCCGCATAAGGCTGGGTCGCCTAGGTCTAGAACGACGATGCCGTCACGGTCGCAAATGGCCCCTACAATGATGGTCGCCGGGTTCGATCTGGCCGTCATGCAGGTGCTTGCGGACCGCTCACGCGCCGTCGCTGCGCCCGCTGGCACCATCGTGTTTCGACCCGGCGAGCCCTGCGAGCAACTTGTGCTGCTCACTCACGGGTCGGTGCGAGTACGTATGCTGTCTGAGGGCGGCCGCGAAATTCAGCTCTATCGCGTGCTGCCGGGCGAAGCTTGCGTGATGTCGGTCGCCTGCCTTCTCGATGACCGGGTCTATCAAGCAGAGGGCATCTGCGAGACCGACATCACTGGTCATGGCATCTGCAAAGCGGTGTTTCGCGAACTGCTGTCCGTTTCTCCGGCTTTCCGGGAGAACGTGCTGACCATTCAGACGCGCCGCATCTACGACCTGATCGGCCTTGTCGATTCCGTCGCGTTCCATCGCACGGAGGCCCGTCTTGCTACCCGTCTGCTGGAGCGCGCCGGTGCGGGGGACGTGGTGCAGGAGACCCACAGCGAACTGGCTCTCGATCTCGGCACGGCCCGCGAGGTGGTGAGCCGCCGGCTCAAGAAATTCGAAGCCGAGGGCGCGGTGGCGCTGGAGCGTGGCCGCATCCGCATCCTCGATCGCACGCGACTGCGCCAGATCGGCGCTGACTAGAGCGCATCCCGCCATAAAATGTTGCCTCGGTGATTCAGGTCACTGAGAGGCGTTTAGACTTCTGTTTATTCTCTCCAGCATCAGCGTTTTCGCGCACCGCGAACGCGTGCGCAAGGAGGAGAGCACATGACTGCCAATGTCGGAAGCATCGACCGTATCTTGAGGATTGTCGTCGGCTTGCTGTTGATCGCTTGGGCGACAGGCATCCTGACCTCGGTCGTCCCCAGCGTGACACCGTCGGTGTGGGGCTGGATCGGGGTCGTGCCGCTGTTGACCGCGCTCGTCGGCTTCTGCCCTGCCTACACGTTGCTCGGCATGAACACCTGCGGCCGCAAGGCCTGACACCGCCGCCGGCCAGTAAGACCAGAGAGCCGGGCCCTCGCGGACCCGGCTCTTAGTGTTTCAGGACGCTGGTGCTTCGGCTGCGAGGGTCTTGTCGCGAACCTCAGAGGGCGTTGCCCTCGAAGTTGCCGATCTTGCAGCCGACGCCCTTGGCTTGCAGCGACTTGCACACCTTTCTGGCCTCGGCCTGCGACTTGATCGGCCCCGCGATGAGATCGAACATTTCGCCATCGGGCTTGCCGCCGGTGGTGTAGCGCGGCTGCAGGTTCTTCAGATCGGTGTGGCGGTCCGCGAGCAGGCTCCAGGACAGCCGCAGCGCGTCGACCGACGTGCCGGTCGCAATCTGCACCCCAAGCAGCTTGTTGGCGGGCGTGACGACGGCGGGTCCGAACGCAACCGGTGCGGCGGGCTTGCCCGGAGCTATGCTGCCGGTCTCGATGCCGCTGGGTGCTTCCGTGCCAGCTGGATTTGCAGGCACCGCCACCTCGGCAGCTGGCGCGGCTTTGGGCGGCAGAGAAACGACGGCCACACGCTTGACATCGATCGGCTTCGCTTCAGCGGCTTTAGGTAGTTCCGAGAACTTCTTGGCGATGGCATTGGCAGCCGGGGGAAGCGGGGCCTCGACTACCGTTGGTGCCGGCGTGGCATCCGAGGCCTTCGGCTCCAAGGCTGCCAGACGCGCGGTCAACTCGGCGCCGCGTTCCTGGTGCGCTTGCACCTCGGATTTCAAGCTCGCCACCTCATTTCGCAATTCCGCTATGGTTTGCCGCAATATGGCGACCTCGGCGGTGCCTTTGGAGCTCTTATGTGCATCTTCGGGCGTCGCCGATGCAACCAGGGGCAGATATTCCACGACCAAGTCGGGACGAGCGGCTAGCGCAACGAGATAGCCAAGGCATGCCAGCCCCAGCGTAAGCCAAGCCACGACGAGGGATTTCGGCAAGCCTGGATTGGCGATGCTGGCGCTGCGGGGTTCGTGAATGGGATGGGTCATCGGTGCGTGCATGGTGTTCCTGCTCGGTGACCTGGGGGGCCTGTTTCACCGGCAACCACTCGGATTTGCGGCCCGAAGGCCATTCATCCGGTTGCGGTTGCATCTTTGCTGAACGCTGGTCCGAGTCGCGGGGGCGGGTCAACGCGGGGAGGCCAGCACGGTCGCCTTGCCTGTGGAAAGGTCTTCTGTTTCCGCGGCGCCGAGTTGGATGGCCTACCCATCCGGCGTAATGCTGGGCGCAGCTGCAACTCAGTTGTCCTCAACCAGGGTTGTCGCTGACGGGTGCGGGAGACTATGGAACTTGCCACGAATCCGATTGAAGTCCCCACGAACGGTCTTCATTCGCGTATGGCATTGAATTTGCGTTTTCGTCTGGGATCGAAATAGAGAGCCGTCCTCCATGACCAGCCGCCCACTCCTGATCGTCGTTCTCGCCGCCGGCAAGGGCATGCGCATGCGGTCAGCGATGCCCAAGGTGCTGCACGGCATCGCCGGCCGCTCGATGCTGGCGCACGTGCTGGCGCTCGCCAAGTAGGTCGGCGGTGACAAGCTCGCGGTCGTGGTCGGCCCCGGCATGGAGGCGGTGCGCGCCGAAGGCTGAAGATCGCGCCGGACATCGAGGTGTTCGTAGCAGGCGAAGCAGACTCGGCACCGCGCGATGCGGTGCTCGCCGCGCGGCCGGCGCTGGACGCGCACGACGGCGACGTGATCGTGCTCTTCGCCGACACGCCGCTGGTCGAGCCAGCGACGCTGCGCCGGCTGCGTAGCGCGCTCGACCGGGGGCACCGGCATCGCCGTGCTGGGCTTCGAGGCCGCCGATGCCACCGGCTATGGCCGGCTGCTCACCGATGCCGCCGGCGACGCTCACCGCCATCCGCGAGGACAAGGACGCCAGCGAGGCCGAGCGCCGCATCGGGCTCTGCAACTCGGGCGCCATGGCCTTCCGCGTCGCCGAACCTGGTCGGGCTGCTCGCGCGCATCGGCAACGCCAACGCCAAGGGCGAATACTATCTCACCGACGCGGTCGCGATCGCGCCGCGACGGACGGCGTCACGCCGGCGTCGTCGTCTGCGACGAGGACGAGGCGCTGGGCGTCAACTCGCGCGAGCAGCTGGCCGCCGCCGAGGCCGTCTTCCAGCGCCGCGCGCGCCTCAAGGCCATGCAGGAGGGCGCGACGCTGATCGCGCCGGAGACGGTCTGGCTGAGCTTCGACACCAAGATCGGCCGCGACGTGACTGATCGAGCCCAACGTGTTCTTCGGCCCGGGCGTGGTGGTGGAGGACGGCGCCCACATCATGGCCAACTGCCACCTGGTGCGGCGCGCGCATCGGCAAGGGCGCCCGCGTCGGCCCGTTCGCGCGCTTGCGCCCCGGCGCCGACATCGGCGAGGGCGTGCACGTCGGCAACTTCGTCGAGGTCAAGAACGCGACGCATGGGAGCGGGCGCCAAGGCCAATCATCTGTGCCTACATCGGCGACGGCCGCGTGGGCGCAGGCGCCAACATCGGCGCCGGCACGATCTTCTGCAACTACGACGGCTTCAACAAGCACTTCACCGAGTCGGCAAGGGCGCCTTCGTCGGCTCCAACTCGTCGCTGGTGGCGCCGGTCAAGATCGGCGACGGGCGCCTACATCGGCTCGGGCAGCGTCATCACCAAGAACGTCGCGCCCGGACGCCCTGGCGCTCGAGCGCGCGACGCAGGAGGAGCGGCCCGGCTGGGCGGCGAAATTCCGCACCATGATGGCCAAGCGCAAGGCAAGGCTGAAGTTAACCGAATGAGGCAGCAATCGAGTCGAATTGAGACGATCAGCGAAACATAGCTGTGATTTGAGCGGGCATGCCTGCAGCCACCGACTAGCAGTATCGTAGCGGAGTCAAGCTGAGCGGGATGCGAAAGCGCATGTGCGGCATCGTCGGCATACTTGGGACAGAAGGCGGTCGCCAGCGATCTCGTCGACGCGCTGCGGCGGCTCGAATATCGCGGCTATGATTCAGCGCGGCATCGCCACCGTCGAGAACGGCCATCTCGAGCGCCGGCGCGCCGAGGGCAAGCTCAAGAATCTGGAGCTGCGGCTCTCCAAGCAGCCGCTGCAGGGCCACACCGGCATCGGCCACACGCGCTGGGCGACGCACGGCAGCCCGACGGAGCGCAACGCGCATCCGCACATGAACGACCAGCGTCGCGGTCGTGCACAACGGCATCATCGAGAATTTCCAGCGAGCTGCGCGACGAGCTCGACCGCCAAGGGCCACGTGTTCCAGACCGACACCGATACCGAGACGGTCGTCGCACCTCGTCACCGACGAGCTGGACAGGGCCTGGCGCCGGTCGCCGCGGCCAAGCGCCGCCCTGCAGCGCCTGCAAGGCGCATTCGCGCTCGCCATCATCTTCGCCGGCGAGGACGACCTGATGATCGGCGCGCGCCAGGGCCGCCGCTCGCCATCGGGCACGGCTACGGGCGAGATGTATCTCGGCTCCGACGCCATCGCGCTGGCTCCCTTCACCGACACGATCACCTATCTCGAGGAGGGCGACTGGGCCGTGCTGCACCGCAACGGGCGTCGAGATCTTCGACCGCGGCGGCAAGGTCGAGCGGCCGTGCATCAAGTCGGTGGCCAGCTCGCTGCTCGTCGACAAGGGCAACCACCGCCACTTCATGGCCAAGGAGATCCACGAGCAGCCCGAGGTCATCAGCCACACGCTCGCCAACTACATCGACTTGGCCGACGGCCGCGTGCACGCTCCCCGACGCTCGGCATCGATCTCGGCAAGCATCAGCCCGCATCACCATCTCGGCCTGCGGCACGGCCTACTACGCCGGCCTCGTCGGCAAGTACTGGATCGAGCGCTATGCGCGCATCCCCGTCGAGATCGACGTCGCCTCCGAGATCCGCTACCGCGAGCCGCCGCTGGGTAAGGGCGGCCTCGCCGCTGTTCGTCTCGCAGTCGGGCGAGACGGCCGATACGCTGGCGACGCTGCGCTACTGCAAGTCGCAGGGCCAGCGCATCGCCTCGATCGTCAACGTGCGCACCTCGACGATCGCGCGCGAATCGGACGTCGTGCTGCCGACGCTCGCCGGCCCCGAGATCGGCGTCGCCTCCACCAAGGCTTTCACCTGCCAGCTCTGCGTGCTGGCCTGCCTGGCGATCGCGCATCGGCCGCGCGCGCGGCGCCATCGACGCCGCGCAGGAGAACGGAGCTGACGCAGGCGCTGGCCGAGGTGCCGCGCCACGTCTCGACGCTCCTGCACAACGAGAGCCAGCTACGAGCGACTCGCGCACGAGCCTCTCCAAGGCGCGCGGACGTGCTCTATCTCGGCCGCGGCATCAGCTACCCGATCGCGCTCGAAGGCGCGCTGAAGCTCAAGGAGATCTCCTACATCCACGCCGAGGGCTATGCGGCGGGCGAGCTGAAGCACGGGCCCATCGCGCTCATCGACGAGAACGTGCCGGTCATCGTCGTGGCGCCGGACGACGAGCTGTTCGAGAAGACGGTCTCCAACATGCAGGAGGTGGCGGCGCGCGGCGGCCAGATCGTCCTGATCTCGGATGCACCGATGCGGAGCAAGGCCGGCTGCAAGCTCGATGGCGCACATCCCGGTGCCGACCGGCGACGGCCTTCACCAATCCGCTGCTCTACGCGGTGCCGGTGCAGCTCATCGCCTACCACACGGCGGTCTTCATGGGCACGGACGTCGATCAGCCGCGCAATCTCGCCAAGTCGGTCACTGTGGAGTAGTCCTCTACACGTCAGGACTTGAGCTTGTCTTCGAATTGCCTCGAACGACTGCTTGACATAACGTCCCGGCGGAGATGGTGTGCGGCGTATCGGGTGGGGCGGGGGCTCTGACTGACTATGGGGTACGCAATGCGTCTGGCAGCAGCTGCCGCGACGGGGGTCGCGCTCGCATGCGCTTTCGTGACGACCGGAGTTCTGGCCCAGCAGGTCCCTGAGGCGCCGGCACAGGCCGCTCCGACACAGACCGCACCGACACAGACCGCACCTGCCAAGGGCGCCAAGGGCAAGGCCCAGCCTGCTCAGAAGGCCGATCCGGCCTCGGCGGAGCGCGCGCTCGAGACGAGCATCAAATACTATGAGAGCGGCAAGACCGATCAGGCCATCCAGGCGATCAACATGGTCCTGCAGTCGGGCGGCCTGCCGAGCAGCAAGATGGCGCGAGCGCTCCATTATCGCGGCCTCGCCTACAAGAAGTCCGGCAAACCCGCGCAGGCGATTGCGGACTTGACGAGCGCGTTGTGGTTGAAGGGCGGCTTGGCGCCGAGCGAGCGAACAGAGGCGCTGGCGCAGCGTGCCGCGGCTTATCGCGAGGCCGGACTTGGCGAGCCTCCGGCCATCGACGCAGGCGGCAGCAAGGCCACGGCCGCGGCGCCGTCATCCGAGCCTGCGGCGCGACCCGCATCATCGGCGGCGACGGCTGCGCCCGCGCCCGCGCAATCTGCTGCTGCCACCGAAGCTCCGGCATCGTCGGGAGGCATTGGCGGCTTCTTCAGCAACATCGGCAGTATGTTCGGCAGCGGCCCCGCGCAGGCCGAAGCCCCTCCGCCGCCGCAGGGCGTGGCGGCTCCAGCGGCCACCGGCTCCGTTCATGCTCCCCCGCCACCTGCAGTGTCCAGTTGGTCCGAAACGAAGGTCAGCGCGGCCGCGCCGGCCAAGGTGGCGGCTGCGGCGCCCGCCGCCGCTGCGCCCGCGAGAGCCCCTGCCGCTGCTGTTGCGCCAGCCGCGGCCGCACCTGCCGCCGTGCCCGCAGCGGAGGCCGGCAGGTTCCGCCTTCAGGTCGCCGCGGTCCGAACGCGAGCCGAAGCCGAGGCGATCGCCGCCAAGGTCAAGCGCGAGTTCGCCAAGAAGCTTGCCAGTCATCAGGCCGTCATCGATTTGGCCGCCGTTGGAGACATGGGCACGTTCTATCGCGTCCGTGTCGGACCTTACGCCAACGCCAATGAGCCGCGCCAGCTCTGCATCTCGATGCGGGCCGCGGGTGGCTACGACTGCATGGTGGTGACGCAGTGACGTCGCCTCGCGCGGGTGCTTTCGCATTCTCGCGCGGCATGGGAGAATGCAATACGCCCGTCTGACGGACGTTTGCCGCGTGCTGACGCGCTCATCTCATGGACCGGGGCATGGCCACGAAAGAGTTGGAAGACCTCCGCCGCGCCGGCGAAACCAAGGCCGAGCTGCGCGCCAAGCTGAAAAGCCTCGCCACGGACCCCGGCGCGGAGGCCGCTTCATGGCACTTCGGCGCGCGGCTCCGCAACTACTTCCTCACCGGCCTCGTCATCGTCGGCCCTGTGACGCATCACGCTCTACATCACCTGGTGGCTCATCAACGTCGTCGATGCGTGGGTGAAGCCGTATCCTCCCGCACGTCTACAATCCCGACACCTACCTGCCGTTTCCACGTCCCTGGCATCGGGCTGCTGTTCGGCTTTCTCGTGCTGACGATCATCGGCGCGCTAGCCGCCAACTTGTTGGGCCGCACGCTCATCAGTTTCGGCGAGCTGATGCTCGGCCGCATGCCGATCGTGCGCAACGTCTACCGGGCGCTGAAGCAGATCTTCGAATCGGTCGTCAGCGCCACCGGGCCGAACGCCAGCTTCCAGAAGGTCGGGCTTATCGAGTTTCCCTCCAAGGGACTGTGGACGCTCGTCTTCGTCACCGGCGAGACGACCGGCGAGATCCCGACCGTCAATCCCGGCGGCGAGACGGATCTGCTCACCGTCTGCATTCCGACCGGCATCGTGCCGCCGACCGGCTTCATCTGCTTCCTGCCGCGGCGGGATGTAATGTTCTTGAAGATGAGCGTCGAGGACGCCGCCAAGATCATCATCTCCGCCGGCATGGTGATGCCCAACTTCCCGCCCAACGCGCCGCCGGTGCCCGTCCAAGGCCTCGCCGCGCGCTCACTCGCGCCGCCCTCCGAGCCGCAACCCGCGCCAATGCTCTCGAAGCGGGCCGCCCGACGGGCAGCGAAGTTCAGGAGTTGAGCCTCTACTGCGTTCTAACTCGCCAGCGTCACCCCAGGGTTCGTCATCCCCGCCACTTCGGGCGGGGATCCATGCAAGTTTCGTTCGCGTCTCGGTCCCTCCGTTTGACCCAAGCTTTCCCTTCGCCCAATCTCGCGCCGGACCGACGGGAAGTCTCACCCCGCCCTGAAGAGGCGCACGGCCTCGTCGCATTCGAAGAGGTAGAGCAGCGAACCGTGAGCGCCTCGCCGCGCGGCGAGGTCAAGTGCGGGTCCTGGCTCAGCACCAGGCGCGCGTCGTCGCGGGCGGCGGCCAGCAGCTCCTCGAAGTTCGGCACGTCGGCGACGCGGAACTCCGGCATGCCGCTCTGGCGCGCGCCCAGCACCTCGCCGCCGCCGCGCAGCTCCAGGTCCTTCTCGGCGATCAGGAAGCCGTCCTCGGTGGCCTCCATCATCTCGAGGCGCTCGGCGCGCGGTCTCGCCCGAGCGGCGCCTTGTACAGCAGCATGCAGAAGCTCTCGCGCGAGCCGCGGCCCACCCGGCCGCGCAGCTGGTGCAGCTGGGCGAGGCCGAAGCGCTCGGCGTGCTCGATCACCATGATGTTGGCGTTGGGCACGTCGACGCCGACCTCGATCACGGTGGTCGCCACCAGCACCTTGAGCGGTTTGCCGGCGAACGCGGCCATGGTCGCGTCCTTGGCCTTGTCCGCCATGGCGCCGTGCAGCAGGCCCGACCTTGCATCGGCGCCGAAGATCTGCGCAGAGGTGCGCGTGCCGCTCCTCGGCGGCGGCCAGCTCCGACTTCTCGGAGCTCTCGATCAGCGGGCACACCCAGTAGACCTGCGCGCCTTCCGTCGAGCTGCACGCGCAGCGCGCTCGATCAGCCGCTCCATGGACTCGACGGGAATGGCCTTGGTGACGATCGGCTTGCGGCCCGCCGGCTTCTCGGTCAGCCGCGACACGTCGAGGTCGCCGTAGTGCGTCATCAGCAGCGTGCGCGGGATCGGCGTCGCCGTCATGACCAGCACGTCGGCGCCGCCCTTGCCGCCCTTGGTCTGCAGCGCGAGGCGCTGATGCACGCCGAAGCGGTGCTGCTCGTCGATGACGGCGAAGGCCAGGTCCTTGAACTCCACGTCCGGCCTGGAACAGCGCGTGCGTGCCGATCAGGATGTCGATCTCGCCGGCCGCCAGCCGCTCGCAGCAGCTCGGCGCGCGCGCGGCCCTTCTCGCGGCCCGTCAGCAGGCCGACGCGCAGGCCCGCCGGCTCGGCAAGCGGCGCGATGGTGTCCGGCGTGCTGCCGCGCCAGCACCTCGGTCGGCGCCATCAGCGCGGCCTGGGCGCCCGCCTCCACCGCGATCGCCATCGCCATCAGCGCCACCACCGTCTTGCCGGAGCCGACGTCGCCCTGCAGCAGCCGCAGCATGCGGTGCGGCGCCGCCATGTCCTCGGCGATCTCCTTCAGGGCCTGGCGCTGCGAGTTGGTGAGGGCGAAGGGCAGCGCGTCGGCGATGCCGGGCGCGGATGCTGCCGTCGCCCGCGACGCTGCGGCCGGGCTGCGACTTGAGGCTCTGCCGCACCAGGGCGAGCGCCAGCTGGCCGGCCAGCAGCTCGTCGTAGGCGAGGCGCTGCCAGGGCGGCGAGGCCGGCGAGACGTCGGCTGGCCTCCGTCGGGCCGGTGCAGGCGCGGCAGCGCCGTCTTGGCATCGGGCCAGCCGCGCTGCGCTTGAGCCAGGCCGGCGTCCTGCCACTCGGGCAGGTCGGGCACGCGCTCCAGCGCCTGGCGGGCGGCCTTCAGCAGCACCTTGCCGGACAGCCCGGCGGTCAGCGGATAGACCGGCTCCAGCAGCGGCAGATCGGCGCGCGCCTCCGGCGCCACGATGTAGTCGGGATGCGTCATCTGCTTCTTGTCGTTGTAGCTTTCGATGCGGCCGCTGACGTAGCGGATGCTCGCCCTCGGGCAGCTGCCGCTCGATGAACTTGTGCTCGGCGTGGAAGAACACGAGGTCGATGCGGCCGGTGTCGTCCTCGCAGGTGACCTTGTAGGGCGCTCGCGTGTTGCCGCGCGGCGACGGCTTGTGCTTGAGGACGCGCACCTCCAGCGTGGCGATGGTGCCCGGCACGGCCGCCGCGACGGTCGGCGTGGCGCGGCGGTCGATGACGCCGGTCGGCGTATGCCAGAGCAGATCGATCACGCGCGGCTCGCCGACGCCCGGCGGCAGCCGCAGCGCCTTCTTCAGCAGCATCTCCATGCGCGGGCCGATGCCGGCGAGGCTCTTCGGCGGAGGCAAACAGGGGTGTGAGCTCGGGTGGCCGCATGGAGTGTCATTGGGGTCACGCACGCCTCGTCTCCCGTATGCAGAACGGGGAGGCCGGACTCGCGCGCGGAGACATGCCTCCGGCAAGACGCCTGCACTTCCTCGTGCGCTCTCCGCGGGCCTATATGACGGCGCACGAGCCGGCGAGAAGGTGGGCGAGCAGCCCGGGCCGTCAAGCGCCCGAGTATCCGGTTATTCAATGCCGAACCTCATGACCGACGACGTCGAAACGCGCCGCCGGCGCGCCGCCTATCGCGCGTGCCACCGCGGCACCAAGGAAATGGACTGGATCGCTCGGGCGCTTGCCGAGCGCGCGCTGCCGCGACATGCCGCGGACCCGCGCTCGACCGCTTCGAGCGGCTGCTGGCGCTGCCCGACCCGGCCTGCAGGACATGATCCTGCACCCGCGAGGCGATCGCACAGCCGGCGAGTTCGCCGAGCCTGATCGCCGCGATGCGCGCGTTTCATGGGTTGGACGGGCAAGACCTGAGCGCGCTCGCCCGTACCACGCACTCAGCGTATCGGACCACGATGACGACCGACACCTCGGCCCGAACGATCGCATTCTTGCCGGCGTGCCCGAAGGGCTCGATGCGCTCGTGCTCGCGCGGCATAGCCGTCGAGCACTGGCGGCACCGGGTCGGCCAGAAGGACGCGAAAGGGGCTGGCCCAGCGAAAGAGGCGGCTCTGCCGGCCTCGTCTTGCACATCGTGCCGCGACGACCGGCGGCTGGAGGCGCTGGCGCAGGCGCTCGCTTCTTCGCGCCGAAGGTGCGCGTCATCCAGTTCCCGGCCTGGGACACGGTGCCCTACGACCGCATCGGCCCCAACGCCGAGATCGTGGCGACGCGCATCGCCGCGCTGGCCCGGCTGGCGCCTGCGTCGCGCGCAAGGAGCCGACCGTCGTGCTCACCACCGTCAACGCCATCCTGCAGCGCGTGCCGCCGCGCGAGTTCATCAGCCGTCGCTCAAGACCGATCGCGCCCGGCCAGCGCATCGACATGAACCAGCTGATCCAGCGCCTGCAACCTGGCGCGGCTTCCAGCGCACCGGCACGGTCATGGAGCCGGGCGAATATCGCCGTGCGCGGCGGCATCCTCGATCTCTGTTCCCGCCGGGCCGCTCGGCTCCCGTGCGCCTCGACTTCTTCGGCGACACGCTGGAGCACATCAAGGCCTTCGATCCGGAGACGCAGCGCACGCGGAAGCCCGTGCAGAAGCTGACCCTGATGCCGATCAGCGAGGTGGCGTTCGGCGAGGAGGCCGAGAAGCGCTTCCGGCAGCCGCTATGTGGAGCTGTTCGGCGCCGCGACCGGCGACGATCCGCTCTACGAGGCCGTCAGCGCCGGCCAGCGCTATCCGGGCATGGAGCACTGGCTGCCGCTGTTCCACGAGCAGCTGGAGACGCTGTTCGACTACGTGCCGGACGCGCCCGTCAGCTTCGACCACCTGGCCGAGGAGGCCGTGGGCGAGCGGCTTCGCGCTGATCGCGCGAGCACTACGAGGCGCGCGTGGAGGGGCTGGAAGCGCTCAAGCTTCGGCGCGCCGCCCTACAAGCCCGTGCCGCCGGACCGCCATGTTCCTCGACGACCAGGAGTTGGGCCGCGGCGCTTGAAGCGGCCGCACCGTGCGCGCATGACGCCGTTCGAGGCAGAGGCCGAGAGCCTAACGTGTCGCGTCCTCGGCGGCCGGCTGGGCCGCAACTTCGCCGCCGAGCGCGCAGCAAGGCGGACCTGAACGTGTTCGACGCGGCCGTCGGGCACATGCGCAGCCTGCAGGCCCAGAGCAAGCCGCGTCATCGTCGCCGCGTTGACGCCCGGCGCGCGCGAGCGGCTGCTGACGCTGCTGGCCGAGCACGAGCCTCAACGACGTCGCGCAAGGTCGAGAGCTTCGCCGAGGCCCTGGCGCTGCCCGCCGGCTACACCGCGCTCGCCGTGCTCGGCCTCGAGCAGGGCTTCGAGACGCCGGACCTCGCCGTCATCGGCGAGCAGGACATCCTCGGCGACCGGCTGGTGCGGCCGCGGCGCAAGCGCCGCAGGCCGCCGACGTCATCACCGAGGCGACCAGCCTCGTCGGTCGGCGATTTCGTCGTGCACGCCGACCACGGCATCGGCCGCTTCGACGGCCTCACCACCATCACCGCGCTCGGCGCGCCGC
The DNA here is from genome assembly GCA_963847435.1 of uncultured Alphaproteobacteria bacterium. Classification (GTDB taxonomy): domain Bacteria; phylum Pseudomonadota; class Alphaproteobacteria; order Rhizobiales; family Hyphomicrobiaceae; genus CAWJZR01. The sequence continues at coordinate 331,695 of CAWJZR010000021.1, read as the reverse complement.
ACGACTGCCTGGAGATCGCCTACGCGGGCGGCGACAAGCTCTATCTGCCGGTCGAGAACATCGAGCTGCTGTCGCGCTACGGCTCCGCCGAAGGCGACGGCGCAGCTCGACCGGCTCGGCGGCGTCGCCTGGCAGATCGCGCAAGGCCCGCCTCAAGCAGCGCATGCGCGAGATCGCCTCCGAGCTGATCAAGATCGCGGCGCTGCGCCAGCTGCAGGAGGCGCCCGCCATGGCGCCGCCGGAGGGCGCCTACGACGAGTTCGTCGCCCGCTTCCCCTACGAGGAGACCGAGGACCAGGCCGCCAGCATCGAAGCGGTGCTGGACGATCTCGCCTCCGGCAAGCCGATGGACCGGCTGGTGTGCGGCGACGTCGGCTTCGGCAAGACCGAGGTGGCGCTGCGGGCCGCCTTCGTCGCCGCGCATGGCCGGCTTCCAGGTGGCGGTGGTGGTGCCGACGACGCTGCTCGCGCGCCAGCACTTCGCGCACCTTCGCCGAGCGCTTCAAGGGGCTGCCGGTGCGCATCGCGCAGGCCTCGCGCCTGGTCGGCGCCAAGGAGCTCGCCGCCGTCAAGGCCGGCCTGAAGAACGGCACCGATCGACATCGTCGTCGGCACGCACGCGCTGCTCGGCAAGTCGATCGACTTCAAGCGGCTCGGCCTGCTGATCGTCGACGAGGAGCAGCACTTCGGCGTCGCCCACAAGGAGCGCCTGAAGCAGCTGCGCGAGGACGTGCACGTGCTGACGCTGACCGCGACGCCGATCCCGCGCACGCTGCAGCTGGCCTCTCCGGCGTGCGCGAGCTGTCGCTGATCACCACGCCGCCGGTCGACCGCCTGGCCGTGCGCACCTACATCTCGCCGTTCGATCCCGTCATCATCCGCGAGGCGCTGCGGCGCGAGCGCTACCGCGGCGGGCAGACCTTCTACGTGGTGCCGCGCATCGCCGACCTCGAGGAGGTCGCCGAGTTCCTGGCCGAGGCGGCGCCGGAGCTGAAGGTCGCGCGCGCCCACGGCCAGCTGCCGCCGAGCGAGCTGGAAGACGTCATGACCGCCTTCTACGACGGCAAGTACGACGTGCTGCTGTCGACCGCGATCGTCGAATCCGGCCTCGACATCCCCAACGCCAACACGCTGATCGTGCACCGCGCCGACATGTTCGGCCTGGCCCAGCTCTACCAGCTGCGCGGCCGCGTCGGCCGCTCCAAGGCGCGCGCCTACGCCTACTTCACCACGCCCGCCGGCCAAGGCGCTGACCGAGGGCGCGGAGAAGCGGCTCAAGGTGCTGCAGTCGCTCGACACGCTGGGCGCCGGCTTCTCGCTCGCCAGCCACGACCTCGACATCCGCGGCGCCGGCAACCTGCTGGGCGAGGAGCAGTCGGGCCACATCCGCGAGGTCGGCTTCGAGCTCTACCAGTCGATGCTGGAGGAGGCGGTGGCGCGCGCTGAAGGGCGGCGACCTCGGCGAGACGCAGGAGCAGTGGAGCCCGCAGATCTCGCTCGGCACGTCGGTGCTGATCCCGGAGAGCTACGTCGCCGACCTGCAGCTGCGGCTCGGCCTCTACCGGCGCCTGTCCGACGCTGGAGAAGCGCGCCGACATCGACGGCTTCGCCGCCGAGCTGGTCGACCGCTTCGGCGAGCTGCCCGAGGAGGTCAAGCACCTGCTCGACGTGATGGAGATCAAGGGGCTCGCCGCCAGGCCGGCCTGCGCAGGTCGATGCCGGGCCCAAGGGCGCGGTCATCGGCTTCCGCAAGAACCAGTTCGCCAACCCGGAAGGGCTCGTCGGCCTCATGCAGAAGTCGCGCGGCATGGTCAAGCTGCAGCCCGACCACAAGCTCGTGTTCAAGGCCGACTGGGATCTGCCCGAGGCCCGGCTCAAGGGCGTGCGCGCGCTCGTGCGGCAGTTCGCCGAGCTGGCGTCGAAGGCGAAGAAGGCGGCATAAGGCGACGGAGGCATTCGCAATCGGCATTTGCGACGACGTTGACCGTTTCGACAGCGCCCCGGGAATTCAAGATCCCGACTAGGCCGGCTTCACCGGTTGCGTCGCTGGCGTGGTCGTAGCCGCGGGCGGCGGTTGCCGCGTCGATTTCGGCTTGGCCATCTTCGCTACCTTGATCGCCTGCTGGAAAATCAACGGAAAGATCACGATCAGGAATGCGCCAACCGCCATCAGGTCGCGCATCTCCGTTTTGACGCCACGCACCAGCACGAGCACGCCGGATGCGAACCCCGCCGCGCACAGCATCGTCACCAGCAGTACTTGGATGTAGTTGGCAATCACGTACCAGCCGCCAACGCCGGCAAGCACCAGGAACAGCAGCAGGACCCCGAACACGACCGGATGGATGGCCAGATAGCTGATGACGTCGTGAAACATCGGAATACCCTCAGGGTGCCGTGACGCTCGTCCAGATCGAGATGAGCCGTGCCCATTCCAACCGATTTTTTGTGCATTGCATAGAGCCGGGCGCCCCCGCCCAGCGACAACGCGACACGTACATCATGAGGCCGGAAAGGCGCGTCTGAGGCCTCTGACGCAAGCCGATCACAGGTCTAGTATATGTCATGGCCATGGAACATATTGGTTTGTTCAAATCGTTTGTGCGGGCTTGACCCCGCTTTCCGCAGATTTGCAGAGGCTGGTGATGCTTAAAACGATTGCCGGTCCGGCTCGTGCCGGCCATGTTCGCTACTGTCACTCACAGGGGCGGGACCGGATCGGCTGGCGAAGGGGTGGTGCAATCCGTTCGTCGGCAGGGCGGCGCGCGCCGCCGGACAGCGCGCCGGAGCGTTTGGCGGAACTGCCGCGTGAGTACGTGCGCCAGATGCGGGAGGTGAACGCAGGCCGTTAGAGTGGATGCGCTTCTCGCGCCAGCAGCTTAGGCGTCGTTACGGCTGGCCTTGAGCGACGCCCGCTTCACCTTGCCATTCGGCGTGCGTGGGAGTGCGGCGACGATAACGACCTCGCGCGGGCATTTGTAGGCGGCGAGCCGCTCGGCGGCGAAAGCTTTGATCGCGTCGGCTAATGGCGGATGGGCCGGGTCCGCGGGCACGATGAAGGCGCCGACAACGACGACTCCGGCGCGAACCTCGACTTCCGTGCACGCCACCTCCGCCACCCCCGGCGCCTGTGCGACCACGCCCTCGACCTCCTGCGGAGAAACACGATAGCCGAGCGCCTTCATCTGGTCGTTGGCGCGGCCGAGATGGCTGACGTAGCCCTCCTTGTCGATCCTCGCGAGGTCGCCGCCGATAAACCATTCGCCGCGGAACACTTCCGCCTCCTCGTCTTTCCGGTTCCAGTATCCGAGCATCAGGCCCGGATCGGAGCGATGTACTGCCAGTAGCCCTTCCTTACCGGCCGGAAGCGGGGTCTCGCCAGCGTCGACCGGTAGGATCGCCACGCGCCGCCCGGCTTGCGGCTTGCCGATGCGGCCGGGCTTACGCGGCACGCTCGGGCTGGACGAGATGTAGGTTGAGACCTCACTCATCCCGAGCGCCTCATACAACTCGCGCCCCGTCGCCGCCTTCCAGTCTTCGAACAGCCCCGGCGGTGGTGTTTCTCCGGCAATCAGCCCATGCCGGAGCGCGCCCAGGTTCTCTCGCGTGGGTGCGGCGTATTTCAGGATCTGCCTGTAAAGGCTCGGTACGGCAGCGAAGATGGTGGCTCCAGTATCGGCGATCAGGCGCGGCCATAGCGCTGGGTCTTTCTCGCCCGTGTAGACGATCGCCGTCGCGGCATTCGCCCAGGGATCGGTGAGGCCGGTGCCCAGCGTGTAGGTCCAGTTGAACGCGCCCGCATGCAGCACGCGGTCGCCGTCAGAGAGCCCGTACCAGCCATCGATCATTGGCCGGCGTCCCCAAGCCGAGCGCTGGGCATGCAGCACGCCTTTCGGGTACGCAGTGGTCCCGGACGTATAGATGAGGAAGGCCGGATCGTTGGCCGCGGTTTCCGCCCATTTCGCTCGCCGGCCTTCCCTCGCCATGCGCGCGATATCATCCGTCGAAAGCACTGTCAGGCCTTTCGGCAAATGGTGCAGCGGCAGGTCGTCAGCCAGCGCAATGGCTTTTGCACCGCAGTCGGGCAGCAGGAACAGGGCTTCCGGCTCGGTGAGTTGGGTCGAGGTCGGTAGCGGCACGATCCCCGCCGCGATCGCGCCGAAGAACAACAGCGCGTAGGTGCTCGTATTATCGAGCCGGATCAGCAGCCGGTCGCCGCGTTCAAGCCCCAGATCGGCCAGGTCCCCCGCTATCCGCAGCACCGCGTCCTCGATTGCGGCATACGTCCAAGTCTCGTGCTTCTCGGCCGCCTCGGCGGGATGGCGGACGACGACGAGCGCAATCTTGTCCGGATGCGCCCTTGCGGCGCGGCCGATGCAAAATCCGGCCATGTTGAACTCTGCCGGCAACGTCATCGTGCGTCGTCACTCCACCAGGTGTCGGGCTGAAATCCGAACAGCGAACTGCGCGCCGGCCCCTTCAACCGCCGCCAATACGCGAGCCATTGCTTCGGAAGGTAGAACAATGGAATGCAGTAGTCGCCGGATAGCAGGACCCGATCGAGGGCGCGTACCGCGGACACGAAATTGGCGGGCTCGGTGGCCTCGAGCATGGCCTGAATCATGGCATCGGCGGCGGGATCGGCAACGCCGGCGTAATTGTAGCTGCCGGGATTGCGGCCGGCCTCCGCTGACCAGCGGAACAGTTGCTCGTTGCCGGGCGATAGCGACACCGGCCACGACACCTGCAGCATGTCGTAGTCGTAGGACTTGATGCGCGACTGATACTGGGCGCTGTCGACTAGCCGCACCCGCGCATCGATGCCAAGGCGCTTCAAATCGGCGACGAAGCCCCCAAACAGCCGCTCCTGGTCGACGGTTGCCGCCAGCATCTCGAAACGCATCGGCGCGCCCGTTCGCTTATCGACGAGATGGCCGAGCCGCAGCGTGTAACCGGCCTCGCCGAGTAAAGCGAGCGCCTTGCGCTGATTATCGCGGTTGTAGCCGGTAGCCGAGCCGGTCGGAAACTCGAAGCGTCCTTCGAGGAGATCCGTGTCGATATGACTGATCCACGGTGCGAGGAGCTCGCGCTCGCGAGCATCGGCGGGACGCCCGTGACTGGAGAGGTAGGATCGTTCGAAATAGCTCTGAGTGCGGCTATAGAGCCCGTGGTAGAGGCGCTTGTTGGCCCATTCGAAATCGAAAGCGAGATTGAGAGCCCGGCGCACGCGGTGATCTTGGAAGACAGGCCGGCGCGTATTGAACACGAGCCCCGTCATGCCGGCGGGAAGCCCGGTCGGAATCTCCGCCTTGACGATGCGTCCGTCGGCAACTGCAGGAATAGCGTAGCCTTCGGCCCAATTGCTCGGATCTTCCTCGAGCCGCAAGTCGATTTCGCCGGTCTTGAACGCCTCGAACATCGCGGAAGCATCGCGATAATACTCGTAGCGGATCTCGTCGAAGTTGAAGCGGCCGCGATTGACCGGCAGATCGCGGCCCCAGTAGTTGGGGTCGCGCACGTAGACGAGTGAGCGGCCGGCGTCGGTTCGCTCGATGCGGTAGGGGCCGCTGCCGGTCGGAGGCACCAGGCTCGTCTGATCGAAGCTTTCGGGTGTGAACTTGTGCTTGGGCAGGATCGGCATCAAGCCGAGGATCAACGGCATCTCCCGGTCACCCATGCCGTCGAGCACGAAACGGACATCGCGCGCACTCGGGGTCTCGACGCGGCTGACCTTCTTGTAATATGCGCGATGATTGGGCCGTCCGCGATCGCGCAAAATCTCAAATGAGAAAATGACGTCGGCAGGAGTGAGGGGAGTGCCGTCGGAGAACCGCGCCTTGTCGTCGAGATGGAAGGTAACGGATGAACGGTCCGCGGGAACATCGATGCTGTCGGCGAGCAGGCCATAGAGCGTAAACGGCTCATCCAGACCGCGCGCCATCAACGTCTCATAGACGTAGTCCCGCAGACCGGCGGCCGGCACGCCTTTGATGATGAACGGATTGAAGCTGTCGAACGTACCGTTGACGCCGAGCGTGAGACGGCCCCCCTTGGGCGCTGCCGGATCGGTGTAGGGGAAGTGATCGAAGCCGGAGGGCAGCGCCGGCGTACCGTGCATGGCTATGGCGTGGGCCGGCTCGGCCGAGACGGGCGATTGGGCAGCGCGCAGGCATGCGAGAACAACGGCAAGGGCTGCGAGACAACGGTTCATTCCACGGCTCATTCCATCCCCGACCGAAGCCTTAAATCCATCGCCTTCTGAGGCGAGGAAGACCTAGCACGAATTTGCGCATACGAACCCGGCGTCCCTGCGGCGTCGCTGCGCGGTTCGCGATCTGCCGCGTTGCCCGTTTGCCACGTTCAACTATTGACGCTTTGGGTAATCGCGGTCCGGAGTTTTATCGGCCACGGGATTGCCGCAATCCCAGCCTTATTGCCGCCCGGCAGGCGCTCCTAGCGGCGCCAGACCCGCGCGTTGGGGGTGGTAAAGACGCTCCGGGAGCGCGCCGATGAGGGGCTGAGCTGGCGGGACCAGCTCTCAACATAAAGGTCGAATACTTCATGGCATACACTCATTTGCAGTCGAAGCTCGTCAAGGGTGGCAGCGCCGTGGCGTGCGCCCTCGCCGTCAGCTTGGCGATTGCCGGCTCGGCCGTCGCGCAGGACAAGAAGGCTCCGGCCGCAAAGGCTCCTGCCGCAGCTCCTGCAGCTCCTGCGGCCAAGGACGCCGCCGCCGCTCCGGCCGGCTCCAAGAGCGCCTGGGTGAAGCTGTGCGAGAAGGCCCAGATCCCGAGCAAGGACAAGGACGGCAAAGACGTCAAGAAGGAGAAGAACATCTGCCTGACGCATCATGAGCGTCTCGACGGCAACACGGGCATGGTGCTGGTCTCGGCCGCCATCCGTGAGATCGAAGGCAATCGACAAGCAGACCTCATGGTCATGGTGCCGCTCGGCATGGCGCTGCCGCCGGGCGTGCGCGCCGCCGTCTACACCAAGGAGCTGTGGGAGAAGGCTGCCAAGAACGAGAAGATCGACGAGAAGCTGCTGAAGCCGCTCGACCTCAAGTACTCGCTCTGCCACCCGGCCGGCTGCACGGCCGAGGTCGAGGCCACAACGGAACTCATCGATGCAGATGAAGGCCGGCGGCGGTCTGATGGTTCTGGCCATGAACGCCGGCGGCGCAGCCGATCGGCTTCCCGGTTCCGCTCGACGGCTTCATCGAGGCCTATAGCCGGCAAGCCGGTCGACAACGCCGAGTACGCCAAGGCCCGCCAGCAGCTGATGGGTCAGATCGCCCAGCGTCAGCGCCGAGCTCGTTGAGCAGTACAGAAGGAGCAGGAAGGCAAGGGCGGCGCTCCGGCTGCGGCTGCCGCTGCTCCGGCTGCGGACCCGAAGAAGAAGTAATCTCGATCAGCCGAATGATCTCAGAGAAGCCGTCCGGTCCACCGGGCGGCTTCTCTTTGATGGCGGCTCTTGATGCGACTTTTCTGTCGCAGCTCAGGAATGGTCTTGGCCGACTAAGCCAATCAGCGTTGGCTTTGGCCTAGACCTATCAGTGCGTGTGCAGGAACAGCGCCCGATACTTGCCGTCCTCGTCCTCCGAGAACAGCTCGCCGACCTGCGGGTGCCGCAACGGCTCCTTGGTGTCGTCGGGCAGCAGGTTCTGCTCCGAGACATAGGCGATGTACTCGGTCTCGGCATTCTCGGCCAGCAGATGATAGAACGGCTGATCCTTGACGGGCCTGATCTCTTTCGGGATCGACTGCCACCACTCCTCGGAGTTGGCAAACACCGGATCAATATCGAAAATCACGCCACGGAACGGATAGAACCGGTGCCGCACGACCTGGCCGAGCGCGTACTTCGCGCGACGGACCTTGCCCTTGCGCTTACGGGGACTGCGCTTCTGCGTCGTTTCTTTCCTGGCCATGGCCAAATCCAATCCGCCGCGGCGCGGCTTGTCAATTGGCGCTTGCGGATAGGCTGACGGCCTGTGGCGTATACGCCGCAGGCTGTTCGAGCCTATCCGGGTGCCGTAAGTCCGGGCTCAAAGGCCGTAGAGCGCTGCCCGTTCCGGATCCTTCGAGGCTACGAGCTTGGCGAGATCGACGATCACCTTGGCCTGCTTCCAGGTGGCGTCGTCCTGCATCTTGCCGTCGATCATCACGGCTCCCGTGCCATCCGGCATGGCGTCGAGGATGCTTTTGGCAAACGCGACTTCCTTCGGGTCGGGCGAGAACACGCGCTTGGCGATGTCGATCTGTGTCGGATGCAGCGACCAGGCGCCGAGGCAGCCCTGCAGGAACGCATTGCGGAACTGCGCCTCGCAGGCCGCGAGATCGCTGAAATCTCCGAATGGCCCGTAGAACGGCTTCAGCCCATAGCTGAGGCAGGCGTCGACCATCTTGGCGATGGTGTAGTGCCACAGGTCCTGCTGAAAGAACGGGCGCGCCGCGGCCTTGTCTGCACCCGGATCGGCGAGCACGCCATAATCAGGGTGTCCGCCGCCAACGCGCGTGGTCTTCATGCCGCGCGAGGCCGCAAGGTCGGCCGGGCCCAAGCTCATACCATGCATGCGTGGGCTGGCGGCGGCGATGGCTTCGACGTTCTTCACACCCTCGGCCGTCTCGAGAATGGCGTGGATCAGAATCGGCTTCTTGACGCCGTGCTTGGCCTCGAGTTGAGCGAGCAACTGGTCGAGGTAGTGGATGTCCCACGGTCCTTCGACCTTGGGCAGCATCATCACGTCGAGCTTGTGGCCGGCTTCCGCCACCAGCGTCGTGATGTCGTCGAGCCCCCAGGGCGAGTTGAGGCAGTTGATGCGCGTCCACAGGCCGGTCTGGCCGAAGTCGAACTCGCGGGCCATGGAGACGAAGCCGGCGCGGGCCTGCTCCTTCTCGGAGGCCGCGACCGCGTCCTCGAGGTTGCCGAGCACGACGTCGACCTGCTTGATGGTGTCCTTGAGCTTGGCGCGGATCTTCTCGTTGTGCGGCGGGATGAAGTGGATCATGCGCTCGATACGCACGGGAAGCTGGCGATAGGGCTCGGGAGCGCCGATGGCGAGGGGGGAGAAATGCTTCAGCGGAGTGCGAGTCACGGCCATCGGGCTGTCCTGTCGAGCTGGATTGCGTGCGGAGTGGATGCTGCGCCGCACTCTATAGCCGACCTCGGCCGGTTGGTCACGAGGCCACGAGTGTGACCTGGGTGCCGACCAGAACTCTTGATCCGACATGCAGGGTCCGCGTATCCAGCGACCGCCGCGATCATTTGCGCGTGGTCATACAACAATTCAAAGATCGCGGAGGACCCGACCCAGGATGCAGCCTGTCGTGGGTGGCCGCCGAATCCAAGCGCTTAGCAGCGGCTCGGCGCGGCCATGACGCTGAGATAGAAACTGAATACGAGCTCGGCGTCGTGAAGGAGCAGTCCGTCAAACCAAATGGTCATGGCCGCGCCGGAGCGATGCGGCAGCATCGCGGAGGGACTAGGCGGCCACCCACGACAGGCTTCGACAATCTGGACGCCAGTAGCATACCGACGTCGTCATCGCGGACCCGGCCCGGGATGCAGCTTGGGAGCGACCCGGCGGCCGCCCACGACAAGCTTCGACGGGGTCGGCGGCGGACCCGTCACTTCCACAGATAATTGGCCATATGCGCGGCGACGTATGCGATTACGGCGCAGGCCGGGAAGGTCGCGACCCAGGCGAACATGATCCGTCTCAGTACGCCCCAGCGGACGTCGGAAACGCGCTTGCTGGCGCCGACCCCCACCACCGCGCTGGTGATCGTATGTGTGGTCGACAGCGGCACCCCGTAGTGCGATGCGACGAAGATCGTCGAGGAGGCTGCCATCGTCGCCGCAAATCCCTGCCAGGAGGTGAGCCGCGTCATCTTCGCGCCAACCGTCTGGATGATGCGCCAGCCGCCGAAGCTGGTCCCGATGCCCATCGTCGAAGCGCAGATGATGATCACCCACAACGGGATGTGGAACTCCTTGATGGCGCCGCCGGCAAGCAGCGTCATGGTGAACACGCCCATGAACTTTTGGCCGTCGTTGAGGCCATGATTGAAGGCCATGAATGCGGCCGAGGCCATCTGCGCGCGGTCGAAGTTGCGCTTGGCCCGTGTCGGGGGAGATTTGGCGGCGAGCGCCGTGATGAGGCGGCCAAGCACGAACGCGCCGCCAAACCCCACCAATAGCGAGCTGACAAGCCCGATGATGACCTTCTCCCAGCCGGACCACTGCAGGGCCTCCCAGCCGCCGCCGGCCAGTCCTGCCCCAGCGAGGCCGGCCAGCAGAGCGTGCGACTTGGAAACCGGAATGCCGAAGTGCGCGGCCATCGAGCCCCAGCCGATGATCGAGACCATGGTGGCCGTGATGGCCGGTATCGTCAGGGCCGACGGCGCGACGATGCCCTTGCCGACTGTGGCGGCCACCGCTGTGCCGGCCATGGCGCCAACCGTATTCATTACCACGGCCATGGCGATGGCTTGGCGCGGCGTCATCACGCCGGTCGAGACGACTGTGGCGATGGCGTTGGGCGCGTCTGTCCAGCCATTCACGAACTCCGCCATCAGCACCGCGAGCAGCGCGATGGCGAGACCGACCGTCAGGGCATCCACTCAAGCCTCCTTGCGCGCAAGCGAAAGGATCTGGCGGGCGCAGTGGTTGGCGTCGTCGGTCATCTGCTCGAGCAGATGGAACAATTGATGCCATGCAATGAAGGCGAGCACGTCCTTGCCCGGCCCAGCAAACTCGATGACGAGCTTCCTCTCGTAACTGGAGACGAGCTTGTCGGCTTCGCCCTCCATCTCGTCGATGCGGTCGGCCTCCGTACGCACACGCGCTAGTGACAGTCGCGGCTCGGCAAGCATGCTGACCAGCTTATCGACATGCACCAGCATCTCGCCTGCCAGCGCCATCAGTTCGTGCGCTTCGGGGCGCAGTTGGGTGAGGTAGATCTTGTAGGCATCGACGTGGAGGACGACCTTGCGCATACCGTCGACGACGTCGTCGAGGTCGTCGGTCAGGCGCATCGCATCGGGGATGTCGAAGCGCATGATGAACGAGTTGTCGAGCAGCTCGTGGATCTCGCCGACGATGCGATCAGCCTGATGCTCGAACGCGATGATGCCAGGGACGTCCTGCGCATGCGTCTGGCGAAAGTGCAGGGCGCAATCCTGGGCGATCCGCGACAGCCGCTTCAGCAGCGCCGCGAACTGGTCGTTGCGCGACGGCCCGAACAGGTTCGCCATCGCGCCTTGAATTGTCTTTCGCATCGCGTCCCCGAGACGGCTAATACCGCATGAACCGGCCGGGCCGGCGGTCTCCCATACACAGTTGGGCGGCACCAAGGCAATCGATGCCTATCGCTTTACAGGGGAAGCTGTGGTCGTAGGGTCGCGGCCGTCGGCGTTGAACATACGACGGATCGGGCACTCGGGCGTCGGCCGCCGTTACCGAAAGATCGATCCCGGCGGCGCTGGCGGTGGAGCCTCAGTTTTTCTTTACGCACTTGTGGTCGCCGGAGACCTCATAGCCCTTCTTGCACTTGGGATGCGGCGCATCGCCGTGCGCGAAGGCTTGCCCGGCGACAGCCAAGGTAAGTGCCGCGGCGAGTGCCGCTTTGGTCATGATCATTTGTGGTCTCCATGATGAGCGTGATCGGCTTGTGAAGCGTCCGGGGAGGCTGGGGGCGAGGCTTGCGGTGTGTCAGGGGTTCCGCCTCCGGTCATCCCGTCGTCGGCTTCCTCGACCATGACCTCGACCTCGATGCGGCCCGCCTTCTCGAATGTCAGCCAGAGCGGGAACGTCTCGTAGCCAGTGAGCGGCTCTGTCAACCCCAGCAACATGACGTGTTCCGTGGATTTCGTGAGTTTGATGCTGCCCCCAGACGGGATCTCGATCGCTGGCGTGGGCTTGTCCGCTGCGGGCGGCCCCGCCCGAAACTCGGCCTTCCGGCACATCGGCGACTCGACCGCCACGATCCGGTCGGGGTCGGTGCCGTGATTGCGGATCGTCATGTAAACCGGCACGTCCGCGACGCCGGGAGGCGGTTCCTTCGTGTACGGGTGGACGATCTTCAGGTCTTTGAGATCGATCTCGTGTGCAGGCACGCCAGAGGCGTGACCGCACAGCAAAGCGAGCGTGAACAGTAGAATACGGCGCATGACTTGCCTCCTCTACGCAACGGAGTGGAGACTAGAATTGTAAGGCAACGCCGGTGGAAAGTGACCAGGTGGGTTCGGACTGGATGCCGTTCAAATCGCGCGCGATCGGGATGCCGACGTTGACGAACCCAGCCCACCGGTCAACGGTCAGCCTTAAGCCCGGCGTCAGAAATACGACGTTGCCGCCAGTATCGTTGTCGATCTCGCCGCCGACGTTCTGCTTGCCCCACCACTGGCCTGCGATGCCGAGAGAGACATCGATCGCGACACCGGTAGACTGAGGTGTTTCGTGTGCGTGGTCGTGGCCGCCGCCTTCGTGGCCGGGACCGCCATGGCGCATCATCCCGTCGAAGTTTCCGGCGCCGAGGTGCATGGCGCCGTTGCCGTTCCAGCCGTTGGCCCACAGCCTATAGGAGACCGCTGCCCCGTAGCTGAGGCGGTCGCCCAGCGTCGTGTCCTGAGAGCCGTGACCGGCTAGCGCGTAGAGAATACTGGCGCTATAGTTGAAGTTGCCGACCTGCTTCGAAACCGTGGCACCGAACAGCCCGTCCCAGGAACCGCTGCTTGGTTGATGCTCGGTCTCGAACAACTCGCCCTCCCGATCTACGGCATCTTTGCGGCCGGTCGGTGCCTTGAAGCCGGCGACGAGCGACGCATCGAATGTGGCATCGCGGAGTACGCTGTAGGTGGCCGTGAATGACATGTCGCCGAAGCCGTAGACGCCGCCGCGCGCAATGATCTCCGGGGCGTGCTCTTCTCCTTCTTCGCCGCCATCATCGTGATGATGTTCGGCGGGTTCGCGAATCTCCTTGTTGGCGAGATACGGCGCGCGCATGCCGAGGGTCAGGCTCTTAGTCAGGCCATAGGCCGCACTTATCGACGGTACTGCGATGCGCTCGAGCGCATGGGCGTGCGCGCCCTGCGCCGCTGCTGCGATGAGTTGCTCGTCGCTGAGCGGGCGATAGTTCACGAGATCGTAGGTAAGGGTTACGAGCGTGACGCCGGGGGGAAGCAGGATTCCGCCTGCCGCGCCGTGATCGCCGTGAGCCAGAACGGGTGATGCTGCAGTAATTGCCGCCGTCGCGCAGCAAGCGCGGATCGTTAAACGCATGGGGATGCCCTATTCAAAAGCCGACTGTGCGCGGACGCAGCTCACGCAACAGGATTGACACGGATGAAACGTGACGATCAGGCCATGATGGGCGGAGCGCGGCTCCCAACGCCGCCAGCTCGAATGGGCGAAGGAAGGGGCAGCAGACGCGCAAAGCCGACACGAAGTCCCGGGCGGGCTTCGATCGGCACCGCCGTCAGCACGGCCAGCCCAATCAACGCCATGGCGCCGATCAGCAGGCAAGCCGGGCAGTGCGGAGCCTTGGGCAATCCGGGCGGCGATGCACCGCCGGTAATCGAGTCGCTTTCGTAGTGGCAGAACTCGATGGCGCCGAGGACGCTATCGATGATTTGGCTTTTTGCGGCCGAGGACGGCATGCGAGTCATCACGCTCGCCATCGCACTGCAAAACAGCAGAACGACCGCGAGGCTGGACCACAATCTCTTTCGGCGGCGCAGAAGCGTCATCTGAAAAAGGTAGTTTGGCGATCGGGAAAAAGTCAATCGGCCACGGACGAATGGGCGAGACCTATGTCGTCCATGTCACGATGAGGTCACGACTCTTGTACTCGCCGCAATCATCCGCAGAGCAGAGCGACCAATCAGAGCTTGTAGCTATCGAGGTGCAACGCCATAGATCAGGTCGAAGCAAGGGCTGTAGCCGGAAACCTGCGCAACGCATGATCGAGCCTAATCACAAATTCTCCGTAGCGCCGATGATGGATTGGACTGACCGGCACTGTCGCGTCTTCCATCGTGGGCTGACGCGGCACGCGCTGCTCTATACGGAAATGGTCACGGCCGAGGCTGTGATCCACGGCGCTCGCGAGCGGCTGATCGGGTTTTCGCCGGAGGAGCAGCCCGTCGCGCTGCAACTCGGCGGGTCGGCGCCGGCACGATTGGCCGAGGCGTCGCGCATTGCCGAGGGGTTCGGCTATCGCGAGATCAATCTGAATGTCGGGTGCCCCTCCGACCGCGTGCAGGAGGGCCGCTTCGGCGCCTGCCTGATGGCTGAGCCGAGCCTCGTGGCCGATTGCATCGCGGCCATGCAGCGCGCCGTTGCCGTTCCCGTCACCGTCAAGTGCCGCATCGGGATCGACGAGCAGGACGGCGAGGCCGATTTCCAGCGCTTTATCGAGACGGTTGCCGCGACCGGTTGCCGGACTTTTATCGTGCATGCGCGCAAGGCGTGGCTGAACGGGTTGTCGCCGAAGGAGAACCGCGAAGTACCGCCGCTCGACTACGAGCGCGTCTACCGGCTCAAAACCGCGCGCCCGGATCTGACCATCATCATCAATGGCGGCATCACCAGCCACGAGGCTTGCGCCGCGCATCTGCAGCATGTTGACGGCGTCATGCTTGGCCGTGCCGCGTACCAGGAACCCTACCTGCTGGCGGAGGTCGATCGACTCTACTTCGGCAGCGACATGCCGCAGCCGACGCGCGCGGATGCGTTGCGGGCGCTGGTTCCCTACGTGGAAGCGCATCTGGCAGCGGGCGGGCGGCTGCACGCGATCACCCGACACGTACTCGGGCTCTACCATGGCCGCCCGCGCGGACGCGCCTACCGGCGCCACCTGAGCGAAATGGCCGTCCGCCCTGGGTCCGGCGTCGAAGTTCTGCTGGAAGCGATCGCCATCGCGGAAGGCGAGGGCGCGCGCGCCGCCGCTGAATAGGGGAATGCGAGAGTAGGGAATTCGGGGTAGGGAAGAGGCACTTGCTTCCCACGCCCTACTGCCCTCCAAAGGACCTCGGCACATGCTGGCCATCGGCGCTTCCACGAACGAGCTTGTGCTTCTGGTGCTGGCCCTGTTGGCAGCCGGCCTGGTGATGGGCCTGCTTTCCGGCCTGCTCGGCATTGGCGGCGGCGGCGTCCTCGTGCCGGTGCTGTACGAGACCTTCGGCGCCATTGGCGTCGATCCAGCGATCCGCATGCACATGTCCGTCGGCACGTCCCTGGCGGTCATCGGCATCACGTCGCTGCGCACGTTCGATGCGCACCGCAAGCGCGGCTCCGTCGATATCGGTGTGCTGAAGCGGCTGGGGCCATGGGTGGTCGTCGGCGTCATCATCGGCGTCGTGTTCGCCAAGCAGGCGAGCGGCACTGGCTTGAAAGCCGCCTGGGTGGTGTTCGGCTCGCTGATGGCGACAAAGCTCGCGTTTGGGCGTGAGAACTGGCGGCTCGGTGACGACATCCCTAAATCCTGGCTGGTCGAGCTTTACGCAGTCTGCGTCGGCTTCATTTCGGTGCTGCTGTCGATCGCCGGCGCGGCTTACATCGTGACACTGATGACGCTCTACGGGCGCCCCATCCTCACAGCGGTCGGCACCTCGTCGGGGTTCGGGCCGCTGGTGTCGTTGCCGGGCGTGATCGGCTTCATCTGGGCCGGATGGGCGGCTGCGGGCACGCCCCCCGGTTCGTTTGGGTACGTCAACCTGCTGGGCGCGGCCATTATTCTGCCGGCGAGCCTGCTGGCAGCGCCGCTTGGCGTGCGGTTGGCGCACGGCATTTCCAAGCGGGCTCTGGAACTGGCCTTCGCGATCTTCCTCTATCTCGTGGTGGCGCGGTTCCTGGCGAGCCTCATGGGCTGGATGAGCTAGGCGAAGCAGTTTCCGGCCGAATGCTTGCACCGGGGCTCCCCCCTCCCCAACTGACGGGCGTCAGTTGCGATAAATAGGGAAGGGCGTCACCGCGATGGTCCGGAAGTTGGCTGCTACTGCAACCTTGGTGCTTGGCGCTGCTCTCGGCTCGCCTGCTCAAGCCGAGGACCTGGCCTGCCTCAGCACCACGTTCCGGCTGCTCAGCCCCAACGACAAGGTGTGTGTCAGCGTGTTCGACGATCCGCAGGTGCCAGGCGTCGCCTGCCACGTCGCGCAAGCCCGCACGGGTGGCTGGAAAGGCGCGGTGGGGCTAGCCGAGGATCCCTCCCGGTTCTCGATCGCCTGCCGCCAGGTCGGGCCGATCACGGCTGATCTCGACAAGCTGCCGGCCAACGCGGCAGTCTATTCCGAGCGCACCTCGATCTTCTTCAAGCGCACGCACGTCTACCGGACGGTCGACAAGACCCGCAACACCCTGGTCTACATCGCGATCAGCGACAAACTGATCGAGGGGAGCCCACAGAACTCGATCTCGACCGTGCCGATCATGCCGTGGCCTGGGAAGTAGTCACCGCCGGGCGCCCGGGTTTCGGCGGGCTTCGATGGTTGACAGGAGCGGAAGGGGGAGCGTACGACCCCCTCTCTTGACCTTTATCCATCGAAGAAAAGCGCTGACGTCCCATGCTCGAGAAGACCTTCCAGCCGGCCGACATCGAGCCGCGCATCCGCTCTGCCTGGACCGACGCCCAGGCCTTCAAGGCAGGTGCCTCCGGGCATGCCAAGACGGCCGGCACCTATTGCATCGTCATCCCGCCGCCGAACGTGACGGGCTCCTTGCACATGGGGCACGCGCTCAATAACACGCTGCAGGACGTACTCATCCGTTTTGAGCGCATGCGCGGCAAGGACGTGCTGTGGCAGCCGGGTACGGACCACGCCGGCATCGCGACGCAGATGGTCGTCGAGCGGAAGCTCGCCGCGGAGCAGCAGCCCGGGCGGCGCGATCTCGGCCGTGAGAAGTTTCTCGAAAAGGTCTGGACCTGGAAGGCAGAGAGCGGCGGCACCATCGTCAACCAGTTGAAGCGGCTGGGCGCTTCCTGCGACTGGGACCGCGAGCGCTTCACAATGGACGAGGGGCTGTCGAGGGCCGTCCTCAAGGTGTTCGTCGAACTGCACAAAGCCGGGCTGATCTACAAGGACAAGCGCCTCGTCAACTGGGACCCCAAGTTCCAGACCGCGATCTCGGATCTGGAAGTGGTCCAGATCGAGAAGAAGGGCTCGTTCAAGTGGACCCGCGGCGACAAGGACGAGACTGGGGCCGCGATCCCGCTCGATAACGACAAGCTGGGCAAGGTGCTCGACCGCGAGCCTGCCGGGCATATGTACTATTTCAACTATCCGCTCGACGGCGCGAAATACGATCCCGACAACGCCGAGACGTTCCTGACGGTCGCGACGACGCGCCCCGAGACGATGCTGGGCGATACGGCGGTCGCGGTGCATCCCGAGCATCCAGAGTACGGCGAATGGATCGGCCGCACGTTGATCCTGCCGCTCACGGGACGCAAGATTCCGATCATCGGCGACGACTACGCCGACCCCGAGAAGGGCACCGGCGCCGTCAAGATCACGCCCGCGCACGACTTCAACGACTTCGAGGTCGGCCGGCGGCACGCGGCCGAACTTGTCGCTCCGATCAACATTTTCGACGCGTTCGCAAAGCTGAACGAGAACGTGCCCGAGACCTATCGCGGCATGGACCGGTTCGAGGCGCGCAAGAAAGTCGTCGCCGATCTCGATGCGCAGCATCTCGTTTCAAAGATCGAGCCGAACGTCCATACGGTGCCGCACGGCGACCGTTCCGGCGTCGCCGTCGAGCCGTGGCTGACGGACCAGTGGTACGTGAACGCCGCGGAACTCGCGAAGCCCGCGCTCGCCGCGGTCAAGTCGGGCAAGACCAAGTTCGTGCCCGAGCGCTTCGCCAACGACTATTACCGTTGGCTGGAGAACATCCAGCCCTGGTGCATCTCGCGCCAGCTCTGGTGGGGCCACCAGATCCCGGCTTGGTACGGGCCCGACGGACAGGTTTTCGTCGCGCATGACGAAGCCGAGGCGCAGGCTCTTGCGAAGAAGCATTACGCCTCTTCCCCCTCTCCCCGTTCTGCACGGGGAGAGGGTCGGGGTGAGGGGCAGCAACAATCCGTAGCGCCAGCCTCCGCCCCTCAAGAAGGAATGGGGCGAGGGAAAATTCTCCTTACGCGCGATCCCGACGTCCTCGACACCTGGTTCTCGTCCGCTTTGTGGCCGTTTTCGACGCTGGGCTGGCCCGACAAGACACCGGAGCTTGCCCGCTACTACCCGACGTCCACGCTCGTCACCGGGTTCGACATCATCTTCTTCTGGGTCGCCCGGATGATGATGATGGGCATGCACTTCATGGGCGACGTGCCGTTCAAGGACGTCGTGATCCACGGCCTCGTTCGCGACGGTCAGGGCCACAAGATGTCGAAGACGCGCGGCAACGTCATGGACCCGCTCGACATCATCGACGGCATCTCGCTCGACGAGCTGATCACCAAGCGCACGGCCGGTCTCGACAAGGAGGCGACGAACCGCGTCGCCCGCGAGACCAAGAAGGAGTTTCCGAACGGCATCGAGGCCTACGGCACGGATGCGCTCAGGTTCACGATGGCGGCGATGGCCGCACAAGGCGCCGACGTGAAACTCTCGGTCGCCCGCGTCGAGGGCTACCGCAACTTCGCGACCAAGCTCTGGAATGCCGCGCGCTTCGCCGAGATGAACGAGTGCGTGCGCCAGCGCGGCTTTAACCCGAAGAGCTGCAAACAGCCGGTCAATCGCTGGATCACCGGCGAGACGAGCCGTGCGGCCGCCGCCGTCACCGCCGGTATCGAGGCGTTCAAGTACAACGAGGCCGCCAGCGCCATCTACGAGTTCGTCTGGAACGTGTTCTGCGACTGGTACCTGGAGCTGGTGAAGCCCCTGCTGATGGGCGACGACGAGCCGGCGAAGGCCGAGACGCGCGCTTGCACGGCCTGGGTGCTCGACCAGATCCTGAAGCTGCTGCACCCGTTCATGCCCTACATCACGGAAGAGCTGTGGGCGCACATGGTGGAGCACGGCGTCAAGCGCGAGAACCTGCTGGCGCTTTCCGAGTGGCCGCATCTCGAAGGCCTCGCCGACGCCAAGGCCGACGCCGAGATCGGCTGGCTGGTCGAACTCGTGTCCGAGGTGCGCTCGCTGCGCTCCGAAATGAACGTGCCCGCGGGCGCGAAAATCCCGCTGGTCATGGCGGCTCCGTCTGCCGAGATCAGGACGCGGGTGATGGACCACGAGGAGACGCTGAAGCGCCTCGCCCGACTCGACAGCGTGACGTCCGCAAAGACTGCGCCCAAGGGGTCGGCGCTGATCGTGTTCGGCGAGACGTCGGCGGCGCTGCCGCTCGAAGGCATTATCGACCTCGATGCCGAGCGCAAGCGTCTGCAGAAGGAGATCGACAAGGCGGAGACGGATCGCTCGAAGGCGGCGGCATGGCTCGCCAACGAGTTGAACGTGGCAAAGAGCCCGGAGCACGTCGTCACGCTCAACCGGGAGCGCGTCTCCGAAAACGCCACCCGCATCAAGCGCTTGGCCGCAGCCTTGAAACGGATTGAAGGGTGAGTGAACGCTAGGGCGCGTTTCGTTCTCACGGAATAGGGAATGCGCTCTAGTTTTTTTGTTGCTTATCGCGTTTCGTCCCTTGGATCGGGGACTGCATTAATCCTGCGACCCCAAATTTTTCATCCTCGGACTTGTTCCGAGCATCCATGGTGCGGCAAACGCGAGCAGCAAATGTGAATTAGCCACGGGTCTTGCCCGCATTCGCGAAATCCGAATGACAATTGAGAATGCCGGCAAAGGTTCGAAAATAGACGTCTAATGCCGCCCGCCCTCTAAATAAGCCGCCCTTACGCGCGGATCGGCCAGCAGTTCCGCGCCGGTGCCGGACATGGTGATGCGGCCGTTGACCATGACGTAGGCGCGATCGGCGAGCTTCAGCGCGTGAAAGGCGTTCTGCTCAACCAGGAACACCGTCAGCCCCTCGCTACGATTGAGGTCGCGGATCACGTCGAAGATCTGCCGCACGATCAGCGGCGCGAGGCCGAGCGATGGCTCGTCCAGCAGCAACAGCTTCGGCCGCGCCATCAGCGCCCGCGCGATAGCCAGCATCTGCTGCTCGCCGCCCGATAGCGTGCCGCCGCGCTGCTCCATGCGCTCGCTCAGCCGCGGGAAGATCTTGGTGACGCGCGCCAGGTCCTCGTCGAAATGACGGAACTCGTCGACCGCCGCCCCCATCATCAGGTTCTCGCGGATGGTCATGCGCGCGAAGATGCGGCGCCCCTCCGGCGATTGCGCCAGCCGCAGCCGCGCGATGTCGTGCGTCGGCAGCCGCGTGATGTCCTGACCCTCGAAAGTGATCGTGCCGGTGCGGGCGCGGGGGCTGCCGCAGATCGTCATCATCAGCGTCGACTTGCCGGCGCCGTTTGCGCCGATCAGCGTGACGATCTCGCCGCGATGCACGTCGAGATCGACGCCCTTCAGCGCGATGATATTGCCGTAGTAGGTCTCGACGCCGCGCACTGCGAGTAGCTGCTGGCCGGATGCTTTGGCGGGCTCGCTCATCGATTGCCCTCCCGCTGCACCTTGTCGATCTCGGCTTCCACCTTGCCGACGTCCTCGTCCTCGACGCCCAGATAGGCCGCGACCACCTTCGGATCGGCCTGGATCTGCTGCGGCGTTCCATCGGCAATCTTGCAGCCGTATTCGAGCACCACGACGTGGTCCGAGATCTCCATCACCACCGACATGTCGTGCTCGATGAGCAGGATCGACGTGCCGAAGTCGTCGCGGATGAGGCGGAGAAGCTTGTTGAGCTCAGCGCTCTCGCGCGGGTTGAGGCCGGCCGCCGGCTCATCGAGGCAGAGCAGGCGCGGGTCGGTACACATGGCGCGTGCGATTTCGAGCCGTCGCTGGTCACCGTAAGGCAGGTCGCCGGCCGGATCGTCGGCCCGGTCGGTGAGGTGGATGATGCCGAGCCAGCGTTCGGCGCGAGCGATGGCCTCGGCCTGGGCGCGACGATAGCCGGGCAATCCGGCGAGACCTTTGAAACTGAAGCCGGAGGCGCGCATCAGCGTGTTGTGCTGGGCGACGACCAGGTTCTCGAGCACGGTCATGCCGGAGAACAGGCGGATGTTCTGGAATGTCCGCGCGACTTTGGCTTTCGCGGCGATCTCGAAATCCGGCATCCGCTCGAGCAGGTGGAGGCCGTGCTTGTCGTAGCGGGTGCCGGCGCGCGTCAAACGGTCGATCTCGTCGGCCGCGACCTTGCCCTCGCGCATCAGTGCGATGCGTCCGCTCGTCGGTTTGTAGAAGCCGGTGATGCAGTTGAAGACGGTGGTTTTGCCGGCGCCGTTGGGACCGATGAGGGCCGTGATGTCGCCCCGTCCGGCGCTGAAAGAGAGACCGCTGACGGCGAGGAGCCCGCCGAAGCGCATGGTCAGTTGATCGACGCTGAGGATCGGATCGTTCGTCCAGCGCATCAGCCGTGGCCCTCGCGGACGAGGCTGCCCGACACGGCCTTACTTTCTTTGAGGAAGATCGACGGCTCGCGGGTGCCGATCAGACCGCGCGGACGCCAGATCATCAGCAGCACCATGCCGAGCCCAAACAGCAGCATGCGGTACTGGCTGGGATCGAAATCTTCGCCGAAGATGGATTTCAGCCAATTCAATTCGCGCAGCAACTCGGTGCCGCCGATCATTACGATGGCTGCGATGGCGACGCCCAATTGCGATCCCATGCCGCCGAGCACGACGATGGCGAGAATGACGGCGCTTTCCATGAACGTGAACGATTTCGGGCTGATGAAGCCTTGCCGCGCCGCGAAGAACGCGCCGCCGAAGCCGCCGAACATGGCGCCCATGGCGAACGCCGTGAGCTTGGTCTTCACCGTGTCGATGCCCAGCGCGCGGCAAGCGATCTCGTCCTCGCGCAAAGCTTCCCAAGCTCGCCCGATCGGCAGCCGCCGCATGCGGTTCGCGACCCAGTTGGTCAGCAGCGCCAGCACAAGGATGAGATAGAACAGAAAGATCAGCCGGTGCAGGGGGGAACTCGTCAATCCGAACGTGGCGGCGAAGCCGTTTGGCGTCGCGTTGAACGGCAGCCCGAAGAAACTTGGCCGTGGGATCGAGGTGACGCCGGCATACCCGTTGGTGAGATCAACCCAGTTGATGAGCACGAGCCGGATGATCTCGCCAAACGCCAGCGTGACGATGGCGAGATAGTCGCCGCGCAGTCTCAGCACCGGAAAGCCGAGCAGGATGCCCCAGAACGCGGCGAGAATGCCGGCGGCCGGCAGGCACAGCCAGAACGCCCACAGCGGCCAGAACGTCGGCCCTATCCACTCCGCCATGAAGGCTTTGACGGCCACGCTGGTCGCCAGAAGCGCGTAGGTGTAGGCGCCGACGGCATAGAACGCGACGTAGCCGAGATCCAACAGGCCGGCGAGACCGACGACGATGTTCAGTCCCCATCCCAGCATGATGTAAATGAGGATCTGGATGCCGAAATTGTCGATCCACTTGATCGCGCCGCCGGAACCAGCAAGCCCGATTGCAATGAAGGGGTAAGCGGCCAACAAACCCAGCCCCGCCCACGATAGCCAGCGGGCGATCCCGGCCGGTAGGGGAGGGAGGGTCCGAGATTGCGATGTTGCGGCAACTCGAGGCGCAAGCAGCGTCCAGGCGAGCCGGCCCACGAAAGCGATGCCGGTCAACACCAAGGCCAGCGGCCAGCGCGCCTTGAGGATCAAGGTGTTGGCTTGGCTCTGGAGCGTCAGGTAGCTAATGACGGGGAAGCAGAGCAGGAACGTCAGCACCGCCGTCCCCGCCGCATCTTTCGCGGCGCGGACCAGATCGGAGTTTGGCTTCGCCGTATCGGCAGGGGCGGGCATGCGGGGCTCAGACCTTCTCGACGTCGGGTTTACCGAGCAGGCCGGACGGCATGAATACGAGGGTCACGGCTAGGATCGAGAAGGCGGCGACGTCTTTGTAGTCGATCGAGAAATAGGCCGACCACAGCGTCTCGATGAGACCGATCAGCAATCCGCCGAGCACTGCACCCGGCAAAGAGCCGATGCCGCCCAGCACAGCGGCGGTGAAGGCCTTCACGCCCGGCACGAAGCCGTCGGAGAAGTTCACGACGCCGTAGTGCATCATGTACATGACGCCGGCGACGGCTGCGAGCATCGCGCCGAGCACGAACGTCAGCGACACCGTACGGTCGACATCGATGCCGACCAGAGCAGCCATCTTGCGATCCTGCTCGACGGCCCGCATGTCGCGTCCGAGCCGCGTGCGCTGCACGAGATACCAGAAGCCGCCCAGCAATACGGCCGTCACCACCACGATGAGGGCCTGCTTGGTCGAGATGGTGATCGTCGCCCCACCGCCGATGGGGATGGATGCCACCTCGGCAAACATCGAGGGCACAGTCTTGTTACGGGGGCCTTGTACGACCTGAACGAAGTTGGACAGGAAGATCGAGACGCCGATGGCGGAGATGAGCGGCGCTAGGCGAAACGAGCCGCGAAGCGGCCGATAGGCGATGCGCTCGATCGCCCAGTTCCACAGCCCTGTCAGCGCCATGGCGGCGATGAGGACGATCAGCAGCGCGAAGCCGAGCGAAGCGATGCCGAAGATCTGCGTCAGGATCAGGAACACGATCAGCGCGATGAACGTCGACAGCATGAACACGTCGCCGTGGGCGAAATTCACCATGCCGATGATGCCGAACACCATCGTATAGCCGATGGCAATCAGTCCGTAGATGGAGCCGAGTGTCAGCCCGTTGACGAGCTGTTGCAGAAAATATTCCATGTCCCTCCCCGGAGCCACGCGCCGGCAGACGCGCGAACAGCCCCGCGAGACTAGGGCCAGCGGGGCGCCGTTTGAAGCGGCAATTGTAGGAAGGGTTGAGAGCTGTGGCCAGTTGGCCGCTCTTTGCGTGGCAGGCTGGACGCGGTTATCAGCTCGCGTCCGCCGTCGGTGTGGGTGTTAGCCCACAGCCTCAGATGACGTTGTGAGAGCCGTCGCAGAACGGTGGGTCGTCCGTCGCCTTGCAGCCGCAGATGTTGAAGGTGCCATCCGTCTCGGCCACGAACTTCAGGGGCTCGTTGCCGGTGCCCTTGTGAGAGCCGTCGCAGAACGGCTGCTTCGCAGAGCGGCCGCAAGTGCAGTAGAAATACGCCTGCCCTTCCTTCAGCTCGACCTGGTAGGGGCCCTTTTGGGCGACGACAGGATCGTCTGCCATAACCATCTCCGTTGCTTCGCATGCGAGTCGGCACCCTGCCTAGCCGCTGTGCCTTGACCGCACAACTCCTAAGTCGAGGCAGAGCCGAAAGGCATGACTTCGCTCAAACCGGAGGGAGGCATAGTGTCAGCGCCAATCAAGCGACGTTGAGCGGCAGCTTTTCAACGACGGACATCGATTGGTCGCCCGTCCAGGTGAACTCGAACTCGCCGGGACCGGGCACCTTCATGAAGAATGAAATGAAGGGGTTGGCCGAAATACCGGATGACAGGTCGGCCGTGAACACGGGCTCGCCGGCGAACTTGGCGGTGAACCGCGTAATGACGTTGCGCGGTACGATCTGGCCATCGCTGCCTTTGCGCTGGCCTGTTTCCATGACGTGACTGATCAGCGTCTTGATCTCGATCACGTCACCCCTTGGCGGCGCTCTCGGGCAGCTTGATGCGCGGCTTGTTGCTCATGATGCTCTCCAGCTCTAGCCGCCGCAGCCGCCGATGGTGACCTTTACATTGCGCAGCGACATCAGAAACTGGCCGTTGCCCAGTTCGGCGACGGCGACGACATCCTGAGTTCTGGCGAGCCGCATCCGGCTCGATGCCGCGGCCTTGCCCGAGAGCGGCGTGAAGCGGAAGGTGGCGACCGTGGGCACGGGATTGGCAGTGGACAGGACGTGGATCGCCTTCACGAAGTCCGTCCCCGACATCGGGCTCTCGACGGATACCGAGAAGGGCACGGTGTTACCGTTCTCGGCAATTTCCGGCAGGTCGAGGAGGAGCTTGCCGGTCTGAGGCTTGGCTTCCCCAAGGATAGCTTTCAAAGCCTCGTCGTAGGTCGGCTGGCGATCCTTGGCGGCGCTTTCCTGTGCCACGGCGCAACGGCCGCTGATGAGAAAGGACATCAAGCTGGCTGCCGCTCCACTGACGAGAAACTCCCGGCGGCCGGGCGCGTTCGAAGGCACGTTCGAAGGGCTGCACCGCTGCATGTCGTCGTCGTCCTCGTGGGTCATTTCGGATTGCAAAGCTGCCCTTGCGATGCTGCACGCAGGCGCACAGCCTGATTGCCTATGTCGTTTCAACGCTCTGACGTTTCGTCGTTTCGCAGTTATGTCGTTTCGCGGTTATCTCGTTTCAACTCTACGTCGTCTCACGCTAAGCGCCGAGCGACCCGCACTAATGCTTGGCCGGACGCGGTTCCACGGCTTCCCGCTGTCGTTTCGGACTGCTACCATATTTGCTTGCGAATGCAATTCGTCATCGGTCCAGGGCTCTCGTCCCGCCGTCACAGTATCGCGAGCAAAGGTGGTTGAAGTCGCTATGCGGGACCTCAAAGCCGTCCGCCCCAAACTCTACGTCAGGCTAGGGCTCGCGATTGCCGCCCTTTGGGTGCTGCTGCAGACAGCCCTGCTGCCGCCGTTGGCCGGTAACGCCGATGCCAAGTCTGCTGCCTTCAGCCTCGTGATGGTCGAGGATCCCGGCTGTGTTTACTGCCGCAAATGGCACGAGGAGGTTGGTCCCGGCTATCCGTTGAGCGATGAAGGCAAGGCGGCACCTCTCGTGCGGTTGCGCATGGGAAGCCCTGCGCTTGGAGCATTCAAGACGGTCAAATACACGCCGACGTTCATTCTCGTACGCGAGGGGCATGAGGTCGACCGTATCGTCGGGTATGCCGGCGCAGACTTCTTCTGGAGCGCGATGGCCGAGATGCTGGAGAAGGCCAAGCCGCGTACGCCCGCGACACCCGGTGGAACCGGGACGGTCACCGATATCCGGTTTCAGGGAGTTCCCGAGCCTTCGCGTTGAATAGCCTGCCGCTCGTCGTCCATTTTGCCTGCGCAAACCCGTGTCCGCACGGTAACGTGAAAATGCAACTCGCTCCGGCGGCTTGCGAAAACCGTGTATGCTCGGGTTCGAGCGTACTTGCCTTCGCATCATTCGATTGGGACCGCTTCCACCCTCAGGGCCAGAGGCCTCCAGCGGTCATAAATTGACGTTAACGTAAGGCGTGCTCTAAATTGTCGCACGCAATGCTCTGCCGTCGCCTGCAGAAGCGGCAAGGGGCGAGGAGAGGAGACGAAACGATGGCCGAGGTCGTGTTCATCATTCTTGTGCTCGCGGGTGCGATGGCCTTGGCGATGCGGGAAGCGCCGCTGTGGTTGTGGGCGCTGTTTGCTGCCGCTGTCGTTTTCACCTGGCAATCGGACCTGCTGACCGGCAACTTCCACTCACCCGATCCCGGCTTCCTCGGATTGCTCGCCTGGCTGCCGGCCGTCGTGCTTGGTTTGCTCGCCGTGCCGTCACTGCGCCGTTCGTTCCTGATCGAGCCGCTTTCCGCAAGATCAAGGGCATCCTCCCGAGGGTGTCCGCCACCGAGCAGGAGGCGCTGGACGCCGGCACCATCGGCTTCGATGCCGAGCTGTTCTCCGGCCAGCCCGATTGGGAGAAGCTGCGCGCCGTTCCGCCGCATCACGCTGACGGCGGAGGAGAAGGCGTTCCTCGACGGGCCGACGCAACGAGCTGTGCCGCATGGTCAACGACTGGAAGATCCGCCACAATCAGACAGGAGATCCCCGAGGAGATCTGGGATTTCGTCAAGAAGCACGGCTTCCTCGGCATGCTCATCTCCAAGGAGCACGGCGGCCTCGGCTTCTCGCCGCAGGCGCAGTCGCTGATCCTCGGCAAGATCGCCTCGCGCTCGCCCGACGTCGTGCACCATCGTCATGGTGCCGAACTCGCTCGGGCCGGGCGAGCTGATCGAGAAGTACGGCACGCCCGAGCAGAAGCACCACTACCTGCCGCGCCTCGCCAAGGGCGCTGGAGGTGCCCTGCTTCTCGCTGACCGGTCCGACCTCGGGCTCGGACGCCGCCACCATGCGCGACGTCGGCTACGTCGACGCGCGGCACGGCACGAGGGCAAGGAGGTCGTCGGCATCCGCGCTGTCCTGGGACAAGCGCTACATCACGCTGGGACCGAAGGCGACGCTGGTCGGCCTGGCCTTCCGCCTGTTCGACCCCGAGAACCTGCTGGGCCGCGGCGAGGACATCGGCATCACCGTCGCGCTGGTCCCGGCCGACCATCCCGGCGTCAACATCGGCCGCCGCCATCTGCCGTCGGGCGCCGCCTTCCCGAACGGCCCGAACTGGGGCAAGCGACGTCTTCATCCCGATGGATTGGGTGATCGGCGGCGAGAAGATGGTCGGCCAGGGCTGGCGCATGCTGATGGAATGCCTGGCCGCCGGCCGCGCCATCTCGCTGCCGTCGTCCGTCGGCCGCCGGCGCCAAGTCGCTGCTGCGCAACACGTCCGCCTACGCCCGCATCCGCAAGCAGTTCGACCTGCCGATCGGCAAGATGGAAGGGCTCGAGGAGCCGCTCGCGCGCATGGTCGAGACGGCCTACGTCAACGAGGCCGCGCGCGGCGTCACGGCCGCCATGGTGAGCCGCGGCGAGAAGCCCTCGGTGCATCTCGGCGCATCATGAAATACCAGACGACCGAGCGCATGCGCCGCTCCGTCAACGACGCCATGGACCTGCACGGCGGCCGCGCCATCTGCGACGGGCCGACCAACTACCTGCAGTCGGCCTACCAGATGATGCCGGTCGGCATCACGGTCGAGGGCGCCAACATCCTGACGCGCTCGCTCGATCACCTTCGCGCAGGGGGCGCTGCGCTCGCACCCCTATCTCTACAAGGAGATCCAGGCCTGCCAGGACGCCGGACGAGGAGCGCGGGCTCGACGCGTTCGATGAGGCGTTCTGCGACCACGTCGCCTTCTCGCTGTCGAACGTCGTTCGGCGCGCTTCTTCCACAACGTCACGTTCGGGCTCGTTCGGCCACGTGCCGGAGAAGGCCTACGGCACGGCCGAATGGTACCGCCAGCTGTGGCGCGCCTCGCGCAACTTCGCCTTCGTCGCCGACCTGACGGTGGCGCGTGCTCGGCGGCGGCCTCAAGACCAAGCAGAAGCTCACCGGCCGCCTCGCCGACGCGCTGTCCGAGCTCTACCTGCTGTCGCTGCGTGCTCAAGCGCTACGAGGACGACGGCAAGCCCGCCAACGACCGCCACATCGTGGCGCTCGCGGCCCAGAACGGCCTCTACCGCTTCCAGGAGGCGATGCGCGGCACCATCGACAACTTCCCCGTCGCGCCGGTGCGCTGGCTGATGCGCGCCGTCGTGTTCCCGCTCGGCGCGCCACTACAAGCCGGCGCCCGACTGGCTCGGCCACAAGGTCGTCGAGCTGGTGCTGACGCCCGGCGAGGTGCGCGACCGGCTCACGCGCTTCATCTTCGTCTCGAACGACGTCAACGATCCGACCGGCCTGCTGGAGGTGACGCTCGCCAAGGTGGTGGCCGCCGAGGCCGCCGAGAAGAAGCTCGACCGCGCGGTGCGCGCGGGACCAGGTGCGCCGCGTGCACGGCACCGACTGGATCGGCGACGCCGGCCAAGCACGGCATCATCACCGACGGCGAGGCGCAGCTGCTGCGCGAGGTCGAAGCAGCTCACCGCGCGCGTGATCGCCGTCGACCATTTCGATCCGGCCGAGGTGAAGCCGCACTACATGACGGCGGGGCATAACGCGCGGGCGATGCAACAGCGCCGCGGCGAGAATGAGGCATCGAGTGAGGTAGTCATGACTGATGACATGAACGCGTTGCGGGACTGGCGGTTCTCGATCGACCTGCAGGGCATCGCCTGGGCGGTGTTCGACCGCGAGGGCGAGAGCCAGAACTCGCTCGGCCGGCGCCCGCTCGAAGAGCTGGCGATGATCGTCGAGCGCGTCGAGCGAGGGCGCGCGCGACAAGTCGCATCCGCGGCCTCGTCTTCATCTCGCGGCAAGGAGAAGGGCTTCATCGTCGGCGCCGACGTGCGCGAGTTCGAGCAGCTCGCCGACCGAGCGCGCAGGTGGTCGACAGCGTCACGCCGCGTCAACGCGCTACCTCGACCGCATCGAGCGGCTGCCGGTGCCCGGTGGTGTGCTGCATCCACGGCTTCTGCCTCGGCGGCGGCCTCGAGCTGGCGCTCGCCTGCCATTGGCGCATCGCCACGCGCGACGACGCCACCCGCATCGGCTTCCCCGAGGTGAAGCTCGGCATCTTCCCCGGCTTCAACGGCACGGCGCGCTCGATCCGCCAGGCGGGCGCGCTCTGCCGCCATGCCGCTGATGCTGACGGGCTCGATGATCCGCGCCACGCGCCGCGCGCGGCATGGGGCTCATCGACGAGCTGGTCGCCGAGCCCGCTCAACCTGCGCTGGACGGCGCGCAAGGCCGATCGAGCGCAAGCGCAAGTCCAAGCCGGCGCGGCTGTGCGAAGGACCTCGCTGCGGATGTGGCCGGCGCGCGGGCTGCTCGCCAAGAAGTTCCGCGCCGAGACCGCCAAGAAGGTGCGCGAGGAGCACTATCCCGCGCCCTTCCGCCTGATCGATCTGTTCGAGACGCACGCCGGCAACCTCGACGGCATGAAGGTGGCCGAGACGCGCGCCTTCGCGCCGCTGATGGTCAGCGAGACCTCGCAGAACCTGCGCCGCGTGTTCAAGCTGTCCGAGATGATGAAGGCGCAGGCGCCGAAGGGCCTCGCCTTCAAGCCGCTGCGCGTGCACGTGATCGGCGCCGGCGTGATGGGCGCCGACATCGCCGGCTGGTGCGTCGCCTCCGGCATGGAGGTGTCGCTGCAGGACGTGAACGCCGGAGCAGATCGCCAAGGGCATCGCCGCGCAGAAGAAGCTGTTCGACCGCAAGTTCAAGACCAAGGCCGCAGCGCGACGCGGCCATGGCGCGCCTGATCGCCGATCCCAAGGGCGCACGACATCGGCCGCGCCGACGTCGTCATCGAGGCGATCGTCGAGAAGCTCGAGGTCAAGCAGAACCTGTTCAAGTCGATCGAGGGCAAGCTCAAGCCCGGCGCGGTGCTGGCGACCAACACCTCCTCGCATCATGATCGAGGAGATCGCCGCGCCGCTGGCCGATCCGGGCCGGCTCATCGGCATCCACTTCTTCAATCCGGTGGCGCAGATGCCGCTGGTCGAGGTCATCCGGGGCGCAGCAGACGCGCGAGGAGGAGGTGGGCAAGGGCTGCGCGTTCGTCACGGCGATCGACAAGTTCCCGCTGATCGTCAAGAGCAGCCCGGGCTTCCTCGTCAACCGCGTGCTGGCGCCCTACATGATGGCGGCCATGCAGCGCGTGGAGCGCGGCGAGGCCAAGGAGAAGATCGACGAGGCGGCGCGCGCGTTCGGCATGCCGATGGGGCCGATCGAGCTGGCCGATACGGTCGGCCTCGATGTCTGCGCCCACGTCGGCAAGATCCTCAAGATGCGGCCGCGACGGGACCGCAAGCTCGACCAGATGGTGGCGGCCGGCAAGCTCGGCAAGAAGTCGGGCGAGGGCTTCTACGTCTGGAAGGACGGCAAGCCGGAGAAGGCGCGAGCCCGAGAAGCCCTACGACAAGTTCGAGCTGGAGCGGCTCGGGCCGCGAGCTGGTCGAGCCCGCTGATCCGCGAAGCGCAGAAGCGCGCTGCGACGAGAGGATCGTCGAGAGCGCCGATCTGGTCGATGCCGGCGTGATCTTCGGCACCGGCTTTGCGCCGTTCCGCGGCGGCCCGCTGCACTTCAAGGCCAACCAGAAACTCGTCGCCGCACCTGTGCCGAAGGCGGCCGAGTGACATGGCATCCGCGAGTCGACAGCAAGGTGCCGCGGCGTCTCTGCGGGGCGTGAAGGCGATCCCCGTCTTCCGCATGTTTTCCGTCGAGAAGGCGAGGGACTTCTATCTGGGCTTCCTCGGCTTCGGCCTCGACTGGGAGCACAGGTTCGAGCCGGACGCGCCCATCTACATGCAGATCTCCGCGATGACCTGACGCTACATCTCAGCGAGCACCACGGTGACGGCAGTCCGGGCGCCGTGGTCTTCGTGCGCATCGATGATCTTGCTGCGTATCACGCCGATCACCGCCAAAGGCTATCGCTACCTGCGCCCCGGCATCGAACCGCGGGACTGGGGCAACGAAATGACCGTCATCGATCCGTTCGGCAACCGGATCTGATTCACCGAGACGAGAGGATCAGCCTGATGGAATCCAGACCGCTTCGGCGCGTGGCGGTGATCGGCGGCGTGCGCATCCCGTTCTGCCGCTCCAACACGCTCTACGCCGACTCAGTCCAACCTCGACATGCTGACCGGCGGCGCTCAACGGGCTGGTCGACAAGTACAACCTCAAGGGCGTGCACATCGACGAGGTCGTCGGCGGCGCCGTCGTCACCCACTCCAAGGACTGGAACCTGGCGCGCGAGGCGGTGCTCGGCACCAAGCTCGCGCCCACGACGCCCGGCATCACCATCCAGCAGGCCTGCGGCACCAGCCTGCAGGCGGCCTCGATGATCGGGGCCAAGATCGCCACCGGCGAGATCGAGAGCGGCATCGCCATGGGCTCCGACACCACGTCGGATCGCGCCGATCGTGTTCAAGCAGAAATTCGCGCACCGGCTGGTCGAGGTGCAGAACGCCAAGTCGATCGGTCGACCGAGCTCGCGGCCTTCAAGGGCTTCTCGCCGGCCGAGCTGGCGCCGCAGCCGCCCAGCGTCGGCGAGCCGCGCACGGGCCTCTCCATGGGCCAGCACTGCCGAGCTGATGGCGCAGGAGTGGAAGATCCCGCGCGCCGAGCAGGACCAGCTCGCCTACGAGAGCCACAAGAAGGCCGCCGAGGCCTACCGCTCCGGCTACATGGACGATCTGATCGTGCCGTTCGCCGGCGTGTTCCGCGACAACAACCTGCGCGAGGACATTACGCTCGAGAAGCTCGCGCACGCTCAAGACCGTCGTTCGACAAGTCCGAGCGCGGCACGCTGACGGCCGCCAACTCGACGCCGCTGACCGACGGCGCGGCGGCCGTGCTGCTGGCTTCCGAGGAGTGGGCGGCCAAGCGCGGGCCTGCCGGTGCATGGCCTATCTCACCTACTCGCAGACGTCGGCCAACAACTTCGTCGAGGGCGAGGGGCTGCTGATGGCGCCGACGATCGCCGTCTCGCAGCATGCTCGAGCGCGCGCAGCTGAAGCTGCAGGACTTCGACTTCTACGAGATCCACGAGGCGTTCGCCGCGCAGGTGCTGTGCACGCTGAAGGCCTGGGAGGATCCGGACTACTGCAAGAAGCATCTCGGCCGCGACGCGCCGCTCGGCTCCATCGACCGCGCCAAGCTCAACGTCAAGGGCTCGAGCCTGGCCTTCGGCCATCCGTTCGCGGCGACCGGCGCGCGCATCGTCGGGCAACCTCGCCAAGCTGCTCGCCGAGCACGGCGGGCGCGGCCTGATCTCCGTCTGCACGGCCGGCGGCATGGGCGTCGCCGCCATCATGGAAAGTGCTCGTCCAAGCGGCTGAGTGGCAATCGGATGCGGAAGCGGCAGCTTGAACGGCCCTTTCCGTTGGAAAGGCATCCCGCGTAACTATCGCCCGTCCTGTCCGATGCGCTGCAGATGCTCAAGGCACCGGCCGCGGATGTCCTTCAATTCCCGCAAGGTTCGATCGAGGTCGGCGCGCTTGGCATTAAGGTCGGCTAGCGCATGCTCCACCTTCTCCAGCAGCAGCCGGGTCTGCGCCTGCTGCGCTGGATCGGAGTCGTAGAGCTTCAGATAGTCGGCGACATCCTCCAGGCTGAACCCCAGGTTCTTCGCACGAAGAATGAGGATGAGCCGCGCCCGGTCGCGCCGCGAGTAAGAGCGCTGGGCTCCGCGCCGGTCCGGCGTCAGTAGCCCGCGCGCTTCATAGAAACGGATGGCGCGCGTCGTGATGTCGAACTCGTCCGCCAGTTCGCCAATCGAGAAGGTTTGCTCCGGCATGGTGGCATCCCCCTCGGTCGCACCAGGGGGGGCGGCATGGCGGGGTGGCATCTTACTCATTTGCCGTTGCGCTTTTCTGCTTCCTCGGCCTTCAGCTCTTTCTTGGAGAGCTTGCCGATCATGGTTTTGGGCAAGGCGTCGCGGAAGTCGATTTCGGCCGGCATCTCGATCCTCGACAATTTCGGTTCGAGGAACTTCATGAGCTCTTCCCTGGAAAGCTCCGAACCTGTCTTGAGCTTCACGAATGCTTTCGGCGCCTCGCCGCGATACTTGTCGGCAATACCAATCACAGTGACTTCCTCGACGGCCTGGTGCTCGTAGATCGCCTCTTCGATCCGCCGCGGATAAACGTTGTAGCCCGAGCAGATGATCATATCTTTGATGCGGTCGACGATGAAAAATGAGCCCTCGGCGTCCATCACCGCCACGTCGCCCGTGCGCAAGTAGGGACCGACGAACTGCGCCGCGGTCTCGGCCGGTCGCTTCCAGTACCCTTTCATCACTTGCGGACCGAGAACACACAACTCGCCTCGCTCGCCCAAGGGCACCTCCCGCGCAGGATCCGCCAGGTCGCGCAGTGAGATGACCGTCTGCGGCAGAGGATGACCGATGCAACCCGGCTTGGCGGGACCTTCGGTCGGATTACAGCAGACGACGGGCGAAGCCTCCGACAGCCCATAGCCCTCGACCAGCTTGCAGCCGGTAAGCGCCTCGAACTGACTTTTCACCTCGATCGGCAAGGCGGCTCCTCCCGACAGGCAGAACTTCAGAGATGTCAGGTTGAATGTCTTGAGCTTGGGATGGTTCATGATTGCGTTGAACAACGTCGGAACGCCCGGCATGATCGTCGGCTGCGTCTTGTCGATGAGCTTCATCGCGTCGTTGAGCACAAACCGCGGCATGATGATGATCTGCGCCGCCTTGGCGACCCCGTAATTCATAACCACGGTCATCGCGAACACATGGAAGAAAGGCAGCACCCCCAGGACGCGCTCTTTGCCGTCCTCGAGGTCAGGCGCCCATGACATCACCTGCTTCACGTTGATGGAGGCGTTGGCGTGGGTGAGCATCGCGCCCTTCGGCGTGCCGGTGGTGCCGCCGGTGTATTGCAGCACCGCGATGTCGTTCTCCGGGTCGATCTCGACCGGCGCCGGTGCACCGGGGTTCGCGATCAGGTCGCTTTCGATGATGATCTGGCGCGTTACTGGCGAAGCGAGGGGGTGGGCGAGCTCGCGGCCTTTGAAGAGCTTGAACAGGGCCGCCTTGGTGCCCGGCAGCAGGCCGGTGAACGAGCACACCACGGCGCGCGGCAGCACACCCGCAGTCAGCAGCAACTCGACCTTGTCGAACAGCAGCTTCAGATCAAGCGTGACCATCAGCTCGGTCTCGCTGTCTTTCAGCTGAAAGGTCAGCTCTTCAAGGGAATAGAGTGGGTTGAAGTTGACGACCGTGCCGCCAGCCTTGAGGATCGCGTAATAGTAGACGATGAAGGTCGGACAGTTAGGCAAGAACAAGCCGACTTTCGTGCCTTTTCCGACGCCGAGCTTCTGCAGCCCCGCCGTCACTACATCGACCATTTGGCCGATCTCACCATAGGTCCGCGTGCGGCCGAGGAACGTCGTGCACGGGTTGCGGGGAAAGCGGTGGACTGCGTCTTCAAGCAGCTTGTGCAGCGGCTCGGGCGAAAATGTCGCATCCCAACGGGTAGCTTTCGGATAGTGCTTCAGCCAAGGATACCGGGCTTCCGTTTGGTTGGAGGCGAAGGACGCATCGGAGATCGGCATTCGGAACTCCTCCCCCGCTCGGCGCCCCGGTTTGCGGGTGCGCGTGTATTGGTGTCTCCGTCGCTCGCCGAACGGGTAGCGTGCTCGGGAATCCACGCTGACATTCAACACGTTTTCGCGTCTGAAGACCAGCGCATCAACGTGTCAGCGGTAACGCTCGTGCCAGCATACGCATCCAGACTGTCCACAATGGGACGAATGGGCGCGGCACGATCTTTGCGTTCATGTTTCCTGCGTAGCAGTTTGCGGTATGCTCGACGTGCTTGTTGAGACGCCCGCGTTCGAACACCCGGCCGGCATGCCGGCTGACCAGCAGTCAGTCGGCGGTATCCTAGACTTAACGGGCATTTAAGGATATGTGACGCCTAAACTTGTTATTGAGGCGCACCTGGCCTAGTTAGAAACCAAAGTAACGAGACCTCGGGTCGCGGAAGATCCGAGGGGGAGAGCGAGATGGACGAAGTCGCGACCAAGATCATCGATATTCTCAAGAAGCATATGAAAGAGCCGCGTGACGACATCTCGCTTCAGACCGCGCTCACAGACTTGAAGATCGAATCCCTGGACTTGGCGATGATCGTGTTCGACATCGAGGATACCTTCGGCATCGAGATCCCGTACAACGCCAACGAAGAAGTCGAGGACTTCAAGACTGTCGGCTCCGTTGTGGATCGCGTGAAGGCCCTGATGGCCGCCGGTCCCGCTGCCGCGGGCGCCAAGGCCTGACCAGGACGGCTACGGCCGGGCTCGTGATTGGCCCTTCCACATTATCGAACCCAGCGTTGGGCCCGGCTCCCCGCCGGGTGCCGGCGCTGTGCACCCATTCTAGTATTTGAGGATTGTCAGTGGCCATGGTCAAAGGAAACGGCCCCCGCCGCGTCGTCGTCACGGGTACGGGTGTCGTAACCCCTATCGGCCTGGACGTGCGCTCGTTCTGGGCGTCGATGAAAGAGGGTCGTTGTGGCGTATCCCGCATCGAGAACTTCGATCTGCAGGACCTCTACATTCACATCGCCGGCGAGATCAAAGGCTTCGATAGCGCCACTCACGTCAAGAGCCGCAAGATCCAGTACGGAGAGCGCTACTCCTGGTTCGCCGGGCGCGCCGCCGACGAGGCGTGGACCCAATCCGGCCTGCCGACGCCCTATAACAACCCGTACAAAGCGGCTTGCATCATCGGCTCGGGCGCCGGCGGCTTCAATACGATCGAGAACGCCTATCGCGATCTCTTCATCCACAACAAAAAGGCGACGAACCCGCTGACGCTACTGCGCATCATCGGCTCATCCGCATCCGCCCACGTCGGCATCGAATACGGTATTCGTGGACCCACGTTCGCCACTTGCTCGGCCTGCTCCACCGCCACGCACGCCATCGGTCTGACGCTCGACTATATCCGCAACGGGGTCGTCGACGTCGGCGTCGCCGGTGCGTCCGAAGCAGTGCTAACTTACGGCTCCATGCGGACCTGGCAGGCCATGCGTGTGCTCTCGCCGCAGGGCTGCTACCCGTTCTCGAAGAAGCGCAACGGGACCGTGCTCGGCGAAGGCGCCGGCATCCTGGTGATGGAGGAGTTGGAGCACGCCAAGGCGCGCGGCGCCAACATCCTGGCCGAGGTGCTCGGCTTCGGCATGTCATCGGACGCCAGGGACATGGTCAATCCGGACATCGAGGGACCGAAGAGCGCGATGCAGTTCGCGCTCGACGATGCCGGTCTCAAAGCTTCCGACATCGACTATCTCAACGCTCACGGTACCGCCACGGCCTTGAACGACGTCAACGAGAGCAACGCCATCAAGGAAGTGTTCGGCGAACACGCCCGCAAGCTGGCGATCTCCTCGACCAAGGCTATGACCGGGCATCTGCTCGGTGCCTGCGGCGCAGTGGAGGCGGTTGCCTGCATCAAGGCCATCGAAGAGGGATTCCTTCCCCCGACGATCGGTCTGGACGAGCCCGACCCACGTTGCGATCTCGACTACGTCCCGAACGTCGGCCGCTCGCAGAAGCTGCGCTACGCGATGTCGAACTCGTTCGCGTTCGGCGGCCTCAACGCGGTCCTCGTGTTCGGCGCGCCGCCCGCCTGACCTAAAACCTGCCTCGGCCGCGAGCCTGATTTGCGCCGTGCCGCGATCTTGACTAAGAACGGCATCATGCGCCGGTGGTCCGCCGCCGGCGCATTTGCATGAGGGACACTGCCATGCCGATTTATGGCTTTCACTGCGAGAACTGCGGCAAGGAATTCGAGACGCTTGTCCGCTCCTCCGAGACGGCCGCTTGCCCGAGCTGCGACAGCACGAAGCTGTACCGCCAGCTGTCGCTGATCGCCAAGCCCGCGAGCGGCGGCACCTCCGACAGCTTCGGCGCGTGTTCTTCGGCCGGCGACCTGCCGCCGTGCGCAACGGGTCCGTGTTGCGGCGGCGGCGCCTGTAGCCACTGACGCAAGAGATAACCGGGCTCAAATATCCAGCACGCGACCACCGACGAAGCGCATGCGGCCGTGCACGATGGCGACGACGGTGCCGGTGTGCTCGTTCTTGATCGTCACGTCATAGAGGCCATTGCGGCCCTCGTGCCAGATCTCCCGCGCCTCCCCGATGAGACGGTCGCCGATCTGCCCCGGCGCCAGCCAATGGATTTCGGCCGATGAGGACACGCCCTTCTCGTTGCGCGCGGCGTTCGCCGTGAAGCCGAAGCAGATGTCGGCGAACGCGAAGGTTATGCCGCCATGGCAATTGCCGAAGGTGTTTGTCACCTCGCGACGAACCGGCATAGCGAAGCGCGCCCGCCCTCGCTCGGCCTCCAGGATCTCGATCTGGAGGAACTGGAAGACCGGATTCTGGCCGGCCATGTGGCGCATAATGGCCATCGCCGAAGGAATACCCCCCGGCGACGGCATTGTCGGCTCGCTAAACGTCATAGGCTGGCCGCCATCACGCCTTGTTGGCCTGATTGAGCCGCGCGATCAGGCTAGAGGTGTCCCAGCGTTGGCCGCCCATGCGCTGCACTTCGGCGTAGAATTGGTCGACGACCGCCGTCACGGGCAGGCTTGCTCCATTCTGGCGCGCTTCGCCGAGCACGATCGACAGATCCTTGCGCATCCAATCCACGGCGAAGCCGAAGTCGAACTTGCCCTCGGCCATCGTCTTCCAGCGGTTCTCCATCTGCCACGACTGCGCCGCGCCCTTGGAAATCGTCTCCATGACGGCCGGAACATCGAGCCCCGACTTTTGGGCGAAGTGAATGGCTTCCGCGAGCCCCTGAACCAGGCCGGCGATGCAGATCTGGTTGACCATCTTGGTCAGTTGCCCAGCGCCCGCCGGTCCGATCAAGTTCACCATGCGCGCAAAGTGAGCGATGACGGGTTGCGCGCGCTCGAATACGTCCTTGTCGCCGCCGACCATTACCGTGAGCGCGCCGTTTTGTGCGCCGGCCTGTCCGCCGGAGACGGGGGCATCGAGAACGCCGATGCCCTTTTCCTTGCCGGCGGCGTAGAGATCGCGGGCGATCTCGGCGGACGCGGTCGTGTTGTCGATGAAGATCGCGCCCGGCTTCATGGTCGAAAATGCGCCTTCAGCTCCGAGCGTGACGGTACGCAGATCGTCGTCGTTGCCGACGCAGGCGAACACGAAATCGGCGTCGCGCGCTGCATCCGCGGGCGTCGGTGCGGTACGGCCCGTCCCGTATTCGGACACCCAGGCGGCGGCCTTGGCGGCGGTGCGGTTGTAGACGGTCAGCTCGTGCCCGCCCTTACGCAGGATGTGCCCGGCCATGGGATAGCCCATCACTCCCAAGCCGATCCAAGCCACCTTCGCCATCGCCCGTCTCTCCCTGCCGCTTATGTTATCTCTGGCGGAACACCGCTGAGAGCGGTTCTATCGTATGGGACGCCAGCTTTCGAGCGTCATGAGGGAGCGCGAGACGCGTATGGACAACCCGAAGCCGACCCGAGCCAAGCGCGGACAAACCGAGCCGGTGCGCGTCGAGCCGGAGGTGACGGTGGGCGACGTGCGTCGTGCGGCAGCCGTGCTGAAGGGCGCGGTCCTCAACACCGACTTCGACCACAGCCGCACGTTGTCCGACATGCTCGGCTGCCAGGTTTGGCTCAAGTTCGAAAACCTGCAATTTACCGCCTCGTTCAAGGAGCGCGGAGCACTGAACCGGCTCGCGGCGCTCTCTGAAGACGAACGGCGGCGCGGCGTGATCGCGGTCTCGGCTGGCAACCATGCGCAAGGCGTCGCCTACCACGCGGCCCGGCTCGGCATCCCGGCGACCATCGTCATGCCTGAGACGACGCCAATCGTGAAAGTCGAGAATACCCGCAGCCACGGTGCGGAGGTCGTGTTGTCGGGGGCGACGTTCGACGAGGCCGCCGATTTCATGCGCCGCCTGCAGGCCGAGCGCGGCCTCGTGTTCATCCACCCGTTCGACGACCCGCTGGTGATCGCAGGGCAGGGGACGATTGCGCTCGAGATGCTGGAGGCGGTGCCGGCTCTGGATACCCTCGTGGTGCCGATCGGCGGCGGCGGGTTGATCTCAGGGATGGCGATTGCTGCGAAAGCGATCAAGCCCTCGATCCGCGTCATCGGCGTGCAGGCCGCGCTTTATCCCTCGATGTACAACCGCATCAAGCACGCCGATCTGCCGGTGCGCGGCGACACGTTGGCCGAGGGCATCGCTGTGCGGCAACCGGGCGCTCTCACGTCCAAGCTGGTCGAGAAGTACGTCGACGACATCGTGCTGGTCAGCGAGCCGGAACTCGAGCGCGCGGTGAGCCTGCTCATCAGCATCGAGAAGACGGTCGCGGAAGGCGCCGGCGCGGCGGGGCTCGCGGCGCTGCTGGCGGCGCCGGGCCTGTTCAAGGGCGCAACCGTCGGCTTGGTACTATGCGGAGGCAACATCGATACACGGCTGCTGGCGAGCGTACTGACTCGCGAACAGGCGCGCGAGGGCCGCCTCTCGCGGCTGACGATCGACATCCCCGACCAGCCGGGTCAGTTGGCGCGCGTCTCAACCGTCATCGGCGACATTGGCGCCAACATCGTCGAGGTCTACCACCAGCGCGTGTTCACCGACCTTCCCGCCAAGGGAACCGAGTTGAACCTTGTTATCGAGACACGTGATCGCGCCCACTTACAGGCCACGGTCGATGTACTGAAAGCCGCAGGCTTCGCCGTGGTTGTAAAGGGGAACTCGGCGCCGCGCTGAGTAACTGTCGTTGGCGGGAGGCGCCACCGAGGGGGCGACTCCATCGCCGGCGTGATATCCTGTAGGCTTGAAGCGGGGGCATTCGGAACGTCGTTGGAGGCGTGCCATGGTGTCGAGCGATCGGCTATTTGCGGCCTCGATCCCGGGAGTTTACGATCGTCTTCTGGTTCCCGTGATCTTCGACGCCTACGGCCCCATAGTCGCTGCCCAGGTGGCGTGCTCGGAGCCGCGTGCCGTACTTGAGATTGCGGCTGGAACGGGAGCTCTCACCCGAGCCCTGGTGGCGGAGCTTGCCCCCGGCACCCGCCTCGTTGCCACCGATCTCAATCAGCCCATGATCGATCAGGCGATGCGCCATGGGCATTGCGACGGCGTCGAATGGCGGCAGGCGGATGCCCATGCACTCCCCTTCGCAAGCGGAAGTTTTGATGCTGTCGCCTGCCAGTTCGGGGTCATGTTCTTTCCCGACAAGATCAAAGCCTATGGCGAGACAAAGCGCGTGCTGAAGCCCGGCGGCCGCTTCGTCTTCAGCGTATGGGATCGGATCGCGAAAAACGACTTTGCCGCTGTCGTCACGCGGGCCCTGGCCGAGATGTTGCCGGATAATCCACCCAGCTTCCTCGCTCGCACGCCGCATGGCTATTGTGATCAGGAAGCTATCCGTGGCCAACTCGCGGCCGCTGGGTTCACCTCAGTCGCAATCGCAACGCATGGGGCGATCAGCCGGGCACGATCGGCGCGCGACGTCGCCATGGCATATTGCCAAGGCACTCCGCTGAGGAGCGAGATCGAGGCCCGCGACCCTTCGAGATTGGACGAGGCCACGGAGCACGCAGCGGACGCGCTCACCGAGCGGTTTGGAAGCGGCCCCATCGAGGGCCGCATGCAGGCACATATCATCTCCGCCACGTGCTGACGCGCGGATGCCGTTGGGCATGGTCGTATTAAGCCGATCAGCCTCCGATCGGCCGATCCGGGAATGCCAGCTGCTCACGGGCGCGCCAGTCGTTGGTGACGTAGTTGATGATCACCGACTTGCGGATGCCTTCGATCTTTCGTGGCTCGAAGCCGTGGTAGGTGATGTTCGACGGCACGAACACGAACGCCGCGTTGCTCTCGAACGGGGAGCGCCCGAAGTGCTGCTTGTCGGTGTCATAGATGTCGGTGCCGAGACCTGCGTGGCGCGGGTCGGTCGACATGTAAAGCAACATCGTGAAGAGTTTGACCCCAAGGTCGGTGTGCGGCTCCAGCCAGAAGCCGTCGATATCCTGGGCGAACTCCACGCGCAGGTAGGAGCCGGCGAGATTGGTGCCGAAGTGTCGCTCGATGAGGCCGGTGATGCGCTTGTCCTGGAAGGCGTCGTTGAACGCCTTGCAGACGGGGAAGCGGGCCATGTTCTCGGCGTCGAAGTACTTGCGCGTGTTGTTGTGCAGCTCTCGCTTGCCCGAGATCCCCTCGAGCGACGGCGGCTCGAACGGCAGCTCGATCACATTGGCCGCGGCTTCCGCCGGCAGGCAATTGGTCAAGAACCAGTTCTTGTAGGGCTTCTCGGATGGCTTCGCGCTGTCGATGGAAGCCGTGAGCGAACCGACGATGCTTTCG
The DNA here is from genome assembly GCA_963847435.1 of uncultured Alphaproteobacteria bacterium. Taxonomy (GTDB): domain Bacteria; phylum Pseudomonadota; class Alphaproteobacteria; order Rhizobiales; family Hyphomicrobiaceae; genus CAWJZR01. The sequence continues at coordinate 290,032 of CAWJZR010000021.1, read as the reverse complement.
GACGAGATGGGCATTGGCTTGTCCTTCTTTCTCGAAGACGCACGCCCCAAGGGCCTGCACCGCGGAACCGCGCCGTCCGGCCGCTCCGAAGGGGGAAGCCTTAGCGGGTTATCGACCCAGATGCCAGCCGCTCTCAACAAGCTGATGGACCGTCGTCAGAGGCGGAGAGGCGTTATTGCCGCAGGTGTGGCTGGTGAGTTCTCGCCACGCTGCGGATAGGCCCCTAGCCTCGCGGAAACGGACGAGATTCGGGGCTTGATAGGCCGTGAAACCCGGGCAACGGGACGAGGGGAGCAAGGATGCAAGCGGCGCGAGCGGAGACGGGCCGAACCGGAAAATCCCCTCGCCAAGTGCTGAAGGACAAGTCTGCGCACCCCCCGACGCTCCGGGGCTTCGCGCTGGTCCTCGTCGGCCCGGAAGGACGCGGAAAGGATCTCCTGATCGCCGCGGCGCGGCGCCGATTTGCCTCTGACGACCATCTGGCGTTCCCGCTTCGGGTCCTTACCCGCCTGCCCAGCGCCAGCGACGAGCATCTGCACGTCAGCCGCCGCGTTTTCCGGGACATGGAGCGGGAACGGTCGTTCTTGGTCTCGTGGTTTGCCGGTGATCATGGATTCGCGGTGCCGGAAGCCTCGCGGCGGATGCTCGAAGAGGGCCGCATCGTTGTTTTCTCCGGCACGCCCGAGGCGGCGGATCGGCTGGCCGCGGAGGGACGCGCGGTGCGAACGGTGGCGGTGAACGCCGGTCCGGATTGGGTGCGCGGACGCCTCGCGGCTGGCGTGCCGTTGCCCGAAAGAGCGGTGCGCAGCACTACAGGTGAGCTGGAACTCAATCATCCCGGCAATCTGGCCGAGGCCGTGCGCCGGTTCCACGGACTGCTGCAGGATTTGCGCAACGAGATGCTCACCGCGCCTCCCAACGCAATTGCTTCGCGACGCGACCGCCTAAATAAACCTGTCTGACATCCTGATGCGCATGACGCCGATCGTGGCTCTGATCGCGATCGGGCACACGTCCTGAGCAGACGGGGCTTTATGTCACAGGCGCTGCAACGCCCAGACGTGCTGCTCGGGCATCTATTGCGCGGAGTTTGACCGGAACCCGCGCTTTGTTGCGAGCGCTATCACTCGTGTCCACCGCGCCGTCCCCGCTGGTGGATTCCAGCTGGATCCTGCTCAATCGTCTTCCCTAAAGAAGTCTTCCGGTTGCGGGTCGTCAGCGGGTTCGATTACCTTGGGCGCGAGGCTGAATAAAAAACGGGCGGGCGATGATCGATCTTTATACGTGGAACACGCCGAACGGCCGCAAGGTCTCGATCATGCTCGAAGAGACCGGGCTGACGTACCGCGCCCACCCGATCGACATCACGCGAAACGAACAGTTCGCGCCGGCCTTCCTGCAGATCAGTCCCAACAATCGCATCCCGGCGATCGTAGACGGCGATACCGGCCAGAGCATTTTCGAGTCCGGCGCGATCCTGATGTATCTGGCGGAAAAGACCGGGAAGTTGTGGGCCAAGTCCGGACCTGCGCATTGGCAGACGGTCGAATGGCTGATGTGGCAGATGTCGGGCTTCGGGCCGATGCTGGGGCAGGCGCATCATTTCTTGAAGTACAACCGCGGCAAGGCCCCTTACGCCGAGGAACGCTACGGCGCCGAAGCCAAGCGTCTCTATGGTGTACTCGACCGCCGCCTCGCCGACGTCGAATACGTTGCCGGCGACTATTCGATCGCCGATATTGCGATCTGGCCATGGGCGACCCGTTTCGAATGGCAACAGGTCGATCCGAAGAGCTTCCCCAACGTCGCCCGCTGGTACACCGCGATCGCCGCCCGCCCGGCCGTGATCAAGGGCTACAACGTCCCCGCCCAGCAGCCGCCCATTCCAATGCCATGAGCATTTGACCTGAGCATCTGATCTCGCTCGCTTCCCTAAACGGGCAGAAGGCCCCTTCCGGGAGCGGAAGAGGCCTTCAAAGCAGTCGGGGAGGAGAGAGGTGCTGTCGAGCTGGCAGACTCTGCAGCAGGGTCGTGAGGGCAGATGGCAGTCAATCAGGGAGTTGGCAAAGTTGTCGGCATTTCGGGAGCGGGAGCGACGAAGAAGCCTGGCAGAGCCTCAGCGTCGGGACTTATCGGCGGTATTGGCAACGGGAGCGTGGTCGGCGTCGGAGAGTTGGATCGAGGGCTTACCCGCGGCGGCCGCTTTGGTGAGCGGTCCATGCGAGCTGGCTAGAGAAGCGAGGAGCAGGGCGCCGGCAATCGCGAAGAAGGCGAAGGCGGCCAGCTTGGCCCAGGGCCAGGATTTTGCATTCAACAGTTTTGCTGCTTGCAGGTCCATGCTGGTTCTTGGTTTCTGCTCTGTGGGTGCGAGTGTTCGTTAGGAGATTTCTAATCGATAACGACTTCTTAGTCCAACCTCACAGCAAGACATAGATAATCGCCAAAGTATTAATTTAACGAAGTGTTTACAACTTGCCCGGCAGCGGAATGACCTTTCGCGTCATGGCAAGCTGGTGCTCCAAATCAGTCCACAGTTTCCAGGTTTCGGTGGACGGCGGCAGACCCTGGACTGGAAGTCGGCGCGGCAACCAACCACTCTGGTTCGAATGATTCGTGCGAGCTCAATTCGTGCGAGGGAACCTGAGCGTGGCATGACATCGACTTACGGCAAAAAACCTGTGAGGCCGGCGAGCGCGGTGGCCGGGCTGTTGCTGTGCGCGCTCGTGCTGTCGTGCCTCGCGCCGTCCGACGGCTGGGCCGAGGCGCGAACCGCCTTGGTCATCGGCAACGCCACCTATCGCCAGGGGCGCCTCGCCAATCCCCGCCACGACGCCGAGCTGATCGCTGCCACGCTGTCGTCGGTCGGCTTCACGGTGACGACCGTGCTGGATGCCGACCAGGGCACGATGATGGGCGCCATCCGGGATTTCGCCCGGCGCTTGCGGGCCTCCGACGGCGTCGGCCTGTTCTACTATGCCGGCCACGGCGTACAGGTCGATGGCGAGAACTATCTGATCCCGGTCGGAGCCGACATCGGGGACGTGCGGGACGTGGCGCTCGCGGCCGTCAACCTGAGCGAGGTGCTGAAGGCGATGGAGCACGGTGTTGCGCCGCTGAACATCGCGATCCTCGATGCCTGCCGTGACAATCCGTTCGTCAGCGCTGGCCGCGGCATCTCCGGGGGTCTCGCCCCCGTCCTCGCTCCATCGGGAACGCTGATCGCCTACGCGACTGGGCCGGGGCAAGTCGCGCTCGACGGCGCCAGCCAGAATAGCCCCTACACCGAGGCGCTGGCGAGCGAGGTGCCGGCGGCAGGCGTTGCACTGGAGGAGGTGTTCCGCCGGACGCGCCGCAAGGTTCTGGATGTCACGCATGGCCGCCAAACGCCGTGGGAGCATTCGTCGCTGACGGCAGAGTTCTTTTTCCGGCCCAAGGTCGCCGAGCCCGAGGCGAGCGTGCGGCCGGACCGCGCCAAGGATGCGGCCGACCCCGAGGAGGCGCGCCTCGCCGAGCTACGCGATTGGGAAAAGATCAAGGCGACGACGGACAAGAGCGCCCTGAAGCGTCATATTCAGCGCTACCCGAATGGGCTATTCACTGAGCTCGCATCGCTTAAACTCGCCAAGCTGCAGGCGCAGGAGACCGCCAGCGCCGCGGACCCCTGGTCGTGGATCACGACGGGAGGGACTCCCGAGCCGATCAGGCCGGGAGAAGCGGAAAAGATCTTCGAGAAGGCGGCGCGCCTTGAAGCCCAGCCTGCAGGGCCTGGCGGGCAACCAGCCGATCCAGCCGAGATCGCCAGTCTCTACCGCAAGGCGGCCGATATGGGGCTGGCTGCGGCCATGTTCAGTTTGGCCAAGGCCTACGATCGCGGGTTCGGTGTCGCGCGGAATCAAGGCGAGGCCGTGCGGCTATATACTCGGGCCGCGGAGAAGGGCCACGCCGGCGCCATGGCTGCGCTGGGCGCGATGTACGAGTTCGGCGAAGGGGTCCCAAAGGACACGGCGGAGGCGCTGAAGCTGTATCGTCGCGCTGCGAATGCCAACGACCCGCAGGGTCTGACGAGCCTCGCCTACTTCTACCACACAGGCGAGGGGCTCCCGCGCAACTGGACCGAAGCGCGCCGCCTGTATGGCATTGCGGCGGACCGCGGTCATTTGCGCGCCATGTACAACCTGTCGCTGATGTTGATCCGTGGCGAGGGTGGCAAGGCGGATCTCCCTCAGGCCGTGAAGTTGTTGAAGGCCGCAGCAGACAAGCAGCACGCTGGGGCCCTTCGTGAGCTAGCCTTCCTGCATGACGAAGGACGCGGCGTCGCCAAGGACAGCAAGCTCGCAGCCCAGTATCTCATCGCCTCCTACAAAGCCGGCAACAAGGACCCCTGGCTCGACCTTCGCAGGCGCCCGGACGTCTGGAGCTTCGCCACCAAGCGCGAAATCCAGCGACAGCTCACCGCCGCCGGGCTGTATGACGGGCATGTCAATGGCTTCATCAACGCCCGCACCCGGGCCGCGCTCGATCGCCTGGCGTCGGCGGAGTGACTGCTTCGTTGACGGCCAGAAAGCTTTTGGGAAACGGCCTTTAGCCAAATGCTCAGATGAGCACACCGGCAGAGAACTTTTGCGCCCTGCGCACTAGGCGTGGCCATGCCCCGCCGCTATTGTCGCCGCTCTACGGAGGAGAGGACCTTGGTGTGGGCAGGTCCTGGCGTCGCGTTTGGGGTGGGGATGACGCGGGTTGGTTCTCGGATAGGTGCGATTGGACGCGCTGCAGCGGCGGTACTGGCGCTTGCCCCTCTGTTCGCGGGCTTGCCGGCCGAGGCGCAGCGGCGCCACGGCAATGCGTCTGCGCCCGCATCGGCTCCGGTGCAGTCGCCCGCGACCAAGTCTGCCGCTCCTGCGGCCGCCGGGGCAACTCCGCCCGAGGCCGCAGCCCAGCAGAGTCCTCCGGCGATGCCCGCGCCGGTGATCCCGGTCGCGGCCATTGCCGACACCTTTTCTGCAGCCATGATCCCGGCGAGTTCGCCGCCACGGCCGGCTCCGGAGCAGCCGCAGGATGCCGTCGGCGCCAAGGCCTTCGCGGTCCTGAATAGCTACTGCGCGGGCTGTCATCAGCAGCCCTCCGCCGCGGGCGGCATCGGCAAAATCCTCGACCTGACCAATCTCGCCCGCGACCGCAGCCTGGTCCGGCCCGGCGTACCCGACGCTTCGAGGCTGTATCAGACGATGCTGATGCGCCATGCGCCGATGGAGCAGGCGAAGCCCAACGAGACCGGCCCTAGCCCCCTGGAGATCGAGGCGCTCCGCGACTGGATCGAGAGTTTGCCGGCCAGCGAGCGCCAATGCCCCGAGCGGCAGCCGGTCGATAGCGCTGAGCTCGCCAATACGATGCAGCGCTGGCTCGAACAGTCGAAGCCCGAGGTGGCGAAGGCGACGCGGTTCATTTCACTCGCCCATCTCTACAATGCCTGCGCGAACGACGCCGAGCTCGCTGCCTATCGCCAGGCCGTGCAGAAACTGCTCAACGGACTGTCGTGGGCGCGGGCGCCCGTGCGGATCGAGACGGTCGGGGACTCTCTGGTTGTTCTGGCGCTTCGTTTGAACGACATCGGGTGGGTGCCTGCCCATTGGGATCGGCTGGCGGGGCTCGAGCCTGCAGGCGGCGCGGTTCCTGTTTCCGATGCGTTGAAGCAGATGACAGGCAGTCCTCAACCGGTGCTGCGGGCCGATTGGCTGGCCTCAGCGGCAAGCCGCGCACCGCTCTACTACGAGCTTCTCGGACTGCCGGACCGCGCCCGCGAGCTAATGCGCCTGCATGGGCTGGACATCGACGCCAACGCGCGACCGCCCAAGTTCACCCGCGCCGGCTTGAAGAGTGGAGGCGGTCTACGAGGACCCATGCTCGCCGAACGGCACGTCGCCAAGGATGGGCAGGTACTATGGCTCGCTTACGAATGGGCGGCTGCGGTCCCGCCAACCGATGTGTTCGACAGTCCTCTGGCGCCGCACGCGGTACCCGCTGCCAAGTCCCCGCCGAAACCGGATGCGACGCGCTTCATCCTCGCGCTCCCCAACGGCATGCTTGCCTTGGGCGGTTTCGATGCCGAGGGCCGGCGGCTTGACGTCATGCCAGTGGCCGCCCAACCCCCGGCGGGAGCGCCCAGCAAGCCGGTGGCTCCGAACGGCGTGTCGAGCGGTTGCATTGGATGTCACGCCACCGGCCTGCTGCCGTTCGTGGATGAGATGCGGCCCCACCACGTGACGAAAGACGCCAGGGATCCGTCGTTGGCCAGCTATCCGTCGCCGGCAGATCTCGCCAAGTTGTTCGAGGATGACAACTACCACTATCGCCGCGCCCTCGTTCAGGCCGGCGTCGATCCGGACTTGACGACGGACGGGCTGGAAATCACCGGTGCACTCGGCCAGCGTTTCGAGCGTCCGGTCGATCTGGAACGCGCCGCCGCCGACGCTGGCGAACCGTACAACGCATTTCGCAAGCGTCTTGCCGAGGTCGAAGGAGACTTGAAACCCTTGGCGCAAAGACTGCTGTTCGGTCTCTTGCCGCGAGCCGAGACGGAACGGTTGCTGGTCAACTTGCGCAACACAGGTCAGCAGGCGGCGGCTCCGGCCGAGCCCCCGCGCACGGCAGCCGCGGAAAGCACGGGCCCGATTGCGATCGGGCTATGGCCAGACCAACTCTCCTACAAGGCCGGCGATCTCGTTCACTTCTCGGTCCAAACGTCCGAAGACTGCTACCTGACGCTGGTCGACATCGATGCCGCCGGCAAGGCGACAGTGCTGTTTCCAAACGATTTCGAGCAGGACAATCTCGTGAGCGGTGGACGCATTCTCCAGGTTCCCAGCGAAAAGTCGCCCTACCAGTTGCGGCTGAAGGAGAAGGGCACGGAGACACTCGCGGCGATGTGCTCGACGACGGCCAAGATCGCACCCGGCATTGAACTCGATTTCGAGCGCCAGCGGTTTCCCTCGCTCGGCATTTGGCGCAATTTCTTGCGGGATGCACACGCCATCGAACTCGACGACCGCATGCATCCCGAGAAGGCGAAGGCGCGGGGCGCCAAGCTTATCAAGGGAAGGCCAGATCCCAAGACTGAGCCCCCGAAGCCCGAACCGAAACTGCGGTCGGATGGTCAAGGCCGTGCTGCAATAACCATTCGGGTGGAGTAGGATTAGCGTCCGGGGTTGGCGGCGGACTGAAACAAGGGATCGGCTCGGGCCCATGGCGAGCGTCTGGCTGGAGGGCGGAAGTAACGGTCAGCGCTGGCCGATCGGGCCGGCCTGCACGATCGGTCGCGGCCAGAAGAACGATATTGTCCTCGAAGACCGGCAAGTCTCGCGCCGGCACGCGCTGATTCACCGCCAGGACCAGGACGAGTTCTGGCTGGTCGATCTCGGGAGCGGAAACGGCTCGTTCGTCAACAGCCGCCGCGTCACCCTCTCGACCCGCCTGCGCGACACCGACAAGCTCATGTTCGGTGAGCAGCAACTCCGTTTTCGTCAGACCAGCAGCAAGCTCACGAAGCCCGGGCCGCGACAGACCGCGGCGACGGTGATCCAGGTCAAGACCAGCCTGTGCTGGCTACTGCTGGCCGACATCGCGGGATCGACCAAGCTGGCCGCGCAACTCTCTTCGACCGATCTTGCAATTCTTGTCGGCAAGTGGATGGGGACGTGCCGCGAGATCGTCGAGGCGCGCCGCGGGACCATCAACAAGTACCTCGGCGATGGCTTCCTCGCCTATTGGCCCGTCGACACCGGAACCACCGGTTTCATGGCTGCGGCGATCAAGGACTTTGCGGTTCTCCAGCAGGACCGTTCGTCGCCCCGTTTCCGGATCGCGCTTCACCTCGGGCAGGTTGCGCTCGGCGGCGCCGGGGCCATCGGCGAGGAAAGCCTCACCGGGCTCGACGTCACCTACGTGTTCCGCATGGAGAAGCTCGCGGCGAGCCTCAAATGCCCGTTGCTCGTGTCTGAGCCGGCCCAAGCGATGCTGCGGTCGAAAGTGCAGTTCGCGGACGCCGGCTGCCACGACCTGCCCGGCCATACCGCGACGGCACCCCTTCGCTTCTATACGGGGCGGTAACCCTCAACCCTTGCGCCGCGTCTTGGCCGCAGCAGCAGGCTTAGATGCAGTCTGAAATTGCGGTCCGGTCGTAAAAACTAAAAAGCCGGAGCGTGGGCTCCGGCTTTTCTGAATGATAACGTGAGACCTGGACCGGATTAGCGCGAGTAGAACTCGACCACCAGGTTGGGTTCCATCGTGACCGGGTACGGCACGTCCGACAGGGTCGGGATGCGCGACAGCTTGGCGGTCATCTTGCTGTGATCGGCGTCGATGTAGTCCGGCACGTCGCGCTCGGCGCTCTTGATGGCCTCGAGCACCAGCGGCATCTGCTTGCCCTTCTCGCTAACCTCGACGAGGTCACCGACGCGCAGGCGGTAGCTCGGAATGGTGACGCGGCGGCCGTTGACCGAGACGTGGCCGTGGCTGACGAATTGGCGGGCGGCGAACACCGTCGGCACGAACTTGGCGCGGTAAACGAGGGCGTCGAGACGGCGCTCCAGCAGGCCGATCAGGTGCTCGGACGTCGAGCCCTTGAGGCGGGTGGCCTCCTTGTAGACCTTCAGGAACTGCCGCTCGGAGATCGAGCCGTAGTAGCCTTTCAGCTTCTGCTTTGCCTTGAGCTGCTGGCCGAAGTCCGAGGTCTTGCCGACGCGGCGCTCGCCGTGCTGGCCGGGGCGCGACTCGCGCTTGTTGAGCGGGCTCTTCGGGCGGCCCCAGATATTCTCGCCAAGGCGGCGGTCGATCTTGTGTTTAGCGCGGATGCGCTTGGTCATAGTCTGGCACTCCATGTGCGTTTGATGGCCCGGCGGCGCGGGCCTGGAGCGCCCCCTCCTCTGTCCGGGAGACCCGGACCGACAGGCAAAATCCCTGATGAGAGAAGTTGCCGCGGGTGCGCAAATGAAACGCGGGCCGTTGAGGGCCCGCGTCGGCAGTTCCATACTCGCTTCGCCCGCCAGCGTCAACCGCCGGCAAGGCCTTACTTCTTCGGCGGAGCTGCTGCGGCTGCTGCGGCGGCGGCGGCTGCTGGGGCGCTCGGGGCCGAGGCAGCGGCGGCCAGCTCGTCCTGCGCGGCCTTGGGACCGGCGTAGACGTAGGTCTTCACCATTTCCTTGACCTTGGCGCGCTGCTCGGCGGAGCAGGTCTGATTGTTGGTCTTGCTCTCCTCGACCACGACTTCCTTGTCGCCGTCCTTCTCGACCAGCTTGATCTTGCCGGTCAGCAACATCACGGTCGTGAGGTGCAACTGGTTGATGTAGATGAGCTGTTGCGGCGTCCACTTCTTCTTCTCGCCGTCCTTGCGCTCTTCTTCGCGGTACATCAGCGAGTGGTAGTTGGCGACCTGCTCGGGCTTCAACTCGCAGACCTGCGCGTGGCTCGACAGACGGCCGACCTTGATGACCTCGCGGGCGACATCGATCGGGACCATCACCTCGTCCCGCTTTTTCTTGTCGATCTGGATGAGATCGCCGCGCGGCGTGGTGAACTGGGCGGGCGTCAGATTCCAGGCGTAGTCCATGAACGTCTTGACCGACTTCTCGCTCAGGTCCTGCGCTACGACCGGACCGGCCAAAAGGCCAACAGCCAGCGTTACGCCGAGCGCCCGCACCATCCCCGCCATTTTCATAGTCCGCATCTCCAGGTCAGCCCCTAGCTTGTTCTTGTCGGATTCTAAGAAACCCGCGCCGAGCCGCGCACCGCTGTCTGATGGGGCCTTGAGGCCGGCCCTGGTTGCGTGTGCTGCTCTGGCGTCGTCGGGCGGCATCGCTCGTCTCAAAACTTGGCCAGATCATGGCAGGTCAGGACGGCGGCTTGCGGCTTGCCCCCTTGCTTTTGGATAGCGTGGCAACAATACCACGAAGGGTGCGCACTTCCTGCTCCGTGGCGTTCATCCGCGACAGCATCGTGCGTACATTGCGCACCACAGTCGGGCGCTTGTGGGGCGCGTTGAAGAATCCCGATCGTTCGAGCTCGGCTTCGAGATGCTCGAACAACCCGAGCAATTCCTCCTTCGTCGCTGGCCGGTCGTCGTTGAGGTAAAGCCCGGGTGCGACGGGAGTTCTCGTAGGTGGTGACGCGGCCCAGGCTGGCGGCATCGCTGCCGCGCATCCACTCGTAGCCGAGGATCAATACCGCCTGCGCCAAGTTGAGCGAGGCGAAGCGGCTGTTGACCGGGATCATGACCAGGGCGTCGGCATTGGCGACCTCCGACGTCTCCAACCCGTTGCGCTCGCGCCCGAACAGCATGCCGCAACGCTCGCCGCGTCCGATCCGAATTCGCATCTCGGCGATGGCCTGCTCCGGTGTCAGCACGGGCTTTCTGAGATCACGCTGGCGCGCGGTGGTGGCGCAAAGCCAGTTGAGGTCGCCGATTGCCGAATCGAGGTTCGGATAGGCTGCCGCATCGTCGATGATGTAGTTGGCGCCGGAGGCGGCGATGCGCGCCTTCTCATTCGGCCAGCCGTCGCGCGGCGCGACCAGCCGCAGGGAATCGAGGCCGAAATTGGCGCACGCGCGGGCCACCATGCCGATGTTGTCGGGAAGCTGGGGCTCCATCAGGATAACGGACGGCGAAAGCCCGTCATCGGCCACCGCCTGGCCCTTGATGTGCGCGCGCCGGATGCCATGGCGCAGCTTGCGAATGACGCGGCGGGCCCAGAACCAGTAGTTCTCGCCACTCCAGGTCTTTTCGAGCGCGGCGAGGGCAGGGGTGGCGAGGGTCCGTTCGCCTTGACCCGTCAGCCTTACGCGGCCGTCGCCGACCACGATCTCCTTGTGCCGGGCGATGAACTCGTCGAGCGAACCGATCCCCTCGCCCTCGGTTCGCCGCTTGCAGCCGGGGCAGGTGAGGCCGTCCGCCTCGCAGCGCAGTTCGGCGCAGTAGGTGAGCACGGGCTCGAGCGAATCGCGGTCCAGCCCTGGGATGGCAAGCTCGCCCAGCGCGACGTCGATCGTGCGCTCATGGCAGGCATGAACGATCTCGGCGACGGCTCGGTTGCAGCCGGCAAGACAGGGGCTCACTCCGTCGGGGCCGCGAATGATCGTTGTTTCCGGGGGACGTGACACGTTTGAACCTCGATTGGCCGCTTGAGCCGCTTACAGCACGCGAGCGGCTTTCGCGGAAGTCTCCGCTCGCCCCCCTCCCTTCCGCTTACTTGTTGCGTCGCAGCGCCGCGGTTAATGTGCGCGCCGCTTTTACCCGAGTTTCACATCGAACACCAAAAGGCTCACACCCATGCAGAAGATCAAGGTGACCGGCACCGTCGTCGAGATGGACGGCGACGAGATGACCCGCATCATCTGGCAGCTCATCAAGGACAAGCTGATCCACCCGTACCTGGATGTGAACCTCGAGTACTATGACCTCGGCATCGAGCACCGCGACAAGACCAACGATCAGGTCACCGTCGACGCCGCCAACGCGACGAAGAAGCACGGCGTCGCCGTCAAGTGCGCCACCATCACGCCGGATGAGGCCCGCGTGAAGGAATTCAACCTCAAGGAGATGTGGAAGTCGCCCAACGGCACCATCCGCAACATTCTCGGCGGCGTCATTTTCCGCGAGCCCATCATCTGCAAGAACGTGCCGCGTCTCGTGCCGGGCTGGACGCAGCCGATCGTAATCGGCCGTCATGCCTACGGCGACCAGTATCGCGCGACCGACTTCGTCGTGCCGGGCGAGGGCTCGCTGGCCGTGGCTTGGGTGTCGAAGGACGGCAAGACCAAGATCGAGCACAAGGTGTTCGACTATCCCGGCGGCGGCGTCGCCATGGTGATGTACAACCTGGACGAACTCGATCCGCGACTTCGCTCGCGCCTCGCTGAACTACGGCCTGCAGAAGAACTATCCCGTCTACCTGTCGACCAAGAACACCATCCTCAAGCGCTACGACGGCCGCTTCAAGGATATCTTCCAGGAAATCTACGACACCGAGTTCAAGGCCAAGTTCGAAGCCGCGAAGATCACCTACGAGCACCGCCTGATCGACGACATGGTCGCCTCCGCCCTGAAGTGGTCGGGCGGGTACGTCTGGGCCTGCAAGAACTACGACGGCGACGTGCAGTCCGACACGGTGGCGCAGGGCTTCGGCTCGCTCGGCCTTATGACCTCGGTGCTGCTGACGCCCGACGGCCAGACCGTCGAGGCCGAGGCCGCCCACGGCACCGTCACCCGCCACTACCGCGAGCACCAGAAGGGCAAGGACACGTCGACCAACTCGATCGCCTCCATCTTCGCCTGGACCCGCGGCCTGTCGCATCGCGCCAAACTCGACAACAACGCCGAACTCGAGAAGTTCGCGTTGACGCTGGAGAAGGTCTGCGTCGACACCGTCGAGGCTGGGTTCATGACCAAGGATCTCGCGCTGCTCGTCGGGCCCGAACAGAAGTGGCTCACCACCAGCGGCTTCCTCGACAAGATCAGCGATAACCTCAAGATCGCGATGACGGCGGCGTAATAGCTTCCGTTTGGGCTTTGACGTTAGAGGGCGGGACCGCAAGGTTCCGCCTTTTTTGCATCGGCTAGCGCGGCACGAACGCTCCGAAGCTCGTGCGTAGCTTGCGCAGATGGCCGAGGCCGGGGTCGGTGATCTCGTAGATGCCGCTGCCGGGCACGTGCACGACGCCCAGCGCCTTCAACCGGTGCAGTTGTGAGACGACTGCCGCGTTGGTGTCGCCGAAGCCTTTCGAATTCAGCCCCGCCATCAACTGCTGCAGCGTGCAGGCGCGGTTCTCTCGCTCCAGCAGTTCGAGCAGCACCAGCTCACGCACCTTGCTGCGTTGGTTGCGGCCAGCGTCCGCTGGCGGGACCGGCGCATTGGCGCTGACCGCCGTTGCGGCCGGTGAGGGGCTTGCCGCAGCCGCGGGCACCGTTTCTGCCGCGGCGTCGAACGGGGCGATGGCCAGCTGCAGCACATCGAGAAGCTTGCGCACCTCGCTCATCACCGGCGGCACGTCCTCGGGGGCCATGGCAGCGCGCTGGAATAGCGGCTGGTACACCTCGCGGATGAAGGCAGCCGTGATTCGCGCCGCGAACTCGGCGTCGGGAGGTGTCTGGCCGGTGGCTATGGAAGCGCCCGCGAAACCGTTTCCCGACACGACGGTGCCTCCACCGAAATCGTCGAGACCCCTGGCCATGTCGGACTCCTCAACGCATGGGACCAAATCGAGTCCGTTGCCATTCGTTCTCGGCTGATGCGATGCATGCAACTCTAGTGCATTCGCGCCGTCGTGCAATCCATGCGTGCGATGCGTTTGCATGTCATGCGTGCAATTCGTTCTTAGCTTGATCAGTCAAGCGGCCGCGGATTCAGCCGAAAACGTGATTAACCATGCGTGAAGATTCTGTCCCGCGCCGGTCAGTGCGATTCGGCGTCTCGAAATGCATATTGCGCATCAGAAAAATAATGGAATGCGTTGGCGTCATTCGTGAATTGCAGGTGCGCTATGGCGCACTCGTCGACCGGCCGTCACGTCGATCCCGGCTGAAACACAAGTGTGCGCTAATCCGGGGCTCAGCCCCCAAGGCGCCGGGATGGGCTCCATGAAACTCGCTTTGGAAACGCTGCTGGACTGGCTGAATGCCACGCCGACCGTGTTCGATCTCCTGCTTTGGCTGAACGACCTGAGCCCGGTGGAGATCGCCGGCGCCATCGGTGTGCTCTTCGGCACCATGGTTCGCGACGCCATGAGCCGCATCGCCGCGATCCTCATCCTCGCGTGGTGGCGGGGCGGGGGCGTGGACGGTCGTTGAGCGCTGGAACTTGTTCCAAGGGTCTTGGCAGCGGTGTTGCGGGTTCGCTCGCCGGTTGGCGCCGCGGTGGCGCGACCGTGTTGGCCCAGCCGTAGGCGAGCATGGTGATGATGGCGCTGGCGGCGAAGAAATAGACGCCCGGCAGCACGGTCGCCTCCGTGTAGCCGCAGGAGTTTACGTAGAAGATCATCAAAGCCAGCACCATCACGTCGGTCATCGAGTATCGGCCGAGCCACTCCATCGTCGAGTATCGACTTTTCGCGGAACTCCGGCGTCATGTCCGTCGAGATCACCAGCGTCAGCAGGTAGAAGCAGCTTCAAGAATGGGAAGAAGATCGACACCGCGAACAGCACGCGGTAGAGGAAGTATTCCTGGTTCGTGTAGAGCGCCCAGATGATCGTCGCGATCGAGTGCTCGTTGGTCCACACGAACACGGTGGTGAAGCGGATCACCGGCATGATGATGCCGAGCGCGAAGAACACGGTGCCGGTGATGATGAGGAAGCTCAACACGAAGTTGCGGAACGCCGAGACGTGGCGTTCGGTGACGATGCCCCGGTCGGCTGGGGCGAGGTTGGCCTCCGCCCCGCTGGCGCGCAGCCAAGCATAGGACAGGATCATCAGCATCACGGCGGCGGTGAAGAAGTAGACGCCGTTGAGGCTCGCCGCGTCGTAGACGCCCTGGCTCTTGATGAAGAAGATCGTCAGCGCCAGCACCAGGACGTCGTGCATCGACCACTTGCCGAGCCATTCGAGCGCCCTCAGCCTGCGGGCCTGGCGCTTGATCTCCTGCGGGGGCAGCGTGGAGACGAGCAGCAGGTAGAGCAGCTTGATCGTCGGAAACACGATCGAGAAGATCAGCACCGTCATGCCGAGGAAGATCTGGCCGTCGTGGATCAGCACCTGCACGGTGGAGATCAGCGAATGCTCTGTCGACCAGAACACGAACTTCGTGAGCTTGATGATCGGCAGGCTCATGCCGAGCGCGAGACAGACCGCCGCCGCCGATGATGGCGAAGCTCAACAGAAAGCGCCGCCCGCCCAGCCGTATCATGCCGTCATTCCGTTCCCGCGCTTCAGTCCGAATTGCGGCAGACAATAGCAGGCCAGCGGCGGAACTGTGACTGGGTTTGGTGCTCACGCCAAGCGATCAGGGCTGCAGCCTCAACAGTTCGAACCGAAAGGATCAATGGCAGACGGCTGGGCAGCCTGTTATGGGTTGTTCACTGACGAATGTATGCGTGCGGGGGCGATTTGAAACAGGTTCACATTGCGCGGCAACTCGCGTTCACTGCGACGGGTATCATTATTCTTGCACTGATAGTAGCGGGAGCGTTTTGGCAGCAGACCGCTGGGCTCGTCAAAGAATACGATGCGATCTTGAAGTTGATCGGATTGGGGATCGGCCCGTTCCTGGCCGTCCTCGGCTTCGTCTGGGGCCGTGTCGACAAGGCTGAGATCAAGGCGCTGAGCGAGGAACTGGGCGGCGAGCGGGAGAAAGCCGAAGGCGCGCAGAAGTGGGCGCAAGACGAGAAGGCTAGCGCACTCGAAGCAAAGCGTGAGGTCGAAGAGAAGGTCCAGCGTATCCAAATGCTGGAGACGAACTTGGCCAAAATTGCCGACTACGGTCGCCTTTGGACGATTAAAAAGAATGCACCCTTTGCCGACTACAGAGCCTGGAAATACGACCCTCTCGGCGCCAAGATTGTCACGATCGGCCTTTTCAAGGGTGGAGTTGGCAAAAGCCATTTGGCAGCGAATTTCGCTGCCTACGTCAGTGAAAAGAAGCAGAAGCCCGTTCTCCTGATTGACTTGGACTATCAGGGATCGCTCTCAACCGTTGTCTTGGGTGCGGCCGGTCTCGAGTCTCCGGGTTCAAATGTCGATGCGTTGTTGGCGGAGGATGCTGGGCTTGCAACATTGAGCCATAACCGCGTTCACTTGGCCAAGCATGGCCTAGGAGTTGCGCTCAATAAGGGACGCGGCTTGAGCAAGGCTTGGCTGGTGCCCGCGGAGTACACGCTCGCCGGCGTCGAGAAGTTGGTTGCTGACTGAGCGCGCCATTCACGACAAGCCCGACTCGACGAGAGATATCGGCTGGCCCACGTGCTTCTTAATCCTCACGTTCGGCGTGAATATGAAATGATCATCATCGACACACCGCCTCGCATGACGCTTGGCACAATCAACGCATTCGTGGCCAGTCACGCTTATGTAATTCCCACCATTCTGGACAGAGTTTCAACCGAAGCTATCCGCCCCTTCCTGGGCCAAGTAAATCAATTGAAAAACGACCTTGAGCTCGACCTGAGGCTCGCAGGTATCGTGGCCACGATGACGCGAATTGAAGACCTGAGTGAAGCCGAGGCCAAATATCGGACCCAAGTAATGACAACCGCCTTCGAGATGATGGGGAGGCAAGGCGAATGGGTCGTTCCCCCAGAACCTTCCTCGAAGAGCGTCCATTACAAATGAGGAGGATCTGGGGTACTTTCACGGTGCCGGACAGAACAGATTGGCTACGCTCTTCTACGACCCCATATTCGATGAGTTGTGGACACGCATAATGCAGCCACACGAAATCGCCTTAACCTACTTGCGATCAGGCACTCGTATCTCGTCGCCTTCCGTTTGGTGGGGAGATGCGAACATGGGTATGCTGGGGTGGCTCGGTGGCCGTGAGGCAGGCGAAGACATGGCGCGCGCCAAGGCAGGTCCGATTCAGGCGGCCAGGGTCGATGAGATCGTGGGCCAGTTGAAATCCACGGTCGGCAACGCAGACGCGTTCAGCCGCGTGTATGGCGCGCTGGCTGAGGACGCCAGCTTGACCACCCAGGATGTCATCGCGGTGGCCCACAAGTTCGTGGGCGGCGCCAAGCCTAAGACAAAGAAAGCTGCTTTGATTGCCATTGGACAAGAGCGGATGCGCGTTTCGCACGCCAAGTCAAAAACCGAATCCGCTGCGAAAACAAAACTCTGGTAATCGCGCTCAGCGCTTGTGTCCGGGCGGGGGGATGAGGCGGCGGGCGTCGGCGTCCCAGCGCCAGAGACTGGTGTTGGTCAGGTGCGTGCCGCCCCACCAGCGGTCGATCGGGATGAGCCGGGCGAGGTCGTCGCGGCCGTCGAGCACGGAGCGGCCGAGCTTGGTCAGGTGCAGGCGGCTCGATTTGTAGGCCGCCAGCTTCAATGGAGCGTCGTGCAGGTCAAGGTCGAAGGGGCCTTCGGTCAGTCCCATGATCAATGGCGCGGCCGACCGGCCCAGGGCGTCGAGCGTCCGGCCGAGAGCCCAATAGTCCAGAAGCCGGTTGGCGGACTTGTCGGCGCACGCGGCCAGCACCTTGAACGGGTGCGTTTCCTCGCCGGCGATCGATGCCAGGACATCGCGCTCAGTGCGGGTCGCGCCGCCAAGAGCGGACGGCAGCTCGTCCAGCAATCGGTCGATGGCGGCACCGAGAAACGGCAGCGCGGACAGGCTCTGAGACTTCAGGGCCGCCCACGCCTCGGGCGTCGGCTTGCGGAATGCCGTCCAGGCCGTCTCGGCCAGCAACCGCTGGCGATCGTTCAGAGGTTGGCAGAGGCGGTTGAGGCGTCCCACTTGGTCAGCCTGCAGTTCGCCGATGTCCTGAGTGGCATGGACGATGTGGATGCCGTCGAGCCCCACCCGCAACCAGCCCAGCGCGTGCAGAACCAGCAGCAACCGCAATTGCGCTGCCGGGTTGGGGTCCGCCCAGATCTCGATGCGGTTGGCGTAGCGGCAGTCGGCGAGCTTGCCGAGCCAGCCGCGGCCGTAGGCCCCGGGCCGGGTATCGCGCTCGTGCAACTCGAGCGTTGCGGCCATGACGCGGCGGCGGTTGGCGAAGAAGGCCTCGATGTCGTCGTCCGGCGGGCAGGGGCCTTCGTGCAATTGATCGGTCACCGTGACGATATGATCGAACGTCCCGGCCTCTTTCAGCACCTCAGCGGCGGCGTCGCAGGTAGCGATAACGAAAGGTCGGGACATGGGCCGATCTCAACCGCGGCCGCGGTAAGGCGCGACGCCCTGGTCGGGTAGCCACACGCCCTTCGGCAACTCTCCCGTTTGCCAGAAAACGTCGATGGGGATGCCGCCGCGCGGATACCAATAGCCGCCGATGCGCAGAAACTGCGGCTCCAGCAGCGTGGCGAGCCGCTTGCCGATGGCCACTGTGCAGTCCTCGTGGAAGGCGCCGTGATTGCGGAAGGCGGCGAGATACAACTTGAGCGACTTCGACTCCACCAACCAAGCGCCCGGCACGTAGTCGATGACGATGTGGGCGAAGTCGGGCTGCCCCGTCACCGGACACAGCGAGGTGAACTCCGGGGCTGCGAAGCGCGCAACGTAGGCCGTATCGGGGTGCGGGTTGGCGACGCGTTCCAGCACGGCTTTCTCGGGGCTGTCGGGCAGGGCCGTCTGGCGGCCGAGCAGCGTCACATCCGGCGATTTGCGGGCCATCTCGAGTGCCTGTTCGGTTAGCCTGTCGATTAGTCGAGTCTCACTTCAGCCCAGCACTCGTCGTTCTCGTAGACGCGGACGCTTTCGCAGTCGCTGATGCGCTCGAAGAACCAGGCCGCGATGATTTCGGCGGTCGGGTTCTCGAGGCCGGCGATATCGTTCAAGAGCTTGTGGTCGACCGTCTTGACGAGCGGAGCCAACTCGGCGTCGATCTCCGCGAAATCCTTGACGAAGCCGCGGGCATCGAGCGTGCCGCGCACGACGATCTCGACCCGGTAATTGTGCCCATGCAAGTTCTTGCATTTGTGGCCATCGGGAAGGTGCGGCAGGTGGTGGGCAAACTCGAAGCGATACGTCCGGCCGATGCGATTGCGCAGGCCGGCATGTGGGGGAGCCGCTACCTGCTCGCCGGGCTGGGGCGCGAGGTCGGTTGGTTTCAGGACCTTGTTCATGGATTTCCCATGATTGTTGATGCGACAGAGATGCAAACGCGGAACGGTGCGCGCTGAGATCGGCAGCGCTCATCAATCGCGACGGGGCATCATTTGCCTTCCCTGTAACCTGTTCGCCTTTCCCTGTCCCCTGCTATTTCGAGGCCCTACAACCCTGCCGTTTCACGGGATTCCCAGCACTTTATGGGTCTGCACCGAGAGCCGCCACTTCGGGTTCGCCTTGCAGTAGGCGATCGCCGCGCGGGTATTGGCGTCCTTGTCGGGGCCATCCATCGGCTGCAGAAAACGCACCGCAAAGGGTAAATCGGCGACGGCTTCAGGCGGCAACTCGGCCTGGGGGTAGACGAGCTTCAACTCGTGTCCCGCCCTCTGGACGAGCGTCGTGCCCGCCTTGGGGCTCACGCAGACCCAGTCGATGAGATCGGAAACGGCGATCGTCCCGTTGGTCTCGATCGCTACCTCAAAGCCTCGTGATTGCAGTTCTCGGATCAAAGGCTCGTCGAGTTGCAACGCCGGCTCGCCGCCCGTGATGACGATGAGACCCGGTCCTTCGAACCCACGCGCCGCCACGCAAGCTGCCGCCAGTCCCTCCGCAGTCGCGTATTTGCCGCCATTAGCGCCATTGGTGCCGACGAAATCGGTGTCGCAGAAGCGGCACTCGGCCTTCGCGCGATCCTCCTCGCGACCCGACCACAGATTACAACCGGCGAAACGACAGAACACGGCAGGGCGGCCGGCGTTCGCGCCTTCGCCCTGCAGCGTGTAGAAGATCTCCTTGACGGCGTATGTTGCCAACGGTGTGGTTTCTCCGCTTATCGTTCGCGTCTTTACCGCAGTTCTTCGGGTACGAGGGGTTCGCTCCCAGACATTATCACGATCTTCTCGATCAGCCCGCTATCGGGGTTCACCAACCAAGCCGCCGTAGCGTCCAAATCGAGGATCTGCCGGAGATCCCGCCGACAACGAAAGACGCCGCTGCGAGTGGTGTAATAGGGCACGTTGCCCGTCATGACCGCCCTTCTCGGATAGCACGTCCCGAATGAGACGATGTCGAGGTTTGCCCGCAGGACGGCTACGAAGCGGGCGACGCCAAGGGCCCCCGCCGCCCTGTAAGGCGAGGCGGTGAACGCCGCCATCGAGCACAATGACTCGCTGAGCCAAGCTTCGGTCTGGGCGCTCTCGTTCACTGACCAGCGATGAACGTCTTGCCAGTCGGTCCCATCCCGGTGATCTGGAGGATCACTTCGCCATCCTTGGCCCAGGTGAAATGGGGGGCCTTCGGCGGCTCCGAGTAGAATGTCCCGGCAGGATACGCCTTGAGCTTGCTTTCATCCCACTTGTCGCCGCTGCCAAAATAGAACGTGCCCGACAGCACCACGACGGTGCGCACTTCGTCGGGATGCCAGTGTGGCATGTCCTTCCAGCCAGCCGAGAACTTCGTTCGCGTCACGAAAATGCCGGGCTGCTTGGGATCGCCATAGAGGATCGCGGTCTGTGGTGGACCTGAGAGCGGTCCCTTGAACTCGATGTCCTGCGGCAGCTTGAGGACGCTCGTGCTTGCAGTCTGGGCCGTAGTCTGGGCATAGGCCGCGACGGCAGCCACAGCAGCGATGGAGAATGCGGCGGCGACGAAGTGAAGACGCATTGTCGATCTCCGGAAAGCCCGGCCGAACTCGTCGCGTCGCGGCAATCACGCCGAGCACCTGAATGCCATGCGTATCGGTTCTATCGCGCAATTGTCGGCCAAGTTCCTGGCCGGAAGATCAGGCGCCGCGAGATAGTTCAGTTCGAATGGCCGCCAGCTCAGCTTTAACGTCGGTGAAGTCCTCGTAAGCGTGGCCACCGGAGCGATGGTACCAGTATCGGCTATTGCCTTCGTCGCCCTCGATCTTATGCAGAAGGGCATGCAGCCAGTTGGCGTTTGCATTGCTTTCGAACCGCTGGGCGACGGCATGCGCGGCGTCACAATCGCCGGATAGCGCCAGATCAACCGCGCGGATCAGCTCGTCTTGCCGGCCTTCCATCGTGTCCATCCGTTGGCGCGCAATTCGCAGGCCGGGCAGGTGCCGCAGCCATAGCCCCACTCATGGCGGTGCTCGCGATCGCCGAGATAGCAAGTGTGAGAGTACTCGATGATCAGATCGACCAGCGCCGCGCCGCCCAATTCGTCGGCCATCGCCCACGTGCCGGCCTTGTCGACGTGCATCAGCGGCGTTTCTATCGTGAATGGCCGATCCATGCCGAGCGAGATCGCCTCTGCCAATCGGGTGAGTGTGGCCTGCCGGCAGTCCGGATAGCCGGAGTAATCCGTCTCGCACATGCCGCCGACGAGCGTCGTAATTCCGCGCCGCCAGCCCAGCGCCGCCGCATAGGTGAAGAACAACAAGTTGCGACCCGGCACGAACGTCGAGGGCAAGCCGGCCTCGCCCATTTCGATCTCGGTGGCGCGCGTCAAGCTGGTTTCGCTGATGCGGCCCAGCGTAGGTAACTGCAACATGTGATCATCGCCGAGCTTGGCGACGGCTCCCGGCAACAGGTCGCGCAGGCGCTCGCGCAGCCCGGTGCGGGTCTGCAATTCGATGGCATGGCGCTGGCCGTAATCGAAGCCGATGGTCTCGACACGGTCGTAGCGCTGAAGTGCCCATGTAAGACAGACGGTGGAATCCTGTCCCCCCGAAAAAAGAACGAGGGCCGAGCCCTGCTGCATCGAAAGTGCTCCCGGGGTGGCTAAAGGCTGCGGCCGTCGAACGGCTTGGGGTTCAAGGCAGCGGCGTCGATACCGTCGAGGCAGCGCAAGTTCACCGCCACCATTTCGCGGCCGTCTGGGCGCGTGCCACGCGCAAACGAGCGCACGCCGCACGTTCGGCAAAACAAGTGGTGAATGACGCGCTTGTTGAACTGATAGTCGCTGAGGTTATCGTCGCCGGCGATGAGCTTGAACTGATCCGCGGGTGCGAATGCCAGGATCGAGCCGTTTTTCTGGCAGATCGAGCAGTTACACACCATGGCCTGGCCCACGTCGAGGCTTGTCTCGAAGCGGACAGCGCCGCAGTGGCATCCGCCCTGGTAGCTTTGCGTGCTCATCTCAACTCCGGTTGCTCGCGTGGTCGTTCAGAAATGGGCGATGACCTTTCCGATCACCAGAGGCCGTCTCCGGCTTCATGAATTGCGCTCCGTCCTGCCGTATTGCGGGTAACATGCGCCTCGTCTCGGACGCAAACGAATGGAGCCTGCGCGTGCTTCGTGCAGTTCTTGAGGTTCAGACTGACGAGAACGAAAGGCGGACCGTCATGATCAATCAGAGGTTGCCTGACACTGGTTCCACAAATGGCCCCACCGATGGCCCTAGCGACCCCTTCGACCTCGAGCGCTTCGTCACGGCGCAAGCCGGCGATTGGGAAAGCGCCCGTGCTGAGCTACGCGCCGGACGCAAGACCACGCACTGGATTTGGTACATTTTCCCACAAATGCGCGGACTCGGCCGCAGTCCAACAGCTAAGCGCTTCAGCATTTCCTCGCTGGATGAAGCCAAAGCCTATCTGGCGCATCCCGTCCTTGGGCCGCGCCTGATCGAGGCGACGAAGCTGACGCTCGCCATCGAGGGCCGCGCCCTGCACGAAATCTTCGGCTCTCCAGACGACATGAAATTCCGCTCGTCGATGACGCTGTTCGCGGAAGCCGGGGAGGGTGGGATTTTCGCCGAGGCGATCGACCGGCTCTGCGGCGGCGAGCGGGACGATGCCACCCTGAAGCTGCTGGGCCGGGGTTGATCCGGCGGCACCCCTCGTGACACCTCGACCGGTTGCGCATCGGCCAGGAACTCGCTACAAGCGGCCTCAACGTCCTGAAATCAACAAGCGGGAGGCCCCCAATGACCGCCATCGTCGACATCATCGGCCGCGAGATCCTCGACAGCCGCGGCAACCCCACGGTCGAGGTCGACGTGGTGCTGGAGGACGGCGCCGATGGGCCGCGCGGCGCGTGCCGTCGGGCGCCTCGACGGGCGCGCACGAGGCCATCGAGCTGCGCGACGGCGACAAGAAGCGCTACCTCGGCAAGGGCGTGCTGAAGGCGGTCGACGCCGTCAACGGCGAGATCTTCGACGCGCTGGTCCGGCATGGACGCCGAGGACCAGCGCGGCATCGACGCAGCGCTGATCAAGCTCGACGGCACGCCCGAACAAGGCCCGCCTCGGCGCCAACGCCATCCTCGGCGTGTCGCTGGCCGTCGCCAAGGCGGCGGCCGACACCACCGGGCTGCCGCTCTATCGCTACCTCGGCGGCGCCAACGCGCACGTGCTGCCCGTGCCGATGATGAACATCATCAACGGCGGCGCGCATGCCGACAACCCGATCGACATCCAGGAGTTCATGATCATGCCGGTGGGCGCCGAGACCTGCGCCGACGCCGATCCGCATGGGCGCGGAGATCTTCCACACGCTGAAGAAGGGCCTCAAGGACGCCGGCCACACCACCAACGTCGGCGACGAGGGCGGCTTCGCGCCCAACCTCAAGTCGGCCGAGGAGGCGCTCGGCTTCATCATGAAGTCGATCGAGAAGGCCGGCTACAAGCCGGGCGAGGACGTGGTGCTGGCGCTCGACTGCGCCGCCACCGAGTTCTTCAAGGACGGCAAGTACCAGCTCGAGGGCGAGGGCAAGTCGCTCGATAGCGGCGGCATGGCCAAGTATCTCGCCGACCTCGTCGCCGCGCTTCCCGATCGTCTCGATCGAGGACGGCATGGCCGAGGACGACTGGCACGGCTGGAAGGCGCTGACGCGAGCGTCGGCGGCAAGATGCCAGCTCGTCGGCGACGACCTGTTCGTCACCAACACCGAGCGCCTGGCCCAGGGCATCGAGCAGGGCATCGCCAACTCGATCCTGGTCAAGGTCAACCAGATCGGCTCGCTGACCGAGACGCTCGACGCCGTCGGCATGGCCCAGCGCGCCGGCTACACGGCCGTCATCTCGCACCGCTCGGGCGAGACCGAGGACGTCACCATCGCCGACATCGCGGTCGCCACCAACGCCGGCCAGATCAAGACCGGCTCGCTGTCGCGCTCCGACCGCATCGCCAAGTACAACCAGCTCATCCGCATCGAGGACGAGCTCGGCGACATCGCCCGCTACGCCGGTCGCTCGATCCTGAAGGCCGGCGCGGGGGCGTAAGCCGACTTCGTCATCCCGGGGCTTGTCCCCGGGATCCATCGATCAGCGCGCTGAGGCGTTTGTTGCACGCTGGATCCCGGCAATAAATGCCGGGATGACAAAGGGCGCCAATGCAGCCGCGCGAAGCACCGCGAGCCGTGGTCTTTCCCTCTCGAAATGGGTAAAGACCCCGGATCTTCGCGGCTCGGCAGAACGGCCGATCCGCTTCGTTCGGGGAGACGCCGTTCTTGGGGTGAGCGTCATCCTGACCCGCCTTGCGCCTCACATCTGAAAGGCGACGCAGGCGCGTAATTTCAGAGTTCGCGTCCCCGGCCAAGGTGATCCGCCTTTTTGGGCGCTACGATTGCCCAGATTTCAACCGCGTGGAGCACACAGAGCCGGAGTTCTTCCCTCTTGGAATGCGTAAAGGACCCAACTTTGCCTCGAAACCTGTTGTGGCCCTATGGGGCCAGAAAGACGATGGGGAAGGCACAGAGCAGAGTTCAAGCCCGCGCGGTTGCATGTCCGGCCGTAATTCCCAAAGCCTATTCCCTAATCCCTCACCCCCCGTCCCATTTCCTTCCCGCCTTTACCTGCCCTTAAGCACCTTCGGGCTACAAAATCCTCACGTTCCCCAGTCGAACGAAGTGAGTGCGTACCCCAAGTGCTGCGTCAGCCAAACCATGATCGGCGCTACCGGCCGCGGCAGGCCTTTGTGTTGCTTGTCTGCTGGAGCTTTACGGCCTATTTCGCCTATCACGCGATCAATGGCAGTCACGGTCTCGAGGCAAGATCCAGACTGATCGAACGCTCCAGCCTGCTGGAGTTCGAGATCAGGAGCCTTGAGGCCGTGCGCGCCAAATTGCAGCGCGACGTCGACCTCCTCACGCCTGACAAGCCGGATGCCGATCTCGTCGAGGAGATCGCCCGCGACATGCTGGGCTTCGCCCGGCCACAAGATCGCATCGTCGTCCGCCCCTAATCGCCGTGTGCGCTGCGTTTCTGCCCTCATTTCGCCTCCGCAGTAGCAGCGATCATAAATTCGCCCCGAGCCCGCCCTTTCATCGCGCTCCGTCGTATTGGCCTTGCGGGCGCGGCTCGTGTAGCTTGGCCTTCCTTTCGCGCGCGTTCCCTCGACCGCCGCCATATCCAGGAGTGCCGATGGCGCCCAATGCTGTGACCAGCGCTGTCGCCCTTGCGCGTGCCGCCGCCGGCGGCGATGCGGACGCGACCCCGGTCGACGGCCCGCCGTCATCGATGTCGAAGGACGCGCGGCAGCGCGCTTATCGCGACATGCTGCTCGTGCGCCGGTTCGAGGAGAAGGCGGGGCAGCTTTACAGCCTTGGGGCGATTGGCGGCTTCTGCCACCTTTGCATCGGCCAGGAAGCAGTCGTCGTCGGCGTGCAAATGGCGCTGCAGGTGAGCGATCAAGTCGTCGCAACCCATCGCAATCACGGTCAGTTGCTGGCGCTGGGCATCGATCCCAAGGCGCTGATGGCCGAATTGACCGGCCGGCAGGGCGGATTGTCGGGCGGCAAGGGCGGCTCCATGCATCCGTTCGCCAAAGACAAGCGGTTCTACGGCGGCCACGGCATCGTCGGCTCGTCGGCGCCGATCGCGGCCGGCATCGCCTTCGCCAACCGCTATCGCGACAACCGCGCCGTATGCGTCGGCTACATGGGCGATGGCGCCTCCTATCAAGGGCAAGTCGCGGAAGCCTTCAACCTCGCGGCAGCTTGGGCCTTGCCCGTCGTTTTCGTCATCGAGAACAACGACGTCAGCTCCTATACGCACATCCAAGCCAACACCTCGCGCGAGTGCCTGGCCCAGCGCGGCGCACCGTTCGGCATCCCCGGCTGCCAGGTTGACGGAATGGACGTCGAGGCCGTCGTGCAGGCGATGCAAGTCGCTGCGGCGCATGCCCGCGTCGGGTATGGGCCCTACATCCTGGAAATGCAGACCTGCCGTTACCGCGGGCACTCTATGTCCGATCCCGACAAGTATGCGGCCACGGCCGAGCAGGACGCGCAGCCGCGCGAGCAGACCGATCCGCTGCTCATCGCCCGGGCGCGATTACTGGAAGCGGGGCAGGCCTCGGAGGACGAATTGAAGTTGATAGACCGCGACGTGCGCAACCGCGTCAATTCCGCCGCCTCGTTTGCCCGCGACGACGCGGAGCCCGATGTGCGCACGCTCGCGCACCACGTCTACCTATGACTGGCGCGAGGGGAACCGACCCATGCCCAACGCGATCCTGATGCCGGCCCTGCTGCCTGATGTCACCGAGGGCCGGCTGTCGAAATGGCTGGTTTCGGAAGGCGCCGATCTGCAACCTGGCGACGTCGTGGCCGAGGTCCGCACCGACAAGGCGAGCCTGGAAGTCGAAGCTCACGCCGCCGGGCGCCTCGAGCGGATCCTGGTTCCGGCCGGCACCTCTGGGGTTCGCGTCGGCTCGCCGCTTGCTCTGATGGGCGCGAGCGATGGAAACGGGGCCTGCGCCGACGATGCCGATGACGTCCCGGCAGCGCACTTCCACGCGCCGTTCGCTGACTTGGTCGCCGGCGAGACGGATGACACCACCGCTGTTTCGGCCGCTTCCTACGTGGAGCCGGCTCGCGAGCTCGCAACACTGAGTTATCGCGAGGCGGTTCGTCAGGCGATCGCCGAGGAGATGCGGCGCGATCCGGACGTCTTCATGCTGGGCGAGGAGATTGGCGAGCACGGCGGCGCCTACCGCGTCTCTGAGGGCCTTCTCGCCGAGTTTGGCCCCCGCCGCATCGTCGACACGCCCATCACCGAGCAGGGCTTCACGGGGGTTGCGGTCGGCGCTGCCTTCGCCGGTCTGAAACCGATCGTCGAGTTCATGACCTGGAACTTTGCGCTGCAGGCGATCGACCACATCGTCAACTCGGCGGCGAAGACCCTCTACATGTCCGGCGGCAAGCTCAATGTGCCCATCGTCTTCCGTGGCCCGAACGGGCCGGCGTCGCGCGCGGGTGCCCAGCATGCCCAATGCCTATCGGCTTGGCTGGCTCACGTGCCAGGGCTGAAGGTCGTGGCGCCATCGAACCCCTTCGATGCGCACGGCCTGATTAAGTCCGCGATCCGTGATCCCAATCCCGTCGTGGTGCTCGAGCACGAAAACCTCTACGCGACCGGCGGTGAGGTTCCGCTCGGCGGCGATCACGTCGTGCCGATCGGCGAGGCGCGCATCGCCCGTAACGGCCGCGACGTCACCTTCGTGTCGTATTCCAACGGCGTGTTGATTGCGCTGCAGGCGTCCGAGACGCTGGCGCGCGAGGGGCTTCAGGCCGAGGTCGTCGACCTGCGCTCGCTGCGCCCGCTCGATCTCGACACGGTCATCGTCTCCGTGAAGAAGACCAACCGCCTCGTCATCATCGAGGAAAGCTGGCCGGTCTGCTCGGTCGCGTCCGAGATTGCCGCTCAGGTCGCCATCCGCGCCTTCGACCATCTCGACGCGCCCCCCGCGATCGTCGCCGGCGCCGATATTCCGATGCCTTATGCCGAGAACCTCGAGAAGCTTTCCATGCCCACCAGCGCCCAGGTCGTGACCGCCGCCAGATCGGTGCTCTACGTGTGAGCGTCGTTCCGTTTTGCTTGCTACCGCGTCCTTGAGCCGCGCAGTATATCAGGGGAAATACGTGATCGGTTTCCCCCACCCGATCACCAGCCTGGAGGACGCCGCCTTGAGCGATGATCGTTTGCAGGAAATCGAGATCCCCGAGGGCGTCCACGACGCCGAGCAGGCTATCGAAGTGTTTCGGACCTGGATCGCCGACGGCGCACTGCACGTCACCTTCAATCCCGACACATTCGGTCCCGAGATCGGCGAGTGGGGCCGGCTGATGTCCGACTGCGTCCAGCACATCGCAGCCGGGATCGCGATGAATGGTATCGTCGAGAGGCAAGAGGCCCTGAAGACGATCGCCGCCGCCTTCGATCGAGGCATGAAGGAAGCCATGAGCGAGGCGACCCATGTCCGCGCCGGCAAGATCAAGCGTGGAACGAAGCACTGACGAAGTCTCATGTCTCGCGAAGATCCATGCCTCTCGATATCCTGATGCCAGCGCTGTTTCCCGGCATGAGGGAAGGGCGCCTCGCCAAGTGGCGCGTGAGCGAGGGCGAGCGCATTGCGGTCGGCACCGTAATTGCCGAAATCGAGGCGGGAGAGGGCACGGTCGAGGTCGCCGCGGAGGAGGAGGGGGTCATTCGCAACTTGCTCGTTCCCGAGGGGCCAAAGCCGATTGCGGTCGATGCTCGGATCGCGGTGCTGGCGCTGGCCAACGAGCTTCGCGAAGGCGCAATCTCGCAGTCCAGGTTGGCGGTCTCGCCGTTGGCCCGTCGCCTCGCCAAGACAGCCGGCATCGATATCGCCTCGGTGAAGGGATCGGGCCCTGGCGGCCGCGTGATCAAACGCGATGTGGATGCAGTGCTCGCTGCCGCCGCCGAGGCGACGCCCGAAACCATTGCCCCAGCGAAGGCGGAGCCACCGCTCCCCGCTAAATCGTACGATCTCGAGTTGGAAGGCTCGCCTCCGCGAACCGGAACGCTTGTTCCGGCCGTGGTGCGGCCGCGGTCGACGCCGGCGCTGACGGATGCCGTGCTGCGTCACTACCGCAAGGGCTCCTACGAGATCATCGCGCATGACGGTCTCCGCCGCGCGATTGCCGAGGCGGGGATGCGATCCGCCCGGACGGTGCCGCATCTCATCGTGTCGGTCGATTGCATCGTGGATGCCTTGCTCGCCGCCATCGGGCGCATCAACACGGCCGCCGCCGCGCGCTCGGGTCGCGATGCGGTTACGGTGGAAACCGCAGATGTGCTGGTGAAGGCGATGGGGCTAGCCCTCCATGAGGTTCCCGCAGCCAACGCCACCTGGACGGAGATCGGGATGCTGCGCCATCGCAGTGCGGACGTCGCGATCGAGGTACAGGTCGAAGGCGGCTATCTGCAGCCCGTCGTCCGGGCAGCGGATCTCAAATCGCTGTCCGACATTGCGTCCGAGCGTGCGGAGCTGACTGCAGGAGGCATTCACGGTCGCCTCGGTCTTGCGGATTGCGAAGGTGCGGTCACGGCGATTACCGATTTCACGCGCCTTGGCGTCAAGCGCGCCGAAGCCGTGATCACGCCTCCGCACGCGAGTGTCCTTTCGCTGGGCGCCCCCGAGCGCCGGCCGGTCGTCAGTATGGGCCAGATCGTGCCCGCGACGGTCATGACGTGCACGCTGGCAGTCGATGCCCGTGTGCTCGATGCGACTGACGCTGCTGAGTTGCTGGGCCACATCAAGACTTTTGTAGAGGATCCGGTGCGGATGCTGGCCTGATTCGCGAGAATACAAGCGCTCAGGCACTCATTCTTCGGATGCCGCAGCAACTCACCGAGGCGAAAGTGTGCTCTTGCTGCAACCTCGGCGAAAGTTTCCACAGTGAAACTGTCACAGGCGTCTGAATCGAGCCCTTCCGGGTCCCCCTGGCGCTTGCGGAATGGCGCAGCCGGAGCCTAAGAGCAAGTCATCGAAGGCGGGCATTGAGGCCCGGTCCGCAGGACTTACTTGAGGGGTTATAACATGCTTTTTCGCTCCATGGTGACGTGTGCTGCGCTTCTCGCTGCTGGCCTCACCGCCGGTTGTGCCGACCAGCAGTCGCTTTTCGCCAGCTCCAACCTGACCACGGCGTCGGTTGCACCGCAGGCTCCGAAGGCGGATCCGGCTTGCACCTCGCTCGGCACGCAGATCAGCACGCTGCGCGGCGAAGGCATTGCCGACAAGATCGAGCGCGCCGCTGCGAAGAAGTACAAGATGACGACCGCGGATCTTGCCAAAGCGGACCAGCTGACAAAGGTCAGCGCCGAGTTCGAGACGAAGTGCGGCACCGTTCAGATCCCCGCGCCGGTCCAGGCCGTCGCTCCGGCCGCCCCTGCAGCCAAGGTCGCCAAGACGGCCGCCGCCGCGCCTGCGAAGGCAGCTGAAGCAGCAGCTCCCAAGGCGCAGTAAGCTTCAGCTTCGCGCAAACGCATTCAGCGAAACAGCCGGACGCGGAGCACAAGAAGCTTCGCTCCGGTTTTTTCTTTTGAAATCCCCGGAGCGTTTTGCTGCATTGCGGCATCGCTGCAACACACACACGGGAAGGCCATCCGGGCGGGTTGCGGCAGGCCAACCCTTGTGGTCAATGGCGGATCTGACAGCACACTTGGGGGCAAGCTGATGGGGCAAGCGGAGGGCACTGTGGCTGGAACAAAGGCGATCACGCGAGTCCTGACGGGACTGGCGGTATCTGCGGCGGTGCTAGCGCTGGCCGGCTGCGCAGGGAATACGCCGACTGGGGGCGACCCCGGCGCACGCGCCCTGCCACCCGGCCAGTCTTGTCAAACAATACGCGGCGAGTTGAACAAACTCGACGCCAGGGGCGTGCCATCGCGTATCGAGGCTGCGCAGGCTGGACGCAAGCTGGCTCCGCCCCAGCAGGCCGAGGTCGATCAATACAACAAGCTGCTGGGCGATTATCTCGGCGCGCGCTGCCACGTCGCGCCGACGCCGCACTGAACGCGAAGACCAAAGCCCGTAAGCTATCAATCGACTCGAGCCTCGGACGACGTCCAGGGCTCGTGCTTTTTGCAGCGGTTGGCGTTGTCTAGTCCGGCGAAGATGTGAATTGGCGCCGACGATCGTAGACGCGCGGCTGGGACTCGTCCCAAATCGGCCTGCTGGCGGTCGCCCTCCCGGCACGGCACATCGGCCAAAATGGCGGCGGCTTTGGAATTGGCTCGCGGAGACTACTATGGAACAGCTCGGCCCCTACGGTCCCTATATCGTTCTTGCCATCATCGGCCTCATCGCCGGCTGGCTGTCCGGCTTGCTGCTTGGAGGCGGCGGCCTGATCCGCGACCTCATCGTCGGCGTTATCGGCGCCTTCGTCGGCACGTTCCTGCTGAAGTTTCTCAACATCTCACTGCCGATCGCCAACCCGTGGGCGCAACAGATCGTGGTGGCGACCATCGGCGCTTGTTTGGTGACGATCCTTGCCCGCATCATCGCGCGCTAAACGCCGCGGGCGCGCGCGTGCAACCATTCGCCTGCTTGCACGATCAGGATGGAGGCCTGATATGGAGGCCGAAGGCGTAGGCTCGCGCTAAGCCCGCGCCCGCCACGGAGAGCCGCAGGAAGATCCATGGTCACTGTCCTCGACACCCGCGCCGGCCCGCCCGAAAAATCTCCTGCGGACCAGCGTCCACGCCACCCTGAGAAGGCCGCCCGCCCTGACACGCCTCTGTTGCGCAAGCCGGAGTGGATCCGCGTGCGCGCGCCGAATTCGCCTGAGTACGCTCGAACACGCGCGATCGTGCGCGAGAATAAGCTGCATACCGTGTGCGAGGAGGCCGGCTGCCCCAACCAGGGCGAATGCTGGACGAAGCGTCACGCGACCATGATGATCATGGGCGACACCTGCACGCGCGCCTGTGCCTTTTGCAACGTCGCGACCGGGCTGCCAAAGCCGCTCGACGGGGCAGAGCCCGAGAGAGTCGCCGACGCCGTCGCGCAACTCGGCCTCGAGCATGTCGTCATCACCTCCGTCGATCGCGACGATTTGGCCGACGGCGGCGCGGCGCATTTTGCCGAGGTCATCGCTGCCATTCGCGTTCGCACGCCGGCCACCACGATCGAGGTGCTGACCCCCGATTTCCTGCGCAAGCCGGGCGCACTCGAGATTGTGGTCGCGGCCAAGCCCGACGTGTTCAACCACAACCTCGAGACGGTGCCGGGGCTCTATCTGAAGATCCGGCCGGGCGCTCGCTACTTCCATTCACTGCGGCTGTTGCAGCGGGTGAAGGAGCTTGACCCGACGATGTTCACCAAGTCCGGCATCATGGTCGGCCTCGGGGAAGAGCGCGATCAGGTGCTGCAGCTCATGGATGACCTGCGCTCCGCTGAAGTCGACTTTCTCACCATCGGCCAGTATCTGCAGCCCACTCGCAAGCACGCCGAGGTCAAGAGCTTCGTCACGCCCGACGAGTTCAAGTCCTACGAGAGGATCGCGCTGGCAAAGGGATTCCTGCTCGTCGCCGCCTCACCGCTGACGCGCTCGTCCTATCACGCCGGCGAAGACTTTGCCCGCCTGCGAGCTGCGCGCAGCGCCTCGCCGGTCCGCTGACGGGGGGAACCGTGGAGCGGCTCGTCTACACCTGCGGCCTATGCGAAAAGGTTCACGAGGGCCTTCCGGCCATCACGTTCGATGCGCCGACGCTCTACTACGAAATACCCGAGGACGAGCTGGACGAGCGTGCGCACTTGTCGGCTGATTTTTGTGTCATCGACAACGAGCACTACTTCGTCCGGACGGTATTGGCGCTTCCGATCAAGGAGCACGCCGAGACTCTCGAATGGGGTGTTTGGGGCTCGCTCAGCAAGGACAACTTCAAGCGCTACGCCGAGACCTTTGACGACGACGGCCAGAGCAAGCTCGGAGCGATGTTCAGCTACTTCTCGAGCCGCTTGCCGGGCTATCCCGAAACGTTGAACGAAACGACGACGGTTCATCCGCGCGATGGCCGGCAGCGGCCGCGGGTCGAGTTTCATTCAACGAGCTTGCATCCCCTTGCCGTCGACCAGCGGGACGGGATTTCCTACGAGCGCGCCATCGAGCTGGCAAGTCCGGCTCCCCACCCCAATGAGGCCTGATCGATGCCGAGCTTCGCCACGCAGCGACGGGTACGGTTCACTCCACGCCAGATGTTCGACGTCGTGGCGGACGTCGAACAGTATCCCAAATTCTTGCCGATGTGCGACAGCCTCGTCATCCGCTCGCGGCAGAACACCCCCGATGGACACTCGATCCTGACGGCCACGATGGGCGTCGGCTACAAGGCCATCCGCGAAACCTTCACGACGCGGGTGACACTCGCTCCGCAGGAGCCGCGGATTTTGGTCGAATACCTGGATGGGCCGTTCAAGCGGCTGGAGAATTGTTGGCGCTTCCTGCCGGATGGCCAAGCGGATGGCCTGGGTCCGGACGACGATCA
This sequence comes from uncultured Alphaproteobacteria bacterium, assembly GCA_963847435.1. Classification (GTDB taxonomy): domain Bacteria; phylum Pseudomonadota; class Alphaproteobacteria; order Rhizobiales; family Hyphomicrobiaceae; genus CAWJZR01. The sequence goes on along the minus strand of CAWJZR010000021.1, from coordinate 257,093 downwards.
GGCTGTGAACGACCGGGGCTCGATTATCGATTTTTACATCGACTACGAATTCCGCTCGCACATGCTGGGTATCCTGATGGGCGCGCTGTTCGATAAGGCATTCCGCAAATTCGCGGAAGCGTTCGAGGACCGCGCCCGGCTCGTCTATGGTCACAGCTCACTGCTGACGCGAGCCTGAAGCCGACGATCGGGTTCCTTCTCACTCCGGAGTTGCGCCCACCGGATGCTCCAGTATTTCTGACAGCAAATTCAAGGCTTCCCGGACCGTGGCGAGACGGATTGCAGGGCGGCCGATATCGCCGAGCCTGATTTCGCGATGGATCGGGTCCGTGCCTATCCGTGCAGCGGCGAGATGCACAAGGCCCACAGGCTTTGCGACGGTGCCACCTCCGGGGCCGGCAACCCCCGTTACCGCGACCGAGACGTCCGCTCCCGAGTGGGTCAGCGCACCGTCCGCCATAGCTCGCGCGACACGGCTGCTAACCGCCCCGTGATTCTCGATCAGGTCGCGGTGGACTCCCAGCATCTCCTGCTTGGCGTCATTCGAATAGGTGACGAACCCCCGATCGAACACATCGGACGATCCGGGGACTTCGGTCAGCACGCCAGCGATCAAGCCGCCAGTACAACTTTCCGCCACGGCCAATTGCAGGTTCGAGTCCCGCAAGCGCGATAGCAAGGCTTCTGCCGCCGCATAGAGATCTGCTGGAAAAATGCCGGTCATGACGTCCGCCAACGAAAAAGCGCCGAGTCTCGAATGAGACCCAGCGCCCGGCCGATGTCAAATGTCGGCGCAACTTACCGGTGTTCGCTTGTCTGCCTCAAAAGATCAGACCGGAACGATCAACTTCTCTGCGAGGTCGAGCAGACCGTCGAGCGTGCCGCGGCACTCAGGCCCCATTACCGCAACGGCGCGCTGCTGTGCGGCCTGCCAGATCGGGAATGCGTCCTTCAGAACTGCTTGGCCCTTCGGCGTCAGATGCAGGCCGCGACCTCGGCGGCCGGCCGGCGGGTCCATGATGATGTGGCCCAGCGCCAGCAGGCGCTTCAGGTTGCGCGACAGCGTCGACTTCTCGATGTCGAGGTCGCCGCCGATCTCGACGGCGGTGATGCCGTCACGGGCGGCGAGCTGGGCGAGCAACGTGTACTGGCTGGCGGTAATGCCGAGCGGGCGCATGGCGTCGTCATAGACGCGGGTCACGATGCGCGAGAGTTGGCGCACGCGGGTTGCGAGACAATCGGCCGCCGTCGAGGCCGCTATATCGGTGATGTTGGCGGCGGCGACCGGTCCCCGATCGAGCGTATTGGTCATGATGTTCATGGCTAGAGCCCCCCGCTGTGCTCGTGGCGATACAACCGTTTCACTCGAAATGCCGCGATTCGAGGGGGGCGGTCAACAAAGCGGGGGCGAGAAGTTGTGTAGCAACGCGGACGATGTCTAATCCGCCAACGGCAGCAACACGCTCGCGGAGGCCATGGCGGCGATGCCTTCCTTGCGCCCGGTGAAACCCAGACCTTCAGTCGTCGTCGCCTTGACCCCGACGCGCCCGATGTCGATGCCGAGCATCTTGGCGACGGCAGCGCGCATGGCATCGCGATGGGGCCCGACTCGCGGCGCCTCGCACAGCAGCGTCACGTCCACATTGCAGATGCGCCCGCCCTTCTCACGCACGCGGCGGCCAGCGTCTTCCAGGAAGAGGTGCGAGGCGGCGCCTTTCCATTTCGGGTCACTCGGCGGAAAATGCTGGCCGATGTCGCCGTCGCCGATGGCGCCCAGCAGCGCGTCGGTGAGTGCATGCAACCCGACGTCGGCATCGGAATGCCCTTCGAGCTTGTGGGTATGCGGGATCTCGACCCCGCACAGCCAGACGGCGTCGCCGGCCTCGAAGCGATGCACGTCGAAACCCGTACCGGTGCGCGGCTCCATGGCCGTCTGTCCCAGCAACTTGTCGGCCATGGCGAGATCCTCTGCTGTCGTGATCTTGGTGTTGCGGCTCGAACCCGCGACGAGCTTGACCGGCAGTCCGGCCCACTCGGCGAGCGCGGCGTCGTCGGTGAAGTCGTGGCGACCAGCGCTCGCGGCCCGGCCGTGCAGATCGAGAATGGTGGCGAAGTCGAACGCTTGCGGCGTCTGGGCGCGCCACAGGCCATTGCGGTCGACGGTTTCAGCGACCGTACCGCCTTCGCCGGCGCGCTTCAGCGTGTCAGCGACCGGCTCGGCGGCCAGGACGCAGGAATGGCCTTCGAGCGCTGCAATCACCCGGTCGATGATGTCGGCGGAGATGAACGGCCGAGCGGCGTCATGGATCAAGACGGCACTGACGCCCGCGCCGGCCAGTGCCTCGAGGCCCAGACGAACGGAATCCTGCCGCGTCGCGCCGCCGGGAACGTGGGGGGCGAGCTTAGCCTGATCGCAGCCTTCTATGGCAGCCGCATAGAGGTTCCTGTCATCCGGGTGGATCACCACCTGGACACGCGCGATGCCGGGATGCGATGCAAAAGCCGTCAGCGTATGGGCGAGCACCGTCGCTCCGGCGAGCGGCGCATACTGTTTCGGGACGCCGGCAGCAGCCGCCGCGCGTGTGCCGCGTCCTGCCGCTACGATCAAGGCTGCGACCGTCTTGCTCATTAATTCCCCTGCGTCTGCGCAAGCGGCTTCCTTAAACGGGCCGCGACCAAGGGGCAATTGTGGACTGTGCTTTTCGCGCTTGCGAACACACCCGGCTCAGAATAACCTGCCTAACTGTGAGGCAGAAAATTTCACTGCCCAAGAACAAGGCAGAACTCTTAGCATCCATGCAACGGACCGAACAGCAGCCCCTGAAGATTGGCACGCAAAACCTTGATAGCGCGGTGATCCTGGCGCCCATGACCGGCGTCACCGATCTCCCGTTTCGTCGACTTGCGCACGATCTCGGCGCCGGCATGGTGGTGTCGGAGATGGTGGCCGGGGACGAGCTGGCGCGCCAGAAGCTCGAATCGCTGCGTAAGACCTCGGGCCGCGAGCTCAAGCCTTTCTGCATCCAGCTCATCGGAAGCGTACCGCATTGGATGGCGGAAGGCGCGCGCATGGCCGAAAGTCTTGGCGCCGACATCATCGATATCAACATGGGCTGCCCGGCACGCGAAGTGACGGGCAAGCAGTCGGGCTCGGCGCTGATGCGCGATCTCGATCACGCCGAAGCTCTGATCGCGGCCGTGGTCGGCGCCGTCAGCGTGCCCGTGACGCTGAAGATGCGCCTGGGCTGGGATCGAGAAGAGCCGCAACGCGGCGGAGTTGGCGCGCCGCGCCGAGGCCGCCGGCGTCAAGCTCATCACCGTCCATGGCCGCACGCGCTGCCAGTTCTTCAAGGGCGAAGCCGATTGGGACATGGTGCGCCCGGTCGTGGAGGCCGTCGCATCCCCGTCATCGTCAACGGCGACATCGTCGATCGCGCGACGCCAACCGCCGCTCTCCACGCTTCCGGCGCCGCCGGCGTGATGGTCGGCCGCGGCGCTTACGGCGCGCCCTGGATGCCGGGCCGGATCGCGGCGGCGCTGGCGCTCCGGCCGCGATCCGGGCGCGCCGGCATGGCTCGCCGAGCAGGCGCAATCGCCGACGAGCACGTGGAGGCGATGCTGATCCATTACGGGCGCGCGCTCGGCCTGAAGAACGCGCGCAAGCACGTCGGCTGGTACCTCGCAATCGAGCGGCCGCCCGGACGAGACCGTCAAGGCCTGGCGCCGGCGGCTGTGCACCGAGGACGACGCCGCGCGAGGTCCTGGCCGGACTGCGTGAATTCTACGGCGAGCTCCGGAGGTCGCCTGATGAAGCCGCGAAAACCGCAAAACTGCAACAACCGGAGCCGAGCAGCAGCCGCAACAGCCTCTCCTGCGCGCGCAGGTCCCGCCGCCGCTCCAATCCGGCTGCCCTCCCGGCCGCCGCACAGTCGAGCACGATCTGCTGCTCGCCGCGCTGCCGCATCCGATGCTCGTGCTGGCGGACGACAACCGCGTCCTCTATGCCAACGCCGCCGCGGAAGCCTTCTTCTCGACTCAGCGCACGGCATGCTGAAGCGCAGACGCGCCTCGACGATCTCGTCGCCTTCGGCTGCCCGCTTGCTGGCGCTGGTCGAGCAGGTGCGCCGATCGGGCGCGACCGTCAACGAATACGGCGTCGAGGTCGACCTGCCGCGCAGTTCTCGAGCCCCAAGCTGGTCGACGTCTACGCCGGCCCTCTGCCCGAGCAGCCGGGCCTCATCGTGCTGATGCTGCAGCAGCGCTCGATGGCGCAGATGATCGAGCGGCAGCTGACGCATCGCGCCGCCGCGCGCTCGGTGTCGGGCATGGCGGCGGTGCTGGCGCACGAGATCAAGAACCCGCTGTCGGGCATCCGCGGCGCCGCGCAGCTTCTCGAGCCGGGCCTCAGCGGACGAGGATCGGGCGCTGACGCAGCTCATCTGCACGGAGACCGACCGCATCCGCGATCTCGTCGACCGCATGGAGGTGTTCGGCGACGAGCGGCCGCTGGCGAAGGAGCCGGTCAACATCCACGACGTGCTCGACCACGTGCGCCGGCTCGCCGAGAACGGGCTTCGGCCGCGGCATCCGCTATCATCGAGGACTACGATCCGTCGCTGCCGCCGTGCCCGGCAATCGCGACAAGCTCGTCCAGGCCTTTCTCAACCTCGTGAAGAACGCCGCCGAGGCGATCGGCGAAAGCCGCGAGCAGCGGCCGCATCGTGCTGCAGACGGCGTTCCGTCCGGGCGTGCGCCTGTCGGTGCCGGGCTCCGACACGCGCGTCAGCCTGCCGCTGATGATCGAGATCGAGGACAACGGCTCCGGGCGTTCCCGACGCACCTCAAGCCGCACCTGTTCGATCCGTTCGTGACCACCAAGCGCGACGGGCACCGGCCTCGGGCTGGCGCTCGTCGCCAAGATCATCGGCGATCACGGCGGCATCATCGAATGCGACAGCGAGCCCAAGCGCACCGTGTTTCGCGTGCTGCTGCCGCTGCAGGACGCGCACGCGCGCCAAGCAAACACGCTAGAGCGCCAGAGGGACGATCATGGCCGGCGGCACCGTCCTGATCGCCGACGACGACACCGCCATCCGCACCGTTCTCAACCAGGCGTTGGCCCGGGCCGGCTACGCGCCGCGCGCCACCGGCAACGCGGCGACGCTGTGGCGCTGGGTGAGCGCAGGGCGAGGGCGACGTCGTCATCACCGACGTCGTGATGCCGGACGAGAACGCCTTCGACCTCATCCCGCGCATCAAGAAGCTCCGGCCCGACCTGCCGATCATCGTGATGAGCGCGCAGAACACGCTGATGACGGCGCTGACGGCGGCCGAGAAGGGCGCCTTCGAGTATCTGCCGAAGCCCTTCGACCTCAACGAGGTCGTCGCGGTCGTCGCGCGTGCGCTGTCGCGAGCCCGACCGCAAGCGCGCAACCGCTCGCCGAGCGAGATCGGAGACGCGAGGAGCTGCCGCTGATCGGCCGCTCGCCGCCATGCAGGAGATCTACCGCGTCCTGGCGCGCCTGACGCACACCGACCTCACCGTGATGATCAACGGCGAGAGCGGCACCGGCAAGGAGCTGGTGGCGCGCGTGCTGCACGACTACGGCAAGCGCCGCGCACGGCCCGTTCGTCGCCATCAACATGGCGGCCATCCCGCGCGAGCTGATCGAGAGCGAGCTGTTCGGCCACGAGAAGGGCGCCTTCACCGGCGCGCAGACGCGCACGCAGGGCCGCTTCGAGCAGGCCGAGGGCGGCACGCTGTTCCTCGACGAGATCGGCGACATGCCGCTCGAGGCGCAGACGCGGCTTCTGCGCGTGCTGCAGGAGGGCGAGTACACCACCGTCGGCGGGCGCACGCCGATCAAGACCGACGTGCGCATCATCGCCGCCACCCACCGCGATCTCAAATCGCAGATCCAGCAGGGCCTGTTCCGCGAGGACCTCTTCTACCGCCTGAACGTCGTGCCGATCCGCATTCCGCCGCTGCGCGAGCGCCTCGAGGACGTCGGCGATCTGGTGCGCCACTTCCTGCGCCAGGCGACGCGCGAGGGGCTCGGCCAGAAGTCGATCGAGACCGCCGCCATCGAGCGCCTGAAGGCTGCATCCATGGCCGGGCAACGTGCGCGAGCTCGAGAACTTCGTCCGCCGTCTCGCCGCGCTCTATCACGCAGGACACGCTGACGGCCCAGATCGTCGAGCAGGAGCTCGCCGATTCCGCGCCGCCCCGCCAAGTCGACGAATCGGCAGCGAGCCGAAAGACCTGTCCGAGCTCGTCGAGCGCTATCTCGCAGCGTACTTTGCGAGCTTCGGCAACGAGCTGCCGCCGCCGGGCCTTTACGACCGCGATCATCCGCCAGGTCGAGCAGCCGCTTGCTGATCGGCAGCGCTCGCCGCGACGCGTGGCAATCAGATCCGCGCCGCCGAGCTGCTGGGCCTCAACCGAAATACTCTGCGGAGCCGCATCAAGGCCTTGGATATTCGGGTGTTTCGCACGCCGAGCCTCTAACGTCCTCGGATTTTCACACCCCGGAGAGCGCTGGTCCTTGCCCCTCAGCTGCTTGACGGCGGGGGATAGCGGCGGTTGATCCCCGGATCCACAGTCGCGAAAATGTCACAGTTCACGGTTTAGCTTGTGCCTGCAGCGCTTCACGAGGCACCGAGGCAACAGATGCTTGCCAATCATCTTTGAGGTGATCTGCAACGTCGAACCCGTTGCTGGGGCCCGTCGCCGCAAAATCGACGATTGTCAGAACAGGGATGCAGACGGCGGCCTGGCGATCGAGCCGTAGGAGCGCAGATGTCGGCGACGGACGTCGAACGAGAGCACGGCCGCACGTCGTCCGATTGGCGCTCGCCCCTGCTCGATTGGAGCGAGAGCGCCTTCTGGATCGGCCTCGGCGTCGTCGCTCCTGTCGCTCGTGTCGGCGCTGGCCACCTATCTGATCCTGACCGGGCTGACCCCGATCTCCGCCGCGCAACGAGCATCGTCTGGACCGCCCTCGTTCGATCAACGTCGCTGCTCATCCTCGCGATGCTCGGCGCTGATCTCGTGGCAGATCCTCGGTCTTGGCCGAGCCTGGAGAGACAAGGTGCCGGGCGCGCGCCTGCACACCCGCATCGTCGTCCTGTTCAGCCTCATCGCGGCGCTGCCGGCGCATTTTGCTCGCCGTCGCGCGCGACGACCACGTTTCTCGCGCTCGCTCGACGGCTGGTTCTCGAGCCGCACGCGCGCCATCGTCGACAATTCATTCGACGTCGCCCACGCCTATCTCGATGAGCACGGGCAGGTCATCCGCACCGACATCGTCAACATGGCGCGGACATCGACGCATGCCGCCGACGCTCGAAGGACGATCCGGATGCATTTCAGCAATCTCGTCATCGCGCAGGCCGGCCTGCGCGATCTGCCGTCGGCCTATGTCATCGACTGCCGAGGGCGTGCCGATCGTGCTGGCGCTCGAGGACCCGAAGCTCCCTTACCTCGTGCCGCCGCCCGAGCAGCGATCGCGCAGGCCGAGGCCGGGCAGGTCGCGCTGTTGATGCCGTCGGACAACTACCGCGTCGCGGCGGTCGCCAAGCTGCGACAACTATCCGGGCTGCTATCTCTACGTGGCGCGCGGCGTCAGCCCGAAGGTCGTCGAGCATCTCCACCGTACCGAGCAGAACGTCGACGAATACGAGCAGGCTGCGGAAGGCGCGAGGGCGGCCTCAAGTTCGCGCACGGCCTCATGTACTTCATGATCTCGATGACGGCGCTGCTGGCCGCGATCTGGGTCGGCATGTGGTTCGCCGGGCGCTTCGTGGCGCCGATCCGCCGCCTGATCGCAGGCGGCGCCAGCAGGTGTCGCGCGGCAACCTCAAGATCGAGCTGCCCGAGAAGCGCGGCGAGGGCGATCTGCGCCGCCTGTCGCATACCTTCAACACCATGACGCGCGAGCTGAAGACGCCAGCGCGACGCGCCTCGTCACGGCCAACGCCCAGCTCTCCGAGCGGCGCCGCTTCATGGAGGCGGTGCTGTCGGGCGTGTCGGCCGGCGTCATCGGCCTCGATCAGCAGCGACCGCATCACGCTGCTCAGCCGCTCGGCCGCAGACGCTGCTCGGGTCTCGGCGATGCCGAACTCGTCGGCAAGCCGCTTGGCGGATGCCGTGCCCGAGTTCGCCGGCCTGCTCGACCCGCGAGCCGAACCGGGCATGAAGAGCCGCGCGCCAGCACGAAATCACAGTTCAGCGTCGGCGACGAGGAGCGCACTTTCGCCGTGAGCGTGACGCGCGAGAGCGGCCGGCGAGGGCGACGTCGGCTCGGTCGCTCACCTTCGACGACGTCACCGAGCTCGTTCAGCGCGCAGCGCACCAGCGCCTGGGCCGACGTCGCGCGGCGCATCGCGCACGAGATCAAGAACCCGCTGACGCCGATACAACTTTCCGCCGAACGCCTCCGCCGCAAATACGGCAAGCATGATCACCGAGGACCGCGAGACTGTTCGAGACGCTGCACCGACGACCATCGAGCGGCAGGCCGGCGACATCAAGACGCATGGTCGACGAGTTCGCCGCCTTCGCGCGCATGCCGCAAGCCGCGTGATGGAGGACCAGGACCTGCGCGACTGCCGTGCAGAGCCGGCCGTGCTTGTTCCGCGATGGCCACACGCGACGTCGACTTCGAGCTCGCAATTCGCCGACAGAGCCGATCTCGTGCTCGCTTCGATCGCCGGCTCGATCATCGCAGGCCGTCACGCAACCTCGTCAAGAACGCCGCGGAAGCGATCCAGAGCCTACGCGCGAGACGCGCAAGGAGACCGCCGGCTGGCAAGCGGCCGCATCGAGACGCGTCGTGCGCCGCAACGGCGACCGGGTCGACATCGAGGTCATCGACAACGGCGCCGGGCCTGCCCAAGCAGAACCGCACGCGCCTGCTCGAGCCCTACGTCACGACCAAGGGCACAAGGGCACCGGCCTTGGCCTCGCCATCGTGCAGAAGAGTCGTCGAGCAGCACGGCGGCACGCTGTCCCTCGAGGACGCGCCGCCGAGCCCGGACGCGACGCACGGCGCGCTCGTCCGCATGACCCTGCCGGTCGAGACCGAACTCGCCGGCCGAAGTCTCGCACCGACCAAGTCGACCGCCGCCGCGCACGCGGCGGGCTGACATGATACGCCAACGAGCCAAGGAGCTGACAGATGGCATCTGACATCCTGATCGTCGACGACGAGGCCGATATCCGCGAGCTGGTCGCCGGCATCCTGCAGGACGAGGGCCACCGCACGCGTCTCGCGCGCGACAGCGACGAGGCGCTGAAGGCCATCGAGGAGCGGCGGCCGCAACTCGTCATCCTCGACATCTGGCTGCAGGGCAGCCGCCTCGACGGCCTCGAGGTGCTCACCATCATCAAGCGGCACCATCCCGATCTGCCCGTCGTCATCATCTCCGGCCACGGCAACATCGAAACGGCCGTCACCGCCATCAAGCGCGGCGCCTACGACTACATCGAGAAGCCGTTCAAGGCCGACCGGCTGCTGCTCGTCGACGCTGCGCGCGCTCGAAGCCTCGCAAGCTGCAGCGCGAGGTGCGCGAGCTGAAAGAGCGCTCGCGTCGTCAGCGCCGAAATGATCGGCAAGTCGCCGGCCATCAACCAGCTGCAAGAACCACATCGACCGGCGTCGCGCCGACCAACAGCCGCGTCCTGATCCGCGGCGCGTCCGGCTCCGGCAAGGAGCTTGCCGCGCGCGTCATGCACCAGAAGCTCGCAGCGCAAGGACGGCCCGTTCGTCGTGCTCAACGCCGCGGCCATGGCGCCCGACCGCGTCGAGGAGGAGCTGTTCGGCACCGAGGACCGCACCGGCGGCCCGCGCAAGGTCGGCGCGCTCGAGGAGGCGCACGGCGGCACGCTCTACATCGACGAGGTCGCCGACATGCCGCTGGAGACGCAGGGCAAGGTCCTGCGCGTGCTCGTCGAGCAGAAGTTCCAGCGCGTCGGCGGCGGCGCAGAAGGTGTCGGTCGACGTGCGCATCATCTCCTCGACCAGCCGCGATCTCGAGCGCGAGATGCAGGAGGGCCGCTTCCGCGAGGACCTCTATCACCGCCTCAACGTCGTGCCGCTGCGCGTGCCGGGCCTGGCCGAGCGCCGCGACGACATTCCCGATGCTCATCCAGTATTTCGTCGGCCAGGTCGCCCAGTCCTCGGGCCTGGCGCCGCGCAAGCATCGGCGAGGATGCCATCGCCGTGCTGCAGGCGCACGACTGGCCGGGCAACGTGCGCGAGCTTCGCAACAACATCGAGCGGCTGATGATCCTCGTCGGGCGGCGATCCCGAATGCCATCATCACCGCCAACATGCTGCCCGAGGAGATCGGCTCCAACGTGCCGCTGCCGGTCAACGGCGGCGCCGAGCATCTGATGTCGCTGCCGCTGCGCGAGGCGCGCGAGATCTTCGAGCGCGAGTACCTGCTGGCGCAGATCAACCGCTTCGGCGGCAACATCTCGCGCACCGCCGAGTTCGTCGGCATGGAGCGCTCGGCGCTGCACCGCAAGCTGCGGGCGCTGGGCGTCGAGCTCGCAGGAGCGCAGCGGCGATCCGGCAGTTTGAGCGGTAGCCGAGCGACGCTGAGGGGGGCACATGACGCGCATCGTCTACGTCAACGGCCACTATCTGCCCTATGCGGAGGCGCGCGTGCACGCCGAGGATCGCGGCTTTCAATTCGCCGATGCGGTCTACGAGGTGTGCGAGGTGCAGCGCGGCCGGCTCGTCGACGAGACCGGCACATGGCGCGCCTGGCGCGCTCGCTGAGCGAGCTGCGCATCGCGCCACCGATGAGCGACCGTGCGCCTGGTCGCGCGTCATGCGCGAGACCATCCGGCGCAACCGCGTGCGCGACGGCCTCGTCTACCTGCAGGTGTCGCGCGGCGCGCGCCGCGCGATTTCCCTTTTCCGGTCCGGACGTCGGCCGACCGTCGTCGTGCCTCGCGCGCACGGTGCCGCCCAGCCAGCGTCAGCAGGCCGCAGGCTGCGACCGGCATCGCCGTCAAGACGGTGCCCGACATTCGCTGGGCGCGCTGCGACATCAAGACGGTGATGCTGCTGCCGGCCGTGCTCGCCAAGGAGGCGGCGCGCAGGCGGAGGGGGCCAGGGAAGCCTGGTTCGTCGACGCCGAGCGGCCACGTCACCGAGGGCGCGTCCAGCAATGCCTGGATCGTCGACCGCGAGGGGCGGCTCATCACGCGCCAGATCGACAACGCCATCCTGCGCGGCGTCACGCGCACGACGCTGATCGATGCTCTCGAAGCGCGAGGGCTACAAGCTCGGTCGAGCGCGCCTTCACCGTCGAGGAGGCCTAGGCGGCGCGGGAGGCCTTCATCACCTCGGCGACCAATATCGTCATGCCGGTGGTGCGCATCGACGGCCAGACCGATCGGCAACGGCGCGCCGGGCCTGCTGTCGCTCAAAGCTGCGGCTCGAATTTCATTCAGCGTTGCCGAATATCGCCGCAACGCTGTGACATGCGAGTCGTTTGCCAAGTCGTGGCAATTTGCCCTTGCAGAGGCGCGAATCTGCTTGTGTATGCTGCACTGAATCTGCATTTTACGCGGTGCAGGGTGGGGGGCGTGGCAGTATGCTGCGGCCTTCCACAAGACTAGAACACGGACAACAAACAATGGCCGAACGAGCCCAAAGCCTTCAAGACACGTTTCTGAACCACGTGCGCAAGAACAAGACGCCGCTGACGATCTTTCTGATCAACGGCGTGAAGCTGCAGGGTATCGTGACCTGGTTCGATAATTTCTGCGTGCTGCTGCGCCGCGACGGCCACTCGCAGCTCGTCTACAAGCACGCCATATCGACGATCATGCCCGGGCAGCCCGTGCATCTGATGGATCAGGATCCGGCCGAAGGCCAGCAGGGTAACCATCTCGACCGAACACGACCGCACAGCCAGAGCGTCCGCAAGCGACGCGGCGCCCGGACGACGCTGCGAGCGTGCGGCCCGTGCGCCCGACGGAGCGCGCCGTCGTGCTGGTCCCGGTGCGGCGCTCGGCCAGCGCGCGGCGAGCGAGACGCAACGGCAACGGACGCCGGCGCGCGCCGACGTGCATTCGCCGGAGGATCGGCTCGAGGAGGCGGTGCGGCCTTGCCGAAGGCCATCGACCTCGATGTGCGCCGAGCCCAGATCGTGCCGCTCGGCGCGGCCGCGGCCCGCGACGCTGCTCGGCTCCGGCAAGGTCGAGGAGATCGCCAGCGCTCATCGCCGAGCACGAGGTGCGGCCTCGTCATCGTCGATCATGCCGTGACCCCGATCCAGCAGCGCAACCTCGAGAAGGCCTGGGACTGCAAGGTGCTCGACCGCACCGGGCTGATCCTGGAGATCTTCGGCGAGCGCGCGCTGACCCGCGAAGGCCGGCTGCAGGTCGAGCTTGCGCATCTCACCTACCAGAAGAGCCGGCTGGTGCGCACCTGGACCCATCTTGGAGCGCCAGCGCGGCGGCTTCGGCTTCCTCGGCGGCCCCGGCGAGGCGCAGATCGAAACCGACCGCCGGACTGATCGAGGAGCGCATCGACGCCATCAGCAAGGACCTGGCAGGCGTCGTCAAGACGCGCGACCTGCACCGCGCGGGCCGCAAGCGCATGCCGTATCCGATCGTCGCCATCGTCGGCTACACCAACGCCGGCAAGTCGACGCTGTTCAACCGCCTCACCGGCGCCGCCGTCGTCGCCAAGGACCAGGTGTTCGCGACGCTCGATCCGACCATGCGCGAGGTGAAGCTGCGAGCGGGCGGCGCATCATCCTGTCCGACACGGTCGGCTTCATCTCGACCTGCCGACGACGCTGGTGGCGGCCTTCCGCGCCACGCTGGAGGAAGTGGTCGAGGCCGACCTCATCCTGCACGTGCGCGACATCTCGCCATCCCGAGACGAAGCGCAGGCGCGCGACGTCGAGGCGCGTGCTGGCCGACCTCGGCATCGACACGGCGCCGGCCGACAAGCACATCCTCGAAGTGTGGAACAAGGCCGACCGGCTGACCGACGACGCCCGCATCGAGGCCGAGCGGCAGATGCGCGCGCCGCAACCCGCCCGTCCTGGTTTCCGCCCTGACGGGGGAGGGGATCGATGCGCTGCTCGCTTCGATCGACAAGCGTCTCGGCACCGGCGACGAAGTGCTGACGATTGTCGTGCCCGCGCACGAAGGACAGCTCATGAATTGGCTCCATGAGAACTCCGATGTGCTGGAGCGCGCCAGCGACGACGACACCGGCGCCATTACAACTCGGATCCGGGTCGCGTCCGAAAAGAAAGGCCGCCTGCTGTCGCGGCTCGAGCGGCACCGCTTCGCAGGCCGATTTGATCCCTCGTTCTAGCCTGAACGCCGTTAGCAAAACCTATTGATCGCGACGCCCGCAAAGCCACATAGTCAGGCATGCAACGCGGTCACAAAGTGCAATGCTGCATCGCCGGCGGCGGGCCCGCCGGGATGATGCTGGGTCTACTGCTGGCCCGCGCCGGCGTCGACGTCGTCGTGCTCGAGAAGCACGACGATTTCCTGCGCGACTTCCGCGGCGACACGATCCATCCCTCGACGCTGCGAGGTGATGGACGAGCTCGGCATTGCTCGACGAGTTTCTGCAGCTGCCGCATCAGAAAGTCGACCGGCTGTCGGGCTGCGTCGGCGACGAGCGCGTCACGACTCGCCGACTTCTCGCATCTGCCGACGCAGCTGCAAGTTCATCGCGCTGATGCCGCAGTGGGATTTCCTCGACTTCCTCGCCGCAGAGGCGCGCGCGCTATCCGGGCTTCCGCCTGATGCATGCGGGACAGAGGCCGACGGTCTCATCGAGGAGGGCGGACGCGTCGTCGGCGTCAGCGCGCGGAGCGCCTGGACGGGCGACGCTCGACAGATCTCGACGCCGATCTCGTCGTCGGCTGCGACGGCCGGCATTCGACGCTGCGAGAGCGTGCGGGGCTCGCCGTCGAGGACCTCGGCGCGCCGATGGATGTGCTGTGGTTCCGCCTGTCGCGCAAGCCCGACCGACACCGACGAAACCGGTCGGCCGCTTCGATGCCGGCAGCTTTTCGTGATGCTCAACCGCGGCGACTACTGGCAGTGCGCGTTCGTCATCGCCAAGGGCGGCTTCGAGCAGGTGCAAGCGGCGCGGGCTCGACGCCTTCCGCGCAGAGGCTCGGCAAGGTCGCTGCCGTTCGATGCGGCGACGCGCTCACGAGATCACCGATCTGGGATCGACGTCAAGCTGCTGACGGTCGCGGTCGACCGGCTGCAGCAGTGGCATCGGCCCGGCCTGCTCGTGCATCGGCGACGCCGCGCACGCCATGTCGCCGATCGGCGGCGTCGGCATCAATCTCGCGATCCAGGACGCCGTGGCGGCGGCAAATATTTTCGCCGGCCCACTCCGTGACGGCTGGGTTAACGTGGATCACTTGAAGGCGGTCGAGGAACGGCGACGCTTTCCGACCCGTTTGACGCAGGCGATGCAAATCACGGTGCAGAATCGCGTCATCGCGCGTGCATTGAATGCGGGGGCACTATCCGGCGAGGACGCCGAAGATGACGCCGCCGCTGATCATGCGGCTTTTGAATGCATCGTCGTTGCTGCGCCAAATCCCCGCGCGTCTCATCGGGCTCGGAATTCGGCCCGAACACATCGCTCCGGAATTGCGCGAAGCGTTCGTCGAGCAACCACAGACGTAGACATACTACGCCTTTCGCGGAGGCGGCACCGTGGCCTGCACGCTCTCCCGCTTCATGTGCCGCTCGAGATAGCGCGTCAGGGCCGGCGACTTGGCCATCATCTCGGCGCTCTCGGGAAACTTCGTCAGGTAATAGACGATCGGTACCAAATTCATATCCGCCAGCGTGAAGCTGTTGCCGACGAGATGGCCGCTTGCGACTGCCTTTTCCAGCACGGCGAATTGCGCCGGCATGTTGACCAAAGCGGCGTCGATGCGCTTTCGGTCAGGTCCGCCATCGGGCGTGCCAGGAAACGCGTATCCGAGGATGTAATGGCGCACGAGCAGGGGATCGATCGTCGCGTTTACGCAGGAGATCCACTGCTCGGTCTTCGCCATCGCAGCGGACTCACGCGGAATGAGGGGCGGACCCGGGAAGGCGGCGTCGATGTAGGAGCAGATCGCCTTCGATTCAAACAGTTCGAACTCGCCATGGCGCATCGCCGGCATTTTGCCGAACGGGTGGATGCAATCGATTTCCGGCGAATGCGGCCGTGCCGGCGTCAATTTATAGGGTACGCCCTTCTCGGCTGCCGCGATGCGGCAGGTCCAGACGTAGTTGCTGAGCGGAAGGCCGATGATCTCGAGTTCAGCCATGGCTGTCGTCTCCGGGGTTGTCGCTGATCGCGCCGCCCCCGCGCTCGTCAAGGAAGCTTGTCGTTAGCGCTCTTGTCCGCAGCACGGGCCTCGTTCCAAAGACGATCCATCTCGTCTAGATCCGACTCGTGCGGCGTGCGGCCGTCTTCGGCGAGGCGCGCCTCGATGTGCCGGAAGCGGCGGCGGAATTTGTCATTGGCTGCGCGTAGCGCGGCCTCGGGGTCGATCTTCAGGTGCCGCGCCACGTTCGCCATCACGAACAGCACGTCACCCATTTCTTCTGTGAGGCGGGTATGAGCTGCGGCGTCGATGGCGGTCGCGGGGCCGCGCGGATCGGCCGGCACCGCGACTTCCTCCAGCTCGGCGATCTCCTCGCGCATCTTGTCGAACACCGGCGCCAGCGAGGGCCAATCGAAGCCGACCTTGGCGGCTTTGTCCTGCAACTTATAGGCGCGCGTGAGCGACGGCAGGGCGAGTGGCACGTCGTCCAGCAGCCCACCGCGGGGTGAGGGGACTTGTGTATCGGTGTGGTCGGAAAGGCGGGCGCGCTCGGCGGCTTTCTCGGCCTTTTCCTCGGCTTTGATGCGATCCCACAACCCGTTCACCGCACCGGCGGAACGCGCCACTTCGTCGCCGAAAACGTGCGGGTGGCGCCGGATCATTTTGGTTGTGACCGCCTGCACGACGTCGCCGAAGACAAAAGCGCCCGTCTCGGACGCCATCTGGCTGTGGTAGACAACCTGCAGCAGCAGATCGCCCAACTCGTCCTTCAGGTCCGCGAGATCGCCCCGCGCGATGGCATCGGCCACCTCGTAGGCCTCCTCGACGGTGTAGGGCGCGATCGTCGCGAAATTCTGCTCGAGATCCCACGGGCACCCTGTTTTCGGAGTGCGCAGCGCGGTCATGATCTCGATGAGGCGTGATATGTCCCGCGAGGGTGTCATACGGTCCGGCATGGCTTCTCCCTGATCGGGAGGGAAGCTAGCCGATGGGGCGCGGCGGTGCGAGCGGATTGAGCTTCACGATAACAACCAGCGGCAGCATCCATCCGGCCCAGGCGGCGAACGCGTAGACGGCCTCGAACGGCAGCTCGAGCACGATTGCCGTTGCCGTGATCAGCCGGAACCACACTGCGCCCGACGTTACTGCGACCATCGCCAGCATCAGCGTGCGGTGACGTGCGACGTGTCCAGCGCGAATGGCAGCGATCGCAACCGCCAGCAGTCCCATCCAGACCAACCCCTGTACGAAGAAGCCCGTGCGGGCCAGCACCGAAGAGTGGCTGACGACCGCGACGGGCAGTGACGACAATCCGCCAGCGACCACGAAAAAGCCCAACACCCTCCCCAGCATACGGTGGAGCGGCCGCCGTGATCTCAACGCGATGACAACCGGGGACAGGAGCAGCGCGACGGCGGACGCGATCATGTGCAGGCGAAAGACCAGCGGAGCGCGCTGATCGATCAAATGCATCTCGTAGGGCAGTGCAATCAGTCCGGAGCCCGACCCAATGGCGACAATCCCCACCATCACGAAGAGAAAGCCTGCCGCGAGGCCCATCGTCCACGTCAGGCTGCGGCGCAACGCGCTGAAGCCATGTCCCGGCCGCAGGGAAGAGGAGGTGGTGAGAAAGTTCACGGAGCACCGCCGCGTTCACGTTCGATTTCGTGCGCTGACGTTGGCATTGGCCTGTGGCCTGAGTTTGGCCGCCGGGTTCGGCGCTCGCGATGCCCGGGCCGAAGACAAGCCCGTGGCGCCTGATGAGAGCGCTATCGGCGGACGCTGGGTCGGGTCACCCCACGTACTCGGTGCCGACCGGAACCGTTGCGACGGCACGGCCTGCAAACTCACGCTCGACATCGTCAAGTGCGGCGAGGGCTGGTGCGGTATCGAGGTCGCCAAAGACGGCGCCTGCTTGACGACGGCGCTACGTCTCGGCACCGGAACGATCGACTCCTGGCGCGCTAGCTTTCAGGGCAAGCTGGAACTCGCCCGATTCACCGAACCCTACATGGTGGAGGCGAGCCTCGGCGTGAAGCCGGACGGTGGGCACGCGCCCGTCCTCGCCATCTACGGCAATACCGGACCGGAGCTGATGCTGTTTCGGCGAACCTTCCCCTTCCACATGCACATGGAGCGCACCGCGGACGCGACGTGCAAGTACGAGCAGAAAACGTCGTAACCGCTCGCCGGCTTCGCGCGGGCGGACCCTCCGCAGCCGCTTCGCGCGGCGATGGCCGGTGGCTGATTCCTCTAGTTTGCCATCCTCGGGCTAGTCCCGAGGACCCACCTCTCCGCGAGGCTGCGGATGGAGCCCGACCGATAGCTCAATCTGCGACCACAGCATGGGTCCTCGGCATGCAACCGAGGATCACAATAGCCGGGCAATCGGCTGGGCAACGATGGGAGCGTCCGCTACAGTCATCCGCACGGGGAATGCGGATCTCATCGCGATCCGCGAGGCGAGGGGACGTCTGACGCCGTGATTATCGTGCGGATCTTCATCAACGCCATCATCATGGCGATGGAAGCCGGCACCATCGCCGGTCTGGCCTGGATCGGCTACCAGTATCCGTATTATTTCGCCGGCCTCACCATCCTGACGAGCTTCGCGCTGGGCTTCGTGCTGGAGCGGGCGCGGTTCATCTACGACCTGCCGTTCTTTTTTGAAAAGGTCGGCTGGTTGCGCAAGGTCGTCTACGGCTCTATCGCCGTCGTCGAGGCGGTGTGGAAAGGGCTGCTGGCTGGTCTCGTCGCCTTGCTCACGTTCTCGGGCACGGATGACGCGCGCCGCTATTGGATCGCAATCGCGTTCGGCGTCACGGTCTGGCTCGGCGCATCGGTGCTTCGGAGGCTCGCGATCACCTTCAACGCGCGGGCTTCGCGCTGGGGCTATTTCCGCCTCGCGGTGCCGTTGGGGCTCGTATTCTCGGTCGGGCTATCGGTGCTGAATGCGTTTGGAATGGTCAAAACCCCGGGTGTATGGGAGCTTCTGCAACACATCACGCTCGATCTGCCGAAGACGCCCAACTTGCCGCAATTGTCCGAGCTCCTGTTCAAGCTGAAGCTGTTCTTCGACGGCTTGGTGGTCGCGATCCTGGAAAAGTTTCTGCCGCAAAACGTGGCTTATGGCGTGGGCGTGCTCGTCAGTGTCAATACGCTGACCGGCTTTGTCGCCGCCATCTACGCCGTCATCATCGCCGAAGTCGTCCTGAAGCTCGAGGACTGGAACGGCTAATAGTGGGCGTCGTCAAAACGCTTTCCGGAATGTCAGGGAGTTTGGACAGATCACCGCCCTAAGTGGCGGGGATGACGACGCTGGGCGCATGTTGCGGTGAAGTGGATTCATTTCTTTCAGCGCTAGCTTTGTCGAGACACCGAACTACCGGTCGTCATCCCCGCCTTTTCGGGCGGGATCCATCCAAGCTTCAACATCAGTTAGGTCTGCGGACGGCTGCTCTGGCTTCGGCGGCTGCCAACCGTCCGGCCCAGACGTTAAGGCCAAGGCCGCCAAGCACGAGCGCGGCGGCGATCAGCTTCCAGGCCGGCAGCGGCTCGCCCAGAAGCCACGCCGAAGCACCCATGCCGAACACCGGAACCAGCAGCGCCATCGGCGTCACGCTCGCAGCCGGATGACGCGCCAGCAGCCAGCTCCACGCCGCGAACCCGAACAGCGTGTTTCCCAGCGCTTGCCACAACACGGCGATCCACGCCGCCGTGCCCGCATGCGCAAACGCCGAGGCAACTTGCTCGCGTCCTTCCAGGACGACGGAAAGGACGGCGAGCGCGATCGTCGGCACGATGCTCGACCATGCGATGAAGGCCAGCATGTCGATGCGGCCGATGTGCTTGACGACGAGATTGCTCGAGGCCCAGCAGGCCGCGGCGAGCAGCACCAGCCCGATGCCCCGCAGCGTCGTCGTGGCGCCGGTCGAAGGCGCGCTCACGTGCCAGGCGATGAGCCCGATGCCGGCGATCGCGAGCGCCAGCGCGAGGCTTTGCAGCGGTCTCAGCTTTTCCCCGAAGAGCCACCCCGACATGGCGATGGTGAAGAACACCTGCATCTGCACGACGAGCGAGGCGAGGCCCGGCGTGATGTCGGATTTGATCGCATAGAACAGTAATCCGAATTGGCCGACGCCGATGAGCAGGCCGTAGCCGGCGATCAGGCCCCAGGATACACGCGGCCGGGCGAGCACCAGCAATGGCAGGGACGAGAGCGCATACCGCAAGGCGACAAAGAGGAGGGGAGGCCACGTGGCCAACCCCCACTTGATGACCACGAAATTGGTGCCCCAGACAGCCACGGCCGCGAGCGCGAGGAGGAGATGCGAGACGGGCATCGGCTTATCGCCGCCCGCGCGATGCGGTGAACTCTTCTGATCCCGTCGTCGTCGATTGCTCAGCCATGTGCGGGCACCCCCCGTTTGTTTTTCCCCGCCGGGTTTTCCCCGGCTCGGCGGCGGCCCTCATGCTTGGCGCGCAAAAACATCATGGAGCCGAGCGAAGGTCTATGGCCAATCTCAGAATATCCGACGCCAACGCAGCCGCCGCCCTGAGCGGCGCCGAAATCGTTCCCGCCCTGCAGGACGGTCAGCCCGTCAAGATAGCGGCTTCCCAGATGATGCGCAGCAGTGCTGCGATCATCGTCGCGGCGTCCGACAGTTCGGCGTCCGCCAAGGCGAGAGCCGATGTCGTCTGCACCGGCACCAACGATCACGTTGCGATCAATGCCGCGATCGACAGCCTGACCGCCGGCGGCACGGTCTTGTTCCGCACCGGAACTTACAACCTGGCGAGTGCCATCGTCATCGACCGCGATTGGGTGACGCTGCGGGGCGAGGGGAAATCCCACTGGTCGAAGTACAACGGCCCCTACCCGACACACGCCACGGCCGGCGCTCCAGGTGGCGCTAAGCTTCTGCAGGCGACGAGCGGGCAGAAGGGCATCGTCATCGGCACGACCACGGCAAACATGCACGGCGACACCCGGCATAAGGGCATCGCCATCCGCGACCTCTACATTTGCGGCGCCAACTACAACGGCACCGGCATCTACTCGACCGACTTCACCGACATCGCAGAGATCCGCAACTGCATGATCGCAGGGATTTGCGACCGGCATCGACGTCAACTGGGATACGCCGCAGATCATCTACAACAGCGTGCAGGACAATTCCCTGCACGGCATCCTTACCAACGGCGTGTTCGGCCTGATCCACGGCAACATCTCGTTCGACAACGGCGGCAACGGCATCTGGTGCAACAGCTACGGCACCACGATCTCCAGCAACACGGTCGGTGATGTGTCGGCCGACGGCATCGCCGTCACCAAAGGCATGTGCATGGTGGTCGGCAACCATATCGAGGGCTGCCCCAACGGCAATGGGATCATCGTCGCCGAATTCACCGAGGACCCGTCCGCCGTCACGATCGTTGGCAATACCATCGAGTTGACGGGCTCGCGCACGCCCAACACCACGAACAACTCGACGAAATGGGGCATCTCGATCGGGATCGGCCTGCACGCCATCAAGGACTGCGCCGTAGCCGGCAACATCATCAGCAACGTCAGCACGGTCAACTCGACGGGCTTCGCCATGGGCGCGCGGCCGGCAACCAGCATCAACAATGCCTTCAGCGGCAACGTCATCCGCGGCAACAAGTGGAACTCCGGCGGCTCCAACACTGCGCAAGGCACTGGCAACACTTTCTCAGGCAACGCCGGGATGACGTGAGGGGAGTGGGCCAGTCGCGTTTCAGATCGGCGGGGCCGGGACAGCGATGGTCCCGGCCGGCTTCTCGCCCATCAAACCTGCCAAGCTTGATTTGCGTAATACATATTATGGAAAATATTGGTGGCGTGCGAAGGGGCTGGCCCGGACGGCATTGCGAGCCGCGCGCCGCCGCCCACAGCTTGCGCCGTCGAGGGTTTTCCTTTCGCCGGAGCGACCACCACAGCTACCGTTGCTAGCCCATGAGCCCGGCGGCGGGTTTGGGGGGTGTCCATCTCATCAAGGAATAACGCACCCGCGGAAGGCCGGTTGCCGGCCCTCCTAAGGCTCACCCCTTCTCGTGTTTTTCCGCCACGAAGCGATCGAGCAGCCGGACGCCCCAGCCCGAACCCCAGCTTTGGTTAATGTCGTTGCGGGCAGCATCCATGGCGGTGCCCGCGACGTCGATGTGGGCCCACGGCGTATCCTTGATGAAACGTTGCAGGAACTGCGCCGCCGTACACGAGCCGCCCCAGCGCCCGCCGATGTTTTTGACGTCCGCGTTCTTGCTGTCGATCAGCTTGTCGAAGGCCTTGTCAAGCGGCATCCGCCAGACCTTCTCACCCGTGGCGCGGGAGGCTTCGATCAGGTCGGCCGCCAGCTTCTCATCGTTGGAGAAGAGGCCCGCGTACTCCTTCCCCAGCGCGACCATGATGGCGCCCGTGAGCGTCGCGAGATCGATGATCAGCTTCGGTTTGAACCGCTCCTGGGCGTACCAAAGCACGTCTGCCAACACGAGGCGGCCTTCCGCGTCCGTGTTCAGGATCTCCACCGTCTGGCCGGACATCGAGGTCACGATATCGCCGGGACGGATCGCCGAGCCCGAGGGCATGTTCTCCACGCATCCGATAAGGCCCACGGCATTCACGTTGGCCTTGCGTTCGGCGAGCGCATGCATGAGCCCGGTGACGCAGGCTGCGCCGCCCATATCGCCCTTCATGTCCTCCATGCCGCCCGCGGGTTTGATCGAGATGCCGCCCGTATCGAAGACGACGCCCTTGCCGACGAAGCAGACCGGCTTGGCGCGCTTCGATTTGGCTCCGTGCCACTGCATGACGCAGACCCGGCTCGGACGCACGCTTCCCTGTCCGACGGCCAGCAGGCAACCCATCTTCAGAGCCGATAAGGCATCGACGTCGAGGATCTCGACTTCGACCCCAACCTGCTCGAGTTCCTTGACCCGGTCGGCGAATTCTACCGGTCCCAGCATGTTGGCCGGCTCGTTGACAAGGTCGCGGGCGAGGAACACACCGTTGGCCACAGCCTTGCTGCGAGCGAACTGGGTCCGTGCCTTGTCCGGCTCCGCGCAATGAATGACGATCTTGGCGAGGCTGTCGCGCTGGGCGTTCCCCTCCCCGTCCTCGGCCGATTTGCCCTTGCGGGTCAGATATTTGTCGAACGTGTAGTGACGCAGCAGCGCGCCGCAGGCGATCCACGCCGCGTAGTCGGCGGCGTCGGTGTCGCCGGCGTCGGCGACCTCGGCGATGATGCTGGCCGACGTCGCCTTGCGTGACGCGATCTGACCGAGAATGGCGCCGCCGAGCTGGGTCCAATCATTCTCGGCGTGGTCCGCTGACTTGCCGACGCCCATCACGATGAGCCGCGTTTGATCGAGCTTCTGTGGCGCCAGCAACTCTACTGATGCCCGCAGCTTGCCCTTGAAGTCGGCGGCCTCGGCGGCCTTGAGGACCTTACCGCCGGAACGGGTATTCAGATCGCGCCCGCGCGTCCCGAAGCTCAACTCCTCCCCGGCCAGAATCACGCAAGTCGTCTCTGTCTCAGCCCCCAACGGGGCAAAGACGATGTCGGGGCGGTCGCTCATGGGATGATGGCTCCGTTCAGAAGTTGGTCGCGGCCGCTTGATCGAACACAGTTTGACCGTCAACCTTGCGGCTCCTCCCTTTGGGAGCCGCAAGGTTGACATTCCACTGCTTTCTTTCGGCGGGGTACCGTCGGCCGGAATACGGGTGCAGGCGTGTCTGGTCGGAGATTAGAGCCTCACCCTCAAAGCGCAAGAGTGCACCGCTACGTGCCTGCTACCGAACGGTGGATGCGCCCTGACGGAGTGCGATGAAACCCTCTTCTGCGTTTCCTGACACCGAAGTTGCTCCGGGGACACCAGTCGAATTTCTGACACCGTGCTATGAAACCGGGAAACATCCGATCCAACTGATCCGCGAGCCAGGTTCCGCCCAGCCCGATGAGCATCATCTCACGATATGTGTTCCGGCAAGCGGCAGGCTCCCTGCTGCTCATTCTGCTGTCGCTATCGGGCATTGTGTGGATCGCCCTGGCACTTCGTCAGCTCAACGTCGTGACCTCGCAGGGCCAGGACGCCTGGATGCTGATTAAGATGACGACGCTGGCGCTGCCAAATCTGATGGCGGTCATCGCGCCGTTCGCGCTGCTGATCGCGTCCATTCATACGCTCAACCGCCTCAATGGCGACAGCGAGCTCATCGTACTGACGGCGGCCGGCGCGACCATAGTATCTGTCGCTAGACCCCTGCTGTTTTTGGCGTTTCTCGTGTCCGCGGGCGTTGCTTTCGTCAATCACCTGGCGATGCCGTGGAGCCTGCAGCTGCTCAACGAGTACATTCTGCAGATGCGGACCGACCTGCTCAGCCAGGTGATCCAACCCGGGCGCTTCTCGAGCCCCGAAAGCAACCTGACGTTCCACATCCGCGAGCGCACGCTCAATGGCGAACTGCGCGGCATCATCATGCACGACACGCGCGACCCCAAGCAGTCGCAGTCCTACCTGGCGGAGCATGGCTTGATCGTGAAGCAGGCGCCCTCCGCCTACTTGGTCATGACCGAAGGACACATCGTCCGGCGACCGAACCTGACCGAGCCATCACAGATCATCAAGTTCGACCGCTACATCGTCGATCTCAACCGCTTCGAGCAAAAGGATGCGGCAGCCGGCGAGATCAAGCCGAGCGGCCGCTACACGCCTGAACTCTGGGCGCCGGATCCCAAGGGGGCGTTGTTCCAGCAGAAGCCGGGCCAGTTCCGCTCCGAGTTGCATGAGCGCTTTTCCAATCCGCTCTACCCCTTCGCTTTCGTCATGGTCGCGCTGGCCTCCGCTGGCAATGCTCAGAGCACCCGGCAGAACCGTTCCGAGCGCGTCGTCATCGGTTTCCTTTCGGCAACCACGGCGCGCGTCACGGGTCTGGCAGTCAATAACCTCGTGCTGCTCAAGGCGTCGATGGTGCCGGTGATGTACGCGCTCCCGGCGTTTGCCATGCTGGTCTCCCTCGTCATCATGATCCGTTCGTCACGTCCGCGCCGCCGCTCGCGGCTCGGCGAGGCGGTAGCAGTGATCATTGAAAAGACAGCCAGCCTCTTCCGCAAGCCGCCGGCGGCGCGCGCTGGCATGGCAGGAAGCTGAGACGACCGATGGCGGCACCCCGGACGCTTCGGCGCTACATCGCAGGCAAGTTTCTGACCGGCATCTTCGGCACCTTCCTGCTGTTGTCGCTGCTCATCTTCATGATCGACTTCGTCGAGTTGCTGCGGCAGTCCGGGAACAACAAGGGCATCTCGGCCCTGAGCCTCGCGGTCATCGGCCTTTATCGGCTACCCGCCTACACCGAGTTCCTGCTTGCCTTCGCGGTGCTGAGCGGCTCGATTTTTGCGCTTTTGATGCTCAACCGCAAAAGCGAGCTCGCGGTCATGCGCGCGGGCGGCATGTCCGTTTGGCAGTTCCTGCGGCCGGGAATCATGTCGGCGCTGATCCTGGGAGTCTGCAGCTTCAGCGGTCTACAATCCGTTGGCGGCGGCGGCACGCGCGGAAGCGGAACGCCGCTTCGCCGAAGCGTTCGGTCGGGAAACCAACCTGCTCGGCACCGACAGCGGCTCGTGGCTGCGCCAGGATGGGGCGGACGGCCAATCCGTCATCATGCGCTCGCCGCGAGTAATCGGGGACTCACGCTGACCGGCGTCACCGTGTTCATGTTCGACCCCGCGGGCAACTTTTCCGAGCGCATCGACGCCGCCACGGCGGATCTGAAGGAGGGCTATTGGCACATCAAGGATGCATGGGTCGCGCGCCCGGGCCGCGAGCCGGAAAAATTCGCATCCTATCTGTTGTCGACCTACCTGACGCCAGAGCGCGTGCAGCGACGCACTGGGCTCAGAGATCGCGGTGTCGTTCTGGGAACTGCCGGGTCTCATAGAAGTCGCTGAAAAAGCAAAGCTTTCCGCCTCGCGTTTGCGTATGCAGTACGCGCTTTTGCTGTCCCGGCCGATGCTCTGCATGGCGATGGTTATTTTGGCGGCAACTGTGTCCTTGCGGTCATTCCGCTCCGGTAGGATCCAGACTATGGTCATTGCGGGAATGGTCGGGGGGTTCGGGTTCTTCTTGATGGCCGAAGTTTCGCGGCAGATCGGCGTTGCCGGTCTGGTGCCGCCTTGGGTAGCGGTGTGGGTGCCGATGGTCCTTGGTTTGTCGATTACGATCACGGTGTTGCTGCACCAGGAGGACGGCTGAGTGATGCGTCGTGCGCCGAAACCGCAAGGGGAAAGCGGCAAGTCGGGAACTTGCCAGTCTGGCCATCGTTTGGCCGGGCTGGGGCGTGTCGCTGTCTGCCGGTGTTGTGGCCCTCGCCGTTTGCCTCCTCGTATGGCCCGATCCTGCCGCCGCGCAGGATCCCAGCCGTCCAAGCTGGTGGCTGGACAGCAAGTCGTCGTTCCCGACCAAGCCGGGGGGCATGTTCGGTCCGAAGCAGAAGATCGACCGGGCCCAGCCGCTCTACCTGCAGGGCGACCAGCTCATCTACGACACCAAGGGCAACCGCGTCGATCGCGCAGGGCAACGTCGAGATCTACTACAACAACTACATCCTGACCGCCGACCAGGTGATCTACGACCAGTCCGCCAACACGCTGACGGCCGATGGCAACGCCGCAGCTGAAGGATCCCAACGGCAACATCACCCGCGCCGACCGCTACGACGCTCACCGACGACTTCCGCGACGGCTTCGTGCAGTCGCTCAGCATCGTGACGCAGGACGACACGCGCATCGCCGCCGAGCGCGCCATGCGGCGCGACGGCAACATCACCGAATACGAGAAGCGGCAAGTTCACGCCTTGCAAAAACGACGGCGGCATGCCGCCGCTGTGGTGCATCAGCGCCGCGCGCATCATCCACGATCAGCATGCGGCGACCATCACCTACCAGGACGCGCAGTTCGAGCTGTTCGGCGTGCCGGTCCTGTACCTGCCCTACTTCCAGCACGCCGACCCGTCGGTGAAGCGGAAGTCGGGCTTCCTGATGCCGACTTCGGATCATCCTCGACGCTCGGCTTCAGCACCGAGATGCCCTACTACTTCGCGCTGGCGCCGAACTACGACTTCACCTTCCACCCGCGCTACTTCACGAAGCAGGGCGTGCTGTGGCAGGGCGACTGGCGCCAGAAGCTCGGCAACGGCCAGTACATGGTCGCGCTGGCCGGGATCGATCAGGGCAACCTGAACTTCGAGGACAACGGTCCGGTTCGCGCCACCTCCGCCACCGACGGCTTCCGCGGCAGCATCGTCACCCGGGGCCAATTCTCGCTTTCGAGCTGGTGGAAGACGGGCTGGGACGCCACGTTCGAGAGCGACGACTCGTTCCGGCGCTTCTATCAGCTTGATAGTCTGCTCATCACAGACCGGGTCAATACCACCTACCTTGTCGGCCAGTCCGATCGGAACTACTTCAGCGCGCAGCTTTACCAGTTTCATAACCTTACGGAGTCGCACGCGCCGGGCTCGACCGCGTTCGCCTACCCGATCGTCAACTATAACTATGTCTTCGCCGACCCGGTGCTCGGTGGCGAGCTGTCGTGGAGGTCGAATGCGGTGGCCTACACCGGCAACGGCGGCGTTGCGCACGAGAAGTGGGAAAGCCTCAATCGCGCGTCGACTGTGGTCGATTGGCGCCGTAAGCTGACCGACCCGCTGGGTATCGTCTACACACCTGCCGCCTCCCTGCGCGGAGACGTCGTCCAGGCCAGCAACTACATCGATCCCGTCACCGGCTTGTTGGTCGGAGAGACGACGGCCGCGCGCGGTCTCGCCACGGGAAGCGCCACCGTTTCTTGGCCCTGGCTCGCTGGCAACTCGCACGTGGTGGAGCCGATCGGCCAGATCATCGTTCGCCAGGCCTCGGTCGACCAGTTTCAACTGCCGAATGATGACGCGCGGAGCCTGATCTTCGATGACACCAACCTGTTCGAGACCTCGAAATTCTCAGGCTATGACCGGCTCGAGACGGGCGTCCGTGCCAACTATGGCGTGCAGTACACCTTTCAGTCGGGTACCGGTCCTTTCGCCCGCGTCCTCGTCGGCCAGAGCAATCATCTTGCCGGTGACAACGCCTACGCCAATCTCGGGATCACGCCCGCAACCGACGCCGGCGGCAACTTGGTCTTCAATACGTTCTACTCGGCGAAATCGGGCCTCGCCACCGACCGCTCGGACTACGTTCTCGGCGCCTACATCGCGCCGACCGACATCTTCCGCATCATTTCGCAGAGCCGCTTCGACGAGAGCTCATTCGACCTGCGCCGCGAGGATCTGACGGCCGTGCTCAACTACGGACCGGTCACCGCGGCCGCGATCTACACCTACGCCGGACCGAACTCCGCTCCGGGCGTGACGTCCGAGCTGCAGGGGATTACCGGCGTCCTCGGGCTCAAGCTCACCGATCATTGGAGCATGCAGGCCTCGGCGATCTACGACCTGACGTTGAACAAGCCGCTGACCAACTCGCTGCAGCTCAAGTACTCCGACGAGTGCTTCGTGCTGACCGCGACCTACACCGACAGCTACATCACCGATCCTACGCGGGATCTGGTTGCCGACCGAAGCATCATGCTGCGCTTCGAGTGGAAGTACCTGGGTCAGCTCAACTACCGGACCACTATTCTCGACAACATCATGCCCTCCTCCTACGCGTCGCCGTCGAGCAGCCCCTGAGCTGATTGCGGGAACACATGGGCCAAGCTTCAGGCCTAAGCCTGCCCGTGGGTGACTTGCGCCCGGCGGCGCGGATTGTCTCGGCGCGTGATAGAAGTGACCCGTACGAAATTCGGATTGGGCAACGCCATCCAGACGCCACGGTTGGTGTGGATAACGCCAAACAGCCCGCGCGTAGCGGACTATGATCGCGTCGAGCAACTCGACCGCCACAACCCGAGATTATCGAGACGAGCCCATGTTTGCCCGCTTGCCAGCACGCCCAAATCGACGCGCAAGGCGCATCCGCGGACGGGTGGCTCTCGCCGCAACCGTCGCTGCGATCGCAAGCCTTGGGCTGATCGCAGCCCCGGACCCCAGTCGAGCCCAGCGCGTGGCGACCGAGACCCCACCCCCTCCGCCCGCGGCGAAAAAGCCGGCGAAGGCCACGAAGTCCGCCGGCAAGGAGGCTGCCGTTGCCCCTGGCTCTGGTCAGGCCGTCATGGTCGTCGTGCTGGTCAACGACGAGCCAATCACCAACCATCAGATCGAGCAGCGCCAGCGCCTGTTAGGCTTGAGCGCGCAGCTCGGCGACAAGGCCCAGGCAGCGTTCAAGGCCCTCGTCGCAAATCCCGCGATCAACGACAAGCTGAAAGCCATCCTCAACGACACAATCAAGTCCAACCCGGGCAAGTCGCGTGAGCAGATCATTGCCATCTTCGAGCAGAAGAAGAAGGATTTCGGCGCGTCCCTTCAGAAGCAAGCCGTAGAGAACGCACGTGCATCCGTCTTGCCGGGGCTGCGCAAGAATGCGATGGACGAACTGATCGAGGAGGCGCTGAAGCTCCAGGAAGCCAAGTCGCTGACCGTCGTCGCGGGCGACGAGGATGTGGAGCGCATTCTCAAGGGCATGGCCGAGCGCAACAAGATGACGGTCGAGCAGTTCGGCGCGCATCTGAAGACTATGGGCGTGGACATTGCATCCATGCGCGCACGATTCAAGGCGATGCTGTCCTGGAACGACGTGATCCGCCGCCGCTTCGGCCACCAGATCGCCATTTCCGAGCGCGACATCGATCGCGCTGTCGCCACCGCACCGGCCAGCGCCGGCACCGACGATCAGGTCGAGTTGCAGCTTCAGCGCATTACGCTGCCGATCGCGGCCAAGCTCGATCAAAAGATCGTCGACAAGAAGTTCATCGAGGCCGAGGGCGCGCGCGCCAAGTTCGCTGGCTGCAAATCGGCCGCGGCGTTTGCGTCGGGCCTCGGTGGTGCACGCTTCGAGGACCTAGGTGCGCGCAAACCTTCCGCCATCCCCGATGCGACGACGCGCGGCCTGTTGTTGAACGCCAAGGACGGCGAGATGCTGCCGGCCGTGATGGGACAGGGCGGCATCGAGCTCTGGGTCGTCTGCGGCCGCACGGCTCTGAAGGCGGACGAGGCCAAGCGCGCCGCCGTCCAGGATGGTCTGCGCCAGCAGGAATTCGAGCGCATGGCGAAGGGCTACATGCAAGATCTGCGGCAGCGCGCCAGCATCGTGTATCGCTGATGCCTAAACCGGGCACCCTCGAGGCGGCTGGCTGGCCGCTGGCACTAACGATGGGAGATCCGGCGGGAATCGGCCTCGACATCACGCTGGTGGCTTGGACCCAGCGGCGCGAGGCCAGCATAGCTCCATTTGTGTTCTACGGCGATCCGGACGCACTGAGCGAACGCGCCGCGCAGCTCGGCTTGGCCTGCCCGGTTCAAAAGGTCTCTGCCCCCAGCGAAGCGACACCGGCGTTTGCCGACCGCCTGCCAGTGATGCCGATCCCGCTGCGTGTGAGGGCACATCCCGGCCGCCCTGATCCGGCCAATGCTGCACCGACCATCGCGGCCATCGAGCAGGCCGTCGCGGCGGTCGCGGCCGGGGACGCGTCCGCCGTCGTGACCAATCCGATCGCCAAGCACGTGCTGCATCAATCCGGATTCCGGCACCCCGGTCATACCGAGTTTCTTGGCGCGCTGGCAGAGCATCACCAGCCGGGGTTCCGCGCGCATCCGGTGATGATGCTGGCGTCTGATGAGTTGCGCGTGGTGCCTCTCACGGTGCACATCCCGCTCGCGGACGTGCCGAAGGCGGTCACGGGCAAGCTCATCTCGGACACCGCTCGTACGGTGGCTAGGGCTCTGCGCGAAGATTTCGGGTTGCAGCGCCCGCGTATCGCGGTGGCCGGCCTCAACCCGCACGCGAGTGAGGGCGGCAGCATCGGTCGCGAGGATATCGACGTCGTCGCCCCGGCATTGATGGCGTTGCGCAAGAGCGGGCTCGACATCACCGGCCCCCACCCGGCCGATACGCTCTTTCACGCCGCCGCGCGCAGAACTTATGATGCCGTCATCGCCATGTATCACGACCAGGCGCTGATCCCGATCAAGACGCTCGCATTCGACACCGGGGTCAACGTGACCCTGGGGCTCCCGTTCGTGCGCACGTCGCCCGACCACGGCACCGCATTCGACATTGCGGGAACGGGTCGCGCATCTACCGCAAGCCTTATCGCAGCCTTGCGGTTGGCGGCTGATATCGCCCAGCGCCGAGCGGCAGGCTCACCATGACCGCGCTCGAGGACCGCCCTGGCGCCAGCCCCGACGGCTTGCCGCCGTTACGCGACGTGATCCGCGAGTTGGGGCTCTCCGCCAAGAAAAGCCTCGGCCAGAACTTCATCCTCGACCTCAACCTGACGCGTCGGATTGCCCGCCTCGCCGGCCCGCTCGAAGGCCGCACAGTGATTGAGGTCGGCCCTGGGCCCGGCGGCCTGACGCGCGCACTGCTGATCGAAGGCGCAGGACGCGTTGTCGTCGTGGAACGGGACGAGCGCTGCTTGCCCGTGCTGCAAGCGATCGCGGAACGCTATCCTGGCCGGCTCGGCGTTCACATGGGAGACGCGCTCACGGTCGACTGGCCGACGCTGCTGGTGCAGATTGAAGGTGCGCCCAACGGTCTGCAAGGCCATACAGAAAAAGCAAAGATCGTGGCCAATCTTCCGTACGGCGTCGCGACCATGCTGCTGATAAATTGGCTCGAGACCGAGCCGTGGCCACCCTGGTTCGACCGCATGGCGCTGATGTTCCAGAAGGAGGTCGCCGAGCGGATCGTTGCCGAGCCTGGCTCGAAGGCTTACGGGCGTCTCGCTGTGATCTCCCAGTGGCGAACCGTTCCCAAACTCGCGCTCACGCTGCCCCCCGCCGCTTTCACGCCGCCGCCGAAGGTTGCGTCCGCAGTCGTCGAATTCACGCCGCGGCCCGATCCGCAACCCGCGTGCTCGGTCAAGGTTCTCGGCCAGGTGACCGCCGCCGCGTTCGGCCAGCGCCGCAAGATGCTGAGGGCTAGCCTGAAGCAGCTCACGCCGTTCCCCGAGTTGCTGCTCAAAGAAGCGAGCATCGACCCGCAATTGCGCGGAGAAGCGCTCTCCGTCGCCGACTTCGCACGCCTTGCTCAGGTGGTGGAGCGGATGCGGGGAGCTGGTTGATGGTAACTCCGGCACGGAAAGGACAACCAACTGTCACGCTCGTCGATCAGCAGTTCCCGGGTGGCTCGCTGAAGGCGAAGTACCCGGGATCGCGGGATTTTCGCGGCTGGGAATTTCAGGGCTGTAATTTCGAGGCGGCGGATCTCGCGCGGCTCGATTTTACGGAAGCGTCCTTCATCGGTTGCAAAATTGCCGGCTCATCGCTGCGCGGCTCGTGCATCGCGGAGACGCACTGGAAAGGCGTGCAGGCTGCCAAAGCGGACCTTGTCTCGTGCGATGCGGCGGCGGCGCAATTCGAGACCTGCAACTTCAGCAATTGCGACTGGAGCCGCGCGAAACTCGGCCACGCCGTATTCGCAGGCTGCAAGCTGACCGGCGGCAACCTGGCCGAGGTTATGAACCTCGGAATTACGTTCAGGCAGTGTGCGCTGAACCATGCCAACCTGCGCGGCTTCTCGTTTCGCAAGGCTGTGCTGGACGGTATCGATTTCACCGAGGCGGATCTGAGCGGTGCGGACTTCCGCGAGGCCCAGTTCCGGGACTGCAACCTGCTCGGGGCGACGCTTCGTCAGGCCAAGTTGCAAGGGGCCGACTTGCGCGGCGCGCAGTTGGGACAATTGAGCCTCGCCGACATCGCCATTTTGAAGAGTGCGATAATCTCGCGGGCGCAGGCGGGGGCCATCGTGTCCGCGCTCGGCATCGTCGTCATGTGAGCAGGCGTGCTCGCCGGGACCGCGAGACGCATTCGCTCTATCTGTTCCCCCGGCTCGTCGTGGTGTCGGTGTCCGAGTGCGTGGGCTTCTTCTCGGCCGTCGGCTTGCCGTCGCAGCGAGTGTTGCCGAGCTCGCAGAATTTCTGCCGCTCCGTTCCCGCAGTCTTCTGGCAATTTCGCAATGCGCCTTCCTCGGCCTCTTCCTTGGTATCGCCGATGGCATAGCCCCAGCCGGGCGTACCCGCCTTGTTGTCGAGCGCGATGGCGGCGCATTGGTTCTCGTAGGTGGCGACCACTTTACAGAGCTTCCGGGTCGCAGGCGGCGCTCCCTGTACCGTTTTGCATTCCTCCATCGCGCGTTGCTTGGCGTCATCGACGTTAGGGACATTCCACGACCGGCCGAACGCCAGCCCCTGCTTGGCGACGTCGTCCGGTACGCCCAGCGCGATCGCTCCCTCCGCATGCGCGCCGGCCGGCAGCATTGCCAGATACGTCGCACCAAAGATCGCAACGAGACTGCAACTTCTCACTGCCGCAGTCGACCGCGAATGCCTTAACCTCATCTGGTGCTCCATAGCCATCGCGCAGGCGGGCAGACTTCCCTCGTCACGTGAAGATGGCACGCCGCGCGTACCCAGCTGAAACGAAAAAAAGCTGTGTTCGGTCTATGTAGCTCACCAGTGGCCGTCGACGAAACGGCCCCGCATCTCCGGCGTCGGCATAAGGCAGCTATCGTGCCTGCCGAACAGAGCGTAGCGATTGCGGGCAACTCGATCGTAGAGCCAGTCGCGCAGCGGCTTTGGAACGGCCTTGAAAATCCGCGTCCAACGCCACCCGGGCAATCCGCCGAGCACAGCCAGCGCTGAATCTGACTTGAAATGCACGTATCCGTTACTGACAACTGCATTGGTGCCGGGCTCGTCGGGGTCGATACCCAACCGCTCGGCGATCGAGCGGCCATAGCCGCCTTGGATCGCAGCGAAGCGAAAGCGCCGGGCCTCATCGCGCGGGATGGTGAACTTGACCCAACCGGAACACAGGACACAGACGCCGTCGAAAAGCACCAGGCCCTCCGGCAGGTCGCCGGCGGGGATGGAGCGATAACTCGTCCGTTGCATTGTCATGCTGCAATCCGGTCCGCGACGGCGAGTGCCGTAACGTTGCTGCTGTCTCGGCGGCTCGGTTCAAAGTGCTTTCTGCAATTCGCGCACGAAACCGGTCAGTCCGAGCAGGCGCTCGCGCTTCAGGCGTTCGGCAGTCAGGATCGCCTTCAATCCCGCGAGGCTCGCGGCGATGTCGTCGTTGACGATGACGTAGTCGTATTCGGCCCAATGGCTGATCTCGTTCGAAGCTTCGGCCATGCGTTTGGCCACGACCTCGGGAGGATCCTGGTTGCGGCCCCTCAGGCGGTTTTCCAAAATCTCGCCCGACGGGGGCAGGATGAACACGCGCACGAGGTCGCCCGCCATCCGCTCCTTCAACTGCTGCGCGCCCTGCCAGTCGATGTCGAACAGCACATCGCGGCCGGCGGCGATGGCGCTTTCCACGGCTGCGCGTGGGGTGCCGTAGGAATTGCCGAACACAGTCGCCCACTCCAGCAACTCGCCGCTATCCCGCATCCGCTTAAACCCGTCCGCGTCGGTGAAATGATAGTCGCGGCCGTGCACCTCGCCCGGACGCGGTTTGCGAGTCGTCACAGAGACGGACATGGCGATATTGCAATCGCTGTCGATCAAGGCGCGCGCCAGCGTCGTCTTTCCGGCGCCGGAGGGCGACGACAGGACGAGCAGCAACCCGCGCCGTTCAATGCCGTGCAACAGGGACAGGGGCATGGGCTCTTGCGCCTCTATTCGATGTTCTGCAGTTGCTCGCGCATCTGGTCGATGACGGCCTTCAGCGTAAGGCCGGCGCGGGTGATATCGCCGTCGTTGGCCTTGGAGCACAGCGTGTTGGCTTCGCGGTTGAACTCCTGGCTGAGGAAATCGAGCTTGCGGCCAACCGCGCCCGGTTCGGCGAGCAACTCTCGCGCCGCTTCGATGTGCCCGTGCAGCCGTTTCAGCTCTTCCTCGACGTCGATGCGGGTCGCGATGAGCACGGCCTCGTGATGCAGCCGCTGCTCGTCCAGCCCGGGACCGGCCTCCAGCAGCTTGGCGATCTGATCTTTGAGGCGGCGCTTGATTGCGTCCGAGGCGCGTGCCGGGGAGACCTCGACGACGGCGACCAGACGCGCGATTTCATCGATCTGCGCCTTGATCACCGTGGCGAGCCGCTGGCCTTCCCCTCCGCGCGCGTCGCTCAAGCCCTTCAGCGCTTGTTCCAGGGACACGATCATCAACTCGCGCCGGCTGTCGGCGAGGTCGGCGTCATCCGGCTCCTCGATTACTTCGAGCACGCCTTTCAAGGCCAACAGGCCTTCGGCGCGGGGGCGTTCGCAACCGGTGAGTTGATGCAACCGGTCCGCCGCCTTGAGAACCTGATCGAGCGCGGCTTCATTGATGCGGATCTGCGTTGCGCCCTGCTGGCGCTGCACGTTGAGGCTGACGGTGACGCTTCCACGCGTCAGCTTCTTGGCGACGGCCTCACGGATGATCGGTTCGAGCGCCTCATAGCCCGGCGGCAACCGCATGCGCAGATCGAGCCCGCGTCCGTTGACGCTGCGCAACTCCCAGATCCAGGCGAGGCCACCGTGCTGGCCTTCGGCGCGGGCGAAACCCGTCATGCTCTTGATCGTCATGAGTTGCATTCCCGTTGCGGCGCCGGGTTGCGGCAACGCCAGCCGAAGATCGGACGGCACCGCCGCCATCCTTCCCGGTCGGTCCATTGCCACGATCCGCCCGGAAGGGCGGCAATCTAGCGGCTGGCCAATTTAGCAACAAGCGCGCGTTTGAAGCAGCAAGCTCAGCGCAATCGCGGCCACGCCTACTTTTTCGGCTTACGCGTGGGCAGGGGGATGGCTGCGGCGCTGGCGGCGGCTGGCGCGGGCGGCGTGGCAGCAGGCGCCGTTGCGGCTTCCGGGGTCTCCGGCTCTTCATCGGCGGCGGGCGGCAGCGGAACCGCGCCAGCGGCCTGGGCTGCGGCAGCCTTCGCCGCGCGAATCTCGCGTTCCTTCTGGCGCCAGACCTTCACCGCGGCGTTGTGGTCCTTCAGGTTCTCAGTGAAGATATGTCCACCCTGCCCGTCGGCCACGAAGTACAGGTCTTTGGACTGCGTCGGATTGAGCGCCGCCTTGATCGCGTCGAGGCTCGGGTTGCAGATCGGCGTCGGCGGCAGGCCGCGAATTTGATACGTGTTGTGCGGTGTTCTTGGCGTCGATCTCGCTGCGGAGTATCGGCCTGCCCCACTGCGACCCCGCCCCCATAGAGCCCGTAGAGGATGGTCGGATCCGACTGCAGGGGCATGTTCTTGCGCAGCCGGTTGACGAAGACAGCCGCAACTCGCTCGCGTTCATCGCGCGCGCCCGTCTCCTTCTCGATGATCGAGGCCAGCACGATGGCCTGCTCCATCGTTTCGAATGGCAGGTCCGGCTGGCGCTTGTTCCCAGCGCCGTCACGCGGTCCTGCTGCTTGATGCGCATGTGCTCCAGAACTCGGCCCGGGTTGCCCCTTTCGACGATCTTGTAGGTATCGGGCAGCAGCGTGCCTTCGGGCGGTACTTCGGTGATGTCGCCGGTCAGGTTCGCATCGTTGCGCAAGCGCTCGACGATCTGCAGGCTTGTGAAGCCCGGCGGCACCGTGACCGTGTTGAGGACAGTGCTGCGCCCCTCGGTCAATACATCCAGCACCTGATGCATGCTGGCGTTCTGCTTGATCTCGTATTCGCCGGCCTTGAGCTCGTTGTTGCGGCGCTCGGTCGTCGAAGCCCTGCATCAGATGCGCCGCAATGAACGTCCAGCGGTTTGCTATGACGCCCTCGCTTTCGAGCCGCGTCGCGATCTCGATGCGGCCTGCCCTTGGGCACGACGACGGCGCGGGTGCTTTCCAGCGGGCCCGGCTGCTCGAACTGATGGTAGATGAAGGCGCCGGCGCCGCCGGCAATAGCCATCAGCGGCAAGTACCGATGCTCAAGATGCCGCTGAGGAACTTCACGATCGAGCTCACGAACCGCGATTCGCGCCGCACTTTGGACGCACGGGGCCGTGTCGGCGCGCGCGCCGGCTCCAGCGCTTCCGCGGGGCTGCGCGGGGCGCTGAGTGCTGGTCGTCGTCTTGCCGCTGACGGCGGTTACTCATTCACGGCTCCAGAGGAGGCGATGCGCCGGTCGGGGATGCTCGCGCTCGGGAGCGACCGCCGATCATCGAGGCAGCGCGCCATCCTTCACAGTTCCAAACGAACCCGACGCGAATTATGGCGAAGAGCATCGCAACGGAGCACGACCCGCGCAGACTTGTTGGTTAAGTCGCCGGCATCCCGCCCGACTTGCCGACGCCTCACGCCACCTTGCCGCAGGACCAGCGAGGCGTTGGTGCCGCCGAAGCCGAACGAGTTCGACAGCGCGGTGTCGATCTCGCGCTTCTTGCGCCTTGTGCGGCACGAGATCGATCGCCGTCTCGACCGAGGGGTTGTCGAGGTTGAGCGTCGGCGGCGCGATGTTGTCGCGGATGGCCAGCACCGAGAAGATCGCCTCGACGGCGCCGGCGGCGCCCAGCAGATGCCCGATCGCCGACTTGGTCGACGACATGGCGAGCTTGCCGGCGGCGTTGCCGAACAGGCGCTCGACGGCGCCGAGCTCGATCTCGTCGCCCATCGGCGTCGAGGTGCCGTGGGCGTTGACGTAGTCGATGTCGCTCGGCGCGATGCCGGCGCGCTTCAGCGCCTGCCGCATGCAGCGGTAGGCGCCGTCGCCGTCCTCGGCCGGCGCGGTGATGTGATAGGCGTCGCCCGACAGGCCGTAGCCGATCACCTCGGCGTAGATCGTGGCGCCGCGCGCCTTGGCGTGCTCGAGCTCCTCCAGCACGACGATGCCGGCGCCCTCGCCCATGACGAAGCCGTCGCGGTCCTTGTCGTAGGGGCGCGAGGCCTTCGGTCGGGTGGTCGTTGAAGCCGGTGGACAGCGCGCGGCAGGCGGCGAAGCCGGCCATCGCCGATGCGGCAGATCGGGCTCTCGGCGCCGCCGGCCACCATCACGTCGGCATCGCCCAGCGCGATGAGGCGCGCGGCATCGCCGATGGCGTGCGCGCCGGTCGAGCAGGCCGTGACGACGGCGTGGTTGGGGCCCTTGAGCCTGTGCTTGATCGAGACGTAGCCCGACGGCCAGATTGATCAGCCGTCCCGGGATGAAGAACGGGCTGACGCGGCGCGGGCCCTTCTCCTTCAGCAGCAGCGACGGTCTCGGCGATGCCGCGCAGGCCGCCGATGCCGGAGCCGATCAGGACGCCGGTGCGCTCCTGCTTCTCGGGCGTGTCGGCCTTCCAGCCGGAATCCTCGATCGCCTGCTCGGCGGCCGCCATGGCGTAGATGATGAAGTCGTCGACCTTGCGCTGCTCCTTGGGCTCCATCCAATCGTCGGGATTGAACTTGCCCTCGGACTGCGGCGCCGCGCGGAACGAAGCAGCGCGATCTGGCAGGCGAGGTCGTCGACCTCGAACTCCTCGATGCGGCGCGCGCCGCTCTGCGCCGGCGAGTCAGCCGCGACCAGCTCGCCTCGACGCCGCAGCCGAGCGGGCGTGACGAGGCCGAGCCCGGTGATGACGACGCGTCGCATGCGATGTCTTCGTCGAGATCCGCTGGACTGTCTCTATCTGCGGCTCGGCGGCATGAGGCCAAGCTGGCCGGCTGGCGCCTGCGCGCCGTGCGAGCCTTGCTCCGACAGGCGACGCGTAGCGCGCCGGCCTAGCACGTTGCGATCAGGACGGCGTCAGGCCGCGCTGGCGTTCTTCTCGAGGAACTTGACGGCGTCGCCGACCGTCTGGATCTGCTCGGCGGCATCGTCGGGGATCTCGCAGCCGAACTCCTCCTCGAACGCCATCACGAGCTCGACGGTATCCAGGCTGTCGGCGCCCAGATCGTCGATGAAGCTGGCGTTGTCGGTGACCTTGTCGGCCTCGACGCCCAGGTGCTCGACCACGATCTTCTTCACGCGCTCTGCGACGTCGCTCATCGGTTCTATCCCTCGGCTCTGTTGCTTCGTTGATCCAGCTGCTGTTGTATTCAGTGACTCGACCATACTCGGCGTGAGACCTCGTTCGGAGCGGCCACGCGCCCGCAGATCGACGACGCGCAGTCTGCAGCATCAGACTCGCGCGGCGCCGCAAGCATCGCCGACGTTCGCTATTCCCCAGGTTCCGAACGCCGCAAATCAGTGGGCTCGTTAACACACTTCATCGGCCTTGACCAGCAGTCCCGTAACGGCCGTCTCGCCGTTCCCGAGGCATTACCGCTTGCCGCCAGATCCGCCTCAAACCATAGCCATGCCGCCGTTGACGTGCAGCGTCTGGCCGGTCATGTAGCCGGCCTCCGTTGCTGGCCAGATAGACGGCGGCGGCGGCGATGTCCTCGGGCGTGCCGAAGCTTCTGGGCCGGGATGGCATCCTGGTGATGCTCGTCGGTCTGCTTCTCGTTCAGCGCGTCCGTCATCGGCGTGGTGATGAAGCCCGGCGCGATGCAGTTGACGGTGATGCCGCGCGAGGCCACCTCGCGCGCCAGCGACTTCGACATGCCGATCATGCCGGCCTTGGAGGCGGCGTAGTTGCCCTGGCCGGGATTGCCGATGACGCCGCTGACAGAGGAGATGTTGATGATGCGGCCATAGCCGGTCTTGGCGCGCATCATGGCGCGCGCGGCGGCGCGCATCAGCATGAAGGTCGAGGTCAGGTTGACGGCGATCACGTCGTCCCACTGCTCGTCCTTCATCACCATGAACAGGTTGTCCTTGGTGAGGCCGGCGTTGTTGACGAGGATGTCGAGCGCGGCCCGAGCTTGGCGATCGCCTCGTCGATCAGCTTGGCGACCTGCGCGCTTGTTGCCGAGGTCGCAGGGGCACGACGTGCACGCGCGTCGCCGAGCTCGGCGGCCAGCTCCTCGAGCTTGTCGGCCTGGCGGCCGGAGATGGCGACCGTGGCGCCCTGCTTGTGCAGCGCGCGGGCGATGGCGCCGCCGATGCCGCCGGTTGCGCCGGTGACGAGCGCGGTCTTGTCGGTCGAGCTCGAACATGACGTCCTCTATCCTTATCGTGATGCAGCGCGCGGCAGCGCCGCCTCGATGTCGGCTGCGGCGTGCCGACGGTCGTGGCATTGAGCGTCGGCGCGATGCGCTTGGCGAGGCCGGCCAGCACCTTGCCCGAGCCGATCTCGTAGATGTCGGTGACGCCGTCGGCGGCCATGCGCGCGACGCACTCGCGCCAGCGCACGGTGCCGGTCACCTGCTCGACGAGGCGCTTCCTGATCTCGGCCGGGATCGGAGATCGGCGCCGCCAGCACGTTGGCGACCACCGGCACCGACGGGCGCCTTGATCGTCGACCTTGCGCCAGCGCCTCGGCCATGGCGTCGGCGGCGGGCTGCATCAGCGCGCAATGGAAGGGAGCGCTGACGTTGAGCGGCATGGCAGCGGCGCACGCCGTGCGCCTTGGCGAGCTCGGCGCACGCGGTCGATCGCCGCTCTTGGCGCCGGAGATGCACGGCCTGCGTCGGCTCGTTGTCGTTGGCGAGCTGGCACACCTCGCCCTGCGCGGCTTCGGCGGCGAGCTTCTCGGCCGCACGTCCTTGCCGACGCCCAGCAGCGCCGCCATGGCGCCCTGCCCGACCGGCACGGCCGCCTGCATGGCCTGGCCGCGCATCTTCAGCAGCCGCGCGGCATCGGCGAGCTGAATGCGCCCGGCCGCGGCAAGCGCCGAATATTCGCCCAGCGAATGGCCGGCGACGAACTTCACCTTGTCCGCGAGCTGGAAGCCCTTCTCGGTCTCCAGCACGCGCATCACCGCCAGCGACACGGCCATCAGCGCGGGCTGGGCATTCTCGGTCAGCGTGAGGGTCTCCTAGCGGGCCCTCGCACATGATGTGCGGACAGCTTCTGGCCGAGCGCGGCATCGACCTCGTCGAACACGGCGCGGGCCGACGGCATAGCGCCTTGGCGAGCTCCGCGCCCATGCCGACGGCCTGGCTGCCCTGCCCCGGGAAGACGAATGCGATGGCCATTGCAACCCCTGTCCAATCGCGCCATTCTTGCGGGCGGCTTTACGCATGGGCGGCGCGGCGCTGTCAAGCGCATCGCCGATTTGCGCGCCCGATCAAGTTCGCTCTGCGCCGATGGGCATCTTGGGCCGATGATCCCATTGCAAATCACGCCGAAGCGCGTATAAACCGCGCCATCACCCGCTCCGGTCGGAGGCTGAACGGGAGGCTGCGCGTTTCTATGCTTGCTAAGGCGGGCATGAGTTGCAGCAGCAGGGTGGCGCCTTCCTCGTGCAGGCGCATTTCCGTCTCTCCCGGTGTCTCCGCTCTTTCGGGTCATTCCTTTGGGCCTTTCCGGCTGCCGACACGCTGCTCCCGGCCCAAAAGGGGCTTTGCGCCGAACAGAAATGACCGCGGCAGTCCGCGGCAATCAACGCAACGCAAGGAAAGGCATATCCATGCCGCTCTATGAGCATGTGTTCCTGGCGCGCCAGGACATCTCGTCAGGCGCAAGTCGAGGCGCTGACGAAAGAATTCTCCGATGTCATCACCGAAGGCGGCGGCAAGGTCGGCAAGACCGAGTACTGGGGCCTCAAGACCCTCGCCTTCAAGATCAAGAAGAACCGCAAGGCGCACTACTCGCTGATGAACATCGACGCTCCGCCGGCGGCCATCGCCGAGATGGAGCGGCGCATGGGCCTCTCGACCGACGTCATCCGCTTCATCACCGTCGCGTCGACGAGCACGAGACCGAGCCCTCATCCAGATGCGCAAGAGCGACCGCGACGAGCGCGGCGCGACGGCGATCGCGGCGGCTTCCGGGCGGCGATCGCGGCGGCTTCCGCGGCGGCGACCGCGGTGGCTGTGCAGGCGGCGGTGGCGGCTTCCGTGGCGGCCGCGACGGCGGCGGCTTCCGCGGCGGCGATCGTCCCCCGCGAGGGCGGATCGACGTTCCGCTCGCGTCCGCGGGTGGTGGCGGCGGCTTTCGTGGCGACCGCGAAGGCGGCGCTGGTGGCGACCGCGGCCGCGCGTCCGCCGCGTCCGCCGCGCGATGGCAACCCTGGTACCGGATCGGAGGAGCTGAACCATGGCCGAAGTCGCCACCATCCGCTGCCCGCCGCCCGTTCCATCGCCGCCGCAAGACCTGCCCGTTCTCGGGCGATAATGCACCGAAGATCGACTACAAGGACATGCGCCTGCTCGGCCGCTACGTCTCCGAGCGCGGCAAGATCGTGCCGAGCCGCATCACGGCCGTGTCGGCCAAGAAGCAGCGCGAGCTGGCCAAAGCCATCAAGCGCGCGCGCTTCCTCGGCCTGCTGCCGTACATCCTGAAGTAAGGGTGCAGGTTACAGGGACAGGCTAGAGGACCTTACGGTCAACCTGTCCCTGGCCCTAACCCCTGTAACCTGCCTTATGGTTGGGACGGACATCGCTCCGCCTCTAACCGCGCACACCGCGGGACAGCTGCTAATATGCCCTTGGGTCTTCTTGCGAGCCTCGGCGCCGGATTGATTTCGGCCATCGTCTTCGCCTCGGCGACGACGGGTCCGCTTGTGCCCCGCCTCATCCTATTCCTGATCACGCCGCTGCCCGTCTTCATGGCCGGGCTCAGCCTCGGATGGCGCAGTGCCGCCATTGCCGGCGCGGCGGCTGCGGCTGTTTCTCGGTCTCGCCGCAGGACCTTACTTTGCTCTCGTCTACGCGGTGACGCAGGCGCTGCCGGCCGCGTTTCTTTGCTATCTCGCGCTGCTGCACCGGACACTCCCCGCCTCCCACGAGGGCGCGCCGGTTGTCGAATGGTACCCGGTCGGGCGCATCGTCATGTGGGCGGGCGCGATCGCGGCGCTGTTGGCGATCCTGATGCTGGGAATGGTCGGAACCGACCGCGAAGCCCTGCTTGAAATTTTCAAAACGGCGATCGGCAGCATTCTGAAACAACAGCCCGAGGGCGGAGGGCTTCCCGAGACGCTCGGCGATGCCGATCTGGCGCGGTTCGCGACATTGGCGCTGACCATGCTGCCTGCATTCTCCGCCATCTCTTGGATGCTGGGGCTGCTCGGCAATCTCTGGCTCGCCGGCCGCATCACCCTCGCCTCCGGGCGTCTGCAACGCCCGTGGCCGGACGTCGCGAGCATCACGCTGCCGCGCTGGGCGCCGATGGCGCTTCTGGCTGCGACCGCGGCGTCCACGCTGGGTGGCTTCGGCGGACTTGCAGCGACGGCGATCGCCGGTGCCGCCTTCTTCGCGTACGTCCTGCTCGGCCTCGCCATCGCACACTATGCGACGCGGCCCTTCGCATGGCGGCCGTTCGCGCTTTGGGCGCTATACGGCTGCATCATCGTCCTACCGGGAGCGCCGATTTTCGTCGCCATCCTCGGTCTCGCTGAAACGCTGCGGCCGATGCGCAAGCCCGCGAACCCGGCACCGCCGCAATCACCACCCAACTCACCACCACCGTCACCACCGCCCCCGCCGGGCGGCTGAACCTTCCAACTCAATCGCGGCAATCGCTTCATAAGGAGAACAACACATGCAAGTCATCCTGCTTCAGCGCATCGGCAAGCTCGGCCAGATGGGCGACGTCGTCACCGTCAAGGACGGCTACGCCCGCAACTTCCTGCTGCCGCAAAAGAAAGCGCTGCGCGCCACCGAAGACAACCGCAAGGTGTTCGAGAGCAAGCGCGCCCAGCTCGAGGCCCACAATCTCGAGGCTCAAGAAGGACGCCGAGGCCGTCGCCGAGAAGCTGAACGGCAAGATCTTCACCACCATCCGCACGGCCGGCGACACCGGCCAGCTCTACGGCTCGGTCTCGACCCGCGATATCTCCGAGATCGTCACCGCCGGCGGCTTCACCATCCACCGGAACCAGGTCAGCGTCGACAAGCCGATCAAGACGCTCGGCGTTCACAGATTCGCAGTCGCGCTGCACCCGGAAGTCATCGTCAAGGTGAAGGTCAACGTTGCCCGTTCCGAGGAAGAGGCCGCCCGCCAGGCCCGCGGCGAGGACGTCACCATGGTCAAGGACGAGAAGATCGAGCTCGAGACCTACGACCCGGATGCCGTGTTCGAGGAAGGCGCCTCCCCGGCCGAGGGCGAGGACGACAAGGGCTGATTTTCGGCTACAGTTTGCGCGCGTTGACGCACACGTTCAGCGCCGGAGCTTCCCAGCTCCGGCGCTTTCGTTTTTGCACTCACATGCAAGCCTGAGACGCGTAAACCGCGTTGTGATTGGACGACCCGATCACGGCCAGTCCATTTTCGCCGACCAAATGTTTGAAACGTGGAGTTTGGCATGAACACTCGGTCGATCTGCCGGCTGCGCATTGCAGCTGCGCTTGCTGTGGCGTTGCCCAGCGCATTCCTGCCTTCGCTGGCTTTGGCGGCTGAGCCGTCGGCTGAATCGATCGTCGACGCACTCAATGGTATTTTCGGAAAGCACAAGGCACGGGCCGCTCACGCCAAGGGGCAATGCGTGAAGGGGACTTATGCGCCGGCGCCGACGGCAGGGGATTTGACGCGTTCGGCGAGCTTTACCCAGCCGGGGCCCGTTCTCGGACGGTTTTCGATGGGCGGTGGCAATCCAAAGATACCTGACGCGACCAAAGGGGCCCCGCGCGGGCTGGCCTTCCGTATCGGAGCCGACGGCAAGTCGTCCGACTTCGCCTTCATCAGCGCGCCCATGCATTTTGCCAAGGCCCCGTCGCAGATGCTGGGCTTCCTGCAGGCGCGTCAGCCCGGACCGGACGGCAAGCCGGACGCGGAAAAGATTAAGCAGTTCGGCGCCGAAAATCCGAATACCAACCTGCAGGGCAAGTGGCTTTCGGAGTATCCCGTGCCGGCAAGCTACGCCGGGGTCAACTACTGGAGCGTCCACGCGTTCAGCCTGTCTAATGCCAAGAATGAGACCCATGTCGCCAAGCTGAAGCTGGTGCCGCTCGCCGGCGAGGCCGGTTTGACCGATGACGAGGCAAAAGCCAAGCCGGCGGACTTCCTCGTTGCCGAGCTCCAGGAGCGGCTCGCCAAGGGTCCGGCGCAATTCAGCGTCGTCGCGATTCTCGGCGAGGCGGGCGACCCCGTGAACGACATCACGTCGCCGTGGCCGGACGAGAAGCGTAAGTCGGTGACGCTCGGCACCATTTCGATCACGGCGATCGAGGACAACGCTACGTGTGATGCGGGGATCTTCGATCCGACCCAATTGGCGGAGGGCGTTGCCGGCCCGAAAAGCGACCCTATGTTCGCGATCCGCTCGGAAGCCTACGCCGTGTCGCTCTCACGCCGCGCCAACTGAGGCTCCTCAACTCCGGCTCCCCCAGCACGCCGCCACGCTGCTGACAGTGGCAAGTGACGACTTCGCGGCGCTTCGGAACAATTTCCGGAGCGTCGTTTTCTTATTATGGGGCGGCTGCTGAACGGCGTCGGCTTGAGGGGGGTCAATCAAGGAGGTGCCTCCCTCGTCATGTTTCTTCCCTTGCAATTGATGCTGTCTAGGGTC
Organism: uncultured Alphaproteobacteria bacterium; assembly: GCA_963847435.1. GTDB lineage: Bacteria > Pseudomonadota > Alphaproteobacteria > Rhizobiales > Hyphomicrobiaceae > CAWJZR01. The sequence goes on along the minus strand of CAWJZR010000021.1, from coordinate 212,214 downwards.
GTGCGCGCTGGCGATCTCACCATGCACGATGCCCGCAACCGCGCGCTTCACTTCGGCGACGGAACCTCGCCCCGCGTCGCCGTGCGGATTCGCGAGCCCTCTCTCGAACGTCGCCTCGTCATGGACCCCGAGCTGGCATTCGGCGAAGCCGTCATGGATGGGACGTTCATCGTCGAGCATGGGTCGCTCTACGAGTTCGTCTCACTCATCATGCGCGAGATCGGCCGCCATCCGCTGCCACGCTGGACCCGCCTGCCGGCAGGCTTGCGCTGGCTGCAGCGCCGATTGCACCAATTCAATCCCACGATGCGCGCGCGCTCCAACGTCGCCCACCACTACGACATCGACCCGCGCATCTATGAGCTGTTCCTCGACGAGGACCGGCAGTACTCCTGCGCGTATTTCGCGCCGGGGACCGGAGGCAATCTCGACCGCGCGCAATTGCTCAAGAAGCGGCACATCGCGGCGAAGCTCGATATCGAGCCGGGCAATACCGTTCTCGACATCGGCTGCGGCTGGGGCGGATTGGCGCTCTACCTCGCCCGTTTAACAGGGAACCAGGTTACCGGCGTCACCCTGAGCCGAGAGCAGCTGGCCATCGCCCGCGACCGCAGTAGCCATCTCGGCCTTTCGGACGCCGTAACCTTCGCCCTCGAAGATTACCGCAACCTCACCGGCTGCTTCGACCGCATCGTCTCCGTCGGCATGTTCGAGCACGTCGGCGTGACGCATTATCCCGCCTACTTCCGGGCGTTGGCGCGGCTCCTAGCCGATGACGGCGTCGCCCTGGTCCACACTATCGGCCGCGCCGGCCCGCCCACCTCCACCGACCCGTTCATCGCGCGCTACATTTTTCCCGGAGGCTACATCCCGGCGTTGTCGGAGATCGTGCCCGTCATCGAGCGCTCGGGTTTGTTTGTCACCGACGTCGAGGTGCTGCGCCTGCACTACGCCGAGACGCTGAGGCTGTGGCGTGAGCGCTTCCTGGCCCGGCGCGACGAGGCCGTGGCCATTGCCGGCGAGCGCTTCGCGCGCATGTGGGAGTTGTATCTCGCAGGCGCCGAGGCCTCGTTCCGCTACGGCGGACTGGAGGTATTCCAGATCCAATTGGCCAAAGACGTCGCGCGCCTGCCCCTCACCCGCGACTACATCGTGGAAGCCGAGCGGCGTCTCGCCGCCCTCGAACAGGGCGACGCCCATCCGACTCGCATGGCGGGGGAGTGATGGCCTGCGACGCGGCCAGCTGCCCTGACTCCTAGGAGCAGCTTCCGCCTGCGCGCGAAGCCTTTATCCGCAACTCGATTCGGGACACGGGCAAGCCGATATTCTCCGGGTGAAGCGAATCTGTGAGTATCGGTAAGAACTCCCGGGGCGGCTCCGATTCGGACGCGTCAACTGCTCGCGGAACGGAGCTCCCGCCGATAGGGTCCGATCCATGGCACAGAACCTCGCACTCGCTACCTCCTCCGATCGCCTTCGAGCCGCAGCCAGCGCCGAAGAGCCGATGCACTTCCGGCAGGCGCCGCACAACATCGATGCCGAGCAGGCGCTGCTCGGCGCCATCCTCGTCAACAACGAGGCGCTCGACCGCGTCACGGGCTTCCTCGATCCCATCCATTTCTTCGATCCGCTGCACGGCCAAATCTACGAGATCACCTCGAAGCTGATCCAAGCCGGCAAGCAGGCGACGCCGATCACGCTGCGGACGTTCTTTGAGAACGCCGAGCCGATTTCGCCCGACATGACGGTGCCCCAGTATCTCGGACGGCTGGCCGCCAACGCGACGACCATCATCAACGCCGAGGACTATGGCCGAACGGTCTATGACTTGGCGACTCGCCGGCAATTGATCGTCATCGGCGAGGACATGGTCAACGCCGCCTTCGATTCGCCGATCGATTTCCCGCCCGAGAGCCAGATCCAGGAGGCCGAGTCGCGCCTCTACGGGCTGGCCGAGGCTGGCAAATACGGTCAGGGCTTCCTGTCGTTCGGCAGCGCGCTGACCGCGACCATCGAAATGGCGAATGCCGCCTACCAGCGGCAAGGCGGGCTTTCGGGCATCTCGACCGGTTTGCGCGATCTCGACCGCCAAATGGGCGGCCTGCAGCACTCCGACTTGATCATCCTCGCCGGCCGTCCCTCGATGGGCAAGACCGCTCTCGTGACCAACATCGCCTACAACGTCGCCAAGGCTTACCGCGCCGAGCAGCAGCCGGACGGCACTCAGAAAACGACGGACGGCGGCGTCGTCGGGTTCTTCTCTCTCGAAATGTCGGCCGAGCAGCTCGCCTGCCGTATTTTGTCGGAGCAAGCCTCCGTCGGTTCCAACAAGATCCGCCGCGGCGAGATCGACGAGCGCGAGTTCGGCGAATTGGTGCGCGTCTCGCAGGAGATGAGCCGCATCCCGCTCTATATCGACCAGACCGGCGGCATCACCATCGCCCAGCTCGCCGCGCGCGCCCGCAAGCTGAAGCGGCAGAAGGGCCTGGACCTGTTGATCGTCGACTACCTGCAGCTGTTGTCCGGCTCGTCGAAGGCGGCGAACGCGGGCCGCGTGCAGGAAATCACCGAAATCACCACCGGCCTCAAAGCGCTGGCGAAGGAACTGGCGGTGCCGATCATCGCTCTCTCCCAGCTCTCTCGTCAGGTCGAACAACGCGAGGATAAACGGCCACAGCTTTCCGATCTTCGTGAATTGGGCTCTATCGAGCAGGACGCCGACGTTGTCATGTTCGTTTTCCGTGAGGAATACTACGTCGAGCGTGCCAAGCCGTCGGAGGGAGATGCGAAGTTCCTCGAGTGGCAGCAGAAGTACGCGAGCGTGTGCGGCAAAGCCGAGGTCATCATCGGCAAGCAGCGTCATGGCCCGGTGGGCTCGGTGTCGCTGGCGTTCGAGGGCCAGTACACGCGGTTCGGCGACCTTGCCAAGGAAGACTACCTGCCGGAGCGCTACGAGTGAGCTTGACCACGCCACCGCCCGGGGCCACCGGCGTCATCACCGTCGATCTCGCAGCGCTGAGGGGCAATTGGCAGTCGCTGTCTCGGCTGGTGGCGCCGGCCGAGTGCGCGGCCGTGGTCAAGGCGGACGCTTATGGGCTTGGCGCTGATCGGGTGATCCCCGCGCTGAAAGCTGCAGGCTGCCGCACGTTCTTCGTCGCCACGGCGGACGAGGCGCGCCAAGCCCGTCTGCTGGCGCCCAGCGCCGTCATCTACGTGCTCGACGGTTTGTTGCCCGGCGCTGCCCCTGCGCTCGCGAACATGGGCGTGCGGCCGGTGTTGTCCACCCTGGAAGACGTGCGGGAGTGGGCGGCGTTGGCACGTTCGCGGGCACGACGGCTGCCGGCCGCGCTGCACATCGATAGCGGGCTCAACCGTCTCGGGTTATCGGATGAAGAGATCACGGCCCTTGCGGCCGATTCCGAGTTGGCGCGCGCCATCGAGGTCACTCTCGTCATGAGCCACCTCGCCTGCGCCGACGAACCGGACCAGGCGATGAATGCCGAGCAGCTGGTGGCGTTCAACCGGCGACGAGCGATGCTGCCGGATGCGCCTGCCAGTCTGGCGGCCTCCGACGGACTGATGCTCGGCAAGCCGTTCCACTTCAAACTCGTACGTCCCGGCTATGCGCTGTACGGCGGACAGGCCTTCCAAGGCGGGCCGACACCGGTCAAGCCGGTGGTTTCCGTCAAGGTGCGTGTGTTGCAGGTCCATGACGTCCGTCCCGGCGACACCGTCGGCTATTCGGCAACATGGAAAGTCGTCGAGCCGTCGCGCATCGCCACCATCGCCGCCGGTTACGCCGACGGCATTCCGCGGCACTTTCCGCGGGCTCGACCGACCGAGGCGGCGAGGCGTCGCATCGGCGATCAGGTGTTTCCCATCGTCGGCCGCGTCTCGATGGATCTCATCACCGTCGATATTACCAGCGCTGTTGCGGAGGTCCGCGCGCGGGGATTGGTCGAGCTTATCGGACGGATTTGCCGATCGAGCGTGTCGCCAAGCGGCCGGCACCATCGGCTATGAGATCCTGACGCGGCTTGGGCGCCGGTTCCATCGCGATTATGTCGAGGGGATCCAGTGATGACGAGGGTTCTATTCGGGCAGTATTATCGCCTTTCCTCTCGGCGAGGGGCTGGAGCGGCGAATGCCGCTTGGCATCCGTCCCCGGCGGCGCTCTGAAATGGCCAAAGCCCAGCGCAACGTCTTCGTCTGCCAGAACTGCGGCGCGACATCGTCGCGCTGGGCGGGCAAGTGCGCCGTCCTGCGACGAATGGAATACGATCACCGAGGAAACCGACGCCGGTCCGCGCTCCGGGCTCCGGTATCACGCAGGCGACGCGCGGCCGCGTCGTGACCCTCGAAATCGCTTTCCGGCAGCACAGCGGAGGCGCCTCGCTTCACCGACCGGCAGCACCGAGCTCGACCGCGTGACCGGCGGCGGCATCGTGCCGGGCTCGGCCATGCTCATCGGCGGCGAGCCAGGCATCGGCAAATCGACGTTGCTGCTTCAGCTTGCAGCCCCTCTTGCGCAAGGCGGGTCGGCCGCGCGATCTATTTCTCCGGCGAGGAGGCGGTGGCCCAGGTGCGCCTGCGGGCCGAGCGGCTGGGCTGTCCGAGGCGCCCGTCGGCCTCGCCTCGGAAACCAATCTCGCCAACATCCTGGCGACGCTTGGCCGAGGGCAAGCGCGCCGATCTCATCATCATCGATTCGATCCAGACGCTGTGGGCCGACGCGCTCGATGCTGCGCCCGGCACCGTCAGCCAGGTGCGTGCGGCGACCCAATCGCTCATCCGCTACGCCAAGATCGCAGGGCAGCGCGCTGCTGCTTGTCGGTCACGTCACCAAGGACGGTCAGATCGCCGGCCCCAAGGTGATCGAGCACATGGTCGACACCGTGCTGTATTTCGAAGGCGACCGCGGACACCCGTTCCGCATTCTGCGCGCCGTCAAGAACCGCTTCGGCGCCACGCGACGAGATCGGCGTCTTCGAGATGGCACGGCGCCGGCCTGCGCGAGGTTTCGAACCCGTCCGAGCTGTTCCTCGGCGACCGTGACGGCGTCCAGCCCGGGCTCCGCGGTCTTCGCCGGCGTCGAGGGCACGCGCCCACTGCTGGTCGAGATCCAGGCGCTGGTTGCACCGTCGGCGCTCGGCACGCCGCGCCGCGCCGTCGTCGGCTGGGACTCCAATCGCTTGTCGATGCTGCTTGCCGTGCTCGAAGCCCGCTGCGGCGTCTCGCTTCGCCAGTCACGACGTCTATCTGAACGTCGCCGGCGGTCTCAAAATAGCCGAGCCCGCGGCCGATCTCGCCGCCGCCGCCGCCCTGCTGTCGTCATTTTCCGGTGTTGCGCTACCGCGCGACCGCGTCTACTTCGGCGAGATCTCGCTATCGGGGGCCGTCCGCGCCGCTTCCCACATGACAACGCGACTGAAAGAGGCCCACAAGCTCGGCTTCGGGGCCGCGGTGATACCCGCCGCGGGGGAGGCCGACGCCGCGTCCGCGCGTGTCGCGCTCACCCGGATCGCTCACCTCAAAGAACTTGCGGACGGGTTGTCCTCATGCCACTGAACATCGAGCCTTCGAGCTGCATGCGTCTACATGCTGCAGCCAACCGCCGCTCGGGGACCTTCGGACCATGCTAGGGCCGCTCACCTACCTGGACCTGCGCTGCTCGCGGTCGCGTTCATTTCCGGGCTGCTGGCGATGTATCGCGGCTTCACGCGCGAGCTGCTGTCGATCCTGTCGTGGGCGGTCGCCGCCGGCGCCGTGCTGTATTTCGTCGTCAATCACAAGAAATTCGCCGAGGAGATGGCGCAGCAGATGGGCGTTCAGACGCCGATCGCGCAGATCGCCATCGGCAGCGTGATCTTCCTGATCGTACTGATTGTCGTGCACCTCATCACGGCGCGCATCTCGGATGCGATCCTCGACAGCCGCGTCGGCATGGTCGACCGCACGGCCGGCTTCATGTTCGGCGTGCTGCGGGGGTTCATGCTGATCGTCATCCCCTACATGTTCTACGAGTCGTTCTTTCCCGAGCCGAAGACTCACTTCCCTTGGGTGCGCGATGCGAAGTCGCTGCCCTATATCAAGGGCACAGGCAACACGATCCGGCAGGTGCTGCTACGTTACATGCCATCGTCCCTGACGGCTCCGGCACCGGCAGGAGAGCACCAGGGATTTGTGTTTCCTTCACAAGGACGAGATGTAGCGGTGGCAAACCCGCAGGAGTATCATATAAGCGTCACATGGCAGACGGGGCCGGTCGGCAATAGCTGAGCCGGGAGGGCGTCTCCAATCGGGCTGCGGGTGCGGTCCGGACCGATAGGGCTGGGCAACACGGATGCTTGAGCGGGAGGCAGCCATGGCGCACGAGAACGACGAAAACGATGCCGACGGCGTACTCGATAATCCCGGCTATATGCGATACGGCGATGACAGACTGCGCGAGGAATGCGGGGTCTTCGGCATTTTTGGGCATCCCGATGCCGCCGCGATGACCGCGCTCGGCCTGCACGCCCTCCAGCATCGCGGCCAGGAGGCCGCCGGCATCGTGCACCTACGACGGCCACCACTTCCATTCCGAACGCCGCCTCGGCCTCGTCGGCGACAACTTCAACAATGCCGACGTCATCGCGCCGCCTCAAGGGCCAGCATCGCCCTCGGCCACAACCGCTACTCCACCACCGGCGACCCGGCGCTGACGCAATGTGCAGCCGCTGTTTGCCGATATCGACACCGGCGGCTTCGCCGTCGCCCACAACGGCAACCTCACCAACGCCCTGACGCTGCGCCAGCGAGCTGATCTCCTCCGGCGCCATCTGCCAGTCGACCTCCGACACCGAAGTCATCCTCCACCTGCTGTCGCGCTCGCAAGCGGCGGCGCATCGTCGAGCGCTTCGTCGAGGCCATCCGCCAGATCGAAGGCGCCTATGCCCTCGTCTGCCTCACCAACGACATGCTGATCGGCGCGCGCGATCCCATCGGCATCCGCCCGCTGGTCCTGGGCCGGCTCGGCGACATCCTACGTGCTCGCGTCCGAGACCTGCGCGCTCGACATCGTCGGCGCCGAGTTCGTGCGCGAGATCGAGAACGGCGAGGTCGTCGTCATCACCGAAGGACGGCGTCGAAAGCCACCGCCCCTTCCCGATGCGCCCGGCGCGGCCGTGCATCTTCGAGTACATCTACTTCGCGCGCCCCGACTCCATCGTCGGCGGCCGCAGCGTCTACGACATCCGCAAGCAGATGGGCGTGCAGCTCGCCCGCGAGGCGCCCGCCGAGCGCCGATGTCATCGTGCCGATCCCCGATTCGGGCGTGCCGGCGGCCATCGGCTTCTGCCCAGGCAGAGCAGCATCCCGTTCGAGCTCGGCATCATCCGCAACCACTACGTCGGCCGCACCTTCATCGAGCCGGAGCAGCGCATCCGCCAGCTCGGCGTCAAGCTCAAGCACTCGGCCAACGCCGGCGTCATCGCGCGGCAACCGCATCGTGCTGATCGACGACAGCGTCGTGCGCGGCACCACCTCGAAGAAGATCGTGCAGATGATGTTCGAGGCGGGCGCGCGCGAGGTGCACATGCGCATCTCGTCGCCGCCGATCACGCACCCCGATTTCTACGGCATCGACACGCCGCGCAAGAACGATCTGCTGGCGGCCAACATGTCGCTCGAGGAGATGCGCGAGTTCATGGGCGCCGACAGCCTCGCCTTCCTGTCCGTCGACGGCATCTATCGCGCGCTCGGCCTCGACCACCGCGATGCGCGCAGCCCGCAGTTCACCGACCACTGCTTCACCGGCGACTACCCGACCGAGCTGACCGACCAGAACGGTCCGTCAAGCATTCGCCCCGCCAGCTCTCGTTGCTGGCGGAAGCGCGCTGAGGACGGCGCAAGAGGCAGCCCTGGTGCCACCAATTCATTCTCCCACGGGTAGCCATCCAAAATACCGCGTGATTGCACGCGCTACTCTTGATCCGGACCTGCTGCGGCTATAGCTGTCTCTCCTGTCCGATGCGCTCGTCTCGCCAGCGTCGGACAACGTTTCCCCATACCTTGCCGGAGCTCGTGTTGCATGGCCGTCCAAAAGCGCCTCAAAGGTAAGGTCGCCCTCGTTACCGGGGCCTCGCGCGGAATTGGCAGGGCAGTCGCGAAAGCTCTCGCTGCCGAAGGCGCCCACGTCGTCATCACGGCTCGCACGGCAGGTGCGTTGGAAGAGCTCGACGACGATATCCATGCAGCCGGTGGCACAGCCACCCTGCTGACGCTCGATCTCAGCAAGTTCGATCGCATCGATCAGCTTGGCCCGACGCTTTTCCAGCGCTGGGGCAAGCTCGACATTTTCGTGGCGACGGCTGGAGTACTCGGTCCCCTTTCGCCGCTCGGCCATGTCTCCGCCGACGCCTGGCAGAACGTCATCGACATCAATCTCAACGCCAACTGGCGGCTGGTCCGCACTCTGATCCCGCTACTGCAGCGTTCAGAGGGTGGCCGCGCGGTGTTCGTCTCGTCGGGTGTAGCTGCCGGCGACAAAGCCTACTGGGGCCCGTACGCCGTATCCAAAGCCGGCGTCGAGGCGCTCGCTCGCACGCTTGCCGCCGAGGCAGACAACTCTGGCTTGCGCGTCAACATCGTCAGCCCTGGACCAGTACGCACTCAGATGCGCGCAAAGGCCTTCCCCGGCGAGGATCCGGCGACGCTGCCGTTGCCGGAGGACGTGGCGCCGCTATTCGTCTCCCTGTGCTTGCCCGACCTGACGGACAACGGCCGCACGATCTCCTATCGGGAGTGGTCCATGAAGAGCGGTGCGCGGTAGACGGCACCGGCGCCGCCCAACAGGTGCCCACAGCCCTCGTAGGGGAGCACCTAATTGACGATCAATCGAACGCGACGACCATGCCGTCGTAGGCGGGCTCAACGTTCGGCGGCAATTCCCGACGCAGCGTCTCGTAGTCGATGTCGGCCGTCATGTGAGTGAGGATCGCGCGCTTCGGCTTTAACCGCTCGATCCACTCCAGCGCGCGCTTGACGTGGAAATGCGACGGATGCGGCGTGTACCGCAGGGAATCCACGATCCACACATCCAGATCCTGCAAGAGCGGCAGCGTGACTTCCGGAATATCGCTGACGTCGGGCGAATAGGCGAGGCCGCCGAAGCGATAGCCCATCGAAACGATGTCGCCATGCTCCTGCTTCAAAGGCATCACGGCGACCGGCCCTGCGCGGCCGTCGATCGTAAGCATCTTCCCCGGCAGGGCGTCGCGCGCGGTCAAGATCGGCGCATAGCTCGAGCCCGGCTGCGTCTTGAAGCAATAGGCGAAGCGCTCGACGAGGCTCGCCTTGGTCACCGGATCGAAATAGCAGTCCACCCGCTTCTTCATCGCATAGGCGACCATGCGCAAGTCATCGATGCCGTGGGTATGGTCGGCATGGTCGTGGGTGAACAGAACCCCGTCGACTGCCTCGAGACGCACCGCCAGCAACTGCTCCCGCAGGTCCGGCGAAGTGTCGACGAGAACAGCCGTGCGGGCACCACCGGTCAGGCGCTCGACCAGCACGGAGCAGCGGCGGCGGCTGTTCTTTGAATTCTCGGGGTCGCATGCGCCCCACATCGTACCGACGCGCGGCACGCCACCGGACGAGCCGCAGCCCAGAATCGTCAAACGGTAGCTCACGCAGCAGCCTCCCCCGGATGCGCGCCAGCCGGCCGTTTTGCTTTCTTGAACAGCCGGAAGAAGTTCTCAGTCGTTGCGGCGGCAAACTCGGCGGCCGGGATGCCCCGCGCCTTCGCGAGGGCGGCAGCGGTGTGGGCTACGAACGCCGGCTCGTTGGTGCGGCCGCGATGCGGCTCGGGCGCCAGGAAAGGCGCGTCGGTCTCGACCAGGATGCGATCGAGCGGCACCTCGTTGGCAATGGCTCGCAGCGTCTCGCTCTTCTTGAAGCTCACCACGCCCGAAAACGACACGTAGAGCCCGAGATCCACCGCGCGCAGCGCCAACTCGCGCCCGCCGGTAAAGCAATGCAGGATCGCCGGGAAAGCCCCCTTTGCATGCTCGTCGCGCAGGAGCGCGAGCGTGTCCTCGTCGGCGTCGCGAGTGTGGATCTCCAGCGGCAGCCCGGTCTCGCGCGCCGCCGCGATGTGGGCGCGAAAGCCCTCGGCCTGCGCGGCGGGCGTCCCGTGTTTATAGAAATAATCCAGGCCCGCCTCGCCGATGGCGACCACTTTCGGATGCTGCGCCAGCTTTACGATCTCGGCCGTGGTGATGCCGCGCTCCTCGTCCGCCTGGTGTGGATGCGTGCCAACCGAGCACCAGATGTCGGGATGGCTCTCAGCGATCGCCTTGATTTCGTCGAAGCGGCGGATGCGGGTGGAGATCGTCACCATCGTGACGACGCCGGCGGCCTTGGCGCGGGCGACGAGCCCGGCGCGGTCTGCGGCGAACTGGGGAAAGTCCAAATGGCAATGGTGGTCAACGAGCATGAACGCGTCCTCGGCGATCGAGCCAGCACGTAAACAGCATCCCGCGCTGCGATGCAATAAGCCCAGATCGTCGCGGAGCATCCACTATTCCAGTAGCGGCGCGCCGCCCATCGACACCCTGATGCGACAGGCGACGGGGCTTAAACTTGGCCGAGGCTCGTGACCTCGGCTGCGGGATCGATGAAGCCACCGTCCGGCGCCTCGTGAGGCACATCCCAGCCGAAGTAGACTTCCACGTCGGTGATCCGGCCCCCACGCACGGTCACGATCTCGCAGTTGCGGAAGCGCCTGCCGCTGGTGCTCCGGCCTTCATAAACGGCGAACACGCGCGGGCCGTCGGAGGTCATGCGCACGAATTCGAACGCTTCCATCGTCTCGCTATTCGGCCAGCAGCGTTCGAAGTACGTGGCGCGGTCGATCCGGTTGTCGAGCGGACTGGTGAAGTGGAAGTCCTCAGCGATCAGCGCCTCGAAGGCTGCACGATCCTTTTCGACATACGCTTGGTATGCTGCACGCGCCACCACGATGGGATCTGCCGGCATGTCCTCGTCCTCCCTTTGTTAGGGTCGCAGGAGCGGAACGGACGCCATTTGAGCCGGTTCCCGAGAGGCAAGACGATCGGTGGTCCTAGCGGGCCAACGATCGCAGCGTCACCCCTTCTCGCCCTTCGGCTGCTTTTTCTGCTTCTGCGGCTTCACGGGCGCGGCTTCGGCGGTCTCGTCCTTCGGCTCGACGTAACGCGGGAAGACGCCCTGCGGCGCGGGCAGCAAAGTCCCTGGTTTCAAGCGCCCTTTCTCGCCCAATGAAGCAAACGAGCGTGCGTGCTCGGGCTGTGCCAGCAGATCGAGCAGCTTCGCGCGCCGATGCGGGCATCACGGGTTGCGCCAGGATCGCCACCTGCCGCACCACCTCCGCCGTCACGTAGAGGATCGTCCCCATGCGCTTGATGGTCTGCTTCTTGTCGCCACGGCTCCTCGCCCGCGAAATAGCGGTTGGCATCCGCGACCACGCCCACACGGCATCGAGGTAGCTTCTTGATCGCCTGCCGATCCATCGCGCCTCGCGCGGCCGACGTAGAGCGCGTCGGCTGCGCCGAGGATCGCCTTGTCCGCTCCGTGAACGCGCCCGGCTCCGGAACGGCGCCGCCGCAGTTCTTGGCGATCATCGACAGCGAGCGCTGCGCCAGGTTGCCGAGGTCGTTGGCGAGATCGGCGTTGATGCGGTTGACGATGGCCTCGTGGCTGTAGTTGCCGTCCTGGCCGAAGGCTCACCTCGCGCAGGAAGAAGTAGCGCACCTGGTCGAGGCCGTAGGCTGTGACGAGAGTCGAACGGATCGACGCACGTTGCCGACCGACTTCGACATCTTCTCGCCCTTGTTCAGCACGAAGCCGTGGCCGAAGACGCGCTTCGGCAGCTCGATGCCCGGCCGACATCAGGAACGCCGGCCAGTAGACCGCGTGGAAGCGCACGATGTCCTTGCCGATGACGTGCACGTCGGCCGGCCAGTAGTGCCAGCGCGGGTTGCTCTCGTCGGGGAAGCCGGCGCCGGTGATGTAGTTGGTCAGCGCGTCGACCCACACGTACATGACGTGCGCCGTCGGCGCGTCCGGCACCGGGATGCCCCAGTCGAGCGTCGTGCGCGAGATCGACAGGTCCTCCAGGCCGCCCTTGACGAAGCTCACCACCTCGTTGCGCCGCTCCGGCGGCAGGATGAAATCGGGATTCTCCTCGTAGTGCGCGAGCAGCTTGTCCTGGTAGGCCGACAGGCGGAAGAAGTAGGTCTCCTCCTCGGTCCATTCGACCGGCGTGCCCTCGCGGGCCGCGGCGCACGCCGTCGTCGCCGACCTCGGTCTCGCTCTCGGCGTAGTAGGCCTCGTCGCGCACCGAGTACCAGCCGGCGTACTTCTTCAGGAAGATGTCGCCGGTCTTGGCTGCCATGCGCCGCCAGATCTCCTCCGACGCAGCGGTAGTGCCGCTCCTCGGTGGTGCGGATGAAGTCGTCGTTCGACAGGCCGAGCGCCTCGCCATCTCGCGGAAAGCGCGCCGCGTTGCGGTCGGCGAGCTCGCGCGGGGCGTGATGCCCTCCTTGTCGGCCGTCTGCTTCATCTTCAGCCCGTGCTCGTCGGTGCCGGTGAGGAAGAACACGTCCTTGCCGTCGAGCCGCTCGAAGCGCGCGATCGCGTCGGTGGCGATCGCCTCGTAGGCGTGGCCGATATGCGGCGGCGCCGTTGGGATAGGAGATGGCCGTGGTGATGTAGAATTTTTGAGCCACAAGCTTGATCTTTCAGACTGCGAAATACGGCTGGACTGCGCTTTTGGCGCGCCAGTCAGCGGGTGGCCGCCTCGAGCCGGACGAACGTGTCGAGGATCAGCGCTTTGCGGTCAAGGTTGAGCGCGAGCGCGGTGGCCTTCTCGGCCAGATGGTTTCCCACAGCTCAGCGAACGAGGCAAGCCGCGCTTCCCCGATCAGACGATGGGCGAGTTGCATCTCCGCTTCGGGCGCCTGGCCTGTTGCCTGAGCACGGATCAACCGCGTCAGGAGGTCGAGCAGCAGATCAAAATAGAGCTCGAAGCGCTGCTCGTTGGCGGCTCCGCCCAACTCGTCGGCCAGCGCGTGCACCGCCTGCCAATCGACCTTGGGCAGGTCGCTGACGGATTTGAGGATCCGCTCATAGAGAGCGATGCCGCCGCCCGTCGACAACGCAATGGCGCGGCGGACGCTGCCCTGAGCGAGCCTCTCCAGCACCGGCCACTGCGAATGCGCTGGATGCTCCTGCTCCGCAGCCGTGAGCGCCTGCGTGGTGGCCTTGCGCAACGCCTCGAGCGGAAGCGGCGCGAGGTCGAGGGTGCGGCAGCGGGAGCGGATGGTTGGCAGCAGGCGTCCCGGCTGCGAAGAGAGCAGCAGGAATATCGTGCGCGGCGGCGGCTCTTCCAGCGACTTCAGCAGTGCGTTGGCGGCATTGATATTGAGGTCGTCGGCCTGATCGACCATCACGACGCGCCAAGCCGTTTCGCCGCCGCTGTGGCCGAGGAAGGACCGCAGCCGGCGCACCTCGTCGACGCTGATCGAGGTCATCAGCCGCTTAGCCTTGAAGTCCCACGCACGGCGCAGCAGAAGCAGACCGGGATGCGACAGCGCGCGGACTTGGCGGAAGGCGGTCGTATCGCTGTCGATCTCCAGGCTTTGCCCGAACGGATCGCGCTCGCTCACGCCTGCAAGCAAGAAGGTCGCGAAGCGGTAGGCCAGCGTCGCCTTGCCGATGCCCTCCGGACCGGTGATCAGCCAAGCGTGGTGCATGCGGCCGCAAGCGAAGGCGTCCGCCAGTGCGCGTTGGGACGTCTCGTGGCCGAAAAGCACTTTTGTCTTGCGCGGGTGCGGGAAGCCCTCGAGCCGGTCGGCCTCGGGCAGCGCCTCGATCTCCTGCGTTGCGGGAGCGCGCGCCATCAGGCTACCCCGAGCCGCGCGGAAACGGCCGACCAGACGCGGGCGGCAACAGTTTCGATGTCGCCCGTCGCGTCGATCACAACGCAGCGGCCGGGCTCAGGTCGGCCAGCTTGCGAAAGCCGTCGCGCAAGGCGGAGTGGAATTGCAGCTCGCGGGCCTCGAAGCGATCCGCTTCTTCGGATGATCCGCGGACCCGGGCGCGGGCGAGACCGGAATCGGCAGGGACATCGAGGATCAGCGTCAGCATCGGGGGCAGTCAGAGCCGACGACGAGCCCTCCAGCGATCGATGACCTCGGGATCAGCCCGTCCCGCTGCACCCTGGTAGACGCGGGTCGAATCGAGAAGCGATCGCGAGATCACCCACCTGCCGGCGACGAGCGCCGGGCGGATGACAGCATCGAGATGATCGGCGCGCGCGGCGTAAAACAGCAGCGCTTCCGAGAGAGCGCCGTGCGGCGGTGTGCCGGGATCGAGGATCAGCCGCGCGCACGTGCTCGGCGAAGGCGGAGCCGCCCGGCTCGCGGGTGAGAACGACCTCGTGGCCGGCGCGCGCAGGCGCTCGGCGAGGACACGCGCCTGGGTGGACTTGCCGGACCCCTCGCCGCCTTCGAACGTGATGAACATGCCGCGTTTCGTCGTGCTCGCCGCCATGCCTCTAACGGACCGTGGCCTATGTGCTCGCTACGTGCTCTCTGGGCCGATCCCGCTTCCGTCGACGGAGTTGCCTAGAGCGTGATCCACCGGAACGCGAGATGGACGATGGTGTCAAGGCCGCGGCGCATCACGCCGCCGGCTGTGACATCCTCGGCGGCATAGAGCGGCACTTCGTTCTGAGCGTTGGATGGCTCGATGACGCGCAACGTCGCCACCTGGTCGCCCTTTTTGATCGGCGGCTTCAGCGGATACTTGTAGACGATCTCGGCCTTGAGCTTCTGGTTGACCGGCAGCTTGGGCAGGATCACGCGCAGCTCGCCCTTGCCGGTCAGCGGCACGTACATGCGATCGCCGCCCCACACCCGCGCCTGCCCGACGACTTCGCCTTCGTCGAACAGCTTGAACTCGGTGAAGCTCTTGAAGCCCCATTCGAGGATGCGCAGCGACTTCGTCCTTGCGTTCTTCCGCGGTGTTGAGGCCGCTGACGACGACGATCAGCCGCCGGCCATCCTGGACGGCCGAGCCGACGAGGCCGTAGCCCGCTTCCTTGATGAATCCGGTTTTCATGCCGTCCGCGCCGATGCTGAGGAACAGCAGCGGATTGCGGTTGATGAACTTATGCTGGCGGTAGGGAAATTCCTTCTGGCCGAACACGGGATAATGCTCAGGGTACTCGCGGATGAGGAATCGAGCGAGTTGACCGAGCTCGCGGGCCGCTCATCAGCTGCGCTCGGATTGGGCAGCCCGGTTGCATTCCCGAAGGTCGACTTCTTGAGGCCGATGCGGCGAGCCTCTTCCGTCATCAGCTTGGCGAAGTTGTCCTCTGATGCCGGCGATGCCCTCGGCGACTGAGATGCAGGCATCGTTGCCCGACTGGACGATGATGCCTTGGATCAGCTCCGACAGCTTCACCTTGGTGTTGACTGGCACCATCATCGCCGAGGTCTCGACGGCGCGCCGCCCTTGCGCCAGGCGTTGACGCTCATCACGAACTCGTCGGTCGTCGAGAGCTTCCCGCCTTTCAAAGTGCGGAACAGGACGGCGAGGGTCATCAGCTTGCTGAGACTGGCCGGCGGCACCAGCTCATCGGCGTTTTTTTGATAGAGAATGGCGCCGGTCGCGGCATCCATCAGCACCGCGTACTTGGCGCGGCTCTGGTAGTCGCCCGACTGCGCGAACGCGGGCACCATGAGCGCCAGCGACAACATCGCCACCACGATGGCATGGCCCAGCCTCTTTGAAAGCCATGTCCGTAACAGCAGTCCCAGCATGTGTACGTTTCCGAACGGCGTTTCTTGCTGCCGTCACTATTGGATTCCGCTCGAACCCGAGTCAACGCGGGAGCCGGCAGCCGTCCACGGTGGCGGCCCATAATGGCGAGATCGCGCCGCCGCCGATGCCGCTCGCACACACTTCGGAGGTTAGCCGCCCGGCTCACGGCCCGCCGAGACCGGCGGGACGGCCGGCAAGACTGGCGCGATAGGACGTCACCGACCAGCCACGCGGCTGTTCCTCGACTGGAAAGCCGCTATCGGCCACGGGTTGCGAACGCGCCGCCATGACAGGCGCCTGGGTCATCGCTCGTGGCGGAGCATATGTTGGCGCCGATGCGACCGCGCCGCCACCGTACCAGGACTGGCTCGCCAGGAAGCGTCGCTCGTAGATGTCGTTGCCATCGAGAGGAGCGCGGCCGGCATAGCGGATGCGGACCCGTGCGAGGCCGTGTCCCTCATACCCCAGCATGCGCGATGTCTGGCGCGATAGGTCGATCAGCCGGTCGTTGGCGTAAGGACCGCGGTCGTTGATCCGGACGAGCACGGTGCGGCCGTTGTTGAGGTTGGTAACGTAGGCGTACGATGGCAAGGGCAACGTCGGATGCGCCGCCGTCAGCGCGTTCATGTCGTAGACTTCGCCGTTGGCGGTCTTGCGGCCATGAAAATCCTCGCCGTACCAGGAGGCCACGCCCATCTGGTCGTAGGTCGGCTCTTCGCGGGGCACATACCAGCGCCCGCCGATCTTGTAGGGCGAGCCGAGCTTATAGGTGCCGCCGCCTTTGGGGATCGAGGAGCCATCTGCGACGACGCGGGCGCTGTAGGATTTGTTGGTGTAGCGCTTCGACGCCGGCGCCAGGCGTGCGTCGGGTGCCCGATCGGACCCGCTCGAGCAGCCAGCCAGCATCGCTGCCGCGGCCAAGCCGAGCACAACGGATTTTATCGCCGGAACGGTGCTTCGACACCGCGACCGACCGAGCCGCGTGGCGGCAATCGCCGGACGCAGCAGAACGCACACCATACGCACTCCCCGCTCTCGGTTTATTTCCGGCCTTATGGCCGATGCCACATTCCGTCGGTATACGCCGAGGGTGGCTGAAGAGCGTCCTAACCATGGCACGATTGCATTATCGGGCAGTAAATATGCGACGAACTAACCCCAATCAGCAGGTCGACCCGCTGCAGCGCTCTTCTGCAAGCGATTGAGCGAGAACATGGAAATGTCGTGGGGTGTGGTGCCGCCGGTCGCTAGGTCGGCGAGGATTTCGCCGATCACGGTCGCGAACTTGTAGCCGTGCCCGGAGCAGGGGGACGCCACGATCACGTTGGGACTCTGCGGCAAGCGGTCGATGATGAAATGCTCGTCCGGCGTCACCGTATAGATGCAGCCGCGTAGCATGAGAGCTTCACCTGCCGCGCCGGGCAAGTAACGCGCGAGGCATGACCGCAGTGCCTCGACATGCGCTGGGCACGGCGTTCGATCGGGATCGTTGGGATCGATGGGGTCGCGGGCGCCGTGCGGACCGCCGAGCTTCATGCCCGGCTGGCCGTATTCGGGGAAGCCATAGAATACGCCTTCTTCCGAGGTCAGCACGAAGACCGGGAGGGCACCTAAGCGAAACCGGCTCGGATCGGATGTCGCAAACCAGCCTATTGTCTGCTTCGTCGTCGCAAGGCATCCAAGCGCGTCTGGAATGAGTTCGCGCATCCACGGCCCCGCCGTCAGCACCAGTGAACCGGCTGAGTATCGCCCCCGCTCCGTCTCCACGATTACGCCGCCGGAAGTCGATCCGAATGAAAGGACGGCCTCTCCTGTTCGGACCTCGGCACCGTGGCGCTGCGCGAGGCCCGCATGAGCCAGGATCGCCTCCTCGCTCATGACGAAGCCACCGTCGGGCTGTAACAGGGCGTGATGGCCGGCCGGTAAGGCGAAGGCTGGAAATCGCCGCATGACTTCACGGGCGTCCAGCATCTCGTGAGCGAGCCCATGATCAAGGCAAGACTGCCGTGAGCTTTCGACCGTCCCCTCACCTATCGGCGCCAAGTCGAGCGATCCGGTGATGCGGATGAGCGGCCGCCCCGCCTCCCGGCTCAGGTCGTGCCACAGCGCGTGCGCGCGTCGTACCAGCGGCACGTACTGGCTGCCCTCGAAGTAGGCGAGGCGGATGATCCGCGTCGCGCCGTGGCTGGATCCAAACGCGTTGGCGAGATCGAATCTTTCGAGACCCAGTACCCGCTTGCCTCGCTTTGCCAGGTTGTAGAGCGCAGCCGAGCCCATGCCGCCAAGCCCAACGACGATCGCGTCATAGCCGCCCATCTCGCCCTCCCGCCTGCGAGGCCCGCTTGCCCGGCCGGCCGCCGGGCTCTAAACAGCGCCAACCCCAATTCAAGGAGAGCCGCCCATGCGCGAGCGCATCAACAACGACTTGAAGACCGCCATGAAGGCGGGTGAAAAGTTGCGCGTAGGCACGCTGCGCCTCGTCAATTCCGCGATCAAGTCCGCCGATATTGATGCGCGCCCCTCCGGCAAGGACAAGATCTCGGATGCCGACATCCTTTCCGTGCTCACCAAGATGATCAAGCAGCGTCGCAATTCGGTCGAGCAGTATCAGGCTGGCGGCCGCCAGGATTTGGCCGACCAGGAATTAGCCGAAATCGCGATCATCGAGGGATACCTGCCCAAGCAGATGAGCGAGGCGGAGACGAAGGACGCCATTGCGGCCACGATCAAGGAAGTCGGCGCTGCAAGCGTCAAAGATATGGGCAAAGTCATGGCGGCGTTGAAGGAGCGTTATGCCGGCCAAATGGACTTCGGCAAGGCCAGCGGCGCCGTCAAATCTTTGCTGAATTAACAACGGTTTCAACGGGATGTTGCACTGCATCGTGTGCACTGCGCAACGTCCCGTTGTGGATTAAGGGTTGGCACGCTGCAGTCGCGCTGCTACCTTGGTCGTAGGTTTAGCAGTTCAGCGTCAGTAGCGAGTGACCCGATGCCCCCCACCGGTTGCCACGCGTCCTACCGCGCCCTTTCGCCGCGCGAATTCGTCGACGAGGTTTATAACTTTTCCTGGACGCGCAATGTATGGCGCGTCGACATGCATCACACTTGGTATCCCGCACACGCCGACTATCGCGGTCTTGCCTCGATCGAGGGTATGGCCCGCTTCCACGTCGGCACCTGCGCTTTCGACGACATCGCCCAACACGTCACGATTGCGCCAGACGGGATGATCTGGACAGGCCGCGACTGGAACAAGATCCCGGCCAGTGTCGGCTATGGGATGAACGTGGGCGCGTTCATGTTCGAGATGGTCGGAAACTTCGATACTGGTCACGATCGCCTCGAGGGCGAGCAACTCGAAAGCGTGCTGACCGTGGTCGATACGGTTCAGCGTCGCTTCCGGTTGCCTGTGCATTCCCTGCTGTTCCATCGGGAAGTGCCCCAAACCGACAAGACCTGCCCGGGCAGCAGCATCGACAAGCTGGATATCCTCAAGGCTTTGAAATCACGTCGTTCGCCGCCAGCGCGGAAATCCACGAGGGAAGCTGCTGTGGCCTAGCGCATTCAGAGGCTCAATTCTCGCGTCTTTCGGCAGCCCGCCTCGTCTCACGCGGCGGGCTGCTCCTCGTTTGAATGGACACCTGTGGATTGCGGGGGCGGTCTCTCGCCATCTCTCCGCGATCAGCCAGAGCAGGCACGAATCGCATATTTAGACGGCATGCGTTTCAGCCCTCACCTCCTTGATGAAATCCGCGCGCGATTGCCTGTCAGTCAGGTCGTCGGACGCAAGGTCGCGCTCAAGAAAAAGGGACGCGAATACACGGGGTTGTCACCGTTCAAGGCCGAGAAGTCGCCCTCGTTTTTCGTCAACGATCAGAAAGGCTTCTACCACTGCTTCGCGTCCGGGGAGCACGGCGATATCTTCACTTTTCTGATGAAGACTGAAGGTCTTGCCTTCCCGGAAGCCGTCGAAAGGCTGGCCGAGGAGGCCGGCGTGCCGATGCCGAAGGCGGACGTTCGGGAGGAAGCCCGGCATGACGAACGCCAGCGGCTCTACGCGCTACTGGAGGCCTCGGCCGCTTTCTTCGTCGATTGTTTCAAAGGGAAGGCCGGCAGCGAGGCGCGCCGTTACGTCGCTGAGAAGCGCGGCTTGCAGCCCGCCACCATCGAAAAGTTCCGCATCGGCTTTGCGCCCAACTCCAAGTCGGCGCTGCGCGAGCACCTTGCGAAGGCCGGGTTCACGGTCGAGGAGATGGCATCCTCGGGTATGCTGATTTCGGGCGAGGACATTCCCGTCGCCTACGATCGGTTCCGCAATCGCGTGATGTTTCCGATCACCGATCTCAAGGGCCGCGTCATCGCCTTCGGTGGCCGCGCCCTCGATACTGATCGCGTGCTGCCCGGCGGCGGTCACATCGCAAAATACCTGAACTCACCTGAGACCCCGCTATTTCACAAGGGCCACATCCTGTTCAACGCCGCCAACGCTCGCGGCCCCGGCCATGACAAGAACCGCGTCATCGCGGTCGAGGGCTACATGGATGTGGTCGCGCTGACGGAGGCCGGCTTCCCGGAGTCCGTTGCGCCTCTCGGTACCGCGTTGACCGAGGACCAAGTCAAGCTGCTATGGCGCGTGGTTCCCGAGCCGATCCTCTGCTTCGACGGAGACAGCGCCGGTCAGAAAGCGGCCTTCCGCGCCGTTGATACCGTGTTACCCCATCTCACGGCCGGGCACAGCGTCGCGTTCGCCTTTCTCCCAGATGGGCTCGATCCTGACGATCTGATCCGTCAACAGGGTCCAGAGGCTATGGAGGCGAAACTGGCCGAGGCGCTCCCTCTCGTCGATGTGCTGTGGCAGCGCGAATGGGCGGGCGGCGCCTGGACCACGCCCGAGCGCCGTGCGCAACTCGAAGCCCAACTCCGCCAATTGGTGGGACGCATTCACGATGCATCGGTCCGCAGCCATTATGAGCGCGATATCCGCCAGCGTTTCAACGCCGCCTTCGGCATTACCGAGCGCGTCGCGCCGGCACCTGTCCCCTCTTTCCGCCCCGTCGCAACATCCCGGCCCACATTCGCGGATGAGCCGTCGCCGGGGCATTTCGCACCCTTTGACGCGAGCGAGCATCCGGCCGCGGAATTCGACCCGTTCGAGCAGTTCGACAGTGAGCATGACTACGAGCCCAGCCCGCCCGCGCTCATGAAGCGCGAAACGTCCCCGCGTGTGCGTCCGATGCAGGGTCACGGGCCTCAAACTTCTACGAACCAGCCGTCGAAGCCCGGCTTCCAGCAGGATCGTCGCAACGGCCAAGGCTTTCGCGGCGGCGGCCCCGCTCCGAGGAACGGCGGCAGCTATCCCGCCAAGCGCCGGTGGCCGCCGACACCCTACGACCCCGAGCCGAAAGCGCAGCCAAGCTCCGCTCTTCGCTCCAGCCGGCTTGCTAACTTGGAAGCGCCCGGCGTGCCCCTGCGGGAAGCCCTGCTTCTGCGGACCGTCCTCAATCATCCCTGGCTCATCGAGGACCACGCGGAACAACTCGCTGAGTTGCCGTTCACCTCATCTGCGCTTTCCCGGTTACGCGATGGCATCCTTTCGGTGCAGGCCCTTGACAATTCACTTGACAGCACGTCGCTGCGCTCCCAATTGAGCAAAACGGGCTTTGACCGGGTGGTGGACTCGGTCGAGCGCGCGATTACGCACAAGAGCGACCGATTTGCGGAGCCTGACGCCGAGAGAACCGAGGTGCAAGCTGGCTGGCGCCACGCCCTCGAGTTCCATTCACGGCAGATCGGCCTTCGGCAGGCGCTCGAAGCGGCGGAACGTGCGTGGCATGAGCACGGCGATGAGGAAGCGCAGGCGCGGATCTATGATCTTCAGCGCCAGCTTGCTTTGAGTGGGGCCACTGGCTCGGACCCCTCTGGGTCCGGGTCATGAAGGCATGCCTACGGGAGTGACGAACATGTCGCGATCGCACGCCGCTTCCCCGGTTGGCTCATCATGGGCCGCCGGAGGTGTAACCGTCTCCACCGTAGTCGTCGGTTAGCGGGCCCGGGCGGCTTTATTGCCCGGTGAACCCTGTCCCTTGGCCCCAGTCGTAGTCTGGATGGTTTGAACTCATGGCTAACCCCAAGAATGCAGAAGCGGCAAACGGCGCCACCACGGAAGCCCCCGAGCGCGACAGCCCGCTGCTCGACCTGTCCGATCCGGCGGTCAAGAAGCTCATCAAGACCGCCAAGGCGCGCGGCTACGTCACCTATGACGAGCTGAATGCCGTGCTCCCCTCCGAGGAGGTGTCCTCCGAGCAGATCGAGGACACCATGTCGATGCTGTCCGACATGGGCATCACCGTGGTCGAGAGCGAGGAAGGCGAGGAGGGCGCGGAAACCGCTGCCGACGACGAGCCGGCCGAGGAGGAGGAGCGAGCCGCGCGCGTCACCGCCGCAGCGTTCCTGCCGTCGCCGCAGGCCCGCGCCGAGCCGACCGAGCGCACCGACGATCCCGTGCGCATGTACCTGCGCGACATGGGCTCGGTGGAGCTGCTCTCGCGCGAGGGCGAGATCGCCATCGCCAAGCGCATCGAGGCCGGCCGCGAGGCGATGATCGCCGGCCTGTGCGAAAGCCCGCTGACCTTCCAGGCCATCATCATCTGGCGCGACGAGCTGAACGAAGGCCAAGATCCTGCTGCGCGACATCATCGATCTGGAAGCCACCTACGAAGGCCCCGAGGCCAAGGCAGCGCCGCCGCCGTGCCGCGTCCTGCCGGCGAGACGCGCCGCCGGCCGCCGCCGCCGCCAGCGGCGCCGAGGAGGCCGACGACGAGCCGCGCCCGAAGGCGAGCATCGACGACGAGGAGGACTACGAGAACGCGCTGTCGCTCGCCGCCATGGAGGCCGAGCTCAAGCCCAAGGTGCTCGAGACCTTCGACAACATCGCCGGCACCTACAAGAAGCTGCGCAAGCTGCAGGACAAGAAGGTCGAGATGCAGGTGGCGAGCGAGCAGTTCAACGCCAGCAGCAGAAGGCCTACGACAAGCTGCGCGACGAGATCATCGGCGACGTCAAGAGCCTCTCGCTCAACAACGCCCGCATCGAGAGCCTGGTCGAGCAGCTCTACTGCATCAACAAGCAGCCTGGTCGCGCTGGAAGAGCCGCCTGATGCGGCTGGCCGACAGCTACGGCGTGCCGCGCCAGCACTTCATCGACGAGTACTTCGGCAACGAGCTCGACCAGACCTGGCTCGAGCGCATGGCGCGACGGTCGGCAACGCAAGTGGGTCCAGTTCATCAAGCACGAGAAGCAAGCACATCGACGCAGATCCGCGACGAGATCCACACGCTGGCCTCCGAGACGGGCCTCGAGATCACCGAGTTCCGCCGCATCGTCAAGGCCGTGCAGAAGGGCGAGCGCGAGGCCCGCCAGGCCAAGAAGGAGATGGTGGAGGCCAACCTGCGCCTCGTCATCTCGATCGCCAAGAAGTACACCAACCGCGGCCTGCAGTTCCTCGACCTGATCCAGGAAGGCAACATCGGCCTGATGAAGGCGGTCGACAAGTTCGAGTACCGCCGCGGCTACAAGTTCTCGACCTACGCCACGTGGTGGATCCGGCAGGCGATCACCCGCTCGATCGCCGACCAGGCGCGCACCATCCGCATCCCCGTGCACATGATCGAGACCATCAACAAGATCGTGCGCACGTGCCGCCAGATGCTGCACGAGATCGGCCGCGAGCCGACGCCGGAGGAGCTCGCCGAGAAGCTCGCCATGCCGCTGGAGAAGGTGCGCAAGGTCCTCAAGATCGCCAAGGAGCCGATCTCCCTCGAGACGCCGATCGGCGACGAGGAGGACAGCCACCTCGGCGACTTCATCGAGGACCGCAACGCGGTGCTGCCGATCGACGCGGCCATCCAGTCGAACCTGCGCGAGACGACCACGCGCGTGCTGGCCTCGCTCACGCCGCGCGAGGAGCGCGTGCTGCGCATGCGCTTCGGCATCGGCATGAACACCGACCACACGCTGGAAGAAGTCGGCCAGCAGTTCTCGGTCACCCGCGAACGCATCCGCCAGATCGAAGCCAAGGCGCTGCGCAAGCTGAAGCACCCGAGCCGGAGCCGGAAGCTGCGCAGCTTCCTCGACAACTGAGATCTACGTTGCAATTGACGGCCGCCGGATAACCCGGCGGCTTTTCCGGTTGTCGAGGTGCTCATGTAGGGGACTTGCAGAATGCCCGATCTTTGTCGCATTTGCCGCTTGCGACCAGTAGATAGCTTTGAGCACGTTCCCCCAAAATCGTCTTTCAACGATAAGAAGGTGATCCGCTACTCTGGAAAGGGTCTATTTGTTAGGGGGGCCGCGATTTCCCGGCGAATTGAACAAAAAGGCGCCGGCGAACGAACACTTTGTGAGGGTTGCAATAATCACACCGGGAGCTGGTATGTTCCCTCATTCACCTGCTTTGCAGAACAGGCCCACCGTGTTCTCAGCGCCCCGACTTTTGACAAGTCTACGCTTAATGTTCCGTTTGAAATCCGCCCGCAGCGTGTCCATAAGCAACTTGTGGCTATGTTTCTAAGCGCATGTGGCGAAGAGTTTTCCGATGCTCACACGCAGTTGTCGCGCACGCGCTATGTTCTCAATCGTGACATTTTGCGCATTGATCCAATGTTCCGGGTATATTGCTATTATTATGATGTGCACAACTCTACAGCCACTCGACAGAGTGGCCTTAGTGGAATGCTCGAGCAATCGAAGCTGTTTGTATTCTCGGAGATTGCATTCTATCCGCTTGGCTTCGTAATGACGGTGAATTCGCCGTCCCCCGACCCTGATCTCGCATCAATTAATTTTTTTCAAGGTTATGCTCTCGAAGAGCAGGCGATGGTGCATCTCGAGATTCCAGTGAAAACCGTCAGGACACCCTATCCTGCCGACTTTCGATGATGCGAGGGACTACGCTTCCCTCATTCACGCTCGGGGCTTGCCCTGCGCCCGCACACAATCTTCCGCCAATTCCGAGGCCCGTTAAGACTGCGATCCCGGCATTCAATGCCGGGATGACAATGTTTTGGAATTGGCGTCGGCGGCCAAAACCAAAACGGGCGGCCCTTGCGAGCCGCCCGTTGTTTGTTTCCAGCCAGGCGCAGTTGGCACTGAGCAAATCCGAAGCCGAAAAGGTGTCTTACTTGTTCGTCACGCGCAGCGAGATGCGGCGGTTCTTGGCGCGGCCTTCCTCGGTGTCGTTGCTGGCGACCGGGAACTGCGGGCCGTAGCCTTCGGCCTCCAGGCGTGCCGGCGCGGCGCCCATGGCGACGAGCGCGGCCATGACGGCTTTGGCGCGGTTGTCGGAGAGTTTCAGATTGCGGTCCGGATCGCCGGTGTTGTCGGTGTAGCCGCCGATCTTGAGCGCAACCGCGGGGTAGGCCTTCAACACTTCATGGATGCGGCCGACCTGTGCCTTGGCAGCGCCGGTGAGTTCAGCCGAGGCGGTCTCGAACGTGATCTCCGGGAAGTCGAACCATGTGGTCTTGTCCACCGCGCGGCTGCCGTCCTGGATGAACTCGATCATGCGGCCTTCGGTGAGACTCGGCGCAAATGACCAAGCGGGCGCGGCAACCTTTGGAGCCTCGACCTTCACAGCCGGAGCCTCCACTTTTGGAGCCTCGACTTTCACAGCGGGAGCTTCGATCTTCGGCGCCTCGACCTTCGGAGCTTCGACTTTCACCGCGGGAGCTTCCACCTTCGGAGCCGCGGGCGCCGGCGCTTCAACTTTGACCGCGGGAGCTTCGACCTTGGCGGCCGGAGCTGTGACTGCGACCTTCGGCAAGCCAACGGGCGAGTGCATGTACCAATACCAGATGCCCGCGCCCATCAGGCCGAGCAGCGCCCACCACATCGCGAGGCTGCCTAATCGACTGCCCCCGGAGGCGGCGTGGTGATGGGGTATTGCCGGCGAGGCCGCCGCAGCAGACGGGCGCGCAGCGGGCGTGCTCACGGTGTGCGTTGTAGTGGCGTGGGCAGCGGCAGGCGCGTGGCTGTGCGTGTGAGCGGCCGCAGTCGCAATCGGTGCGTGAGCCTGAGGGGCCGGCGCGTGTGTTCCCTGGCCTATGCCGGTGATCTTCGCGGCAACGCCCGTGGCAGCGGCAGTCGCCGCCCCGGAGCCCAGCACGCCCAGGAGACCCTGAGGCACCAGCGCAGCGAAGCTTTTTTGTTCGTTGCCGAGAAGGCTCGCTAGACCCATCGCGTTGAGGCCGGACGAGCGAACCTTGTCGCCGAGAGCGCCGAGCACCATCGGTGCGGCGAGTCCGAGAAGCGTCGTGGCCGATGACGACCGTACG
Organism: uncultured Alphaproteobacteria bacterium; assembly: GCA_963847435.1. Classification (GTDB taxonomy): domain Bacteria; phylum Pseudomonadota; class Alphaproteobacteria; order Rhizobiales; family Hyphomicrobiaceae; genus CAWJZR01. The sequence goes on along the minus strand of CAWJZR010000021.1, from coordinate 186,034 downwards.
CCGCCGAGGCTTGCCAGCGCTCCGGCTAGTGCGCCCGCCTTGTTTCCGAATAGCAGCGCGAGCAGCTTCTCGCCGATCGCCAGCAGCGGTGCCGGCAGCGTCCCCTGCGCGATAATGGTGCCCAGCTTGGGAAGCAGGCTGCCTTGGCCCGCGACCTCGTTGGCCATGCCGAGGATCTTTTCGAGGAAGTCCGGCTGCTGCGCCCCGCCGGCGATGCTGCTCAGAATGGTCGGCAGCGCGGCGCCGAGCACCTTGCCGATCGCTCCGGACGGCTCCCCGGTGAGCTTGCCGATGGAATTCAACAGTTCGGGCGTCAACGATGCGCCCAGTGTTTCGATCAGACTTGCGGACATTCGTTACCTCCTCCACAGACCGTGCGTGGTGCCACCGCGCACAGCCTGTTTGCTACTCGGGACTTGGCGTCTGGCGTAAACGCCGCCTGACGTGTGCAACTCACGTTCTGATTTGGCTTTGGAGACGCTTTGAACAGAGCTATCACACTTCCTCACCCGCCAGATGCTCCGGGTGGCTCTTTTTGACTAGATTGCACGCTGCAACAGCAGTTGTGTGAAAACGAGCATCCATCGCCGGGCCATTGTCATAGTCGTACGCGTCAGCCATTCTTTCGATCGGCCGAGAACGAATTCCGGGGAGCCCTATGAGCAGCACCAGCCAGCCTGCCGTCGCGACGCCCAAGGCGTGGCCGGAAGTTCGATCCCTCGCCGGCTCCGACCTCGTGGAAGTCCTGGCCGCGGGGGTCAATGATTTGCGGGCAGGCGGGCGCTACAGCCTGTTCTTCGGCGCCTTCTACGGTGTGGGCGGCCTCATTCTCTTGGTGCTCGTTCGCTTTTACAACGTGCCCTACCTAATCTACCCGCTGGCCATGGGCTTCGTGCTGATCGCGCCTTTCATGGCGACCGGCCTCTATGACATTTCTCGCCGGTTGGAGAACGGTGAGACGTTGTCTTGGGCGGGGGTGCTGGGTTCGATCCGCTACGCCGCGGGGCGCGACCTGCGCTGGATGGCGCTGATCACCTCGTTCACGTTCGTGATCTGGATGGACATCGCGGCGCTGATGACGTTTGGCTTCCTCAGCGGCGAGATGACCGGCTTCAAGGATTTGCTGACGCAGATTTTCACGACGCCGAGCGGGCTGCTGTTCCTGGCCGTCGGGAATATTGTGGGAGCGCTCATCGCGCTGGTGGTGTTCTCGTTCTCAGCCGTGTCTTTCCCGATGCTCTATGACCGCGACGTCGATTTCGTCACGGCGATGGTGAGCAGCATCCGCCTCGTCCTCAAGAACCCCGTCGTGATGCTTAGCTGGGGCGCTATCATCGGCGTGCTCACCGTGATCTCCATCCTGTCGGCTTTCCTCGGGCTCATCGTAACGCTACCCGTCCTCGGGCATGCGACGTGGCACCTCTATCGCCGCGGCGTCGCGCCCTCGGGTGAGATCTCGGCCGCGGCAAGAGGCGCCTCCCACCCGATCGGGTGATGACGCCACGCCGCATCCTGCGCGTGTGACAAGCGCATGGAATGGCCCGGGGCTTCCTGCTATGAGGCGGCAACAATTCGTCAATCTGGAGGGAGAAAGCCGCCCATGTCCGAAGCCGAGAGCAAGGTCCGCGTCGAGACCGCCGCCCTGATCCGCCGCTATTACGAGGCGTTCAACCGCGGCGATACCGCTGCAATGATCGACATGCTGACCGACGACGTCATCCACGACGTCAACCAGGGCGAGCGCCGCAACGGCAAGGACAAGTTCCGCGCCTTCAACGCCCGCATGGAGCACAATTACAAGGAACGCCTCGAAAATGTTACGGTGATGGTGTCGAAGGATGGCACCCGCGCTGCGGCCGAGTTCAATGTACACGGCACGTACCTGAATACCGACACCGGTCTTCCCGACGCGAAGGGCCAGACCTATATCCTGCCGGCTGGAACATTCTTTGTCGTGCGCGACGGCAAGATCGCCCGCGTCACCACGTACTACAATTTGACGGACTGGCTGGCGCAGGTTTCCGGCTGAACCCGGGCCACCTAAACGCATAAAGCGCCAACTGCGCACATGATCGACCCCGAGGAGGGCCGCCGATGCTTCTGACGATGCTGAAGTGCAAGCTGCACCGCGCCACCGTCACGGAATGCGATCTCAACTACGAAGGCTCGATCAGCATCGATCGCAAGCTGATCGACGCCTCCGGGCTGCTGCTCAACGAGCGGGTCGAGATCTACAATATCGACAACGGCGAACGCTTCGCGACGTATGTGATCGAAGGCAAGGCCGGCTCGGGAGTGATCGGCCTCAACGGTGCGGCCGCGCGCAAAGCCTGCGTTGGTGACAAGCTGATCATCTGCGCCTATGCGGCGATGGCCGAGGACGAGGCCCGCAAGCACGAGCCGAGTATCGTCATCGTCGGCGCCAAGAATAAGATCGAGAAGGCACCGGCATCCAAGGCCAAGCCGCCCCGCGGTGTTCAGCGTGTGAGGAACGGGTTGTGGCGCTCGAGGTCAAATCGCTGACAGGTGATGCGCTAGTGTCCGCGCTGCCGGCGCTGGCGCATTTGCGCATGACGGTATTCCGCGACTGGCCCTATCTCTACGACGGCACTCTCGCCTACGAGCAGGAATATCTGGCCAAGTTCGCCGCCGCCAAGGGTGCCGTGTGCATTGCCGCGTACGACGGTGCCGACATCGTTGGAGCCTCGACCGGCGGTCCCATGCTCGAGTCCGACCAGGAGTTCATCGCTCCCTTCCGCGCGGCAGCCTACGATCCTGCACGGATCTTCTACTGCGGCGAATCCGTTCTTCTGAAAAGCCACCGCGGGCATGGCCTCGGCCACGCCTTCTTCGATGGACGGGAAGCCCAGGCCACGAAAGCTCGGAGGGTTTACGCACTCCACGTTCTGCCGAGTTTTACGTCCGGACGACCATCCGCTGAAGCCAAAGGACTACGTGCCGCTCGATGGCTTCTGGACCAAGCGTGGCTACAAGCCGGTGGACATCTTTGCCGAGTTCGTCTGGAAGGACATCGACCAGCCGCATGAAACGCCGAAGCGGCTGCAGTTCTGGATGAAGCCGCTGTAGATTCCGCATCGCGAATAGGGTGTCGCGCGCTGGGCATGTCTCCGACATGGACCCCCTCGGAGACGCCTCCAAAACCCCTTTTGGAATCAGAGAGGGGGTGGGCATAGCCACCCTACCGGAACCGCCATGAATGCACCCAGCAAGATCGCCATCGCTGCCGCGCAGTACCCCATCGGGCAGCCGGCTTCGTTGCCGGAATGGCAGGAGAAAGTTGCGAAGTGGGTCGCTGACGGCGCCGCCACGGGCGCGGAGCTGTTGGTGTTTCCGGAGTACGCGGCGATCGAGCAAGCGGCCTGCTTCGGTCCGGAGGTTTATGGCGATCTGAAAGCGACCCTGCACAAGGTTGCAGAGATCGCGGGGGAGCGCGTTGCGTTCCATTCCGAGCTCGCGGCCATGCATAAGGTCCACATCCTGGTCGGCAGCGGGCCCGTGCTGAAGGACGACGGCCGCTTCGTCAATGCGGCGCAGCTCGTGACGCCGTCCGGCGTCATTGGCGAGCAGGAAAAGCTCGTCATGACGCCGTTCGAGCGCGACTGGGGGATCTCGGCTGGCGGGCCTGTGCGTGTATTCGATACCGCGCTGGGCCGGATCGGCATCGCCATCTGCTACGACAGCGAGTTTCCGCTGCTGGTGCGGGCGATGGCGGAGGCCGGGGCCGAGCTGATCCTGGTCCCATCGTGCACCGAGCGCGTGGCGGGCTATCATCGCGTCCGGACTGGCTCGATGGCCCGGGCACTGGAGAACCAAATCGCCACAGTGCAGAGCCCGACCGTGGGCGATGCGCTCTGGTCGCCTGCCGTGGACCGCAACACTGGCGCGGCCGGCGTCTATGTGCCGTCCGAAGCGCTTGTGTCGGAGACGGGCGTACTCGCCGAGGGAACGATGAACGAGCCGGGCTGGGTGACGGCGACGGTCAACCTGCGGGCGCTGAAGAAGCTGCGCAGTGCCGGCGAGATGCGCAACTTCGACGACTGGGCACTTCAGCCCGGCGCAAGCGGCCCGAGCATTGTCGAAGTCGAAGTCGTCAAGCTCGATTGAGGGATCGAGCCTTCTTCTGATTGCTCGTGGCTCAGAGCGCCAATTACTTCAAAGCCCAGGTCACGGTCACGCGTGCTTCGAGTGTCTGCGAACCGCTCTCGATCGGCACTGAGCCCGGCGCTGCGGCGCGGGTCAACATCGGGCCACGCGGCGCGAACTGCATCGCCTCGTCGGTGATCGAGATCACCTCGCCGACCTCTGCGCCCGCAGCAGTCGCCAACAGCTTCGCCCTCCTGAGGGCGTTAGCGACAGCTTCCTTGCGGGCGGCGTCCTTCAGTTCTTCGGCCTTGCTGACCTCGAACGACAGTCCGCCGATCTCGTTGGCCCCGAGCGCCACCAATTCGTCCAGCACCTCGCCCACCTTCCCGAGATCGCGCAGCGCCACATGCACTTGGTTGTGCACGCGGTAGCCGTCGATCTTGGGCGCGTTGCCTTTGACGCGCTCCGAGTAGCGCGGCTCCACGCGAAACGACGAGGTCTGGATGTCCTTCGGGTCGATGCCGCGTGACTTCAAACCATCGATCACCTTGCGCATCGCAGCCGAATTGGCGGCCAGCGCATTGCGCGCGGTTTCTGCCTCGGTCGTGACGCCCGATTGAATTCGCGCCATGTCGGGTTCGGCGGCGATCTCTCCGCTAGCCGAGACCGTGATCGTGCGCTCCATACGTTTGTCCTCCGCCCGGGCCATACCGACGACCGCGGCGACCATTGTAATAGCCATCGCAGCCACGCTCGCCACCCGCAGGATCGTAGTGCCCATTGCTGCCTCCTTCGATCTCTGAGCCGCAGGCATTCAAGCCTGCTCGAAGATTAGCAACCAATGTGTAGATTGTGCGACTGCGCCGAATTGAACGGCAGAGGGCTTGCAGAGGACCGCGTTGCAGCCTAGGCATGTGCGCCCTCGCCACGCGCGGCGGCATGGCGGGCCCGTAGCTCAACGGTTAGAGCTGGCGGCTCATAACCGTCTGGTTGCAGGTTCGAATCCTGCCGGGCCCACCAAATTTTACTATAAAAGTCAATGAATTACAGGAAATGCGCGCATCAAGCCAGTTTTTTCGGTGCAATTTCGGTGCTCGGGTAGGTCGGTCGAATAGCGTTCCGTGATAACTGCGCCCGCCTCCGACCGGGCAACCCATGGTCTGCTGCCGACCGTTCCATTTGCTTTAGACGCGGTCGGCCCGCTGCATCCGATTGAAGGCGTCCGAACGCTTGGTCGTGATTGAGGCGACGCCGCGCAGTTCAGAGCGCCGTTGTCATGGCGCAATCCATTACACGGCGACAACGTGTGCAGTTCGGATATTCGAATCTAGGGGGATAGGCGTAAGGTTGACGGATTACCTGTCAATTGCACGAGCCGATAAATTGGGCACCCACGGGCACATGCGTGCCGGGTTCAATGCAAACCAATCGGGGAGCCCAAGCCGGTCCGAGCTCAGCCGTCGTTATCCCGGGCGAGCACACTGGCCAGCGTCACGGCCCGATCGAGGCCACCGACCTTCTCGCCCAAGCCGTCCGCCCGCAGCAGGTCGCGCACCGAGCCGCGCGCGCCGATGACGCGCAGGGAAATGCCGCGGGCCTCGAGCTCGGCCTGCAACTGGTGCAGCATATGCGATCCGGCAAGATCGATGAACGGCGACGCCGACAGGTCGCAGACGACTATGCGGATCGCGGCCCCGCCAGCCGCGCGGACCCGGGCCTGTACCGTCTCCAGGATCGCGTCGGCATTGACGTAGACGAGCGAAGCTTCCGGACGAAACGCGATTACGCCCCGCAGTTCCTCGTTCTCGGGATGCCGCGCACTGTCCGAGTAGAGGTTGGTGCATGGAACGCGGCCGAGGAAGGCAACATGCGGGCGCGATGTGCGAACTAGGAGCAACACGATCGAGGCGACCGCCGCCGTCAGGATACCGTCCAAAATGCCGAGCAGCAGCACGACAACGAGCGCGATCGCGGCGGCCAAGAAATCGATCCGGCTCACCCGCCACATGCGGATGAAGGCCGGGACGTCCACTAGCCCCGCGACCGCGGTCAGCACCACGGCAGCGAGTACCGCCTTCGGCAAGTTTTTCAGAGAATCCGGTGAGAAAGAGCAGACACAGCGCCAAGGTGAGGGAGGCGAACACGAGTGCGAGCTGGCTGCGCGCCCCCGCCTTGTCGTTCACGGCCGATTGCGAGAGCCCTCCTGCGACCGGATAGCCATGGCCGAGCGCAGCCGCGAGGTTGGCAGCGCCGAGGCCGAGAAGCTCCTGGCGCGGGTCGAGCGCATAGCCGTGCTTAGCCGCAAAAGTACGGGCGGCGGACACGCCCTCGATATAGGCAAGCAGCAGGCATCCGGCGGCAAGAGGAACGATTCCCTCCACATCGCGCAGCCGCAGCGCGGGCCCCGAGAGGCTCGGCAGCCCAGGTGGAAATCTTGCCGGTGACGGGCACACCGAGTGCCGGCAGGCCGAAGAGCGTGGCGACGACAATCGAGAGTGCGACCACTGCGAGCGCGACCGGACTCCCCGGCAGCAGCCGCTCGCCCGAGAGGAGCAGCACGACCGCGACAAGGCCGACAGCAAGCACAAGAAGTTGCGTCTGACCGAGTTGGCCGGCTAACAGCCAGAAGCGCTCGAAAAAATTTTGCCCGCCGCCGACGACGCCTAACAGGCTCGGCAGCTGCGTCATCGCGATGGTGAGGCCGGCGCCTGCCTTGAAACCCACCAGGATGCTGTCGCTGATGAGCTTCACGAGTGCGCTCAAGCGGAGTACCCACGCAATCACACACAGCGCCGCCACCGTGAAGCCGGCGAGGCTCGCGATCTGGGCGTAGCGTTGCGCATCGCCCTCTGCCATGCTGGCGACCTTGGCGGCGATCATTAAGGAAATCGCGGACGTCGGCCCGATCGCCAATTGGCGCGACGAGCCAAACAGCGCGTAGCCAAGGCAGCCGAGTAGATATCCATAGATGCCCACGTGCGGCGGCAGGCCGGCCAAGGTCGCATAGGCGAGTGAAACTGGTATCGCATAGGCCGCGAGCGTCACGCCGGCGATGGCGTCATGGGGCAACCAGGCAATGCGATACTTGGTGAGCCAGCGGGCCGGCGGGAGGAACGAAAGCCGGCCTGGTTCTCCTTCGTGGTCTGCCAAATCGGTCATCTGTGTCGCCTTTTGTCCCACCGCTCACCAGAGGATCGCTGGCCGCTCCAGCCGCCTAATGCTTCCTGGTAGACCTCGATGTTGCCTCAGCAGTCCATCTTGCGCGATTACGCTCTCGAGGCGCTTTCACACAAGTCGGTCACCTGCTCGACCAGTGCTGTTGGTGCGCGGTAGTGTAGACCCGCCCGCCTGCGATGCCCCACCCCGCAGCAGTCGAGCTCGCAGCCGAGACGAACCGTTCGAATGTCAGTCTTGGCCCAATCCGCTTCCGTTCTCAGGGGCGGCACTGCAACATTAGCGGACATCGTTGCCACCGGGCAGGAAGTCGCGCCGGCTTAGCAGGCGGAGTCCGCCTTCTCTGCTATGCATCCAATACGCGAAGCGCGTGCTTCCTTCGGGATCCGCACAGTGAAGGGAAACGCGCCGTTGCCGTTGAGTATAACGAACACGCGGTAGATCGCCTTGGAACCTTCTTGCGCAGCGGCAAGGTCGACGCGTTGTCGGAACTCGGGTGCGAGTATTAGGTCTTCAGCGCGATCGACCGGCAATTCCGCAAGCGTGCTCGAGGAAGTTGCCCGGCTCACTTCACGGCCACCTGCCGCGTCCCGAAGGCGATGCGCTTGTCTGCTGCGCAGGCGTCAGCCTTGCCGGGCCCTCCGGCGTCTGCGCCAAGTCGGCACTTCCGTCGGCCTGGGGTGTCCGCGGTGCTGCCCGGACCGCTACAAAAATGAGGAGGTCGCCTTGCGACAGACGCGGCGCGAGGGTCGCATTGAGCGACGACAGACCCTGCGTGGCGTAACACCAGCACCTGGGCACCTCGTGCATCCTGGGGAGTCAAAATTTCCTGGGTGATGGGATAGCGGATTTTACAAAGCAGCCGCGGCTCGGCGGTTGCTCGAAGCCGGCATGGTCATTCGATCCGTGGCTAGGACCGTCGGGCTCGGCAATGGCACGGTCCGGATCGCGCGGGAGCTTCGCGAAACCTCCTAGGGCGGCGTGTGAGACAGACCAAGGAGTGATCGCGGGCGGTGCCGAACCGCCCGCTCCTTGCTCGTTTGGCAGACCTCGTTACGAGTCCGTGCGGCGCCTCAGCCCGTCTTCCCCATCGCATAGATATCCTTGTAGCGCTCGCGCAGCTCGTTCTTCAGCACCTTGCCCATGGTGTTGCGCGGCAGCGCGTCGACGAACATCACGGCTTTCGGCAGCTTGAACTTGGCGAGACGGCCATCGAGCGCTTTCTGTACGCCGCGCTCGTCGAGCGCCGCGCCCGGCTGCTTGACGATGACGGCGGTGACGCCCTCGCCGAAATCCTTGTGCGGGCACCCGATCACCGCGCTTTCGATGACGCCCGGGATCGCGTCGATCTCGGTCTCGACCTCTTTCGGATAGACGTTGTAGCCGCCGGAGATCACGAGATCCTTGCCGCGGCCGACGATATAGACGTAGCCGTCGGGTCCGATCTTGCCGAGGTCGCCGGTGATGAAGAACCCATCGTCGCGGAACTCGGCCTTGGTCTTCTCCGGCATGCGCCAGTAGCCCTTGAACACGTTGGGGCCCTTCACCTCGATCATGCCGACATCGCCGTCGGGAATGGGCGCGCCCGTCTCCGGATCGGCAATGCGCAATTCGACGCCCGGCAGCGGATGACCGACGGAGCCCGGTATGCGCTCGCCCTCATAAGGGTTGGAGGTGAGCATGTTGGTTTCCGTCATGCCATAGCGCTCGAGAATGGCGTGGCCGGTGGCGGCCGTCCATTCGCGGTGCGTCTCGGCGAGCAGCGGCGCCGAGCCGGCAATGAACAGGCGCATGTGCTTCGTCGCCTCCGGCGTCAGCCGCTTGTCCTGCAACAAGCGGACATAGAACGTCGGCACGCCCATCATCGTCGTGGCGCGCGGCATGAAACGGAAGATCTCGTCGGGGTCGAACTTGGGCATGAAGATCATCGACGCGCCCGACAGCAGGATCAGGTTTGTCGCCACGAACAGCCCGTGCGTGTGGAAGATCGGCAGCGCGTGCAGCAGCACGTCGTCGGGCGTGAACTTCCACGTCTTCAGCAGCGCGTGCGCGTTGGAGGCCAGGTTATCGTGCGTCAGCATCGCGCCTTTCGAGCGGCCGGTGGTGCCGGACGTGTAGAGGATCGCGGCGAGATCGTCGCCCGCGCGCGGCACGTCCGCGAATTCGTTGGAGCACGACCTGGCGAGATCGAGCAGCGTGCCGTCCGCGTTCGTGCCCAATGTCTCGACTGCCGCGACGCCGAGCTTATGGGCGACGGGGGCCAGGGCGCCCTGCTTCTCGGGCGCGCAGACGACGACGCGCGGCTCGGCGTCGCCGATGAAGTATTCGAGCTCGGCGAGCGTGTAGCCGGTGTTGAGCGGCAGGTAGGCCGCGCCGGCGCGCAGGCAGGCGAGATAGAGCAGGATGGCGTCGGCGGATTTCTCGACCTGCACCGCCACGCGGTCGCCGGGACCTGACGCCGCGGGCGACGAGCGCATTGGCGATGCGCCCCGACTGCGCGATGGCGTCCGCTGAGGTGATCTTGCGGCCGTCCGGCGTCTCGATGAAGATAGCCGCGGGATCGCGCGCGCGCAGGATCGAGAAAAGATTATCGCTCATGACATATTCCTCCACTTAAGATTGCTTCGGCGTGCGTGGCTGCGCCAGCGCGCGGACGGGACCGGGTTTCAAGTGTTTCTGCACGGCGGGCGAGGCCACGACCTGGCCTTGTTCGGCGAACGCCTCGTGATTGCGCTCGATGTTGGCGAGATCGTAGAGGTAGTTGACCATCAGCCCGTGCGCCTGCGCGAGGCCCTTGGGCGAGGTGTCACCGAGGTCGTTCAGCCGGTCGAGACGCGCCCCGTTTCCAAGGTGAAAGCGCGCGACAGGATCGATGGGCCTGCCCTCGGAAGTCCGCGCGGTGAGCAGATAAGTCGCCGCCGCCGACAACAATGCGGGTTTCAAGGCTTCACGCGTCGTTCTCACTGGACGGCCACGACGCATCGTCGAGATTGCGCAGCAGGTCCAGATCCTCCGCGGACAGCACGGTCGCTTCCGAGCGCCGCTCGCGGGCGAGCCAGTTGGCGAACCCCGGCACCGGTGACAGCGTGACGAACGTCGTCAGCTTCGGCAGTTCGCGCTTCAATTCCTCGACCACGTGCTTGATGAGGAAATTTCCGAACGAGACGCCGCGCAGACCCTTCTGGCAGTTCGAGATCGAGTAGAACACGGCGGTTGTCGCGCGCTCCGGCGGGCAAGGCGTTCGCCCTTCGGCGAGAAGCGGCTCGATCGCGTCCGGCACGTCATCGGTCAATGCGACTTCGACGAAAATCAGCGGATCGTCGACCATCTGCGGGTGGAAGAAGGCGAACAGCCGCCGGTCCTCCGGCTCGATGCGGCGGCGCAGGTCGTCCCAGCCGCGGATGGCGTGCACGGCCTCGTAGCGGATGATCTTTTCCAGGATATTCGCCGGCGTCGACCAGTCGATGCGCCGCAGCACCAGGAAGCCCGGGTTGAACCACGACGCGAACAGGTGCGTGAAATCCTCGTCCAGCACGTCGAGCACGGGATGCTTTTTCTGGTGCTCGAACAGCTCTTCGCGCATCCGCACGAGCTTGGAGGTGCCGCGCGGCGCGAGGTTCAACCGGCGGATGACCTCTTGCCGTTTCGGCTCGGCGGCGGCGTGCAGCTCCTGCAGCGCGGCCGGGCGTGGGTTTCTCGCGCCAGCTGGATGGCGCTGTCGAGACGGCGCGCATCCGGTCCGAAGTCGTTGGCCAGCGCGATCAGGAAATCGCGCTTGGCAGTCTTGTCGAGACGGTCCCAGGCGGCGAAGATTTCGCGCGCCCGGGCGACGCCGGAGGCTTCCCCACGCCGCGAGACGAGATCGCGAGCGAGAGCGATGACGTCCGCGGCCGAGACTGGACCGGACTCTGCCGGCTGACTTTGCCGGGCCTCGGCGGCAGGCGGGCGGGCGAGGACGGCGCGCCCGCGATCGGCGATGGAACTCAGCAGATCGGAGAAGAACGAGGGGTTCATCGGCAAGCTATCCATTTATCTTCAGGCAGCTACGTCGCAGCATCCGGCACAGCGGAAGGGCGCAAAGTTGGGGCCATCACGAGAACAGCGCGCGCATGCCCAGGTAGAGCAGAGACGGACCGAGCAGGCAGCCGAAGCCGGTGTGGAACGTCGCGACCAACGCCCCGTAAGGAACAAGCCGGCGGTCGGTTGCCGCGAGCCCGGCACTGACGCCGCTGACGGTGCCCGCAAGGCCGCCAAACACCATCGCCGCCTGGGGATTGTTGAGGTGCATGAAGCGAGCCAGCATCGGCGTGGTCACCATGACCATGATGGCTTTGACCACCCCCGTTGCGATGCTCAGCGCCATGACGTCGGACGAGGCACCGATCGCTGCACCGGTCACCGGGCCGACGATATAAGTGACCGCACCCGCGCCGATGGTCGTGAGAGAGACGGCGTCGCGATACCCGAAGGCATAGGCGACACTGACGCCGGCAATGAACGGCAGGATCGTGCCCAGGACGAGAGCGAGGAAGCCAAGCCATCCGGCCTTCTTGGCTTCGTCGACGTGGACCTCGCTGGCGGTCGCGACGATGGTGAAATCGCGCATCATCGCGCCGCCCATCAACGCCAGACCGCTGAATTGCGCGATGTCGGCAAGACCCTTGGTTTTGCCTGTGATGACGCCGCCCAAGTAGGCCAGCGCCAGACCACCGAGGACCGCAATCGCCGAGCCGGCGACCCGGCCGCGTCCGACGTGGCGCGCAAGAACATTCGATAGCCAGACGATGAAGCCGACAAAGGCGAACGCTGTGATCAACGGATTTTCCGTGATCGTCTTCTCAATCATATGCCACATGACAACTCTCCCGTTACGCGCCGGAGGCGAGGTTTGGATCGGCAGGACTCGGCATGGCGACGGGGTCGCCGAGCGGCGCACTGGCAATGTGAGCGCGCTCGATCACGCGGTTGATCAGAGCTATGAAGATGACGCAGGCCGCAAAGGCTCCGGCGGCACTCAGCAAGGCGATCGGACCGCTTTTGGCTGCGACGACGACGTTCTGGGTCGCCGCCATCGCGACCACCACGGGGATGTACATCATCGCCCAGAAGGTGACGCCGCGCTCGACGTCGGCTGCAAAGAACCCGCGTTTGCGCAGGAAATGCTGCGCAGCAATCAGCAGCAACATCGCGATGCCAACGCCGCCGACGTTGGCCTTGACGCCGATGAGCGCAGCGATCGCCTCTCCGACGAAGACCCCCACCAGGTAGCAGATGGCCAACAGCGCCGTTCCGAGGATCACCATGAGGCACCCTCCCCACCCAGCGTGAGCAATGTCGTCCGCAGCATCGTGACCTCCCAGTTTGCAGGGCCCCGTTTGATCCCGAGGCCAGTTTCGTATCCGTTGTCACTGTTTGTGTATACACAATGCACTATAATGGATATTGAGTCAATAGCTATGTATTATTTTTCGCGCGCGCAGAGTGGGATCCGGGGCTCCCTCCGGCTCTTACCGCGACGAAGTCCCGAGCGGGCGCCACCGGACATGAAGCGCCCGCGCAAGGCCGGGCCGTTGCTTATGTGAGATGTTTGAGGTTATGGCCGACCTGGAGGCCATGTGGGCCGGCTTCCGGCCCGCCGGGCCAAGACTTTCAGCCGCAATAGCTCTGCGCACACACTAAGCGATGCCGCGGCGTCAGCGACACGCTCAGATTTGGTCCTGCTCTCGATCACCGTGCAGCCAGGCGACTGTCCAAGACGGCAGATCGACCCTGTTTCGAGCCGAGCCCCTTGCCTCCATCACCGTCGGCCGGTGTCAGTCTTCTTTCGCACGCGCGGGGCCGTTTCCGGCCAGAGCTGGCGGCATTGCAGCTCGTCGAGGTCGGTGATGTCGAAAATCTCGTCCCCGCGGTCGCGGCCAGGGCGGTAATCGGAACGGCTCAGGACCTCGGCGAGGACGGCGAACCGGCGGCACCACTCGCCTTCCATCTTGAACTGCTGGCCTCGGGCCCGGAACCGCAGCATGCGTAGCCTCCCTCAATGCCAGTCGGTTACGAGGACGGCCTCTTTCATGAGCTCGCCGGAGCCGACGTGAACGCGCCGCCACAGGGTGCCGAGCGCGCGCCTCGCCGCGTTGCGAGCCCGGCGTTCGACCGCCCGCTGATGGACCGCGTGGTGCCAGGGTTTGTCGAGCGACATGCCGACGTGAGTCGTCCCGACAATGGCGGCCTCCAGAGCTGGCAGTGTGGTCCACAGCATGGGCGACCTCCTGGTTTGAGCTGGCCTCGGGTTGTCCCGATGCAACTGCATCCACAAATGAGTTTGTGTATACACAATGCCATTGTGATGGACACCTTGTCAACTGTGATGTATTATGTTGCCATCACTGATGGAGGACCTCATGACTGCGACGCCCCCGACCAACCGATTGCCGGACAGCCTGATGAACTCGATCGAGGAGCACATCGTCACCGGCGAGTACCCGCCAGGCATGCGGCTCGAGGAAATCGAGCTGGCAGCGACGTTCGGGGTCTCGCGCACACCCATCCGGGAGGCCCTGATCCGGCTTGCGGCGACCGGGATGATCGAGAGGCGCCCGCGGAAGGGCTGGGCCGTCACCGAGGTCTCACCCAGTCGCTTGTGCGAGATGTTTGACGTCATGGCCGAGCTGGAGGCGATGTGTGGCCGGCTTGCGGCCCGCCGCGCCACGACCTTTCAGCAGCAGAAGATCCGCGCGGCCCACGAAGCGTGCCGCGGCGTCAGCGACGCTGACGCCTACTTCAGGCTCAATGAGGACTTTCATTTCGCCATCTACGACGCGAGCGGCAATGGGTATCTCGTCGAGAAGGTGCGCGAGGTGCAGCGCCAGTTGCGCCCCTTCCGTCGACTGCAATTGCGGGTGAAGTCGCGCCTGGCCAATTCGTTCCGTGAGCACCAGGGCATCGTCGACGCGATCCTCGCGGGAGATAGTGAGAGCGCGGCCGAACGGCTGCGCGCTCATGTCACCGTCCAGGGCCAACGCTTTTCAGATTTGGTCACCAGCCTTGATCATCTTTCGGCGAAGCGCTCGTCGAAGACGGCACGCCGAAGGATGCCCGCGCGAGTGGATTGAACTGCAGTGCCGCAGGTCGCACCGCTGAACTAGAGTTGCTGTGATGCGCCCCAGGCCGAGAACGGCAGTAGGTCGGCAGCGACCAACCATAGATCATCGCCAAGCCGCGCACGCCGAACGCAACAACGAATCCGAGTGCTGCTCCGAGAGCCCGATCTAATCCGAAGCCGGGCGAATAGATGAGGGCTCCACCAAGAAGCCGTCACATAGATTTCCTTCCGGAGGATGATCGACGGCTCATGGCCGAGAATGTCGCGGATGATGCCGCCCAGTGACGCAGTGATGACTCCCATCACGATCGCATTGACGGGACCTGCGCCGGCGTCGAGCCCCTTGGCCGTGCCTGCGACGGTGACACTTGGGCGCGGCGTGGCGGGCAAAGTACGATTTGACACCGACGACGGCAAACCGCTCGTCTGGCGCGATATTCGCTCGCGGGCGCCCCAAATGCAGGACGCGTCATCTCCTGGGTCGGAATGGCGATATTTGCCGTTATGGCCATTGGCGCACCGATTGGCATGCTTCTCTATTGGCAGCAGGATTCAAAGCCGTGCGTTCGCGACGATAGGTGCGCCGTTGTTGACGTGCTGCTTGTCAATCGTTTGTCGCCGATAGCTACCGCAGAAAATTGCGCGTCCGCCGCTCTCCACGTAGCGCGTACGGTCTGGTTGCCGGGATCGGCTCGGCATTGAGCAGTATCGGCTTCGGCGCCATTCTCCTGTTCAACGGGTTGTTTGTTGCCGAGCGCGGCTGGAGCCCTCTGGCTCGGCTTCGAGCGCGTATGCGGCCGCGTTGGCATCTGACTTCATTCATCCAAAGGAGCGATCATGACACAAGGCGTCGACAATAAAGTCGTCGTCATCACCGGCGCCAGTAGTGGTCTCGGCGAAGCAACCGCACGCCTTCTCGCAGCTCGAGGCGCAAAACTCGTGCTCGGCGCCCGCCGCCTCGACCGGCTTCGGACTTGGCGCAGGGCCTTCGTGCTCGGTGAATGAGCTGTCGTCAAGACCGACGTGTCCGATGCGGGCAGATCCAGGTGACTTGTCGATCATGCGGTCAAGGTTCATGGCCGCATCGACGTGCTGATCAACAACGCCGGCGTGATGCCGAGCTCGCCGCTGAATTGCCTCAAGATCGACGAGTGGGACCAGATGATCGACGTCAACATCAAGGGCGTTCTCTATGGCATCGCGGCAGCCTTGCCGCACATGAAGCGCGCAGAAGAGCGGTCACATCATCAATGTCTCGTCCGTCGCCGGCCACAAGGTCGGGCCCGGCGGTGTCGTCTATGCGGCGACCAAGCACGCCGTGCGAGTCATTTCCGAAGGCCTTCGCCAGGAGGTCAAGCCGTACAACATCCGCACCACGATCATCTCGCCGGGCGCCGTTGCGACCGAACTGACCCACACCATCACCGACCCGGTCGTCGCCGATGGCATGCGCCAAGTTTACGTGGTCGCGATTCCGGCGGACAGCTTTGCCCGCACGGTAGCGTTCGCGATCAGCCAACCTGCCGACGTCGATATCAACGAAATTCTTTTCCGCCCGACACGCAGACGCAATGGCCCCGACACCTTCCGTCACGTTGGCAGTCGCTGAGTGACGGCGAAGCGGCCCAGGTCCGGACTAAGTCGGCAGGCGTCAACGCACGAATGTGCGTCGGCTCTCAAACGGGGGTGAGCGGAAGCTCAACAACGAGGATGGGAACGGGCTCCGCGCTAGCCAGTGGCGGTCACGTTGTGTCGGTGACAGAGCGCGATCTGCCAGAACGCCATGTCCTCGGACCCCGGTCTATTTCTCTGCGAGTTGCATCCGCCGGCCCATAAGCTGGGCTGCGGCAAATACCGGCCGGGTCATGCGCAGAATTCGGTTGCGAAGCGAAATCCCGAGGCGCGTTCGCGGTACGAGCAGCGACGCCAGAAGTGCTAAGTTTGAGTGTCGAAGTGCAACGAGCTTCCCGTGCTCCGCGTGGTACCGGCGGAAGGCCACTTCGTGATCTGACGGACTCCCCGCTATCGCCTCCGCGAGCGTGTAAGCCCCGGCAATCGCAAGAGTTGAGCCATCGCCGAATAATGATACGCAGGAGGATGCGTCGCCGAGAAGCGCTACGCGGCCTCGCGCCCACTCGGTCAATTCTACGCGGCTCACGGAGTCGAAGTACAATTCACGGGAGACCTGAACTTCATCGAGAATCTTCGGCACATCCCAACCAATATCTGAAAAGATCTTCTCGAGAATTCGTTTCTGCTCCTCGACGTCTGACAAATCTAGCTCAGTCATTTCGGCATGCCAGAAGATGAGCAGGGCAAGCGGCCTCCCTCGTGACGGGTGCAGCGCGACGCATTTGCCAGGGACGTTGAGCATCACAATGTCGCCGCCCGGTTCGACGGCGTGCGGCAGCGGCAAAGTCGCGACATAAAGGCCGGCATGGCGCACGAAGCTCGACTCAGGACCGAACGCCAAGCGTCTGACCTTCGAATGCAGCCCATCGGCGCCAATGACAAGGTCGAATTGGCGCGGACGCGAGCGCCGGAACTCCACGTCCACTTTCGGTCCGCCGTCTTGGGTGAGCGAATTTATGGAATCTCCGAAGATGAATTCGGCGCTGTCCCGGCTAGCCCCATGAAGGATGGTCGCAAGATCGCCACGCGGCAGCTCGATGTGTCGAGGATCGATCGATCGCTCCAAGGCTTTCAAGTCGACGCGGGCACACTGTCGTCCCGCCCCATCGAGGATCGTCATGCCTGCGACGCTGGCGCTGGCCTTCCTTAGCCTTGGCAGGATATTCATGCGTTCAACGACGTGCGTGGCCGGTGCACGCACGTCGACGGGGGCGCCGCTCGAACGAAGCGCCTCACTCCGCTCCACGACAGTCACGGCATGGCCATACCGCGTCAGCCAGTAGGCCAGCGTGCAACCCGCGATGCCCGCGCCGGATATCAGGATTTTCAATTGAGGCACGGCAAATTCCTTCCACCCAGATTTAATTCGTGACAACTGAGCACCAAGGCACTGTACAGGGCTGTTACCGTGGGAACCCGCCGCCAGAATCGACGGACAGGTGAAGTCGGATGGTTGGCTTTCGGAGGTGGCGCGGAAAGAGGTGGTAGTACGCTGCCTCTGACGAGGTCTGCGCAGCCAGGTCGATGCCGGTCGGTAAGCTGCCGATCGTCGCAGAATTTGTCACCGAACAAGGCGCCACAGCAATCGTGAACGTATCCCTCCGCGCGACTGCGTGGCGCGAAGAACATGCTAGAACCGATCGTCCCTCCTCGACGTCGACCGTTTCTGGCCCACGGCAGAAAATCATGCTTCGGCAGCTTCAGATGGATGAACGGAACTCGTCATTTACGAGACGCCGGCCCTCGCTTCGCGACCTCGTCCAGTCGCCCGATCCCCGCTTCCAAGTCGACCAAGCCAATCCGACCATCAAGGCGGCGTCGGGTTATCCCATGTGCGTTCCGCGCACCGATCCCATCAACGACGGATGATCCGCGCTGTCCTAAGAAAAACCGTCCTCTCGGCAACGATGGCGCATGCCGCACATTTGCAGGCGCAGGCATCACGGGCATCACGGGAGGCCGCGGAACCGACATCATGGCCTTCACCACTTCGGTGAATTTCGACCCGGGTAAGGTGTGGTGCGCCGGATTCGTCATGAAATATCCGCCCGGCTCCACGACCAAGCCCGACGGCACCGCGCTCCCGGCGGGAGCACAGGGCTTGGTGGCGAGCGCGACCGAACCGAACTCGCGCCAGATGGCGCCATTCAAGGAAGGTGACTTCATTACCTACTCGGGCACACTTCTGGTCGGTCCAGAAAGACCCGACCGGCAGATCGAATCGATCGGATACCATCTCTGTTCACACTATCGAAGCCAACGTCGGCCATCTTCACTGCACCAGGTTCGCTGCCCGTCTACGTCTCGATCGGCGAATTCGGCATGAGCTCCGACACGGCCGCTGCCGTCACGTCGATCACCGGCATTCCGCAAGAGGCGCAGAACCGCCTCGTGCTCGAGGCCAACGTGACCGATGTCACCGCTATCGTCGACATCTACCTGATCGACATCGAGCCCACGCCGCCGCGCGCCGGCAAGGTCGCAGGCCAGGAGTCGCAGCGCTGGATTACGCCCAATGGCATGACAGGCGAGGTCGGCGCCGTCGGCAGCAACGGCATCCTGATCAGTGGTGGCATTACAACTCAGTTCACGGGTCCTCAGCCGGGGCGTGCTCGCATCCGTGCGACTAAAGCCAATCCCGGCATCCTGGTTTCGCCAACTCGTTATGTCCGCGTCGCCGCCCGTTCGCTCTGCGATCCGGCCAATATCAATTCGACCGCTAAGCAGTTCTTACCGGCTGTCACTAACCCGACGCAAGTTCCGTGCCTCAATCGTGCCGTTACCGCCAACGGCTTGAGGACTGGTCAGTACTTCGCCCCGACATTCGAATACATCTTCCCCGAGAACGTCGTCGCTGGCGACCCGATTGTACCCAATGATTTTTGGGCCATGGGTTTCCTCATCAACGGCGAAGGCGGCAGCGGAGCACCTGGCGACACCCTTCAGGCCGGCGGCCTCACTCCGACGCCGTGGTAAGTGGCACAAGACTTGGACTGCTTGACCATCGGCTCACGACGGCCTGAGCGGCGACACTGCTCAGGCCAATTTCAAGCCCCAAACTCGCGGTGAAGCCATGGTTGATGGACACAACAAAGCTCCTAGGAACTCGAGGCATGGCGCCGCTTTGCGCAGTTCTGCTTTTCAGCGCGATTGCAGCGTCGTCCAGTCCAAGCGCAGCCGGGCCATTCACCGTTACCGCTGGCGACCAGCCGCGTCACGTCATGATCGAGGCCAGCGATGCAAGTGTAGACGCCATCCTGGCCGAGCTCGCGGAAACGCATGGCTTCACGATCGAGCGACCTATTAGCGACATCAGCAGCCGGACCTGGAGCGGACACTACGAAGGCGCATTGAGCGATGCCCTGGCCCGTCTTCTCGAGAACGAGAATTACGTTCTCGAGCACTCCCGTGGCGCCAAGTCCGGCATCGCGCGCGTCAAATTATTTGCGACAGATCGCACGGCCCAAGACACGACGACGGTCTCACGGATATCCGGCCAAGCCACGCCGCCGGCGGCAGTTGCGCCTCAACCTGCTGCGAAAAGTGCCGCTGCACCAGTTCCGCAGTCGCGAAACCTGGGTCCGCTCCAGACCGCAGCGGCGGCTCCCCGCGAGGTGCGCGCCATTGCGGTGGCAACGAAATCGCAGCCGGCCGCGCGACCAACCGCCCCCGTCCAGCCTGCCTTGCGCCGCCGCGGCGGTTTAATTCAATGACGCAATCGCAGGTACGGCACTACTCGCGCTAATCCGTTTCGCGGACCATCAATTCGATACAGTTGGGGATTTCGGCATCCGTCGTTCGCAATCCCAAGGGTGAAGCGCCGATCGACCAATCCCGCACGACGAAGCCAGCCGGCGAGCGCGGCGCGAGTTCGATGGCGGTCTCGCGGGCAAAGCGAACACCGCTGCGATGCGAGACATCAATGCGGATGTGAAAAGGGCGAGAGTCGTGGATTTGATCTTGTAGCTTTCGGCCAACGAAAGCGCTCGCAACTCGCTGCCGATGACGTCGGGATCAATCCCGGCGAGCCTCGAGTCCACGGTCACAGAGTTCGCGTAATCTCTGCAAAAGTTCAGGCGTCATGCCGAGGACTTGATCCAGCTCGCCGACCGTCGTAAACGGCGCGTTCTTCGGCCCGTGGGTCAGTTGGCGGGAGCGGGTTACGGCTGCCAATTCCGATCCACCCGCGACGGCTCGTCATCGGTGTCGCGGAAATCGACGATTGCGCCTGCGAGGCTGGCGGCGTCCCGTGGATGGAAGCCCAATGCCCTTCAGCAATTCCTCCAGCAGTGTTTGCGGGGCGAAATGAAGTCGAACTCGCCCAGATGCGTCGGAGATGGAAATCGCGGCAAGGTCGCGGCCAATTGCACATACGACTGGCGTTCCGTCGATCTGAAACGCGCCGCGCTTATTGTTCGAGGATCTGTGGGAAAGAATGCTCTAAGTCGTAAGGCGCGCAAGTCCGTCGGCCAAAACTAGCCTCTGCGCGACGGATCAACGTCGCGTTGGCCTTGATGCCAAGGGTCGTCGAACGGGTCAGAGTTGTTGCGACAAGCGCGAGCAAGGCCACCGTCCAGAGCACCGGGATGAGCACGAAACCACTCTCCCGCACTCCGGCGTGGGAAACCGTTGCGGACAACATAATTCGAGAAAGCCTGGACCGCATCGTTCAGCGTCTGCCTGCTGCGCGCAATTGTCTTATGAAGCCTAGCATCGTTCGCGCCGAGCCGGGATGAAGAGCGGCATTTCAGTCAGGAACGGTTTATTCAGCAACTAAGCTCTTGGCTCTGAGAAGACTTCGATTTGAAGCCGTGATATTCATACCGTCCTGGCGCTGCAACAGCTTCGCAGCCCATCGCAACCGCCGCGAGAGCCATGGTCGCAGCACGAATATTGGGACCGCGACCGGCAAGCTTCGAGCAAGGAGGCGGCCGCCCTCGGCCGTCGGCCAGATGCCGGCTTTACGTTGATCGAACTCATCGTTGTCCTGGCGATCGTCGGACTGACAGTCGCAGCCACATCGCTGGCGTTTCGTCGCGACGGAACGCTCGTCCGGTTACGCCCGTTCGCGGTCCAGATCGCGTCCGAATTGAGATCCGCGCGCAGTCCCGCCATCGCCAGCGGCAGGCCGACCGCCTTCGTTCTCAATCAGCGTGACCGCAGTTACCGCGTCGAGGGTGTCAAAATAGCGGTTACGTTTCCCGACACGATCAGCATGAAATACGCGTCCGCGCGCGCCGCATCGCATGCCACCGGCGAGACGCGCCTCGAGTTCTATCCGGATCGCAGTTCGACGGGCGGCGAGGTCGTGCTCTCCGATCGGCACCGCACCATTGTGCTGACGATCCGATGGTCGCTGGCGCCGTGGTCGTGCGAGGCGCTTCCGGATGAGTGCGCCGGCGGTCCGGGATGAGGGGTTTGGACTGATCGAGGCAATCATCGCCTTAGCCGTGGTCTCGATCGCTCTGACCGGTTTTTATAAGCTCCTGGGTAATACCTACCGTGCAGAAGCGCGCAATATTCATTACGAAACCGTCATTGCGTCCGTGCGCTCGCATCTCGACGCGGTGACGATGAGCCCTGCGACACAGGCCGGCACGACGACTGGAGCCTATCCCGACGGTACGCGCTGGCGATTGGCGATTTCTCCAATTGCGGCTTTGGCCAAACCTGAAGCGGCATCTTCAGGTCCGTACTGGATCGTGCTCGAGGCGCTGGATGGTTACGGCAGAACTCTCATCCGGCTCGAGACCGCGAAGCTCGGACAGGCGACCGATCGATGACCACAGAGGAGCCCGAGGCTTCGGTCCTCCATGCACCAGCACCCGGCGCCGCCACGCGGGCCGCGGATGGCGGCTTTCTACTGCTCGAACTGCTGGTCGCCATGGCTCTGACCGCGCTCATCATGGGGACGCTTGCCGTCAGCATTCGAAGCGCCCGAGACGGGCTCGCTCACGTCGAGCGCTCGCAGGCCGATCTACAGTTAACGCCGACTCGAAACTACCTACGGTCGGTGTTCTTCCAGGCGCGACCGCTGCCGCCGGGGTTGGCGGGGACTGCTGTCGGTCTCAGCTTCGACGGCGATAGCCGCTCCGTGCGCTTCGTCTCCACCTACGTGCCGCACGGGCAATACGAGGGCGTCTACATCGTCGAAATCGGCACGAATCCCGCTCCCGGCCGTTCCAGGGGCCGCGACCTGGTTGTGCGCCAAATCATGCTGCGGCCTCCAAACAGTGATGGGACGCTGCCGCCGGTTACGCAGTCGTCAGCGACCTTGATGGAAAGCGTTGCCGATGTCGCATTTTCCTATTTCGGCGCGCTCGATGAAGGGGCGACGGCTCAGTGGACTCCCGTCTGGCGTCATCCTGAGAAACTGCCGAGCCTCGTCGGAATCGAGATCAGGCGCGCGGGGCATACGGCCCAGCGCTTTGAGGTCCCGGTCTATGCATCGGGGGCCGCGCCCTCCGTCTGTCCGCCACGCGTTTTCTGCCGTTGACAAATCTCTCTTATCGAAAGAGGTCCGCGGAAGTTCATAAAACCAAGAAAAACATAGATTTTCCTGCTTAAAGTTAAATCGCGGACTATAGACCAAATGGCCTCAGACCTTGGTCCGATCGCGAACGATACCTTCTGTGCGGCCCATCGGTGGGCTGTCGCCTCCGCGTCCGGTCTCTAGCTTGATTGCAGTGCATGCGCTCGATCCGCAGCATCGCTTCAATCGATAGGGACCAGGGGATGTCGTCGACCGACAACAACCTCAGCGCCGCGACTTCCCGCTCCTATGACAGCGGAGCCGCCCGGCGCTGTAATGGAACCAAACGCTCCTCTTTGCGCCCTGACGGCTTGGTGATCTCAGTCGCCGTCGCGCTTCTCACTCTCTCAGGCGCGCTGGTCGCAACCGGGACCGGATGGGCGATCAGCGGAAGCTCGAAGCCGCCGGCTGTGCGATCTGTTCCGATGGAGGAACTGCGCAATACGATCGGACCGCTGACCGGCATCGAACCAGTCCGTCCCGACCTCAGCGAATATATCGTCGACAAGCTGGCGGCCCAGCAGTTGGGCAAAGCTCTGTTCTGGGATGTTCAAGTCGGCAGCTCCGGCATCGCGTGTGCGAGCTGCCATTTCCACGCTGGTGCGGACATCCGCACCAAGAACCAGGTGGATCCGGGCGTGAGAGCCGGCGACGTCACCTTTGGAGACAGAAGCGGAACGAAAGGACGACGGGCCCCAACAAGGCCCTGATGCCGACGGATTTCCCATTCCACAAGGTGGGCGACCTCAAGAACCGCGATTTAACCGTGCTTTTCGACACCAACGACGTGGTTTCTTCACCGGAAGCCCTCTCTCGGCGGCGATTTCATTTCCGCCATCCGCGGCTATCGCGGTCGACTCGGCCAGGACATCCGCCACCGTAGCCACGGTGGCAAGGGTCCAGTCTATAACGAGACCTGTGCCCTGGCCTATGACCCCGCCAACAATCCGTTCCACGCCAATGGGCTCATTTATCGCCGTGTCGAACCGCGCCAGACGCCCACCGCCGTCAATGCCATCTTCAACACTCGGCAGTTCTGGGATGGACGTGCCAACGGCCAGTTCAACGGCCTCGATCCCTTCGGCGACGCACGATTCCGCACCTTCGACGCGGCGAGCGGTCTCGGAAATCCGAATGCAGGGTTTGCCGGCACGCTCGTCGCCGCCAAACCGGCGTTGCTCAGCGGCATCGGGCTCAAGCTGGAACAGCGATTGATCGAGAATTCCAGCCTCGCCTCGCAAGCCGTAGGGCCGCCACTAAGCGATTTCGAATATGCGCCAAGAAAACGTTCGCTGACCTCGGCCGCAAGCTCATTCCTTTGCGACGCCCTTGCCAAACAGAAATCATCGCGAGGACAGCCTCTTTTCGAAGACGGCCGGCCTTACGGATGTGACTGGCCTCGGGACGACGTATCGCCGCCTGATCGAGCGCGCCTTCAATCCTAAGTTCTCGGCCGACCCACGCACGTCGTAATACGCGACGATGGCAGCGTCGCCGCAAGCCCTGCCGGCTTCACACAGATGGAGCACAATTTCTCTTTGTTTTGGGGGCTGGCGATCCAGGAATACGAGGCGCTGCTCGTGTCGAACGACAGCCCGTTCGATCGCGCCAAGAACGGCGATGCGAGCGCGATGAGCGACGAGGCCAAGGCCGGCGAGGTGGTCTTCCTCAATCGCGGCGGTTGCGTGGGATGCCATTTCGGGCCGCTTTTCTCGGACGCCGCGACCACGCCAGCGAAGTGCCTCGTCCGCTGCCGAAGCTTGGACTATCGATGGGAAATGCGCACCGCGTTCTACGATGCCGGATTTTATAATATCGGCGTGCGGCCGTCCGCGGACGACCTCGGCGGCTGGCGGGACAGACCCTTAGGATCGATTTGCCTACGTTCGCCAATACAAGTGGCAACTCGCGGGCCAGCCGGCGAAGTCCGCGGACCGGTTCGATCCGACGCCTGTAAATGGGTCTATCAGTTCTGGCCGTGCGAGGGCGTGCCGACGACCACAAATCCATTGTGGACCGAGCGCGACGCCATCGACGGCAGCTTTAAATCTCCCCATTCTGCGCAACGTCGGTCTGAACCCACCCTATTTCCACAACGGCGGACAGGCGAACCTGAAGGACGTGGTCCGCTTTTACAATCGCGGCGGCGACCGCCGCGGCACGCTGCTGAAGGATACGTCGGGCCTTCCGAGTCCGAACGGCTTCGGCCAGATCAACGACACCAACCTCGATCCCGATATCGGCGAATCCAACCCCGACTTCCCGAGCCAGTACAATTCGCTCGCGCTCACCGAAACCGAGATGAATTACCTCGTACAGTTCCTGCTGTCGCTGACGGACGAGCGCGTCGCCTGCCATTCCGGCGTCTTCGACCATCCCGAATTGCCGCTGACGATGGGGCAGGAGGACGTTGCCAATCCCGGGACGCAGTCTGCAAAGGACATCGTGCGCACCTTACCGGCCGTCGGCAGCCGCGGCCTGAAGGGTTTGGGCAAGCCTTGCTTTCCGAACTCAGGCGACCTGTTCGGCTCGGTGAACGCGAAGGATCCGACGCCGCTGCAGCCGACGTTCCTGAAGATCCTCGACGGAACCACGCCCGCGGAGGTGACGGCCGCGACGCAAGCCGCCGCGTTGTCTACTCCCTTTACCGCCGCTACCGCGAGTGCAACCGGAAGCGTCGCGGCCAGCGGCTTGTCCACCCAGGGGCCGGCATCAGGGGGCGGCGCGACTGTTGTGGCGCTAGCGAACCAGGGTGGCGGCGGAGGCGGTGGAGGCGGTGGCATTGCCGCGCCAGCTATCGGAACCAAGGGCGGCACCGCCAAACCCGGCGCCGGTGTGACCGCGACGGCCGCCGATCTGACGGTCCTACCTCCGCCAGTGCCGGCCCCCGTCTTCACAGGTGCTGCGGGCGACATCAAAGCCTTCACCTTGATCGGCTTTATTCAGGCCGCATCGGTCAGCAACGCTGCATGTCCGAATATCACTGCCAAGCGGCAGTGGGGTGGGTCGGCAACCGTCAACAACATCAAGGTGGTCATCCCCTGCAATACGACCCTGCAGATGCCGGCAGCGACGCTGACGTGGGCCGAATTGCTACCGAGTTCTGCAGGGGGCGTCGGCTCTGAGCAGACAACTCTGACGTTGCAACTGAAAGGAAGCACGTCGCCGGCCGTTTACCCGTCGACGGAAATCCGCGTCATCGGCAACATCGTCGCGGGCGAATACATCGCTGGCCTTGTCTTCATCTCGCAGCAGTCGCTCAACACCGGCTCCGGAGTCATCACGTCGCTCGACTACGAAAACGGCGTCATCTACGTCGCCAACAAAGGACCGAGCGCACCTCCCATTCGCCTGCAGATCAACGATAGCCATAGCCGCTTCACGAAGGGACAATCACCCGACGGCCGCTTCAACGTGGATGACGGCAATCCAACAATTCGCGCCGTCACTGGCTACCCGATGTGCGTGCCGCGCGCCGATCCGAGCAAGAGTGACGACCCGCTTTGCCCGCAACGAAATCGACCACGCGCTGACGCACCCGAGGGATGCCGACGCTTTGCGCAGGCCGGCTTGCTGCTGCCAACGGGTCGCGATCTCGCGTTCCCGCAAGCAGGCCAGATCTACTGCAGCGGATTTGTTATGCCCGATCCCGCGACGGCGCTGCCCGGCCAACCGCTCTCGACGCAGCAGGCGCCTTTTGAAGTCGGTGATTTCATCACGTACTCGGGCACCCTCGTGCGAGGCGATCGCAAAGATCCTGCCCAGCCCGATACCATCTCCGTCCATACCATAAACGCCAGTGTCGGCATCTTTACCCAACCCGGAACACTGCCGTCCTACCTCGCTATTGGCGAGTTCCGCATCGCCGCCGTCGCACCAATCGACTTCATAAACGGCGTGCTGCAAGAGGAGCAGGACCGCGTGGTGCTCGAGGCATTCACCACGGACGTGACCTCGATCGTCGATATCTACCTCGTCGATCTCGATCCGGTGATGGGGAAGGAAACCCAGCGCTGGATCACGCCCGCCACGATGACCGGCGGCGTCGGCGGTCCGGCGAGCGATGGCCACATCATCACAGGCGGCATCACGACCCAGTTCAACGGACCGGTTCCGGGCCGTGTTCGGTTGCGAGCAAACCGCGCTGTCGAAGGGCTTCTGAACTCGCCGACGCGATACATGCGCGTGGTGTCCCGCACCCTGTGCGATCCAGCGAATGTGAATGGAAAGGCGCAGCTTGCGGGCAGCAATCCACCTGTTCTGGTCGATTGTCTCGCGCGGGCGCCGGCCGCAAACGGACTACTCAGCGGACATTACATGGCGCCAACGTTCGACTTCATCTTCCCCGAGACGGTTGTGCCTGGCGATCCACCGCCGGCCAACAACTTCTGGGACTTGGGCTTCCTGGTGAATGGGGAAGGTCCGGGCACCGGGCGCTTGGTGCCGACACCGTGGTGAGAACAGGCATGGCGCAACGGCATTGCGGATCGGCGAGCAAAAAGAAGTCGTGGAAGTGGACGGGATGCGCGGACATGATCGAAGCGCTGACAAAGCCTATTCGGATGACCCAAAGAAACTGCGGCCCTGCTCAGCGCAGGACTTGCCGACCATGTGGTGGCCAACTATTGGCTGCTTTCCTGGCGCTGATCGCGGGTGGCCCCGCCGCGTTTGCCGTTGGCGGCACAGCGACCCCGCCAGCGCCCGGTCTCGGCGCGCCGTCCTATCTCGCGACCCCGGCCCCCTTCGTGCCGCAGCCCATTTTCTCGGTGCCGCAAAACGAGATCAAGGGCTTCACGCTCGTTGGCTTTCTGCAAAACGCAACGGTCAGCGGCAGCGAATGCGCGCCGGATACGCCACCGGTCCAATTTGGCGGTACGGCCGTCATCAACGACACTCTGATCACAATCCCCTGCAACACGACGCTGCAAATGCCGGCGGCCACGTTCAAATGGGCGGAGCTGTTCGATCCAACGAAGTTTACATCCGCGTCGCCCGCGCCCGCATCGCTGACGCTCGATGGCACTCCTCCAACTAGCGCGCCGACTTTCGCGTTTGCCTCGATCGAGGTCACAGTCGTCGGCAACATCGTCGGCGGGAGGTACATTGCCGGGTTGCTGTACCTGTCGCAACATTCGCTCAACACTAGCGACGGCTATATCACCGGTTTCGACTATCCGAACGGCGTCATCTACGTCGCCAAGACGAAAGCGGGCGCGTCCCAGACGCGTCTTCAACTGAATGACGTGAACGGCCGCTTCAGTAAAGGGCAGTCGCCGGATTCGCGTTTCAACGTCGACGATGCAAATCCGACAATCCACGCGATCACCGGCTATCCAATGTGCGTACCGCGCACAAATCCAACCACGAAGGACGACCCCCTCTGCCCACAGCGGAACCGCCCACTCGCGGCCAGCGGATGCCGCAACTTCGCGGCGGCTGGGATCACGCTGCCGACCGCCCGAGAAATGGCGCCGCCGGCCAAAGGCCAAGTCTATTGCAGCAACTTCGTGATGCCCGATCCGGCAACGGCGGGACCGAAGGCGCCGATTTCGAAACAGCAGGCGCCACTCGAGGTCGGCGACTACATCACCTACGCGGGTACTCTGCTCGTCGGCGACGGCAAGGGGCCGAACGGCTCCGATACGATCTCGGTGCACACGATCAACGCCAATCTCGGCATCTACACTCAGCCAGGCACGATGCCTGTCTACTTGGTGATGGGCGAATTCAGCATCAGCGCCGACTCGCCGCTGACGTTCAACGGCGTGCCACAGGAGGCGCCCGACCGGCTGGTCCTCGAAGCATTTGTTACCGACGTCACCTCCATCGTCGATGCTTATCTCGTCGACATAGACCCGGTGAGTGGCCAGGAAACGCAGCGGTGGGTGACGTCGCAGGACATGACCGGCGGATTCGGCGCTTTCGGAACCAATGACCTGTTTATCGATGGGGGCATCACAACCCAGTTCACAGGTCCGGTGCCTGGTCGCGTGCGTATGCGCGCGGGCAAGGCGACGCCGGGCGTTCTCAACTCGCCGACGCGCTATTTACGCGTCGTCGCGCGGTCACTCTGCGATCCCATCAACATCAACTATACGGCACCCTTGCTCGAGTCCGTACCTCCAAAGGACGTGGCATGCCTGCAACGCGCGCCCGCCGCTAATGGTCTTTTTACGGGCCAATATCTTGCACCCGTGTTCGAATTTCTTTTTCCCGAGAACGTCGTGCCCGGTGATGCGACCGTGCCGAACAACTTCTGGGCAATGAACTTCCTAGTGACAGGGGAAGGACCAGGCACGGGGCCACTCGCGCCCACGCCGTGGTGAGCAACGTTTCTTGTGAGCAGCGTAGGCTTCAGATTTAGTCGAATGATGTTCGCCAAGCAGTGGCTCACGGTAGCGAACGCGCGACGCGAAAACCCTGCAATGCGTTGCGCGAACTCGCCCCGAAGCCCATGCGGGTAGCGCTCGTTGCCTCGCCGGCAAAGTCGTTCCAGGAGCCGCCGCGCGAAACTCGCTGACCACATGACGCCCGATTCGCCGGTTTTGAGAACACGGCTCCCGGTTCGCGCCAGCAATCGAACGTCCATTCCCAAACGTTGCCATGGACGTTGTACAACCCCCACGGATTTGAATTAAAAGCGTCTACAGGCATTGCGCGATGGCGCACCTTCGCCAATTCCGCAGCCTCGCCCTCGTTCGGTCGTGCCGATACTGGAAGATCGTAGTTGGCGCGATCAAGATCGATGTCGTTTCCCCACCAGTAAGACGTCTGCGTGCCTGCCCGGGCGACGTATTCGCGCTCCGTGTCGGAGAGGAGTTGATACGCATGCCCGGTTTTGCGCGTCAACCACTTGGTGAACGCATCAGCGTCCTCCCAATTCACGTTGATCACCGGCTGATTGCCGCGGCCCCAGCCCTCGTCGGGTGGGCGATACCCGTTGCAGCCGCCGTCATCCACACACGCGTCCCATTCCGCGAAGCTGACGGCGAACCTTCCGACAGCAAAAGCCTTTGCGATGACGACGCGTCGCGCGGGGCCGGCAACTGCGGACTTAGATGTGGAAGTTCCCATTGTGAACGCGCCGTGCGGTACCACGACCATCTCAGGGCAACTCGAACAATCCTTGAACCACGTCGCCCGTCCCGATCCCGGCTGAAGGCACTTTGTGGACTCACCTGCCGCAACCTTGACGCAATGGCCGCGCCGAGCTTCATTTGCCTCGGCCCCTGCCCCGGTCCAAACAACCGGAAGCCAAACGATGAAAACAACTGATAGAGTTACCGAATTCTGGCGTGCCACTTAGACGAGCTCCCGGCTTCAGGATTGCATTTGCTTTCGACTTTTCGCCCGACGCTTGCAAAACCGAACAAAAGGGTCATGCTAGAAATCCGGATCAGCTGGTCGGCCCCGGTAAAATGCGTAATATATAAGTAGTACCTCAGTACCAGTCCTTCCAGACTAGGATCTTGGGCGGTTGCGGGAGCATTCAGCATCTGAGAAATTGTAGCCTTCCGCGACTGCGGTGTTGGGGAACAAGCTCGTGGGCAAGTCATTCTTCGGGATCGCGTGTCTTAAGGAATACATTGAAGTCTATTCCTTCGATGCTCAAGTCGGCGGGGGGCTGCTTGGCTGGTTCCATCCGGAGTTCATGCAGGCGTTAATCGCCAGCCCCGACAAGATCACCGTTGCTTTCGGCGAGTGCGATCTTTCCAACAAGTGGGCTGCGCGCTTTGAAGATAATGGCCATAATGTCGTAGTGATTTCGGCCCAGGACTGCGAACGCTGGGGCTTGTTGGAAAAGCCAAGCGCTCATCGCGCCAAATCCTTATGCCACGCGGCCGTACTGCTGCAAACACAGTATCAGGCCACTCAATAAAGCAGGCGGTTTTGTCGGAGGGGTCGGCTTGACGCTCATTCCTCGCGGAATGCGCGGGCAATCTGGTCACGGAACGGCTTGACGGGATACGACAGCGCGGTTCGTTCGCCGGTTTGAATGAAGCCCTCGACCGGCATCCCCGCCACGAGTTTCATCTGCTGAATGTCGCGCGATCTCCCTCGGCCACCTTGATACGCGCCGTGTAGTATGTCACGCCGGACTGCGGTTCTTTCGTAACATCCGATGCCACCACTGATACCGTTCCGGTAAGCTCCGGAGTAGTACGCTGGTTGAAGGCCGGGAAGCGCAGCACTGCCTTTTGTCCGACGTAAACCTGATCGATATCGGTCGGTGCAACGCGGGCCTCGATCACCTTTTCGCCCTCGAGGGGGACGATACCCATGACTGTCTCGGCGGGGCCAATGACCCCTCCGACAGTGTGTACGTTGAGTTCATGCACTACGCCGGATTGAGGGGCGCGAATTTCGATGTGGGTCAGAGCGTCCTCCGCCGTGACCACACGCTGGACGAGCTCGCCCATACCTGTCGATTCACCGCCTGTTGCGATGACTGGACGTAGAGCCGTGACGTGGCTCGCGAAGTAGCTGAAGGCCGTCAGTCGCGACTCGGCGGAATTCGTAGGTCGATCCGCTCGGGCCCCCAGTCGCGGCCGGAACTCGATGGAACGACAGCCGGATCGAACGCCGCCGTCAACGTCGGAAACGAATTTGGCCTCGGCGCCTTGGTCATCGGACGTGACCCGCATACCATCGTCACCCACGACGGCGAAACGGTCGTAACCTGGATCGGCACCGACAATTTCGTCCATCTCCGCGCATCTACGTCCGACACGCCGGCCATTGATCGTCAGCCGAAAGACCCTTCGCTTCGTGCCGATTTCAGTGATGATCAAGCGTTCCCACCGCCGTCCTCTTAACTTAACGGCCTGCGTTCTGCTGCTTAGACCCCTTTATAGCGCTCACTCTGCCCTCCGTCGATCAACCTGATCACGCCTTCGCGAATCTCAGCTTTTTCGCCGCCCAGATCGGACCCGCGTATTCGATGCCGATACGCGTCGTGCGCGTCACACGGAAACGCTTTGGCTTTTGCGGCTCTTCGAACCACAACCCGGAGGCGGGCACTGCATCCAGTCCCGCGATCGATGAATTGATGCTGAGAGCAGCTGCCACGCGGCCCGGACCGTTCACGCCCTCAACACCACGTATAAGTACAGCTGCCGCCTCGTTGACTTCTCCGGTCACGATATTGAGCATCCAGTGCAGGCCATAGATGCGATAGATGTAGAAACGGCCTGCGGGTCCGAACATCACTTCCGTTCTCGCCGTGCGCCCTTTTGCGGAGTGACAGGCAAGATCGTGTTCGCCTTCGTAAGCTTCGGTCTCTGTGATCGTGAAGGAGTGCGTTCGCGGCCCGAGTGACCGCAAGACCTGCTTCCCGATAAGTTCTCGGGCAACTTTCGCTGCCGGACGGTTGAAGAAGTCCAGCGGGATGATGCTATTCGTGCCTGGCAATGGTTTCCTCTCAACCGCGGCGATCCTGCCTTTGTAGCTTTATCCAGACCGGCGCGTGATCGCTTGCTCCTTCGTAGCCGCGCACTCTTGAAGCAGCGTCGTAGGAGTGTAGTTCATAGATATCGAGCTCGGACGGCACGACATTGTAGTCGCCGGCAAGAACCGCTGGCACGCCCGCTTATGTCAGCGTGCGCGGTTGTTTGATGAGACGTTGGTCATGTTCACGAAACGTGTTTGGAAAATCAATAATTTAGACGAGCATACCGCATTCGATGGCGGACACGCCCTTTCCGGTCAGTTATGCTCTTCGTGATGTTTTCGACACGGCAGCAGCTTGATATCGGCCGCGTCAAGGGCCGAGCGTTCAGGTAAATTTTATTTTTTAGCCGGGGACGGGTCGGCCTGATCGAGGACAAGGACCAGCGGCGCGCAGTAACATGTACTCCCGAAATCAATCAGGGAGAAAGCTGCGCCATGAAGGCTTTCACCGCTCTCCTGTTGCTCGCAGCCGCCAGCCTGCCGGCATTCGCCGACGCCACGGCTGACTGCAACCGCTTCGAAAACCCGCAACTCCAGATCAAAGGCTGCACGTCGTTCATTCGTAAGGGCTCGCTGCAGACCGAGATGCTGTCGATGGCCTACACCAACCGGGGTATCGCCCTAGGCAACCTGGGCCGCGTCGAAAAGGCCATCAGCGACTTCAGCGAGGCGATCCGGCTCGATCCAAAGAGCCCGCTCGCCTTTTACAATCGAGGCAATGCCTACCTCGATAAGAAGAAGCTCGATTCGGCGCTCGCCGATTTCAACGCCGCCATTGCCAACGAACCCGAGTTCGCCCTCGCTTACTACAATCGCGGCGTCGTCTTCGAGCTCAAAGGCCAGCGCGAGCTTTGCATCGCCGACTATCAAAAGGCCCTGAGCCTCGATCCCAGCATCACCGATGCCGAGGAGCGCCTTCACGTACTGGGCATCAAGCCGGGAACCCCGATCTCGCCAATCCGCGGCGGGGCCTGAGACGGGGCGGCGCGGTCACGCTCACTGGCGTTATCGCGCCGGCCGTGCAGCGTGGGAATTGGTGTTGATCGGGTCAAGAACTCGAAATCGAGGATGCGAACCGCATGACGGTTGACGCGTTCGATGATGTTGAGCTTTTCGAGCTTCATAAAGATCCGGCTCAACGTATCGCGATTGATTGCGAGATAATCGGCGATGTCATCTCGCGACATCGGCAGCGGCAGCAGTTGGTGGGGCTCGAATACGCCGTTTCGCGCGGCGTGATCGAGCAAGAACGTCGCGACCCTAGCATCCGTATCGAGATGACCGAGCATCACGAGATGGAGTTCGGCGCGTACGTCCTGTTCCAGGGCTGGAACCGGCATGCCGTTGGCGGCCTGCCCCCCGACACGGGTCAATGTAGCATCGGTGATGGCGCGTATCGAGAGGTGGCGCGGGGACGCCGCGACCGTCGCCGGGGCGATGTCACCCGGCATCAAGAAATCCAGTATTTGGCGAGGTAAACCGCGAATGATGACGTCGACGGCGAGGACGCCTTTATTGACGACGATCACGCTTCGGGAGTCCGCGGCGGTCCAAACATACCGCTGATGCCGCGCCAAGCATAATTGCTCAGGATGGAGGTGAGGATGCAAATCGCGATTTACAGTATCCAGATGCACCTTATATGGAGCATTCGTCTCATGAGAAAGAATGTATAAATGGCATCGCAACCTCGATACGAAACTGCAGTGAAACTCGCGATGGAATCCCGGAATCCGGTAGCCCGTATTCAACAAGCGTAGGTATTGCCGCCCTAATCTGCGCCAAGAGCCACATGCGGCGTCAGATCAGTAGGCGTCGCACAATGCAGAATGTATCTAGAAAGTTGGCAGACCGAAACTCTGCCAAATGACCTAGCTAATAGGCTAGCGTCGAACCGCGCACCGCGCAAGCCAGTTCGCTATCCATTCCGCCTTTGGAAAATGAGACACCTATCAGAGGCGGTCCGCCGTCAAATTTCGACGACCTCGGCAACGCCGTAAACCGAAGAAATCAACCCAGCCTGGTTGGGTGAAACATCGTAGCGGCCGGGAAGCGCGAACTCCATTTCGCGGCCGCGTTCCCACAGCGGCAGCGTGAAACGAACCTCGCCTTTGCCGGGTTTCAGCGCGCTCTTGATCTCCGCAAGGCTCGCTTTCTTGGTTTGGATCGCGCGCGAATTGAGAACAATTCTGAGCCCGCGACTAATGTTTTCTGC
This sequence comes from uncultured Alphaproteobacteria bacterium, assembly GCA_963847435.1. Classification (GTDB taxonomy): domain Bacteria; phylum Pseudomonadota; class Alphaproteobacteria; order Rhizobiales; family Hyphomicrobiaceae; genus CAWJZR01. Next base: position 151,828 of record CAWJZR010000021.1, on the reverse strand, counting down.
CGCCTTGTCCAAGGCCTCCAGGCCCTGCACGCGCATCTTCAAGGTTTCGCCGTCGCGCTCGGCTTCCACCGTGATCAGCACCGGCGTGCCGGGCTCCAGCAGGTGCCGCGACGCGGCAAGCGTATCGGAGAAGATCACCGCCTCGAACTGGCCGGTCGGCTCCGAGAACATGGCGAAGGCGAACTTGTTGCCCTTCTGCGAGCGCCGCTCGCGCGCAGCGATGACGATGCCGGCGAGCCGTCCGCCCGTAGCGCCGCGATCCGGCCGCGTGCCTCGAACTCGCGTGTAGCGTTTGACGCCGAGCTTGGCGAGCACGCTTGTCGTACTGGTCGAGCGGATGGCCCGAGAGGAAGAAGCCGACGGCCTCGAACTCGTGCTGCAGCCGCTCCATCGGCGTCCAGGCCTTGAGCGGGCCGCAAGTCCAGTCGAGCGGGCTGCGCCGGGCCCGCCGCCGAAGAGATCGTCGGTGCCCTGCGCCGCGTTCGACGGCCGCCGCTGGGCCAGCGCCAGCATCTGCATCGACGTTGCCGTGCACCAGCGCGCGGTTTGGCTCCAACTGCATCGAAGGCGCCGGCTGCGGCCAGCGTTTCCAGCGCGCGCTTGTTGAGCGCCTTGGGATTGAGCGGCCGGCGAAATCGGCGAGGATCCGGAATGGGCCCGTTGGCGGCGCGCTCGCTCGACGATGCTTTCCGACCGCCTGCGCGCCGATGTTCTTCAGCGCGGCCAGCGAATAGCGGATGGCGCCGGCTTCCGTCCATCCGCCGGCGGCTCGGCCAGGAAATCGACCTCCGAGGCGTTGACGCAGGGCGGCAGGATGGCGATGCCGGACTTCTGCGCGCCTCGGACGCGAACATGGCGAGCTTGTCGGTGTTGCCCATGTCGAGCGTCATCGAGGCGGCCAGGAACTCCTCGCGGAAGTTCGCCTTCAGATAGGCGGTGTGATAGCTGACGAGCGCGTAGGCCGCGGCGTGGCTCTTGTTGAAGCCGTAGCCGGCGAACTTGTCGACCAGCTCGAAGATGTAGATCGGCGTCGTCGCTTCTTGACGCCGTTCTTCGACCGCGCCCTCGACGAAGCGCGGCCTGCTGCTTGCGCCATCTCGGCCTTGTCTTTCTTGCCCATGGCGCGGCGCAGCAGGTCGGCTTGGCCGAGCGAGTAGCCGCCCATCACCTGGGCGATCTGCATCACCTGCTCCTGGTAGATGATGACGCCGTAGGTCTCCTTCAGGATCGGCTCCAGCATCGGATGCAGGCAGTCGACCGGCTCCTCGCCGTGCTTGCGGTTGATGTAGGTCGGGATGTTGTCCATCGGGCCGGGGCGATAGAGCGCCACCATGGCGATGATGTCCTCGAAGCGGTCGGGCTTCAGCCGCTTCAGGCTTTCGCGCATGCCCGTACCTTCGAGCTGGAACACGCCGACCGTGTCGGCCTTGGCGAGCAGCTCGTAGGTCTTGCGTGTCGTCGAGCGGCAGCTTCGGCGAGGTCGACGTCGATGCCGCGGCCGCGCTTGATCAGCTCGACGGCCTTCTGCAGCACGGTCAGCGTCTTCAGGCCGAGGAAGTCGAACTTCACGAGGCCCGCCGCCTCGACCATCTTCCAGTTGTACTGCGTGATCGGGAAGCTCGACTTCGGATCGCGGTAGAGCGGCACCAGCTCGTCGAGCGGCCGGTCGCCGATCACCATGCCGGCGGCGTGCGTGGAGGCGTGGCGGTAGAGGCCCTCGAGCTTCTCGGCGATCTCCAGCAGGCGCGCCACGATCGGCTCGCTGTCGCGCTCTTCCTGCAGCTTGGGCTCGCCGTCGATGGCCTGCCGGCAGCGTCACGGGATTGGCCGGATTGTTGGGCACCAGCTTGCACAGCCTGTCGACCTGCCCGTAGGGCATCTGCAGCACGCGGCCGACGTCGCGCAGCACGGCGCGCGCCTGCAGCTTGCCGTGCGTGATGATCTGCGCGACGCGGTCGGCGCCGTACTTCTTCTGCACGTAGCGGATCACCTCGTCGCGGCTGGTCCTGGCAGAAGTCGATGTCGAAGTCCGGCATCGACACGCGCTCGGGATTGAGGAAGCGCTCGAACAGCAGGCCGAAGCGCAGCGGATCGAGATCGGTGATGGTCAGCGACCAGGCGACGACCGAGCCGGCGCCCGAGCCGCGCCCCGGCCCGACGGGGATGCCGTTGCGCCTTCGCCCACTTGATGAAGTCGGCGACGATCAGGAAGTAGCCGGGAAACTTCATCTTCGTGATGACGTCGATCTCGAAGGCGAGCCGCTTCTCGTAATCCTCGCCGCGTGAAGCCCGGCGCCAGCGGCCGTGCCGCTCGAGGCGCCGCGCCAAGCCCTGCCTCGGCCTGCGCGCGCAGCTCGGCCGCTTCGAGCGCGCAGCATGCTCGTCCTCGCTCGGCTGCCGTCGCGGCCTGCACGAAGCGCGGCAGGATCGGCTTGCGCCCCTTGCGGCCGGAAGGCGCAGCGCTTGGCGATCTCGATCGGTGTTGGCCAGCGCCTCCGGCAGATCGGCGAACAGCTCCGCCATCTCGCTCGGCGGTCTTGAAGATAATGCTCGCGGCGACAGCCGGCGGCGGTTGTCCTCGACGACGTAGCGGCCCTCGGCGATGCACAGCAGCGCGTCGTGCGCCTCGTAGTCGTCGGGCGAGGCGAAATAGCCCTCGTTGGTGGCGACGATCGGCAGCGCCGGCTGTAGGCGAGCTCAAGCAGCTGCGGCTCGACCTCGATCTCGTGCTTCAGGCCGTGCCGCTGGATCTCGACGTAGAGCCGGTCGCCGAAGATCTTCTCGAGCTGTCTTCAGCCGCTCGACCGCCTGTCGCGTTCTGCCCGTCGCGCAGCGCCCCGTCGATCGGGCCGTCCGGGCCGCCGGTCAGCGCGATCAGCCCCGCCATGCGCCTCCAGCGCGCTCGATCTTGATGTGCGGCGCCTCGTCCTCCGCGGGCTCGAAATAGGCGAGGCTGACGAGCTTCATGAGGTTGGCGAGCCGGCCTCGTTCATGGCCAGCAGCGCGATCAATCCATCCGGCGCGGCTCGGCGCGCGCTGGCGGCATGCCGGCGCTATGGTCGTCTCGGCCTTCGCTCGCCGAAATCGACCGCAGCGTGCAGCCGACGATCGGCTGCACGCCGGCCGCGGCCAGCTTGTCGGAGAATTCCAGCGCGCCGAAGAGGTTGTTGGTGTCGGTGAGCCCCAACGCCGGGAAGCGCTGCTTCGCCGCCAGCTTGGCGAGCTTGCCGATCGGCATCGCGCCTTCCAGCAGCGAATAGGCCGAATGCACCTTGAGGTGCACGAAGCGGGGCGAGCCGGTCGCATTCTTATCGAGAATCGGTGCGGTCATATCCCTATGTTGCGCTGCCGCGCGCCTGCAAACCAGCCGCCATCCCCGCTTTTCACCGAAGGCCCGCCGTTGTTATGTTCTCCGCGGAAAGTGACGCGTCGGCTTTTGAACGGTCACGCCGGCAACAGGAGAACGACCGCCCGTGTCTCGCATCACCCCGACACTGCTGCTGTTCGCCGGATTGGCACTGTGGGTGCAGGATTGGCCGCTCCCGGTCTTAGCGCAATCGCCATCCGACGGCGAGGTCCACCGCGTCGATCCGCAATCGGGACCGAGTGTTTCATCGGGCTCCTCCGCCAGTGGAACGACAGGCGATTTCCGAAAGCTGACGCGCCATTATGTCGAAGGCGAAGGCTACGACACGACGCTCGAAAGCTCATACGACGCTTGCTCAAGGCGCTGCCTCAACGAAGACCGCTGCCGGATGTTCGAGTTCTATAAGCCGAAGCGCAAGTGCAACCTCTTTGACCATACCCGGGCCAGGAAGACGAGTGACGCCGACGCTGAAGTCGCAATCAAGCCTTAGGCGTTGCGAGTCCTAGCGATCGCGTTCTCATTGCTTGATCGAGTTCCGATTTCAGTGCGGCAGTGCGCCGGGGGTGACCTCGACCAGATGCCCGTGCTCCATGCGCACCACGCGATCCATGCGGGCGGCGAGATCGAGGTTGTGGGTGGCGATCAGCGCGGCGACCCCCTGCCCCCGGATCAGCTCGATCAACTCGTGGAATACGAACTCCGAAGTATCGGGATCGAGATTGCCGGTCGGCTCGTCGGCGAGGATCAGCTTCGGCGCGTTGGCGAGCGCACGGCAGATGGCGGTGCGCTGTTGCTCGCCGCCTGACAGCTCGGCTGGCCGATGCTCGAGCCGCTCGCGCTAGCCCCATCGACGTCAGAAGCTCGCGCGCGCGCACCTCGGCATGCTTGCGGCGGCGGCCCAGGATCATCTGTGGAATGACGACGTTCTCCAACGCAGAGAACTCCGGCAGCAACTGATGGAACTGGTAGACGAAGCCCATCTCGGCGCGCCGCACGCGTGTCCTGGCGTCGTCGTCGAGTCCCGTGCAGTTCTTGCCGTTGATGTAGACCTGCCCGGAGTTCGGCATGTTCGAGCAGCCCGGCGATGTGCAGCAGCGTCGACTTGCCGGCGCCAGAGGGCCCGACGAGCGCAACGGCCTGCCCGGGGTAGATCTCAATCCCGGCGCCGCCCAGCACGGTGATCTCGCGCGTGCCCTGGCGGAATGACCGCTTGAGAGCATCGAGCTTCAGCACCGGCACCACTTCGGCTGTATCGCGCACGTCGGTTCGGGCCTCTCGTTGGAGTGTCACTCGTAGCGCAGGGCTTCAACCGGATCGAGCTTGGCTGCGCGCCACGACGGATAGATCGTCGCGAGCACCGATAGCGTTAGCGCCATCGCCACGATCGAGCCCGTTTCGCCCGGATTCATGTCGGCTGGCATCCGCGTCAGATAGTAGACGTTGGGATCGAGAACTTTGGTGCCGGTGATGATTTGCACGCCCTGGCGGATGGCCTCGATGTTCCAGCAGAACACTACGCCGAGTATGAATCCGGCGATGGTGCCGACGACGCCGATCGAAGCGCCGGTGATCAGGAAGACCCGCATCATCGACCCTTTCGTCGCGCCCATCGTGCGCAGGATCGCAATGTCGCGGCTCTTGTCCTTCACTAGCATCATCATGCCCGAGATGATGTTGAGGGCGGCAACCAGCACGATCAGCGACAAGATGATGAACATGACGTTGCGCTCGACCGCCAGCACGTTGGCGAACGTCTCGTTGCGCTGGTTCCAGTCCGACGTTTGCACGGTCGGGCCACCGGCGATCTTCACGAGGCCGGAATAGACGCCGGCCTTCTCCGGATCGTCGACCACAACCTCGAGCACGTCGACCTCGTCGAGTTTGCCGAAGAAGCGCTGCGCTTCATGCAGCGGCATCAAGATCATGGTCCGGTCGTACTCCGACATGCCGAGTTCGAAGATCGACATCACGGTGTACTGCTTGGTGCGCGGAGCGGTCCCGAAAGGGGTCGTTGCCCCACGCGGCGTGATGATGGTGATCTGGTCGCCGAGCGTGACGCGCAACGAAGCCGCCAGCCGCGATCCGATGGCGATTCCCGATTGGCCGTCGAAGCCGTGAATCGAGCCGAACTGGATGTTGTTGGCGACGAGCGGCAACGCGTTGATGCCGCTTTCCGTGATCCCGCGCACCAGGGCGCCGGCGGCGTTGACGCTGGACGACACCATGACCTGTCCCTCGACCAGAGGGAGCACGCCCTTGACGCCGGGAACGGCCGAGATCTTCGAAATGATGTCGGTGTAGTCGGTGAAGGGCTCACCGATCTTGTGTACGATGACGTGGCCGTTGAGGCCGAGGATCTTGGAGAACAGGTCCTTCCGGAAGCCGTTCATCACCGCCATCACGATGATGAGCGTGGCAACGCCGAGCGTGATGCCGAGGAACGAAAAACCGGCGATGACGGAGATGAAGCCTTCCTTGCGGCGGGCGCGCAAATAACGTGAGGCCAGCATCCACTCGAACGGAGCAAATGGCGCGGTCTGGCCGGGCGCTGAGATATCGGCCGCCCGAGACTCCTCGGCTTGTCCTGACACAGTCATCATGGCCCTCGCCGTCAAGCATTCATTGTGTGCAAGCGTCGCGTGCACTCGAACCCCGTCGCAGGCCCTTGCAGTACGGACGACCTCTCGCCGTGCTCTGCCGCCTCAGTGCCATCTCGTACGCGCCGTCTCAGTAGGCACGCGCGATCAAGACGTACTCCTTGGCCGGATCCCCAGTGAAGAGGCACGCCCCCCCGACAGCTTCCTGCGCTCGCGGTGCGTTGCGGATCGTGAGCTTCAGGGCCTTCAACCTGTCGGCAATTGCCTCGAGCGCAGCACCCTCCGGCCGCGACCAGGGAACCTTGACCCAGCCTTTGAAGGCGCCGCCCTCGTCGTCGGCTTCCGCCGCGCCGAAATAGTCTGAAAGCTCGTCGAACGACTTGATGCCCGTGATGATGTTGCCATCAAGGCGCGCCTTCGCCTCGGCATAGAGCTGGGACTGTATGTCTTTCAGAAGGCCGGGCGCCTCGGCCACGAACACGTCACGCGGGCGCGTGTGCGAGACGATCTTGTCGCCGTCGCGCAGCTTGTCGCGGCGCATGAACGTGACGTTGCCGCCGCTTGCGTCGCGCCCGCCGATCTCGACGATCACCGGCGCGCCGCGGCGCACCCAGTTCCAGCGCTTCTCGGCCGACTTGACGGGCTTGGCATCGACCAGCAGCGCGGATGCCGGCTGCCTTCAGCTCCTTCTCGAGCGAGGCGCAATAGTCGAGCAACGCCGCATCCTCCGGCTTGTCGCGCAGCATCGGCACGATCACGATCTGGCGCGGCGCGATCTTCGGCGGCAGGCGCAGGCCGTCGTCGTCGCCGTGCGTCATGATCACGCCGCCGATCAGCCGCGTCGAGACGCCCCAGCTCGTCGTGTGGCAATAGCGCAAGCTGCCCTTGCGCGTTCTGGAACTGGATGTTCTGCGCCTCGGCGAAGTGCGTGCCGAGATAATGCGACGTGCCGGCCTGCAGCGCCTTGCCGTCCTGCATCATCGCCTCGATGGAATAGGTGTTGTCGGCGCCGGGGAAACGTTCGTTGGCCGGCTTCTCGCCGGCGATCACCGGCATCGCCAGCACGTCCTCGGCGAACTCGCGATAGACCTCGAGCATCTTCAGCGTCTCGGCCATCGCCTCGTCGCGGTCGGCGTGCGCGGTGTGGCCCTCCTGCCAGAGGAACTCGGCCGTGCGCAGGAACAGGCGCGTGCGCATCTCCCAGCGCACGACGTTGGCCCACTGGTTGATGAGCAGCGGCAGGTCGCGATAGCTCTGGACCCAGCGCTGGAACGCGTCGCCGATGATCGTCTCGGACGTCGGCCGCACGATCAGCGGCTCCTCGAGCTTGGCGTCGGGATCGAGCTACGAGCTTGCCGCCGATCGTTCTTCAGGCGGTGGTGCGTGACGACCGCCATCTCCTTGGCGAAGCCTTCGACGTGCTCGGCCTCCTTGGCGATGAAGCTCAGCGGGATGAACAGCGGGAAGTAGCAGTTCTCGTGGCCGGTCTCCTTGAACGCGCGGTCGAGCTCGGCCTGGATGTTCTCCCAGACGCCCCAGCCCCACGGCTTGATGATCATGCAGCCGCGCACGGGGCTCGTCTCGGCCATGTCGCCGTCGCGGACGACCGCCTGGTACCACTCCGGGAAGTTTTGATCGCGAGTGATCGAAAGCGCGCGCTTGCTCATCGGCTGGTCCCCTGAGTGGGCCAACGCGAGACTATCCGTGCGGCCTTAGGCGTTTTCTCGAGCGCGAGCAGGAATAAGCAGGGATGCTGCATCGTTAAGCCAATCCGTTGGTTGCCGCGTCCAGGCGTGCCATCCCGGGGGCACAGCGCCGTCCGCGCGCGAGGCTCTTACCCCGTTCGCCCAGGCATGACAACCGCCGCACGGACAACTGCCTCAGCCGCCCACAGCTCCGGGCATTGCGAAAGTGATCGTCACGCCCTTGGCATCTGTCACGACGTTGGTGATTGTGATCTCGCCAGCCGATCCCAACGCCAGATGCTTCTTGATGTTGGTCGCAACCCCGGCCTGGATCTGCGGATCGTTCACCTTATCTTTCAGCATCGCGGCAAGGTCTGGCCGAAGTTTCGAGATTGCGCGGTTGGCCCACGGCAACGCCAGCTCGCAGGCCCCGCCGGAGAAGAATTCCGCCGGAGCTGCCGCAGTTTGCCTGCATCGTACCACCGATGCTGACCGACTTTACTTGCAGCGCCATGCTGGTGCCATAGCGGACAGGCACGACGTCTATCGAAACCGTGCCGTTGTTCCAATCGATGACCGGAAGTGCGTCGGCAAGCGAACAGCTGCCCTTGATGCAGCCGGCGACCAACTCAGAGCCCGTGCTCTCGAAGCCGAGTGTGACCCGCACCGCGGACGGCACGGCCGCAACTTTGACAGAGTTCGAATTGAGGTCGTTCACATAATAGGCGTAGGTCGAGCCGAGCACCTCGAATGACTTGGGCGCCAGAGGGACGTCTATTTGCTGGCCAGCAACCTGCGCATAAGAGCCGCTCGAGAAGTTGAGCAAACCGCCGGGCTTGTTATTGAGATGAACCTTTGCGTCGCCGATCACCGCCTGCACGACGCCTGCGAGTTCCGCGAGCGAGATCCGCAGCTCTGCGGCCGACGCCGACTTGACGGTCCCCGCAAACCCCACCGCCGCCACAACCGCACCCAACACCCGACTCACGACGCTGACGCCCCCATGAATTGACGGCCGCACCCTAGCAAGGAAAGGCAAGCCAACGGAATGCTGCGGCGGAGGCGGAGTGCTCGAATGCAGAATGGCGTGGCGCAGGGGCGACACCCAGCATTTGCCGCTATACAAATAGGCACTAAAATTCCGGTTCAAGAGTGTTTTATTGCGCGGGGAGAAAAACCTCATTTCACGCGGTTTTCCTGCACATTAGTCGCGTGACAGAACGCCGCGCGTCCGCTATGTTCCCGTTCGTCAAGTGGGTCCAAGCCGGTCAAAAAAACGGCACGTGGCTCAAGTCTAGGGAGAATAGGACCTTAAGGTCCAGCGTAGGCGTCGGATCTTGAACAAACAAGATCGCGCGGTTGATGTCGGTCCCGACGCGATCGATAGAATGCGCTCCGGGCGCACACAAAAGAGCAAGGCCGAGGCCTTGCTCTTTTGGTTTGTGCCACCGACCGTGTCCCACCAGTCCTGCACGAGCCATCCTCTAGGATGATTTCCGCTACATGCGCGGGATCGGGATCTTCGACAAATCGACAATGCGATAGGCCACCGTGAACCACACGATGGCGAACACCACCGCTGCCACGCCCGTGTTGATCAGGAAGAGCCGAATGAGGCGCGGCTTGGCGGGTGCGCTGGGCGAGGTGCCGGGCACGACGTCGCCTTCGTCGTCCTGAGTGCGCAGTCCGAGTGGCAGGATCGCGAACAGCGTCGTCCACCAGATGACGAAGAACAGGGCTATGCCGAGCGAAATGCTCATGTCCGCTTATCCGTCTCGAAGCCGCCGTCGATCAAACCTGCTCGAGTTCGGTCAGCGTGCCGCAGAAATCTTTCGGATGCAGGAACAGCACCGGCTTACCGTGCGCCCCGATCTTCGGATTGCCGTCGCCGATCACGCGCGCGCCCTGCGCCTTGAGCTGATCGCGCGCGGCCAGGATGTCGGCCACCTCGTAGCACACATGATGGATGCCACCGTCCGGGTTCTTCTCCAGAAACTTGGCGATCGGGCTGTTGGCGCCGAGCGGCTCCAGGAACTCGATCTTGGTGTTGGGCAGATTGACGAATACGACCGTGACGCCGTGTTCGGGCTGCGGCGTCGGAGCGGTCACTTCAGCGCCCAAAGCATTGCGATAGACGGCCGTTGCCGCGGCGATATCCTTCACCGCAATAGCAACGTGATTGAGGCGTCCGATCATGGTCTTCTCCGGCTAGGCTGGAATTGAGTGATTGCGCGGGCGGATGCGCTTAAGCGTTAGTTTCGATCACATTGATCATCACTTTGACAATCGGCTTCTTGCCCCAGGCCTCGTTGATGGCCCCGCGCACGGAGCGGCGGACCGCCTCGCGCACCATCTCGGCCTCCCGCCGCCGCTGTGGCGGAATGGAGCGCAAGGTGCCCTGCACCTGCTTCAGGACAAGCTCGACCATGGGCGCTCCGTCGGCGGTTGCGGCCGGGACGCCGTCGATCACCACCTGCGGTTGGCTCATCACGTCGCCCTTGCGCGACAAGGCCAGCGCCACGATGACGATGCCGACGAACGAGAGCTTACGCCGCTCGCGCACGGGCCCCTCCTCGCCGTCAACGATCAGCCGGCCATCACGATAGAGGCGGCCGACCGGAGCGTCGTCGATGATGGCCGGGTTCGGTGCCAGCCGCAGGATCTCGCCATTGAGCACGGGATGCACGTTCGGCACGCCCTGCGCGCGGGCTAGCCGCGCGTGCTCCTTCAGGTGGCGAGCCTCTCCGTGCATCGGCACCGCCACCTTGGGCTTCATCCACGCATACATCTGCTTCAGCTCATCGCGCCGCGGATGGCCAGTGACGTGGACCAGTGCTTCTGTATCGGTCAGCACGTCGCAGCCATTGCGGGCGAGCGCGTTCTGGACGCGTCCGACGGGGCGTTCGTTGCCGGGAATGGTGCGGGAGGAGAAAATGACGAGATCGCCGCGTCCGAGCGCGATCGAGGGATGCTCTTCCTCGGCGATGCGGGCGACGGCCGCGCGCGGCTCGCCCTGGCTGCCAGTACAAAGAACCAGCACTTTGTCATGCGCGAGATAGGAAAATTGGTCCTGGTCGAGATAGCGGAAATGCTCCGGCAAGTAGCCGGTTTCCTTGGCGACGTTGATGACCCTGTGCAGCGCCCGGCCCGCGACCACCAACTCGCGCCCGCTCGCACGCGCTGCGTCGGCCACCGCTTTGACACGCGCGACGTTCGAGGCGAACGTCGTGACCGCCACGCGGCGCTTGGCGCCCTTGATGATATCGGTGATCGAGCGTGCGACCTCGGTCTCGGTCGGCGAGCGGCCATCGCGAAACGCGTTCGTCGAATCGCAAACGAGTGCCAGCACGCCCTCCTCGCCCAGCGCCGCAAGCCTCGCCTCGTCCGGCGGGTGGCCGACGAGCGGCTCGTTGTCGAGCTTCCAGTCGCCGGTGTGGAACGCGAGGCCCAGCGGGGTGCGGATGGCGATGCCGCACGGCTCCGGAATAGAGTGGGCCAGCGTCACCATCTCGATATCGAATGGACCGACCTGGAAGCGTCCGCCGAGCGGCACTTCTGTGATCGGCAGCTTGATCTTGCCACCGAACTCGGCCTGCTTCGACCGCACCATGCCGGCCGTGAATGGCGTGGCGTAAATTGGCGCCTTCAGTTGCGGCCAGAGGTCGATCACCGCACCGATGTGATCCTCGTGCGCGTGCGTCAGCACGATGCCGACGAGCGCGCGATGTTCCTCGATGATGAAGCGCAGATCCGGAAGGACTACGTCGACGCCTGGCTCGATCTCGCTCGGGAACGTCACGCCGAGGTCGACCATGAGCCATTTGCGGTCATCCTCCGGGCCGAAGCCGTAGAGGTAGACGTTCATGCCGATCTCGCCGAGACCGCCGAGCGCCAGGAATACGAACTCGTCTCCGTTCGGGCTGGTCTCTCCGCCGCGCTGTTGCGCCATTCCGTACTGTCTTCCCTACTGGCCACCCAAGGGCCTGAAATCCATCAGAGAACGAGCGACACGTCACCGAACGTGAACCGACGTGTCTCGCCACTCGCCAGACGCAGCAGCAGGGCGCCGCCATCATCGAGTTCCGGCGAACGCGCCCTCGACCGGACCGGCGCCGGCGTTGACGGACAGCCGCTCGCCCAGACGCCCGGCCCGCTCGAGCCAAGCCGCCCGCACGGGGGCAAAACCTTGTTCCCATCTCAACTGCCAGTCATGCATGGCTTCCGCCAGAAACGCCAGCATTTCTAGCGGGCTCGGAGCACTTTGGATGCTCGGATATTGGGCAGAAAGCGACGTAGCGAGGCGATCAAGCCCCTGGGGAACGGAAGCCAAGTTCAGTCCGACTCCGATCACGGCAATGAGCCCGGCCCGCGTCGACGTGCTCTCGACCAGGATCCCACCCATCTTGGCGTCGCCGACGAGGATGTCGTTGGGCCACTTGAGTTGGGGGGAGAGATTAGGAGCGACGCGCTTCAAGGCGTCGATCACCGCGACGCCGGTGACGAGAGATAGTTCCGCGGCGCGTGCGACGGTGCAGTTGGGCGCTAGGACGAGGCTCGCATGCAGATTACCGGCGTCCGACATCCAGGCGCGGCCCGCACGGCCCTTGCCCGCAGTTTGCCGGTCAGCGATCACCCACAATGGGAGGGCCGCACCGTTCAGCGCCAGCCGCATCGCCTCCGCATTGGTCGAGGCGCATTCGGCAAGTTGGACGAGCCCCGCACCTTCAGGCAGCGTACCGCCGGGCACTTTGGGCTCGCTCACACGCTTACCGCAACGCCTTGGCGGCCACGGTCGCGGCATCCACGAGGGGCGCCGGATAGACCACGTAGAACAGCACGAACAGCCCCGCGAGCGCCATGACGAAGCCGACCTTGCCCTGCACCGGGAGGAAGCCTTCCTTGGCGTCGTCGAAGAACATCACCTTGACGATGCGCAGGTAGTAGTAGCAGCCCACGACGCTGGCGATGACACCGATGATGGCGAGCGGCCACAAGCCAGCTTTCACCGCGGCGAGGAAGACGTACCACTTGGCCCAGAAGCCAGCGAGCGGCGGAATGCCGGCGAGCGAGAACATCAGCATCGCCATCACGAAGGCGACGCCGAGATTGGTCTTGGCGAGGCCGCCCAGCTCCGAGATGTCCTCGACGTAGCCGCCCTTGCGGCGCATCGTGAGAATGCACGCGAAGGTGCCGAGCGTCATGGCGAGGTAGATCGCCATGTAGATCAGAACGCCCTGAACGCCCTCGTCATTGCCGGCCGCGAGGCCAACGAGCGCAAAGCCGACGTGACCGATCGATGAGTAGGCCATCAGTCGCTTGATGTTCGTCTGGCCGATGGCCGCGACTGCACCGAGCACCATCGAGGCGATCGAGAGGAAGACGATGATCTGCTTCCACTGATCCGACGCGATCCCCGGGAATGCCGTCATCATCACGCGCACCAGCAGAGCCATGGCGGCCATCTTCGGCGCGGCTGCGAAGAATGCCGTCACCGGCGTGGGCGCGCCCTCGTAGACGTCGGGCGTCCACATGTGGAACGGAACGGCCGAAACCTTGAACGCGAGGCCGACCATGAGGAACACAAGGCCGACGATCAGACCGATGCTGGCCCCCCCGGTCGCGCCTCCGGCCACCGAGGCAATCACCTTGAAGCTGGTCGAACCGGTGAAACCATAGAGCAGCGAGGCGCCGTAGAGCAGCATGCCGGACGACAGCGCGCCGAGCACGAAGTACTTCATGCCGGCTTCCGAGGAGCGGACGTCATCCCGGCGGATGGCCGCAACGACGTAGAGCGCGAGGCTCTGCAGCTCGAGGCCGAGGTAGAGCGCGATGAGATCGCCGGCCGATGCCATCATCATCATGCCGACAGTGGCGAGCAGGACCAGAACCGGGTACTCGAACTTCATCGCCTTGACGTCGCGCAGGTAGTCAAACGACATCAGCAGCGCGAAGCCGGAGCCGGCGAGGATCAGCAGCTTCATGAAGCGGGCGAAGCCATCGTTCACGAAGGCGCCATTGAACATCAGTTGCTGCCAGGGGGCGTCGGCGACCACCAGCGCGGCTGCACCGGCCAGCACGAGGATGGAGATCCAGCCGATCACCTCCCCGTTGCGGTCGGTGTCGGGACGGAACACGCCGAACACCATCAACACGATTGCGCCGGTGGCGACCAGCAGCTCCGGAAAGAGCGGCGCGTAGCCCTGCAGCAGGTTCGAGATCATCGGGCCGAGGCCTCCACCTTGAGCACGGAGCGCTGAGCCTCCGCCTGCTTGATTGCCTGCTCGTAGCTGGTGACGAGCTTGGCGACCGACTTCGCCGTCACGTCGAGAACCGGCGCGGGATAGAAGCCGAAGAAGATCGTCAGGATCACCAGCGGCGCCAGGATCGCGATCTCGCGCGGACCCATGTCCAGCAGATCCTTGAGGCTAGGCTTGGTGAGCGCCCCGAAGATCACGCGGCGATAGAGATAGAGCGCATAGGCCGCCGACAGGATGACGCCGCGGTCGCGAAGAATGGCGACCCAGTTGTTGGCCTTGTAGGCGCCGATCAGCGTCAGGAACTCGCCGACGAAACCGCTGGTGCCCGGCAGGCCGACGTTGGCCATCGTGAACACCATGAAGCACGTGGCGTAGAGCGGCATGCGGTCGACGAGCCGCCGTACGCCGCAATCTCGCGGGTGTGCATGCGGTCATAAACGACGCCGACGCAGAGGAAGAGCGCGCCCGAGACGATGCCGTGCGACAGCATCTGGAAGATCGCGCCGTCGACGCCCTGCGTGGTGAAGGTGAAGATGCCCATCGTCACGAAGCCCATGTGGGCGACGGAGGAATAGGCAATCAGCTTCTTCATGTCCTCCTGCACCAGCGCCACCAGCGAGGTGTAGATGATGGCGATGACGGACAGCGTGAACATCAGCGGCGCGAAGATGTGGCTTGCCTCCGGGAACATCGGCAGCGAGAAGCGCAGGAAGCCGTAGCCGCCCATTTTCAGCAGGATCGCGGCCAGGATCACTGAACCCGCGGTCGGCGCCTCGACGTGCGCGTCAGGAAGCCAGGTGTGGACCGGCCACATCGGCATCTTCACCGCGAACGAGGCGAAGAAGGCGAGCCACAGCCACGTCTGCAGCGTTGGTGGCGAACTTGAACGTCATCAGCGTCGGGATGTCGGTCGTGCCGCGCCTGGCCATACATGCCATGATGGCGAGCAGCATCAGCACCGAGCCGAGCAGCGTGTAGAGGAAGAACTTGAAGCTGGCGTAGACGCGCCGCTTGCCGCCCCAGATGCCGATGATCAGGAACATCGGAATGAGGCCGGCCTCGAAGAAGAGGTAGAACAGCACGAGGTCGAGCGAGCAGAACACGCCGATCATCAGCGTCTCCAGCACCAGGAACGCGATCATGTATTCCTTGACGCGCTCCTCGATCGACTCCCACGAGGCGACGATGCAGATCGGCATCAGGAACGTCGTCAGGATCACGAACAGCATCGAGATGCCGTCGACTCCGAGCTTGTACTTGATCGGCGCCGAGCCAAGCTTGCTCCTCGACGAACTGGAAGGCCGAGGAGCCCTTGTCGAAGTTCGATCCAGATGAGCAGCGACACGGCGAACGTGACGAGCGTCGTCCAAAGCGCGATCCAGCGCGCGTTGCCGGCCGCCTCGCGATTCTGGAACGCGATCAGCAGCGCGCCGACGAGCGGCAGGAACGTGACGATCGAAAGGATGGGCGTATTGGCGACGTTCATTTAGCGAACCGCTCCGCCGGCAAACATGAACCAGGTGATGAGAGCCGCCACGCCGATCAGCATGGCGAAGGCATAGTGGTAGACGTAGCCGGTCTGCAGCCGCACGATCTTGCCGGTGGTCCAGGCGACGCTGGCGGCGGTGCCGTCGATGATGCCGTCGATGATGGCGCCGTCGCCACCCTTCCAGAACAGCCGCCCGAGGCGAAGGCCGGACGCACGAAGATGAAATCGTACAGCTCGTCGAAGTACCACTTGTTGAGCAGGAACAGGTACAGCGGACGGAACGCCTTGGCGGTCGCGGCCGGCAGCGTCGGCACGGCGATGTAGAAGAGGTAGGAGAGCGCGAAGCCCGCCACCATCGCGATGAACGGCGCGAAGCCGACCCAGCCGGGGATCTCGTGCATCGCGTGCATGATGTGGTTGTGAGTGCCCTCGAATAGCGATCCCGCCCAGAACTCCTTGTAGTGATGGCCGATAAAGTTGCCGGCGAATACAAAGCCAGCGGCCACGGCGCCAAGCGCCAGCAGCATCAGCGGCACCATCATCACCCACGGGCTCTCGTGCGGTTCGTGATCGTGATCGTGGCCATGAGCGTCGTCATGGTGCAGGCTCGCTGGCTCCTCGTGAGCGTCGTCCTCGTGATGCTTAGCGGCGCCGTGCCCCCAGCGCGCATGACCGTGGAACGTCATGAACATCAGGCGCCACGAGTAGAACGACGTCATGAACGCCGCGATCACGAGCAGCCAGAACGCGTAGTTGTTCGGCGTATGGGCGGCATACGACGCCTCGATGATGGCGTCCTTGGAGAAGAAGCCAGCGAAGCCGACGGGCGTGTGAGGCAGGCCGACGCCGGTCAGCGCCAACGTGCCGATCAGCATCATCGCCCAGGTCAGCGGGATCTTGGGCTTCAGCGCCACCCATGTTGCGCATGTCCTGCTCGTGATGCATCGCGTGGATGACCGAGCCGGCGCCGAGGAACAGCAGCGCCTTGAAGAAGGCGTGCGTGAAGAGGTGGAACATGCCCGCGCCGTAAGCGCCGACGCCGAGCGCGACGAACATGTAGCCGAGCTGCGAGCAGGTCGAATAGGCGATGACGCGCTTGATGTCGTTCTGCACGAGGCCGACGGTTGCGGCGAAGAACGCTGTGATTGCGCCAACCAGCGTCACGACCTGCAGCGCCTGCGGCGCAAGCTCGAACAGCGGCGACAGGCGCGCGACCATGAACACGCCGGCGGTCACCATGGTGGCGGCGTGGATGAGCGCGGACACCGGCGTCGGGCCTTCCATGGCGTCGGGCAGCCACGTGTGAAGCAGAAACTGGGCCGACTTGCCCATGCGCCCATGAACAACAGCAGGCACAGCGTCGTCATGATGTCGACCTGGTAGCCGGCGAACAGGAACGTCTTGCCCTGCTGGGCCGCGGCCTCGCGAACACCTCGTCGAGGTTGATCGACTTGAAGACGAAGAACAGGCCGAAGATGCCGAGCGCGAAACCGAAGTCGCCGACGCGGTTGACGATGAACGCCTTGATGGCGGCGGCGCAGGCCGACGGCTTCTTGTACCAGAAGCCGATCAGCAGGTAGGAGGCGAGGCCGACGCCCTCCCAGCCGAAGAACATCTGCAAGAGGTTGTCGCGCGTCACCAGCATGAGCATGGCGAACGTGAACAGCGAGAGATAAGCGAAGAAACGCGGACGGCTGTCGTCCTCGTGCATGTAGCCGATCGAGTAGAGATGGACGAGGCCGACACGGTGGTGACGACGACCAGCATGACCGCGGTCAGTGTGTCGACGCGCAGCCCCCACGACACGTCGAGATCGCCGGAGGTGATCCAGCGCATGAGCGGCACCTTGATCGCCGAGGCGGCGTGGCCGTGCTCGCCGGCCGGCACATGCGCGAAGCCGACCTGCACGAACACCACCCACGACAGGACGGCCGCGATCATCAGGAACAGCGTGGTGATCAGCTCCGACGGGCGGTCGCCGATGACGCGGCCGAACAGCCCCGCGATCAACGCGCCAGCGAGCGGCAGGAAGACGATTGCTGCGTAAATCATTCGGAGCGGCTCCCCTCTCCCCGTTTCCCTGCACATTGAACGGGGAGAGGGTCGGGGGAGGGGCAGAACCGGCGCTGCGGTGCGCGGCTGCCCCTACCTAACCCTCCCCCGCAAAGGACGGGGAGAGGGGATACTTGCGAATTTCGAAGGCGATCATCAGGAGATCACCCCTTCATCATGTTGATGTCTTCAACCGCGATCGAGCCGCGGTTGCGGAAATAGACGACGACGATCGCGAGGCCGATGGCTGCTTCTGCAGCGGCAACGGTCAAGACGAACAGCGCGAACACCTGACCCGTGAGATCGTTGAGGTAGCTCGAGAACGCCACGAGGTTGATGTTGACGGCGAGCAGCATGAGCTCGACCGACATCAGGATGATGATGACGTTCTTCCGGTTGAGGAAGATGCCGAGCATGCCGAGCGTGAACAGGCACGCCGCGACCGTCAGGTAATGTCCAAGTCCGATGGTCATAGCTGCTGCCCCCGGCTCCTGCCGTTGTCTCTCGTTATCCGCGCGTTTCCGGTGCAGCAGCCACCTTCGGCGGCATGCCGGTCGACCCGGCGCGACCTTGACCACGGCCATCGCCATCTCCGGCGTGCGTGCGTTCTGTGCCGGAATCGACTGCCGGCGGACGCCCGGCTTCTGGCGCAACGTCAGCACGATGGCGCCGATCATGGCGACGAGCAGCACGAGGCCGGCAGCCTCGAAGAAGAAGGCGTATTGCGTGTAGAGCACGCGGCCCAGAGCATCTGTGTTCGACAGCCCGGGCGCCGGGACGCTCGCCAGCGTATTGCCGACGTTGGTCTTGAAGCCGCGCGCGAAGAAAAGAGCAACGAGCTCTGCCAGCACCGCGCCGCCGACGATGAGACCGAGCGGCGCGTTCTTGACAAAACCGCCACGCAGTTCTGCGAAGTCCACGTCGAGCATCATGACGACGAACAGGAACAGCACCGCCACCGCGCCGACGTAGACGATGACGAGCAGCATCGCCAGGAACTCGGCGCCGAGCAGGATGAATAGGCCAGCTGCGTTGAAGAATGTCAGGATGAGGAACAGCACCGCGTGTACAGGGTTCTTGGCCATGATGACCATGGCACCCGATACGATCGCCCCGATCGCGAACAGATAGAAGAAGGCCGCGCTCAGCATTCGTTAGCCCTCACCGGTACGGGCGTCGAGTGCGAGGTTCTTCGCGATCTCGCGCTCCCAGCGGTCGCCGTTCGCCAGCAGCCGCGCCTTGTCGTAGAACAATTCCTCGCGCGTCTCGGTGGCGAACTCGAAGTTCGGCCCCTCGACGATGGCATCCACCGGGCAGGCCTCCTGGCACAGGCCGCAGTAGATGCACTTGGTCATGTCGATGTCGTAGCGGGTCGTGCGGCGCGTGCCGTCGTTGCGGCGCGGGCCGGCCTCGATGGTGATGGCCTGCGCCGGGCAGATCGCCTCGCACAGCTTGCAGGCGATGCAGCGCTCCTCGCCATTGGGATAGCGGCGCAGCGCGTGCTCGCCGCGGAAGCGGGGCGACAGCGGACCCTTCTCGAAGGGATAGTTCAGTGTCGCCTTCGGCTTGAAGAAATACCGCATCGACAGGACGAACGCCGCGACGAACTCCGTGAGGAAGAGCGACTTGACGCCTGCTGCAATGCTCATGGCGTTTCTCCTCAAGCTGCAGCGCGAGTGAAGTGCAGCACGAATGCGACCGCGAGGACCATGAACAGCGACAGCGGCAGGAAGACCTTCCAGCCCAGCCGCATCAACTGGTCGTAGCGGTAGCGCGGCACGAATGCCTTCACCATCGCGAACATGAAGAACACGGCCGTGCACTTGCCGATGAACCAGAAGATGCCTGGCACCCAAGTGAACGGCGCGACGTTGACGGGCGGGAGCCAGCCGCCAAGGAACAGGGTCGTCGTCATGCGCGCACATGGTAACAATCGCCACGTACTCACCCAGCATGTAGAGCAGGTACGGCGTCGACGAATATTCGACCATGAAGCCGGCGACCAATTCCGACTCGGCCTCGACGAGGTCGAACGGCGGACGATTGGTCTCGGCCAGCGCCGAGATGAAGAACACGACGAACATCGGCAGCAGCGGCAGCCAGTACCAGTCGAGGAACGACGACGGCAGGCCGGCTTTCACGCCCAAGCCCATCTGCTGAGCTTTGACGATCTCGGTCAGGTTCAGCGAACCCGCGCACAGCAGCACGGTGATGATGACGAAGCCGATCGACACCTCGTAGCTGACCATCTGCGCGGCGGAGCGCAACGCGCCCATGAACGGATACTTCGAGTTCGATGCCCAGCCGCCCATGATGATGCCGTAGACGCCCAGCGACGAGATCGCGAGAATGTAGAGGATGCCGACGTTGAGATCGGCGATCACCCACTGCCCCAGCTATCTCGCTCATCGGGATCACTGCCCAAGCGGCGAGCGCGAAAGTAGCGGTGGCAAGGGGCGCCAGCAGGAACACGCCCTTGTCGGTGCCGGCCGGGATCAGCGGCTCCTTGAACACGAACTTCAACAAGTCCGCGAACGACTGGAAGAGGCCAAACGGGCCGACGACGTTGGGACCGCGGCGGAGCTGCACAGCCGCCCAAACTTTGCGGTCCATGAGCAGTAGGAAGGCGATGATGACGAGGAGGCCAACGAGCACGGCAAGGCTCGCCACCACGGTGAGGATCAGCCAGCCGATCCAGTCCGGGATGAGTGCCCAGAGCGCCAAGGCCTGCCTGACGAGATTATCCAGCATATCGCCTCACTCAGCCGCTTGCCGGCTGGTGCTCGTGCCCATCGATTCTTGAGCGCGCTCATCTCGGCCATGACGGCGGAAGCGCGCGCAATCGGATTGGTCAAGTAGAAGTCCGTAACCGGCGAGGCGAACGGCTCGCCGCCGAGCTTACCGCCCGCTTCGCCAAGCCCGCGACGCCTTCCGGACCGCCGCAATCACCGACTCCAAGCGGGCCAGTTGCGGCACGTCCTTGTACATGGCGGCGCGCAACGCTGGCAACGTATCGTAGGGCAATGTGTGCCCGACTTTGGCCGAAAGCGCGCGGATGATCGCCCAGTCCTCCTTGGCCTGGCCTGGCGGAAACACGGCCCTCATCGTCATCTGCGCGCGCCCTCGGTGTTGACGTAGGTTGCCGCTCTTCTCGGTGTAGGCTGTAGCCGGCAGGATGACATCGGCGCGATGCGCGCCGCGGTCGCCGTGGCGTGCCCTGGTAGATGACGAAGGGGCCATGCACGATGTCGATCTCGTCGGCACCGAGGATGTAGATCACATCGACGCCGCCGTTAGCGATCACTGCCGCGTCGAGGCCGCCTTGGCCCGGCACGAAGCCGAGATCGAGGCCGGCGACGCGCGAGGCAGCCGTGTGCAGCACGTTGAAGGCGTTCCAGCCGGCATCCTTGCCCTGGTTGGCGGCCTGGGTGATCTGAGCCGCGAGCGCCAAAACCGCGGCGCCATCCTCGCGCGCACCGCGCCGGGACCGACGATCACCATCGGGTTCTTGGCGTTGGCGAGGATCTCGGCGAAGCTGCCCTTACCTTGGCTCAAGTCGTGCGAGCGACTGGGTACCGGCGCCAAGGTACTCGTAACTGTAGGTGAGGTCTGCTTTCTCGCCGATGACGGCGACGGCAAGCGGAGCCGCCGCCGCCGCCCGCCAACGCTTGCGGATGCGGGCATTGAGCACAGGCGATTCGAGTCGCGGGTTCGTGCCGATGAGCAGGATCGCGTCAGCTCGCTCGATGCCCTCGACCGTTGTATTGAAGAGGTAGCTGGCGCGGCCGAGCTTCGGATCGAGCTTGGCGCTGTCCGCGCGGCAATCGATGCTGGTGACGCCGAGCCTGCCGAGCAGATCCTTCAGCGCAAACATCTCCTCGGCACCCGCGAAGTCACCCGCGATGGCGCCGAGGCGGTCCGCAGGCGTGCCCTTCAGCTTCTCGGCGACGACGGCAAGAGCCTCATCCCACGACGCGGGCTGCAATCGGCCATCCTTGCGCACATACGGCTGATCGAGGCGCTGTGTCTTCAGGCCGTCGACGACATGGCGAGTCTTGTCGGAGATCCACTCCTCGTTCACCGCGTCGTTATTGCGCGGTAGGATGCGCATCACTTCGGAGCCGCGGCTGTCGACGCGAATCGCGGAGCCGAGCGCGTCCATGACGTCGATCGATCTCAGTCTTCCTGTATTCCCACGGGCGCGCGTTGTGCGCCCAGGGCTGCGATGCGTCAGAGCGCCGACCGGGCAGAGGTCGATGACGTTGGCGGATAGCTCGGACATCAGCCCCTTCTCGAGGAAGGTGGTGATCTCAGCGTCCTCGCCGCGGCTGATGAGGCCGAGGTCTTCGACGCCGGCGACTTCCGTGGTAAAGCGCACGCAGCGCGTGCAGTGGATGCAGCGCGTCATGATGGTCTTGATGAGCGGCCCGAGGTACTTGTCCTCGACGGCGCGCTTGGTCTCGCGGTAACGCGAGCCGCCCATGCCGAACACCATAGCCTGGTCCTGCAGGTCGCACTCGCCGCCCTGGTCGCAGATCGGGCAGTCGAGCGGATGATTGATCAGCAGGAATTCCATCACCCCTTCGCGCGCCTTTTTGACCAGCGGCGTCTTGGTGTTGATGATTTTCGGCGAGTTGTCGCGGTTTGGCGGAAGGTCGTTGACGCCCATGGCGCACGAGGCGACGGGCTTCGGCACGCCCTGCACCTCGACGAGGCACATGCGGCAGTTGCCGGCGATTGATAGGCGCTCGTGGTAGCAGAAGCGCGGAATCTCGGCGCCAGCCTGCTCGCAGGCCTGAAGCACGGTGATGCCGTCCTCGACCTCGATCTCTTTGCCGTCGATGATGAGTTTCTTGGGCATGTGTCCCGCTGCCTTTAGGAGCTCATTCAGCCGCAGACTTGTGCGACGCCTGATACTGGTCGATGCGCGCCTCGATGACGGGGCGGAAGTGATTGATGAGGCCCTGAATCGGCCACGCCGCGGCGTCGCCCAGAGCGCAGATGGTATGGCCCTCGACTTGCTTGGACACATCCCACAGCAAATCTATTTCGCGCTTCTGTGCCTCGCCCCGCTCCATGCGCTCGAGGA
Source organism: uncultured Alphaproteobacteria bacterium (assembly GCA_963847435.1). Taxonomy (GTDB): domain Bacteria; phylum Pseudomonadota; class Alphaproteobacteria; order Rhizobiales; family Hyphomicrobiaceae; genus CAWJZR01. Next base: position 129,292 of record CAWJZR010000021.1, on the reverse strand, counting down.
CCCGCCACATCCAACCCGTGCCCTCGCGGCACGGGGTGCACTGGCCGCAGCTCTCGTGCTTGTAGAAGTAGGCGAGCCGCCGGATGGCGGCGATTATGTCAGTCGACTTGTCCATGACGATCAGCGCGGCGGTACCGAGCCCCGAGCCGAGCTTCGAAAGAGCGTCGAAATCCATGGTGACATGGGTCGCCTGCTCGCCGGTGATGCAGCGCACCGAAGACCCGCCGGGAATGACCGCGAGCAGATTGTTCCAGCCGCCGCGGACGCCACCGCAATGGATCTCGATGAGATCTTTCATCGGGATGCCCATCTCCTCCTCGACCACGCAAGGCTTATTCACGTGGCCGGAGATTTGGAACAGCTTGGTGCCGGTGTTGTTGGGCTTGCCGAGGCTGGAGAACCAAGCCGCTCCGCGGCGCAGGATGTCCGGCACGACTGCGATGGATTCGACGTTGTTGATGGTGGTTGGCGCGCCATAGAGGCCGCAACCCGCCGGGAACGGCGGCTTCAGGCGCGGCTGACCCTTCTTGCCCTCCAGGCTCTCCAGCATCGCGGTCTCTTCGCCGCAGATGTAGGCGCCGGCGCCGTGGTGAACGTAGAGATCGAAGTCCCAGCCGTGGACGTTGCCCTTGCCGATCAGCTTCGCCGCGTAAGCCTCGTCGATTGCCCGCTGCAGCGCCTCGCGCTCGCGAATGTATTCTCCGCGCACGTAGATGTAGCAGGTGTGGGCGCGCATCGCGAAAGAAGCGATCAGCGCGCCTTCGACCAGCAGCTGCGGGTCATTGCGCAGGATCTCGCGGTCCTTGCACGACCCCGGCTCCGATTCGTCGGCGTTGATGACGAGATAGCTCGGACGCGGATCGCTCTTGGGCATGAACGACCATTTGAGGCCGGTGGGGAAGCCGGCGCCGCCGCGGCCGCGCAACCCGGACGCCTTGACCTCGTTGATGATCCAGTCGTGACCCTGGTCGATCAGCAGCTTGGTGTGATCCCACGAGCCGCGCGAGATCGCGCCCTTGAGGCCGGAATCGTGGAACCCGTAGATGTTCCGGAAGATGCGGTCTTTGTCAGCGAGCATGGCGGCTCTCAATCCCTGGACACGTCTGTCATCGTGCCGTCTGTTTCCAGGCGAGCAGCGCGGCGGCGGTGGCAAAGAAACCCGCCCACGCCAAACTCACCTCGATGCTTGCACTGTTCCCGTAGCGCTGCAGCACGAAGAAGAACACCCCCGCGATCGCAGCATGCAGCGCCATCGTCCCGACGACGTTGCGTCCGCCCTGCCCGCCCATGGGTGCCCGTGCCTCCACTTGCCCGACCTCAGCTCTTCTGTTCGGCCAGGCGCTTCGTCCATGCGCCGATCCCTGAGCCATTGTAGAGCGCGGGTTCACTCAGCGTCGTCGGCCCGCCCTCGGGGCACGACACGGTGCGTCCGATCTGCGAGCCCGGCCTCGGGGGGTGCCCCTTGTCGAAACCGTCGATCACCTTCTCCAGCAACTCCGGCGTCAGGTCCTCGTAGGTATCCTTGAAGACTTGGACCATCGGCGCGTTGGCGCAGGAGCCGAGGCACTCGACCTCCTCCCACGAGAAGTTGCCGTCGGCCGAAAGCTCGTGCTGGTGCTCGGCGATGCGATGCTGGCAGACCTTCTTCAGATCCTCCGAACCGCGCAACATGCACGGCGTCGTGCCGCACACCTGGATGTGCGCTTTCTTGCCGACCGGCGCGAGTTGGAACATCGTGTAGAACGTGGCGACCTCGTACACCCGGATGTAGGCCATGCCGAGCATATCTGCGATGCCGCGCAGCATGGGCTCGGTGCACCAGCCCTCCTGCTCCTGGCCACGCCAGAGCAGAGGAATGACGGCGGAGGCCTGCTTGCCCGGCGGGTACTTGGCGATCGTCGCCTTTGCCCACGCCAAATTTTCAGGCGTGAACGCGAAGCTCGCGGGCTGCTCGGGGTAAAGGCGGCGGACGGCCATGGATGCTCCCTGAACGAAGCGGTGCGGGCGGGAGTGACGTCGACAACCGTCAGCGCGGACCGCATCTCGGCAGTCCGGCCGATGGCATCACCCGCCGGCGCGCGGCGGGCCACCCCCGGTGTTCCACTACGTCCAACGGAGCGCCAATGCAAGGCTCCGTCGATACGTCCAAAAGCAGCATGGACCGCGAATTGCAGCGCGATCCACGGTGATTTTCGGGACTGTCAAGAAAGCAGGCGTCAACGGCCTTCAATAGCCGACGGGGATCGCCATCCAGCCGAATAGCAGCACGACTGCGGCCAAAGGCGCCAGGAACAGCGAAATCTGCGAGCCGACCCGCAGAAAGCCAGTCCAGAACACCGCGAGCAGCAACCCGGAGACGACAATGATCATCCCGCCGGTGGGCATTCCGCGGGCAGCGGCGAACGCCAGTCCGATCAGGATCGAAAAGAGGCCCAACAGGACCGGGACGGCCGGGTAGTCCTGCTGCAGCAACCCCATCGGCCACCTGTTGCGCCGGGCGAACAGCCGGTACGTCATCAGCGACAGCCCGAGCCCGAACGAAATGATCGAGAGCATGAACAGGCGGTCGATGAACATGGGATTGGCACTCACTGGCAACTCAACACGCGCGCGGCTCCGTCCCCTACTGCGCGCGCATTGCGGCGGACATAGTACGGGCGCGGCCGCAGTCTGCCAAATTCGCAAGCCTTGCGCCAGGGCATGGTCAAGGCGAGGTTAAGTAGTGGCCGGGTGCAGAGGCGGCGCAACTCTGAAGACGATCGCGGGAAGCGCTGTCTCGACTCAGGAGCTAGGCCTTCTTCACGAACTCGGACTTGAGCTGCATCGGGCCGATACCGTCGATCTTGCAGTCGATGTCGTGGCCGCTGGATCCGTCGATGAGGCGAATGTTGCGCACCTTGGTGCCGATCTTCACCACCGACGACGAGCCCTTGATCTTCAGATCCTTGATCACCGTCACGGTGTCGCCGTCGGCGAGCAGATTGCCGACCGCATCCTTGATGACGCGCGGCGCGTCGTCATCATTCGCCGCAGCGGTCGCCGTGGCGGACCACTCATGCGCGCACTCAGGGCACACGAACATGCCCCGGTCCTCATAGGCGAACTCGGAGCTGCACTTGGGGCATTTGGGGAGGGAAGTCACCGATCGATCTCGCCGAACACGATGTCGAAGGAGCCGATGAGGGCGGAGATGTCGGCCAGCATGTGCTTGCGGCCGAACGGGTCGAGGCACTGCAGCGAGGGGAAACCCGGCGCGCGGATCTTGCAGCGGTAGGGCTTATTGGAGCCGTCTGCGACGAGATAGACGCCAAACTCGCCCTTGGGCGCTTCGACGGCTGCATAGACCTCACCCTCGGGCACGTGCACGCCCTCGGTGTAGAGCTTGAAATGGTGGATGAGCGCTTCCATCGAGCGCTTCATCTCACTGCGCTTCGGCGGCACCACCTTGCGGTCCTCCGCCGAGACCGGGCCGCGGCCTTTCTCTGACAACAGCAAATCGCAGCACTGCTTCATGATCTTGACGGACTGCCGCATCTCCTCGACGCGCATCACGTAGCGGTCGTAGCAGTCGCCGTTCTTGCCGATCGGAATGTCGAACTCGAGCTCCGAATAGCACTCGTAGGGTTGTGAACGGCGCAGGTCCCAGGCAGCACCGGCAGAGCGCAGCATGACGCCCGACAGGCCCCACGCCATCGCCTCGTCGAGCGTGAACTTGCCGATGTCGACGTTGCGCTGCTTGAAGATGCGGTTGCCGGTCAGCAGGCCCTCGATGTCGTCGAGCACAGCCGGATGGGTGTCGCAGAACTTGGAAATATCTTCGACCAACGCGTCGGGAAGGTCCTGGTGGACGCCGCCGATACGAAAATACTTGGCGTGCATCCGGCTGCCGGACGCGCGCTCATAGAAGATCATGAGCTTCTCGCGCTCCTCGAAGCCCCAAAGCGGAGGCGTCAGCGCGCCGACGTCCATCGCCTGCGTGGTGACATTGAGGAGGTGCGAAAGCAGTCGCCCTATTTCGCGAATACAGAACGCGGATGAGCTGGCCGCGATAAGGGACGTTGAGCTCGAGCAGCTTCTCGGCCGCGAGGCAAAAGGCGTGCTCCTGATTCATCGGCGCGACGTAGTCGAGCCGGTCGAAGTAGCCGATGGCCTGCAGGTAGGTCTTGTGCTCGATCAGCTTCTCGGTGCCGCGATGCAAGAGGCCGATGTGCGGATCGACGCGCTCCACGACCTCGCCATCGAGTTCCAGCACCAGACGGAGCACGCCGTGCGCGGCCGGGTGCTGCGGGACCGAAGTTGATATTGAACGGGCGGACTTCTGCTTCAGCCATTGGGCGGGTGTCCTCGGACGTCAATCTGATCCCTCGATAGATCTCGGCGACGGATAAGGCAATGCCGAGAGCGGGGACGGCAATCAGTTCATTCGTCTGATACTCGTCGCAGGATGCCAAGAAACAGTCAGCCCCTCATTCGAAGAGAAGCAGGTTGGCTCGGTCCCCTCGCCACCAGAACTCAAGTTGCACTTACGCCTTGCGCTGCATCAGGGGAGCGACGCGGGCAACCTTCGCCTTCTTGTTGACGAGCTGCTCGAACTTCTCCCAGGCGATGACCACGCGCTCATGGGAGCCTTCGCCGATCTTGTCGATGCCGTCGTGCGCCACGACCTTGAATGTCGCCTTGCGGCCGGCGACGGCTGTGCACTCGGCGTCGACCGTAACCGTCTGGCCCGGCACGGTCGCAGCAATGTGGGTGACGCTGATGGCGGTGCCGAGCGAACCCTCTCCCGGATCGAGATGCGGCTCGAGCACCTTCATGCACGTCCATTCCATGAGGCCCACCATGAAACCCGTGGCGAACACCTTCGGCATCATCGCGAACTCGACCGCCTCGGGATAGAGGTGCGGAACGGTTTTGCTGGCCGGCACCTGGTAGGAGAACTGCGCCTTATCACCGGGCTTGAGGGTCGATTTCATGGGGGGCTCGTTGGTGGTGGAAGGATCATGCGAACGCGAGAAGTATCTTCATCCCGACGTCACCATTTCACGACTTCAGCTCTACACCAACCCACTTTCGACGCGTTATTGCGTCTTCGCTTTTTCATCACCGGGAAGCACGTAGTCGACGCCTTCCCACGGGCTCTTGAAATCGAAGTTGCGGAATTCCTGCGTCAGCTTGACCGGCTCGTAGACGACGCGCTTGGCCTCGTCGTCGTAGCGTACTTCGACGTAGCCGGTGAGCGGGAAATCCTTGCGCAGCGGGAAGCCCTTGAAGCCGTAGTCGGTCAGGATGCGGCGCAAATCCGGGTGGCCGGAGAACAGAATGCCGTACATGTCGTAGGCTTCGCGCTCGTACCAGTTGGCGGCGGGATAGACCGGGATCACGCTCGGCACCGGCGTCGCATCGTCGGTCGCGACTTTCACGCGAACGCGCCGGTTCCGGCGCAGCGACAGCAGGTGATAGACCACGTCGAAGCGCTTCTCACGCTGCGGATAGTCGACGCCGCAGAGGTCGATCAGCACCTCGAACTGGCAGCCCTCGTCGTCGCGCAAGTAAGTCAGCACTTCGACGATGTTCTCAGCCGAAACCGTGAGCGTCGTTTCGCCGAACGCCACAGCGCTCGGGGCTTTTGCGGCCATTTCGGGGGACATCGTGAGGTGTGTCATGGCTGAGCACTCATGCAGGCGGGTTGCGGACGCGATCCTCGAGATCGGACCGAATTTCTTCTTGCGTGGCGAGACGTGCAAACGCCGCACTGGCCCCCACCGAACTCATCACCATCGCGCCGGCAAACACCACGAAACCGAGCCAGAGCGGCTTCAGCATCAGCAGCGCGGTGAGCGCCAAACCACCGCCAATGATGCCGATCGAGAAGCGCGCAAAGCCTGCCTTGGACATCCGCTTTGCGCTCCCGCCGGCAGCACGCGTCAGCGTTCGATCGTGCCGGTACGCCGAATCTTCCGTTGCAACAGCAGGATGCCGTAGACCAGCGCCTCAGCCGTTGGCGGGCAGCCGGGCACATAGACGTCGACGGGCACGATGCGGTCGCAACCGCGGACCACCGCGTAGGAATAGTGGTAGTAGCCACCGCCGTTGGCGCACGACCCCATCGAGATGACGTAGCGCGGCTCCGGCATCTGGTCGTAGACCTTGCGCAGCGCGGGCGCCATCTTGTTGGTCAGCGTGCCGGCGACGATCATCACGTCCGACTGGCGCGGAGAGGCACGCGGCGCGAAACCGAACCGCTCGACGTCGTAGCGCGGCATCGAAGCCTGCATCATCTCGACGGCGCAGCAGGCGAGCCCGAAGGTCATCCACATCAGCGAGCCGGTACGAGCCCAGTTGATGAGGTCGTCGGTCGCCGTGACAAGGAACCCCTTGTCGGCAAGCTGGTTGTTGATTTCGGTAAAGTAGGGGTCGCCCGGCTTGATGAGGCCCGGCGGCGATCCCACCGGCGCGGCACCTGCCCCGACGCCCTCGCGCGCCTTGTCGAACGCGAAATCGGGCGGAACGATCAATCCCATTCGAGTGCTCCTTTGCGCCACACGTAGGCGAGGCCCAAAGCCAATTCAACGATGAACACGATCATCGCCCAGAAGCCGAGATCCCCGATGTGCTTCATCGACAGAGCCCACGGGAACAGCAGCGCCGTTCTCCAGATCGAAGACGATGAAAAGGATCGAGACGAGGTAGAAGCGCACGTCGAACTTCATGCGCGCGTCGTCGAAGGCGTTGAAGCCGCACTCGTAGGCCGAGACCTTTTCAGGATCGGGATTGCGGATCGCCACAAGGAAGGGCGCGACGAGCAGGGCGGCGCCGATGAACAGCGCTACGCCGATGAACACGATGAGCGGCAGATAGTGTTGGAACAGCAGATCCATGAGCCAACCTCGTGGCAGTCCGACGCGCGCTTGGAACCCCCACGCTAATCGGACCGAAAGCACTCGGCTCGCAAAACCCGGCCGGGCCGGCGCGCGCAAGCTGAGCAATTGAGTTCCCCGTGGTATCGCAGGGCAGGCCCCCGCGCAACCGTCCCGCTCGGGCTCTCGCCGAAAGGATAGAGGGCGGCGTGGGGTGCCGCCTCCGGAATTCAGCGCTCGGCCGTCTTGCGGCGGCCCTGGCCGTGCGCGGCTAGCACTTCGCGAGCCTCGGCGACAACCGCGTCGGCGATCGCCGCATGACCCTCGGCAGTCGGGTGGAAGGCGCCCGAGTAGGTCGAGGCGAGCAGCAACTGCATCCACGAGAAGTACTCGTATTTCATTACCTTTTGGGCCACCGAGGTGGAGACGTGGAAGTTGCCGGTGAGGAAAGCGTCGTTAGGCGTGCGGAACCAGCGCTGGCGCGAGGCATAGGGCGGGTAGTCGGCTGGATTGTAGGGCTCCCAGCCGCCCTCGGTCTTGCGCGGCATCCTCAGATCGTCGGCGATCGAGAAGGCGTTGTCGGCAAATCCTGCGCAAAGCCCGCGGCCATTGAATAGCTCGCGGTGCGACTCGACGAAGGTCCAGCCGTGCGCGGTGGCGCTTTGTTTCATCACGACGTGCATCTTGTCAGCGAAGATCTGCGCCTCGCGGGCCTTTTCCTGGCTGAGCTTGAAGTCCGACATGACTTCCATGCCCGCGGCACCGTCGGGGCAGACCTGCTTGCCATCGCCGAGCAGGGCCAGCGCCGGGTAGGCCGTCAGAATCACGCGGTCGCTCTGATCCCACGGAACGTGGAGGATGTAGTGGACCGCGCGATTCAGTGCCTTATAGCGGTCGTCCAGCACTTCGAGCTTCTGTTCGGCCTCGCGCACGCCGAACACCTGCCCGAACCAGCCGCCGAGCTTCTTGAGCAGCGACTGATCGGCGAGCACGGCGTTGGCGAGCAAGCGCGCAAAGCCGATGTCGTTGCCGCCGATCGACGTGAAGATGAGATCGATCTTGCGGGAGCGTTCCGGCGCGCATTTGCGCAATACGAGGCCGCCCTGCAGCTCCGGCACCTTGCCGTTCATGTGGTAGGCCTCGGGCAAGTCCTGCAACGGCGCCTCGTGCTTGCCGCACTGGGCGGCCGCGACGAACGACACCTGCGACAGGTCCGGCGGATTGGGCACCCACTCGTTGCCTTTGTAGCGCAGGAACAGGCCGGCCGTGACCTCGCCGCCCGAGCACGCTTCGCCGACATACGTCACTGCGCGATGCGGTTCCTCGATGGCGAGCTGGAGAGCGGCGCGCAACTGGTACGAGTAGAGCGACCGATGGCACGCTTGGTCGATCCAGCGCGCGTTCTCCTCGATGAAGGTCTTGTCGCCGATCTGCTTCCAGTCGCCGACGCGGGCCGGATAGCCGGTGAGGCTCGACTTGTCGTAGTCGGCTGAACGCTCGCGCGAGAATCGGACGGGCTGATCGGGATTGCCTTCGCCGGAGCCGAAGCTGTCGCCGATACCGACGATAAAGAGATCGGTGACCTTGACCTGCTGCTCGGCCACGGTGCGCTCGCCGACCTGGACCGAGATCTTGGCGCCATGGGGATATGGCACCTCGACGCGCAGCGGCTCCTTGCACGGCTGCTTCACGGCACTGCCCCGCGTGTCGCGCCCGCCGCGCGGCGCGGTCAGCCAAGTGCAGTCGACGTTGCCGTCCTCGACATTCTGGAGCTCGAGCACGACGACGTGCGAGGCCGGGTTCATGTAGTCGGTGCCGTCGGGGCAGATGTAGCGGTTCTTGACCGGGTTCCAGCAGACCTTGCGGTACATGGTGGCGGCCCAGCCGTCCGGGTGGCGCTGCGACAGAGCACGTTCGCCGCCAAGCACCGGCGACTGCCTTTCCTCGTCGGTAAGCGCTTCGAAGGTCGCCTTATGGATGGCCGTATCGGCGGGATCGGTGAAAAAGCGGAACGGGTTCTCGACGCGCCACGTGATCTCGGGCTCCTTAAGCGGCTCCTTGGGAGCCTCGGGCTGCATCGCGGGCGGCGTCAGGGTGTCGAGTTGCATGGCCGGCGGTGACGGGGCCTCAACCGGCATAGTCTGCGCCAGGCTAGCGGCGCCCGCCGCCAGCGTGACGGCCGCGATCACACCCAACCGAACCAGTTCTCTCAGCATCACATGCGTCCCCGTCATCCAAAATCCGGCCGTCATCGACTGTCCGCAGCCTGCGTATAACTCAAAGCGTCTCAGACCGCGATCCGTCCGGTGCGATGGGCGCGCCACAGCCGCCATGCTCGCGCGAAGGGGCTCAAGTCCGGGGGCGCGAGTCCCGGTGCATTGGCGTCCCACTGGAATAGCCGCAAATACGGCCCGACAAGGGCGACGGGCAAGATTGCGGCCTTCAGTTTGCCCCGTTCCGAGGCGGGTTCGACGGCGTTCAAAAGCGTCTGAACCTCTTCAAGCCGCGCCCTCGCCTGCGCCACGTAACCTGCGACTGTGTCGTCCGTGATCGCTCTCGAGCCCGCTGGCCCCACCGGAAATGGGTTCCTGCTGCGCGCCTGGTGCATGGGAAGCGCGAGCAGGACGCGGGCTAGGCCATAGACTTCTCCCGCGGCCTTCAGCACCTTTTCTGATGCAGTGGAATTGGCCACGCCTAGAATCCGCGCTGCCAGATCGAAGCCGGTGCGCTGCGTCGCTTCGAGATACGCCACGAAGGTCGCCTCGTCCGGCACCGGATCGGCATAGAGGTCGGTCAGGCGGGCGTCCAACACGTGCGTGAACAGGTCCATCGGCAAACCACGCCGGCGGATGAGCCCCGTGACCGCATCAGCGACAGGATTGCCGGTCAGGCTATCCGACTGGGCGGCCTCGATCGCGTCGCGCCACCATTGCAGACGGATTTCGCCAATCATCGGCTCGGAGACGATGGCGGGGACGCGGGCGGCCTCTCCGACGAACGCCGCTAACGTGATGAGATCCTCGCGCGCGGCATGCGGCGCTAACAATGCAGACAAATAGCGGTCGGGTTCCTGGGACCGCGCCGACTCTCGCACCGCCGCCCGGTCTGCCTCCGACCCAACCGGCATCTTAGAGATGCGCCGCCAACAGCATCGCGAAGGCGACCGGCAGCATGAGCAGGAGGTTGATACGCGCGTAGACCTTCACGGAGTCGCGCAACTCGGCCTTGCGCTGCGGCGGCACGGCGGGATCGAGGATTTGACGCAGGCTCGGTGCGATGCCGAATTCGACGAGCGCCCACATGGCGAGCCCCGCCAACGCTCCGCCCCATAGCGGCCCCGACCGCAACGCCGGCAAATAGACCTCGGTGCCGTAAACGAGGCTGCCCATCGCGTATCCCGTGAACACCAGCATCATGAGTCCGGTCGCCAGCGTGGTGCGCGCGACGTGCTTGATGGACGAACCCAGCCGCGGCGCATAGGCGCCTGCAATTACTTTGCGCTCGGGGTCGGTGGCATTGTGGATCGCCGGGATGTGGATGAAGTTCGTGAAGAAAATGAGCCCGATCCACACCATCGCGGCGACGACGTGCAGGTAGCGCAGCACGAACGACACGGCTCCCAGTGCATCCGGCCGAGAGAGGGCCATCCAGAAGACGATCTGCAGCGCCACGATCGCAGCCCCGGCAAGGAGCGCCCGGGCGGGGCTGTCGAACAAGCTGCGCATCAGGACACTCCGGGGATCAGGTGACGGCGATGAGTGCGGCGCCGACGGGCCGGCCCTCGCCAAGCAGAATGTTGTAGGTACGGATGGCGGCGCCGGTATCCATCGCCTCGAGGCCCATGTCGGCCGCCGCAAACGCAGCCCGGATCTCCGCCGAAGGGAAGACGAGGGTGCGGCCGGTGCCGAGCAGGATGAACTCCACTTTGCTCCGCTCGGCAAGGATCGGCGCGATGTGCGCGACTGAGAGTTCGGCCGGCCCGGCGACCTCCCAGGCATGAATGCCGCTCGGCAGGCACAGAATCGAGCCGCGGTGGCTCATTCCTGCAAAGCGGAAACCGCCGTTGCCGTAGGCATCGATGGGGGACTGGTAGGGGTAGCGTCCGGCAAAACGCGGCGCTGAATCGGAACCCGTCATTTCACGACAACCTCCGATTTCGCGCCCGCAACTCAGGCCGCGCTCTTGGCTGCTCCCTGCTTGCGGCCCTTCTCGTCGGCGCTGCTCCAGTCGCGCTTGACGCCGAACCACAGCAGCAGCGGCGCTGCGACGAAGATCGACGAATAGGTGCCGATGAGGATGCCGAACAGCATCGCGAACGAGAAACCGTAAATCGCCGCCGTTCCGAACACGTAGAGGGCAAGCACCGCCACCGCTGTCACCGACGACGTCAGCACGGTGCGCGACAGCGTCTCGTTGATCGACAAGTCGAGCAACTCCTCGAACGGCATCTTCTTGTAGCGTCGCAGGTTTTCGCGGATGCGGTCGAACACGACGACGGTGTCGTTGATCGAATAACCGGCCAGCGTCAGCAGCGCCGCCACCGTGGCGAGATCGAACTCGTACCAGAGCAAAGAGAACATGCCGGTGGTGATGAACACGTCATGCACCAGCGCGAGCACGCCGGCGACCGCGAACTGCCACTCGAAGCGGAACCAGACGTAGGCGAGAATGCCGCAGATCGCGAATACCACCGCCTTGATGCCGGTCGCCTTCAACTCCGACGACACGGCCGGACCGACGATCTCGGTGCGGCGGATATTCACGGTATCACCGAGCGCGCCCTTCACCTTGTCGCCCGCGGCCGCCTGCGCCTTCTCGTCGGCCTGTTGTGCGATGCGAATCAACGCTTCCTGGCCGGTGGTGCCAACGCCCTGAACCTGGACTTCGCCGAGACCCAACGAATTGAGCTTGTCGCGCACCTTGGCGACCTCGAGCGCACCGCTCTTGGCCTGGATTTCGATCAGCGAGCCGCCCTTGAAATCGACGCCGTAGTTGAGACCGCGCGTATAGAGCAGCGCCGTCGCGAGGATGGCGAGGACCCACGACAGGCCCACGAACATGTAGCGCCACTTGATGATCTTCCACCGCGTATTGTGCGGGAAGAAGTCGACGCCCTTGAACATCATTGGATGTCGTCTCCCTAGAGCATTTCCCGACGAAGCAGTCTCCGGTTCGTCATAGGAAATGCGTCAAACCTAGAATTAGAGCGGAGCCGGAATCTTCTTCGACGTCTGGGCGCTGAGCCACCAGGCGACGAGAAGACGTGTGATCGTGAAGGCGGTGAAGACCGTGGTCAGGATGCCGAGCGTCAGCGTAACGGCAAAACCACGGATCGGGCCTGAACCGAGGAAGAACATCAGCAGGCCGGCGATGAAGGTGGTGAGCTGGCTGTCGATGATCGTCCCGTAGGCGCGATGGAAACCCGCGTCGATGGCGGCGATCGGCGTCTTCTTGGCGCGCAGCTCTTCCCGGATGCGCTCGTAGATGAGCACGTTGGCGTCGACGGCCATGCCGATCGTCAGCACGATGCCGGCGATGCCGGGCAGCGTCATGGTCGAGCCGAGGAAGGTCATGATGGCGATGACGAGCACGATGTGCATCGCCGCGCCGATGACCGCGAATACGCCGAACAAGCCGTAGGCGAAAATCATGAACGCCGCGACGCCGGCCATTCCGATGCCAGCGGCCAGCTTGCCGCTGTCGATGGCATCCTGACCGAGGCTGGCGCCGACGATGCGTTCCTCGACGACGGTCAGCTTAGCCGGAAGCGCACCCGAGCGCAAAAGCACCGAGAGGTTGTTGGCATCCTGCGGCGTGAAGCTGCCGGAGATCTGGCCGGAGCCGCCGAGGATTGGCTCGCGGATCACCGGGGCCGAGATCACCTTCTTGTCGAGCACCATGGCGAAGGGCTTGCCGACGTTCTCCTGCGTCACCTTACCGAAAAGCCGCGCGCCTTTCTGGTTGAAGCGGAAGTTGACGACCGGCTCGTTGTTGCGGCTATCGTTGCCCGGCTGGGCGTCGGCAAGGTCCTCGCCGGTCAACAATTCGCGTTTGTCGATCAGATACTTGACGTCCTTGTAGCGCTCACCCTGGCGTTCGTCGGAGGGGAGCAGCTCGTAACCGGCCGGGACACGGGTGTTCGCCGCCTCCTCAGCCGACATGGTCGGATGCAGCAGGTGGAAGGTCAGCTTGGCGGTCTCGCCGAGCAGCTTCTTGATCTCGGTCGTGTCCTCGACGCCCGGAGCCTGCACGAGGATGCGGTCGGTGCCCTGGCGCTGGATCGTGTATTCCTTGATGCCGCCGGGATCGAGACGGTTTCGGATGATCTCGACGGCCGTCGCGATGGCCTGAGCAGCGCGCTCGTTGAGACCCGGCTCGGTCGGCGTGATCGTGATCCCGCCCGTGCCGTCGGACTTGATGTCGAGATCGTAGTTGCCCGAGCCGAGCGCCCCGCCAATCATCTGGGCGATGGGGCGCAGGGCCTTCATAGCCGCATCGATATCGGCCGCATCGGTCTTCGCCAGTGAGACCTTGACGCCGCCACCGCTCGGACCAAGGCCGGTAAAGCCGATCTTGGCCTCGCGCAGTTTGGCGCGCGCCTGATCGACGATATTATTCATCCAGCTCCGGCGCAGCTCGTCCATGTCCATCTTGGTGAGAAGATGGGCCCCCCCGCGAAGGTCGAGACCGAGGCCGATCTTGTGCTGCGCAAACGCGGGCAGCCGGTCATAGGCCTCCTTCGACAGGAAGTTCGGCACCGGGATCAAGAGCCCGAGCAGGCATATGGCCAGGATGGCCAGGATGTAAGCACGAGAGAAATGCAGCATGTGCAGGCTCGACCTTGTTTAGCCGTCCGAAACGACTGGAATTGTGGCCCCGCCTCTCGCGAGAAGCTGGCACGGCCGCGGCAGCGCGGACTTAGCTCACGACTTCGCCGCTGTCGCGGTGACCGGATCGTTCTTGGACCGCACTTCAAGCAGTGTTCCCCGGAGCACGCGGACCTTGAGTTGATCGGACAGCTCGACCTCGATCTCGTCCGAGGTGTCGGAGACCCTTGTCACGCGCCCGACGAAGCCGCCCGAGGTGACGACGGTATCGCCGCGCCGGACCTTGCCCATCATCTCGGCGCGCTCCTTGGCCTTCTGCTGCTGCGGCCGGATCAACAGGAAGTAGAAAATCACAAGCATCAGCAGCATCGGCACCAGCAAGCTGGTCAACGGATCGCCGCCGGTGGCGCCAGGGGCCGTCTGGGCAAAGGCCGGAGTGGGGAACATGCGCGGGGTTTCCTTCGCGAGTCAAAGCGCGGGTTCTTGAAGCACCAAGCACGGGCGAAGCACCGCCGGGTTGCCCCGACGTGCCGGCCCGGCACGAATTGCGCGGCGACTATAGTGCCGAAAGCCTGCATTGCAACCGAAGAGAACGCGAGGACGGCCGATCCGCCCGTGGCGGCCCAGGATCGGCTTGCGCGGCGCGGCCCTCCCGGTGCAACAGTCGCCACAGCTCCCATTGCCCGATCCCGGAACCCCCTGCTCATGTCTCTCGATCCCGACCTCATGACCCGCCTCGACCGCATCGCCGCTGCCCTGGAGCGGATTGCCCCGCCGGTGCCGCCCGCGCCCAACTTCGAGGCCGCAGAGGCCTTCGTGTGGCTGACCGAGCCCGAAGGCTTCCAGCCGGTCGCCCACGTCAACCGAGTTCCGTTGAAGCTGCTGCAGGGTGTCGACCGGGCGGCGGCACAGCTGCTCGACAATACACGCCGGTTTGCCTCGGGACTGCCGGCAAACAACGCGCTGCTGTGGGGCGCGCGCGGCATGGGCAAGTCGTCGCTCGTCAAGGCGGCGCATGCCGAGGTCCGCTCCGAGTTGAAATTGGGCAAAGCCGGCTCGGACCTCAAGCTGGTGGAGATCCATCGGGAGGACATCGCTTCGCTGCCGCGCTGCCTTGGGCACATCCGGGCGAGCCGCCATCGCTTCATCGTGTTTTGCGATGACCTCTCGTTCGACCGCGACGACACCAGCTACAAGTCGCTGAAGGCGGTGCTCGAAGGCGGCATCGAAGGGCGCCCCGGCAACGTGCTGTTCTACGCGACGTCCAATCGCCGCCACCTGATGCCGCGCGACATGGTCGAGAACGAGCGTTCGACCGCCATCAACCCGTCCGAGGCGGTCGAGGAAAAGGTCTCGCTGTCCGACCGCTTCGGCCTCTGGCTCGGCTTCCACAACGGCACGCAGGATCAGTATTTCGACATGGTCCGCGCCTATGCGGCCTACCACAAGCTCGACATGGCTGACGCCGATCTCATTGCCGACGCGCTCGAATGGAGCATGACGCGCGGCGGGCGATCCGGTCGCGTGGCCTGGCAGTACATCCAGGATCTCGCCGGCCGGCTCGGCAAGGAGTTGCGAGAGGACTAGCGGCTTCCGCTCCCTCGGCCAGCGCATGGCCGGGAAAGACGAAAGGCCGGAGTTGCCCTCCAGCCTTTCATCCGGCAGTGCCCAAAACCCCGAACCGCGCCCGCGGTGTCGGGGCCGAAGCTCTATAGTTTTTCCATAAACGGCGTCGGATCGACCGGCTTGGAGCCTTGGCGCAGCTCGAAGTGCACCTGCGGCTGGTCGACCTGACCCGACTTACCGGCCTTGGCCAGGAGCTGGCCGCGTTTGATCTTGTCTCCCCGCTTGACGATGATTTCGTCGTTGTGGGCGTAAGCGGTGACCCAACCGTTGTCGTGACGGACCAGCACGAGGTTGCCGTAGCCCTTCAGCTCCGAGCCGGCGTAGGCGACAACGCCCGCATCGGCGGCATGAACTTCGGTGCCGAGCGGCACGGCGAAATTGACGCCATCGTTGTGGGTTCCGTCCGGACGCTGGCCGAAGCCGGCGATAATCTTGCCTCGGGCCGGCCAGCGCAGCTTGCCGGAGCCCGCCACAGGAGCAGCGACAGGCGGCGGCGTAACGGCGGCGACCTTTTCGACGGGAGCCGGCGCCGGCGCGGCAGCCTCGACCGGCGTGTCGTTGCCGAGCGCGGCAACCTTCTTCTCGCCGTTGAGGATAGTCGGGCGAGTTTGCACCACGCGTGGAGCCGGATCAGTGGGAGCCTCCGACGCTGTGACGGGCGCCACGGGCGGAGCAACGGGTGCGGGTGCAGCGGCGACGGCTCCGCCGCCCGGTACCTTCAGCACCGCGCCCGGCTTCACCTTGCGCACATCCGCGATGCCGTTGACCTGCTGCAGCTCTTCCAACTTGACCTTGTGATGACGCGCAACCGCATAGAGCGAGTCACCCGGCTTCACCGTGTAGGAGCCGTCCCATCCGGCGCGCGGCACGGCCGCTGCCGTTTCGACAGGCTTGCGCACCAGCGGCTTGCGGGCCGACTTGCCGGCCGGCAGCGTCAATTTCTGACCGGGCTTGAGGTTGGGATTCTGCAGGCCGTTGACCGTCATCAACTCGGCGACCGAGACGTGATGGCGCTTGGAAAGGCCGTAGAGCGTATCGCCGTGCTGAACCTCGATCTGCTCACCGGATTTGATTGGGTGAGGACCCGCGGCAGCCGGCGGCGTCGTATTCGTGGGCGCCATGGCCGGGCGGCGCGACTCGGGCTTGTGCGAGGGCAGCGGTGCGGGACTCGGCGGCTGCTGGGCTTCCGGCAACGCGGCGACTTCGACGCCACGGCCCGGACGCGGCGGCACGTAGGCACCGTCCGCGGGCGCGGCAGCGCCGCCGTCGGGACCGGGTAGTCCGCTACCGCCAGCGCGGCGCATGGACTCCGAGGGCAAAGCGCCGGTGGAGCCACCATTCAGAGCGAAGGAAGGAGAATCGAAGCGCGCCACGTCGGCGCTGCATCCGCCTGCCAAAACGGCCGCGGCAATCGCGCTGGCCTTCAACGGCAAACCGACCTGTGAACGCGTACGCCGCACAAACGAACGAATCAGAAGCATGTCACGCACCTCTACACCCAATCCGAGTTAACCGTTAACGGGTTAACAGGCCCTTAACGGGCCGGGTGATTGGACGCCTTTTGTCTCGTGCGCGGGCGGAAACTCAAACTCCGTTGTCCAAGACCCCGACTACGGCATGAGCCACTGCGGGGCCAGCCGCGGGAACAGCGCGGCCTTGGAATTCAACCGAGTATGACGGGGCGCAGCACGCGACTCCCCGTTCCACCAATCTGTATGGGTGCATTGTGCTCCGATATCGGCGGACTCCCGGCGACATCGTGGCATCTTTTGAAATCGCGTTGGAGATAGTTAACGTTTTGCCGGCGAATGCCCCGGTTTGAGCGCCGTGTCCTTCAGCGCTTTTTCCAAAGCTGCGCCGGTTTCACCATGCGAAAGATCGAGATGCAGCGGCGTTACCGAAATGAGGCCTTTGTAAATGGCCCATAAATCCGTGCCTTCGGCCGGATTTGATTTACGGCGCTCGAAACCGAACCAGAAATAAGGCGTGCCCCATGGGTCGGTGCGCTTGTCGATGTGCAGCATCCCGGGATCGCGCCGCCCCTGCCGCGTCACCGCCGTACCTTTGACGTCTTCCGGCTCGAGATCGGGGAAGTTGATGTTCAACAGTACGTCGGCCGGAAAGCCGGTGTCGAGCAGACGCTTGATCAGCCCCGGCCCGTGCGCGATGGCCGTTTCCCAATAGATCGTCTCGTCCTTGTTGAATCCGAAGGTCTGGCTGAGGGCAATGGAGCGCACCCCCAGCAGTGTGCCCTCGATGGCGCCGGCGATGGTGCCCGAGTAGGTCACGTCCTCGGCGATGTTGGCGCCCTGGTTCACTCCGGACAGAACCAAGTCCGGCAAGCCGTCTTTCATCAAATGGCGCACGGCCATGATGACGCAATCGGTCGGCGTTCCCTTGACGGCGAAAGTACGGTCTTCGACTTCGCGGCAGCGCAGCGGCTCGTGCAGGGTGAGCGAGTGCGAGGCGCCCGACTGGTTCGTCTCCGGCGCCACGATCCAGATGTCGTCCGACAACTCGGCCGCGATCCGCCGCAGCGCCTGAAGCCCCGGCGCGTTGATGCCGTCGTCGTTGGTCAAGAGGATGCGCATGGGGCGGGGTCCGGAATTAGCTGTAAGGGATTAGGTTTTAGGGACTAGGGATTAGGTTCATCGCATCAAGGATCCCGAAGGCGGTTATGAAGCGGGTTCAACATGCGACCAATTTCATCACATAGTGCGGCGGCGAACTCCGTCTCCTTCCCTTGCAGCAACCCAACCGAAGTTGCCAACAATAGGAAGGTCTCCGTCTCCGCTAGCGAGCCTCGGGCGATGCTGACGAAGTGCGTAGTCCTTCCGCGTGCCACGGCAGTTACCTTCGGCGACGTTGGCAGCAACGGAGGCTGCCGCTCGCAGCATTTGGCCCGTCAGTCGATACTCCTCTGCCTTCGGCATCAGCTTCGCCAGCCGGTAGACCTCCGTAGCAAGTTGCATCGCCTTCTGCCACACAAGCAGGTCTCGATGCGATTTAACCGTCACGCAACGCCCTTTCCTTCCTAATCCCTCGAACCTAGTCCCTAATCCCTCACTTCCCCCCAATAACCTTCACTCCGCCCATGTACGGCAGCAACGCCTCGGGAACCACCACGGACCCGTCGGCCTGCTGGTAGTTCTCGAGGACGGCGACGAGGGTGCGGCCGACCGCCAAGCCGGAGCCGTTGAGGGTGTGGACGTAACGGACGTCCTTCGCTCCAGCGCGATAGCGGGCGTTCATACGGCGCGCCTGGAAGTCACCGCAGACCGAGCACGACGAAATCTCGCGATAGGCATCCTGGCCCGGCAGCCAAACCTCGATGTCGTAAGTCTTCTGCGAGGCAAAGCCCATGTCGCCGGTGCAAAGCAGCATGGTGCGGAACGGCAGGCCGAGGCGCTTCAGGACCTCCTCGGCGCAGGACGTCATGCGCTCGTGCTCGTCGAGGCTCTTTTCCGGCGTGGTGATCGAGACCAGCTCGACCTTCGAGAACTGGTGCTGGCGGATCATGCCGCGCGTGTCGTTGCCGGCGGCGCCCGCTTCCGAGCGGAAGCACGGCGTCCACGCCGTCAGGCGCATCGGCAGTTGCGCCTCGTCGAGGATGGACTCGCGCACGAGGTTGGTCAGCGAGACTTCGGCCGTGGGGATGAGCCAAAAACCGTTGTTGGTTGCGAACAGGTCCTCCGCAAACTTCGGAAGGTTGCCGGTGCCGTATGCGGCTTGGTCCTTGACCAGCAGCGGCGGGTTGACTCGGTGTAGCCGCCGAGTTGACCCTTCTCCGGCCCGTGTGCAGGTCGAGCATGAACGCGCCGATCGCCCGCTCAAGCCGCGACAGAGCGCCCTTCAGGAACACGAACCGGGCGCCGGAAATCTTGGCCGCGCTCTCGAAGTCCATGAGGCCCAGCGCTTCGCCGATCTCGAAATGCTGCTTGGGCTTGAAATCGAACGTCTTCGGCGTGCCGACCGTGCGGACGCATTTGTTGTCGTGCTCATCCTTGCCGTCCGGCACCTCGGCCAACGGCAGGTTGGGGATGACGGCCAGCGCCTTCTCCAACGCCGCGTTGACCTGACGCTCCTCGTCCTCGCCCGCCTGATGACCTCTTTAAGCGTCGCCACCTCGGCCATCAGCTTCGCCGCGCCGGCCTCGTCCTTCGACGCCTTCGCCTTGCCGATCTCCTTTGACGCGGCGTTCCGGCGCGCCTGCGCGTCCTGAAGTCTCGTCAGTGTCGCGCGGCGGTCCTCGTCCAGCTCGATGAGCTTGCCCGACAGCGGCTCCAGCCCGCGCCGCTTCAGGCTGGCGTCGAACGCGGCTGCATTGTCACGGATCCACTTGATGTCGAACATGGGCGAGCCTTCTGGTTCCAGCAAAGCTGGGCTTCGCCCAGACGGTGCCGCTGATTTGCTGGCCCCGTTCTTAAGGTGCGCCGCTTGCGCGGTCCAGATGTCGCGCCGAAGCGCCCCTGCGCGCACCTCGTGGCGTCCTGCCTGCCTACGCTTCCCGGCCAAGCGCGGCCAGGGGATCGATTATTGGCGGCGTCAGGAATTCCGCGCGCGAGCCGGGATCTTTCGCGCATGATCCAACGGTAAAGATCCCGGACAACGGGCCGACTTCACCCAATCGCTAGGCTTCGGCACGATCACCGGCCCGTTTCCGGGAGGCGTGAGAGGCTACGGTGCCAGGAGCTACGATTGGGCCGGGCACGCGATCTATGCGCGCCTGCTACGCTTCCCGGCCAAGCGCGGCCCGAGGATCGATTATTGGCACGTCGGGGTTTCCGCGCGCGAGCCGGGATCTTTCCCGCATGATCCAACGGTAAAGATCCCGGACAACGGGCCGACCTCATCCAATCGCAGGCTTCGGCCGCGATAACCGGCCCGTTTCCGGGAGGCGTGAGAGGCTAAGTGCCAGGAGCTAGGCAGCTATGGATTGGCGGCGCGCTTCGCCGCGAGCTGCTTCTCCACCCGTTCCACGGCCCAGATCGCGGCCTCGTAGAGCAGGATGGTGGGCAGCGCCATGGCGATCATGCTGAAGGGATCGGGCGGCGAGAGCACGCCGGCGACCGCAGTGATGGCGACGATGGCGTAGCGGCGGAAGTCCCTCAGGTTCTGCCGCGTCGACGATGCCGGCCTGGGCCAGCAGGGTCAGCACGACGGGCAGCTGGAACATGATGCCGAAGCCCGAGGATCAGCGTCATGATCAGCGACAGATACTCGCTGACCCTCGCCTGCAGGTGGATCTCGACCTGCCCGCCCGTCTGCTCCATCGACAGGAAGAACTTCATCGCCAGCGGCATGACGACGAAATAGACGACGCAGCGCGCCGGCGATGAACAGCAGCGAAGGTCCACAGCAGATAGGGCCGGAACGCCTGCCGCTCGTTCTTGTAGAGGCCCGGCGCCACGAACTTGTAGATCTGCATGGCGATCAGCGGGAAGGCAGGCAGGCGGCGCCGAACAGCGCGAGCTTCAGCTTGGTGAAGAAGAACTCGTGCGGGGCGGTGTAGATCATCTCGATCTTCTGGCCGCCGCCGCGCGCCCACATGTAGGGCCACACCAGCATGTTGTAGATCGGCGTGGCGAAGGCGAAGCAGACGACGAATGCCGATGCCGACGCCGATCAGCGCGTAGATCATGCGCTGGCGCAGCTCGATCAGATGATCCATCAGCGGCGCCTTGGACGCCTCGATCTCGTCGTGCCCATCGGGCATGGCGGTGTGGCTCACTGCCGGGCGCTGTGTTGACGGTCTCCTGCACGGCCGCCCCCCTGGCTCTTCTCGGGTCGCGGTTCCGGCGAGGCCACCTTCGGCGTGGCGTCGTTAGCCTTGACGGCGTCGGCATCGTGGGCCACCGCGATCTCCGGGGCTCCGTTCAGATGCGGCGGCGACTCCGAGGGACCCGTGCTCTCATCGTGGCTGGCTTGGTGATGGCTGGCGCCCGGGCGCGGCAGCGCAGTTGACGACGTATCTGCCGCAACCTCCGTGGCGTCCCCCGCCGGCAACGCCTTTCGTTGCGGCCCATCGCGCCGGAGCTCATGTCGTCCGAGGTGCCGCTGGTATTGACGGCATCTCCCATCTCGCGGTGCACGGCGCCCATCTCGGTCTCCACCGCATGATCCGCGTCGCGCACGCTTTCCTCGGTCTCGCGGCTGATTCTCTCGACCTCGGCCTTCATCTGGTCGAGTTCGGTCTCGCGCATCGCCTCGTCGAACTGGGCGCGGAACTCCGCCGCCTGCCGCTTGATGATGCCCATGTACTTGCCGATGGTGCGCAGCAGCGCCGGCAGGTCCTTCGGGCCGATGACGAGCAGCGCCACGATGCCGAGGATCAGCAGCTTGCTGGAGGTGATGTCGAACATCAGCTCCATCCCAAGGTACGCGCTCGAGAGACCGGCTTTGCCCATTTATCACGGACCGGTAGAAACTGCTGCGCCGCCACGAGCCCTTCGAGAAGGTCTCCAGCGGCGCAAACGACCCTGCACGGTCGGGGCTCCAGCCGGCCTTGCTGGGCTCGCCTTCCGCGGGCCGCGTCGCCGTCTGTCGATGCACACGCGGATCTTGGCGCGGCTCGGCCTTCTTGCACCGTCGCCTCGTCGTCCTCCGCCATGCCCTTCTTGAAGCTCTTGATGCCCTTGGCCACGTCGCCCATGATCGAGGAGATCTTGCCGCTGCCGCCGAACAGCAGCAGCGCCACGGCCAGGAACAAGAGCCAGTGCCAGACGCTCAGGCTACCCATGTCGTTATCGCTCCTTTTTGCAGCCGCAGCCGCCGCACTTGCGCATTTGGCTTGGCACTATCGCAGAAAGCCGGCTCGCGCGGGCAAGTTTGCCACACCTTCCTTGGCGCGTCTTAAACGCTTGAATCTCGCGATTCCAGGCTTCCGGCATTAATCGCTTCTCCGCGCGCCCCTCGGCGGGGAACACGAGCACGCTCTCGGGATCGACGGCGATCGACACCTCCGCGCCCCGCTCCGGCACCTCCCATTCGCGCACCAGCGTCAGCAGCGGCCGCTCGAAGCCCTGCGCGGCGATCTCCAGCACGGCCGAGATCGCCCAGGAAGCGGGCGTGCAGCACGCGGCCGGGCAGGCCCTGGCCCGCCGGCCCCAGACGGATGGCGCGGCGGCGGATGCACAGGATCGCCGCGTCGCCCTCGTCGAGGCCCGGCACGGCAAAGACGCCCGATCGGGCGTGTCGAGCGCGCCGCCCTTCACGCGCATAGGGATCTCGTTGATCTCGGAGAACAGCCGCGCCACGAACAGTTCAGCCGGGCGGCGGTAAAGCGCCTCGGCCTTGCCCGCCTGCACCAGCCGGCCCGCCGCGCATCACGGCGATGCGGTCGCCGAGCCGGATCGCCTCGGCCGGCGCATGCGTGACGATCAGGCAGGTGGCGCGGGTCTCGCGCAGGAGCGCCAGCGTCTCCTCCTGCAGGCGCTCGCGCAGTTGCACGTCGAGGCCGGAGAACGGCTCGTCCATCAGCATCACGGCCGGCCGCGGCACGATGGCGCGCGCCAGCGCCACGCGCTGCTGCTCGCCGCCCGAGAGGATGTGCGGATAGTCGCCGGCGTAGCGCTCGAGCCCAACGCGGGCCAGCGCATGGAGTGCCTCGCGCCGGGCCTCCTCTCGGGGCAGCGACTTGAGGCCGAAGGCGACGTTCTCGAGGATGCGTGAGGTGCGGGAACAGCGCGAAATCCTGGAACATCAGACCGACGTTGCGCTTCTCCGGCGGCACGAAGCGGTTCGGACCCGCCACCTCGTGGTCGTTGATGAGCACGCGCCCGCCCGTTGGCCTCTCGATGCCCGAGGCGATGCGCAGCAGCGTGGTCTTGCCGCAGCCGGATGGCCCGAGCAGGCACACGACCTCGGCCGGCGCGATGTCGAGCGACAGCCCGCGCAACGCGAAGCCCTCACCATAACGCCGCTCCACGTGCTCGAACGTGAGCCGCGCCGCGAACGTGGCCGCAGCCCGCCCGCGAGGCGCCGCACTTGCGAGAGCGACGGCTGCAGGCTGGCTCGACTTGTCGGTAATGAAGTGCTTCCAGAACGACATGGGCCCCATAAAGCAGAGATCAGGACGGGGGAATAGAGGGCGGCTTGGCTGGAGCAAAACGCAAAAGTCGATCGAGGTCGCGGGCAAGGTTGCCCAAGCGGACGATCGAGTGACGCTCAATCAGCCGTCGATCTGGTGTTATCCGAGGATGGCATCCGAAAAGATCCACACCTCAATCGCCTCGCGAGCAGCGCCGGGATTTTTGTCGTCCGCCCAAATCAGATAAGGGGGAGGAACGATTAAATTGAGGCGCACACATGCGAAACCACCTCCTGGCGCTTGCCGCCATCCTTGTCCTGACCGGCTGCGCCTCCGAAGGCGGTAAGATCACGACCGGCAGCCTCAAGCCGAACGAGGGCACAGCCAAGGTCCGGCGCGACAAGCCGTCAGGCCCCGAGCAGGCGTCTCCGCCGAACGATGCGCGCAAGCTCCACTGTGACGAGGTCCGAAGGAGTTGGAAACCGGGCGACATGCCGCCGACCACGGAGGCTCTCGAGAAGCGTAAGGCCGATAACATCTATTGCACCGGTTGAGGCGGGAGAGGTAGGGGCCCGAGCCAAGTGATGCGAACCATCCACCTCACGAGTTAGCGTTGCTGCCGCCTCGGCCTACGTTTGGCCCTCGCCTTCCTCGTCGCGCTCATCCAACTCGAGTTCCGCCTGCTCGTCATTGGCATCCAACGGCATCTCATCGGGTAAGAGGGCGGCGATGTCGGTGGGTTCGGGCACGCTAAAGCCGGGCGGCAGGTTGCCGTCGAGCAGGCCCGCGCCTTTGAGCTCGGCAAGCCCGGGCAGGTCACGGATTGCATCGAGGCCGAAGTGGGCGAGGAATTGCTCGGTGGTGCCGTAGGTGACGGGGCGGCCGGGGGCACGGCGGCGGCCGCGCGGGCGGACCCAACCGGTCTCGAGCAGGATGTCGAGCGTGCCGGCGGAAGTCGAAACGCCGCGCACCTCCTCGATCTCGGCGCGTGTGCACGGCTGGTGGTAAGCGACGATGGCCAGCGTTTCCAAGGCGGCCTTGGACAGCCGCCGCTCCTCGGTGACGTTGCGCTCGAGCAGGTAGGAGAGATCCTCCGCCGTGCGGAAAGCCCATTTGCCGGCGACGCGGACGAGATTGACGCCGCGGCCGGCGAAGCTCGACCGCAACTCCTCCAGCAGCGATTTCACGTCGTCGCCTGCCTTCAGAAAAGACGCGAGTTTCACCTCATCGAGTGGCTGCGACGAGGCGAACAGCACGGCTTCAAGAATGCGCAGCTTTTCACGCCGATCCGCAAAGTTGGAGACCGCATTCTGAAGATCGGCGACGCCGAGAGCCGGGACGGCCGGAGCCTCGGACTTCGAAGCAGGCGTTTCCGGGGCAGACTTCGGGGCCGGCGGGGTCGCGTCCTCGTTGTCGTTGCTGCCCGTTGCCGGCGGTAGGACCTTCAACCGTGGTGGACCCATCTTGCGCCCTCCGCTTTTGCCTCGTGTCGTCATGGCTTTTTCTGCCCGTCGTCATGGCTGGGCACCCGACCCGCGCCGGAATCGCGCTTCTTCACGTAGATCGGAGCAAACGGCGCGTCCTGGCGAACATCGACGAGGCCGTCGCGCGCCATTTCGAGGGTTGCACCGAATGAGCTCGCTAGCACGGTGCGCGGATCCTCGCCGATCGGCAGATATTGCTCGAGGAACATATCGAGTTGGGTCCAAGCCGCCGCCACTCCGCCGCCGACGAGCGCTTCGAGGCGCTTCCTCGCATCCTTGATCGACCATACCTTGCGCGCTCTGACGACGTGCTTGACCTTGATGGTGCGGCGGCGCTGGTCGGCGTAGGCTCTCAGCAGGTCGTAGATCTGAGCCGTGTACTGCGTCTCGCGGATGGTCTTGATGTGCTCGGGCGCGCCACGTGCGAAGACGTGAACGCCGAGGCGCTTGCGCGTCATCAGCTTCGCCGCCGCGTCGCGCATGGCGTTGAGCCGAAGCAGCCGGAACGATAGCTTTTGTGCCATCTCCTCGGCGGTTTCGACGTCGCCCTGCTTCTCCTCGCGCGGCAGCAACAGCCGCGATTTCAGGAACGCGAGCCAGGCGGCCATCACGAGATAGTCGGCGGCGACTTCCAGGCGCAGTTTTTTCGATTTCAGCGATGAAGGCGAGGTACTGATCGACCAG
Source organism: uncultured Alphaproteobacteria bacterium (assembly GCA_963847435.1). GTDB lineage: Bacteria > Pseudomonadota > Alphaproteobacteria > Rhizobiales > Hyphomicrobiaceae > CAWJZR01. The sequence continues at coordinate 103,785 of CAWJZR010000021.1, read as the reverse complement.
CGCAACGATGGAGATCTTCGCCAAATCCAGCTTCTGGGTGCGAGCGAGCGCCAGCAATAAGTCGAGCGGCCCCTCGAAGCCCTCGATATCGACGACAAGCGCTTCCGACGGAGGCACGCCCTCGGATGCCGAAGCGTCCCAGTCGTCGTTGCCGCTGCCGGGGCCGTGTGTCTCGCCGACGATCATGCGCCTAATGCGTTCTCCCAATCAGAGACGGGCCAATTCCCCCGCCGAGACAGGATCGCCGCGAGGTCTCCCTTGCGCAACCCCGTCGGCGGGGTTGTCAGATCATATCAACGCGTTGGGCGCGCAAAGTTCACGCAATGGCTGACAGAATGTTGGCGTTAGGCGGCGCCGGAGCCCAGCATCTCGGTGAGGGCTGCTTCGGCGGCGCCGGTGTCGAAGGGATCGGCGCGGCGGAAGACGGCTTGGCAGCTGGCGAGCCGGCGGGCGGCATCGGCAGCCAGGACGGGGACGCCGCTTGCCGCAGCTTCCATCTCTGCAAGATCGCCATTGCAGTGGAGCGCGACGTCGCTGCCGGCGCGGATCACAGCTTCGGCGCGGTCACGGATCGAGCCGGACAATGCCTTCATGCTGAGGTCGTCGCTCATCAACAGGCCATCGAATCCGATGGCGCCACGGATGACCTCGCGCGTCACGGTGACAGAGGTGCTCGCGGGGTTGTGAGGGTCGAAGGCCGTGAAGACGACGTGAGCCGTCATCGCGCAGGGCAGATCGGCGAGAGCCTTGAAGGTGGCGAAATCGGTGCGGGCCAGCTCGTCGCGGGCCGTCGTCACGACGGGGAGCTCGAGGTGACTGTCGGCCGTGGCGCGGCCATGGCCGGGGATGTGTTTGACGACCGGGAGAACGCCGCCGGCCATGAACCCGTCCGCGACGGCGCGGCCGAGGGCGACAATTGGCGCAACAGTGGTGCCGTAAGCGCGGTTGCCGATGATGTCGTGCGAGCGGGGGACGGGGACGTCGAGGACGGGCGCGCAATCGGTGTTGATGCCGAGCGAGCGCAAATCGGATGCTAGGAGACGAGTTACGAGGCTCACTGACGCGAGCGCCTTCTTCGGATTGGAACCGTACAGGATACCGTAGACGGCGGCTGGCGGCAGCGCCCGCCCGAGCGGTGGCCGCAATCGTTGGACCCGACCGCCCTCCTGATCGATCAATACGAGGAGGTCGTCGTCACCGGCCGCGCTTTTGACGTCGGAGATCAAGGCCCGGATTTGCGCGTGGCTTTCGAGATTGCGCGCAAACAGGATGAAGCCGCAGGGACGAGCGGATTTGAAGAACTCACGTTCCGCAGCAGTCAGCGATGTGCCGGAGCATCCCACGATCAGCGCGCGCAGCATCCGGGCCTCTTGGTGCCGGCCTCACCGGCTCAGTGTTATTCGAGGGATTACGCGACCGCACATGAGCCGGATCCTGGCCCCAAGAAGCGAGGATTCCGCCAGAAATTTAGATCAGTAGCCGGAAACCCAGCAATCCTTGTGGCCCTGAGCCTTCAACTGCTCGCAAAGCGCGTTGGCCTGCTCCTTCGAGCCGGGCGGGCCCGCCATCACGCGGTAGTAGAGGCCCTTGTCGCCGCGATCGATTTCCTTGATGACCGGTTCGCGACCATCGAGCACGCCCGCATACCGGGCGCGCATGTCGGCGAACTGGGCCAGCGCATCGGCGTTCGTCTTGCCGGCGGCGGGGATCGAAACCAGCACGGGGACGAAGCCGGAGCCGCCGGTCGAGGCGGGAGCGGTGGCAACGGCGCCAGTGGTGGCGCCGAACGCATCCACGACCTTCTTCTTCGGAAGGGACGGCGGCTTCTTCACGACCTTCGGCGCGACCGGTGCGGCAGGAGCCTCCTCGGCGACGTCAGACACAGCCGGCGCCGCGGGGATGACAGCCGTTGTGGGTGCCGCGCGGGCGATCATAACGGGCTTGGCAGGCGCGGACGGCGGCGGCTGCACGATGACCGGTGCGGCAGCCTGCTGGGGCGGCTGCGGGGGTGCGATGGGGGCCTGAGGCGGGCGTCCGAACCCGTCCACAATGGTCAGGCCGGGAACGGCGACAGCCGGAGTCACGGGTGCGATCGGGGCCGGGGCCGCGATGCTGCCGTCACGGCCGACCGGCAAAGTCGTGACGCGGCGGGCGCCGCTGGCATCGACATCGCCGGAGCCTTCGGGGGGCGCGCTGCCGTCGTTGACGCGGCCCATCACCTTGCTGCCGGTATGGGCAAACTGCTTGCCGCCCGCATCCGCCGGCTTCGTCTTGGACGGATTGGGATCGCCCTTGATCAGCGGCGCAGCGATCTGAGCGCCATTGCCGCCGAGCATCCGCTGATAGACATAGGCAGCGCCGCCGCCGACGACGATCGCGGCCGACAAGGCACCCACAACCATCAGCAGGCTCGAGCGCTTCTTCGGCTCATCGTACTCGTAATCACCATCATCCTGCTCGTAGCTCGCTGCGAGCGCGCCGCCTTGTTGCTGCGCCTGGTCGGCCTGCATGGGCTGGCCGTTGTCGTCATGATGCTGCTGCGGCTCGAAAGCCATATCGCCGAAGGCGGGCTCGACGTGGCCGGGCCTCCGGAGGCGCATACTGATCGTGCCCAGCCCAGCTACCGAATGCCGGCTCCTGTTGTGCCGGCTGCGGTGCGCGGCCGAACGAAGGTTCCTGGTGACCGGCGCGGCCAAAACCGGGCTCGAACTGCGGCTCGGCAGGAGGAGGCGGATACGACGGCGCGGGCTCATAACCACGGGCCTGCGTCGCCGGCTGACGGGACTGCGGTGGCCAAGACTCGGCAGGCTCGGGCGCGCCAAAGCTCTGGTTGTATTCGGGGAACTGTGGCCGGCCGCGGTGGGCGCTCAATGAGCTTAGCGACGGCTCTTGCGGTGCCTGCTGGGCGCCGTACTGGGCGGGCGGCTGTGGAGCGAACGTTGGCTCGGGCTCGTAGGCGGGCACCTGCTGCGGTTGACCATAGGTGCCGCGTCCCTGCGAGGGCGGCTGCGTCGGCGGCATATAGGGATCGAACTGTGGGGCGTAGTTACCGGCGGTCTGCGAGCGGCCATAGGGGTCCGCGGCCGGCTCGGCGGCCTGCGGGAAATGGTAGGCCGGCTGGTGCCCGTAGGAAGCAGCCGGGTTGGCGGCAGGAGCGGGGTCGGCGTAGCTCGGATACTGCGGAGACTGCGAATAAGCCTGCTGCGGCGGGTAGCCCTGCGGCTGCTGCGGCGGATAAGCGGGCTGCGCATAGAGTTGGTCGGCGTAATTCGGCTGCTGAGCGGGATAGCCGGGATAGGCTTGTTGCCCATGGCCTTGGGGTGGCTGTCCCTGAAGTCCCTGTGGTGCCTGTCCCTGGTAGGCCTGTCCCTGCGCAGCAGCGCGAGGCGCGGCGCGTCCGCCTGTGTTCACGCGATCATCCTGCTGACCGGCTTGTCCAGGAGCGGGCCAACCTGTTGGTTGCGTTGGACCATTGGAACGAGACATTGGCAATTCCCCAAACCGAGCGGCGTGCGAGCGGCAGAATCAAACTCTAGCGCATCGCATCCGGAGCCTGCACGCCAAGGATAGCAAGACCGGAGGATATTACCTGCCGTGTCGCGGCCACCATTGCCAAGCGCGCCATCGTCAGCCCCCTATTCTCGGCTTGGATAAAACGCAAATGTGGCGATTTATTGCCACGCGTCCAATGCCCGTGAAAAGCCGAAGCAAGATCATAGAGATAGTAGGCGATCCGGTGCGGCTCACGGGACCTTGCCGACCCCTCGATTGTACGCGCGAAATCGGCCAGTTTGCGGACCAAACCAAGCTCTCCTGCATCATCCAATAGTCCAAGATCGGCCTTGCCGATATCCACACCTTCCTGGAGATCGGGGAACGCCTCCTTGGCCTGCCGGAACACCGACATGGCGCGGGCATGGGCGTACTGGACATAGAAAACGGGATTGTCCTTTGACTGCTCCGTCACCTTGGCGAAGTCGAAATCGAGCGGTTCGAGCTCTTTCCGGTAGAGCATCATGAAGCGGACGGGGTCGGATCCGACCTCGTCGACCACGTCGCGAAGCGTCACGAACGTGCCTGCCCGCTTCGACATCTTGAATGGCTCGCCGTTCTTGTAGAGCTTCACAAGCTGGACGACCTTGATCTCGAAATCCGCAGAGCCGCCGGAAACTGTCCATTTCTTCTGATCGGGCTTGCCGCCGGTGTAGGCCGCGATAACGGCGAGCATGCGTGGAATGTAGCCGATGTGGTCGGCGCCGAAGACGTTGATCAGGTGCTTGAAGCCGCGGCCGAGCTTGTTGTGGTGATAGGCGACGTCGCCGGCGAAATAGGTGTAGCTGCCGTCCGACTTCATCAGCGCACGGTCGCCGTCGTCACCGAAGGCGGTCGACTTGAACAGCGTCTGCTCGCGGTCTTCCCATTCCCCGTCGTCATGGCCCTTGGGCTTTTCGAGCCGGCCTTCGTAGATGAAGCCCTTTGCGCGCAGATCCTCGATGGCGGCCTTCACCTCGTCGCTGGTGCCCTGGCTGAGAGATGCTTCAGAGAAGAAGACGTCGTGCTTGATGGCGAGCGCGGCGAGATCCTCCTTGATCATCACCAGCATGGCCGCGATAGCGTCCTTGCGGACGAGCTCCAGCCGCTCGGCTTCGCGGCATTTCGAGCAGCTTTTTGCCATGCTTCTTCGCCAGCGCCGCACCGACCGGCTTCAGGTAATCGCCGGGATAGAGGCCGTCCGGAATTGGGCCGATGTCCTCGCCCAGAGCCTCGCGGTAGCGCAGGAACGCAGACTTCGCCAGCACCTCGATCTGACCGCCGGCGTCGTTGACGTAGTATTCGCGCGTGACGTCATAGCCGGCGAAGGCGAGCAGGTTGGCGAGCGCATCGCCCAGCACCGCGCCCCGGCAATGGCCGACGTGCATGGGACCGGTCGGATTGGCCGAGACATATTCGATGTTGACGGTCTCATCCTTGCCGAGGCCGTCCGCGCCGTAGCGCTTGCCCTCGGTGATGATCGTTTTGACGAGACCTTGCCAGTAGGACGGCGCGAAAGTCAGATTGATGAATCCGGGACCGGCAATGTCCACCTTCGCAACACCGGGCTCGGCCTTGAGCTTGGCTGCGATCAGTTCCGCGATGTCGCGCGGCTTCATCTTGGCGGCCTTGGCGAGGGCCAGGGCCGAGTTGATGGCAATGTCACCGTGGGTCGGGTCGCGCGGCACGTCAGCGCCGATGTCCGGTACGGCGAGATCGGAGGGGAGCGCGCCTTCCTTCTTGAGGGCGTCGATGGCGGCGGCGGTCCGCCCCTCGATGTGCGCGAACACGTTCATCGGCTGGTCCTTGCTCTGAGTTCTCCCTCGCCCGATGCCCCTGCACTTGCACGCGGAAAGGGTCGGGATGGGGGCCGCAGGCGCTGCGGTGTGAAGTAAGCCCCTCACCCTGACCCTCACCCCGTTTAGAACGGGGAGAGGGGAAAAGCCGCGCCTACCGTAAATCCGGCGTGGCGTCAAACAGGTGACGATGCTCGGCGAGCGCGTAACGGTCGGTCATGCCGGCCACGAAATCGCCGATGAGGCGGGCGCGCTTGCGCTCCGGGAGGTTGGCGGCTGCGGAGGCCCACGTGTCCGGCAGGTGATGAGGATGCGAGCGATAGCGGGCGAAGAGGTCGCGCACGATCTGCTCGGCCCCGCTCATGACGCGCATGACGCGGGCATGGCGGTAGACCCGTTCGAACAGGAACGCCTTGAGGCGTGCAACGTCGAGGGTCATCGCATCAGAGAAGGCAACGGTGGCACGGCCGGCATCGCGGATGTCCTCTGGGCTTTCCGGCGCTAGCGAGCGCAGACGAAGACGGGTCTCCCCGATCACGTCGCGAATGAGCATGGTGATCATGCGCCGCGTCACCTCGTAGATGCGGCGGCTGTCGTCGCACTCGTCGCCTGCGGCCAACGCATCGGCAGCAGCGACGCCTGCGACCGGGATGCCGGCGAGGTCCGGCAAGCGGATGAGGCCGGCACGCAGACCGTCGTCGATGTCGTGGCTGACGTAGGCAATGTCGTCGGCGAGGGCCGCAACCTGTGCCTCGGCGCTGGCCCAGCGTGAAGGCTCAATAGAATTCCACGCTTCAACCGGCCTCAGCGCCTTGAGCACGGCGCGACCGTGGTCGCCGTCGATCGGGCCGTTGTGCTTGGCGAGACCTTCCAGCGATTCCCAGGTGAGGTTGAGGCCATCGAAGCCCAAATACTTGCGTTCGAGCTTGGTCACCACGCGAAGCGACTGAGCGTTGTGGTCGAAGCCGCCGAAGTCGCGCATCGCCTCCTGCAGCGCACGCTCGCCGGCGTGGCCGAACGGCGAATGGCCGAGGTCGTGGGCCAGCGCCAGCACTTCGGCCAGGTCCTCGTCGAGACGGAGTTGCCGCGCTACCGTGCGGGCGATTTGGGCGACCTCCAGGCTGTGCGTCAACCGCGTGCGGAAGTGGTCGCCCTCATGGAAAACGAACACCTGGGTCTTGTAGGTGAGACGGCGGAATCCGGTCGAATGCAGGACGCGATCGCGGTCGCGCTGAAATGGGCTGCGGGTCGGACACTCAGGTTCTGAGTGCATGCGGCCGCGGCTGGGAACCGCGCTGGCGGCATAGGGGGCGGTTGAGCGTGCACCGGGTTCGAGGCTCTCTCCGTAATCGGCGCCAGTTCGTTGAGCTTGCGGAGGCGGAGCGTCGGAAGGCGGCGGCTTCAAATGGATTGGCATGAGCGGCGCGTCCCTGGCGTCGAAGCGGGCCGCGTTTGACAAGCAGGGGCGGCCACCTATCTACTTGGCGAGGATTCCCCGTCGCGCACAAGCCCCGGCCGCCAGCCGGTGCAGGTGCGTGACCGACCAGACCAGCGAAGGCTGAACACAATGCGCCCCGTCGTCGTCACCGACAATGCCGCCCGCCGCATCGCCGAGATCGTGGCCTCGGAGCCCGCGACGCCGCTATTTCGCGTGAGCGTCGAAGGCGGCGGCTGCTCCGGCTTCCAATACAAGTTCGACCTCGTCGGCGAAGCTCAAGCGGACGACATCGTGCTCGAGAACGGCGCCGCGAAGGTGTTGATCGATCCCGTGTCGATCCAGTACATGGAAGGCGCCGAGATCGATTTCGTCGACGACCTGATCGGCCAGTCGTTCAAGATCCGCAACCCGCAAGCGACGGCGAGCTGCGGCTGCGGCACCAGCTTCTCGCTCTAGGGTTGGCGCTTCGGATGCCCACAAGCATCCGCGCCGAAGAGTTGGCGCTTCGGATGCCCACAAGCATCCGCGCCGGAGAGTTGGCGCTTCGGATGCCCACAAGCATCCGCGCCGAGCGCTTCGGCAGGACGCAGCCGCGCCGTGGCATTTCGGATGCCCACACTCGATCACCCGCCCCGGCGGGACGCATTGCGCCGTTGAGCTAGCGCTTAAGCCGAGGATGTGCGGCTGCGATGCGTGAAGAGCCGCTTCCCCTTGACGTAGCCAGGACGGGGTGATTGGTCGTGCCCTGGCTTGGGGCTTGGGCGTCACCATGAAAATTGCCACCTGGAATATCAACGGCGTCAAGGCGCGCATCGAGACGGCGCTGGCCTGGCTGAAGGAGGCGGCACCAGACGTCGTATGCCTCCAGGAGATCAAGAGCGTCGACGAGGGCTTCCCCGGCGGCGCGTTCGAGGAGCTGGGCTACACCGTTGCCACGCACGGCCAGAAAGGCTTCAACGGCGTCGCGATTCTCTCCAGGCTGCCGCTCGAGGATGTACTGCGCGGCCTTCCCGGCGACGACGGCGACCCGCAGGCTCGCTACATTGAAGCCACGGTTTCGACGCCGAAGGGCGCTGCGCGGGTCGCCTCGATCTATCTGCCGAACGGCAATCCGATCGGCACCGAGAAGTTTGCCTATAAGCTCGGGTGGATGCAGCGGCTCATCGCGCACGCCCGGTCGGAACTCGCTTCCGAGATGCCGCTGGTGCTGACGGGCGACTACAACGTCATCCCCGAACCTATGGACGCGAAGCGTCCGCAAGCCTGGCTGGGTGATGCGCTATTTCAGCCTGAAAGCCGCGCCGCTTACCGCCGGCTGCTTGCCCTCGGGTTCACGGACGCGGTGCGCGCGTGCCATCCGGAGCCTGGGCTTTATACGTTCTGGGACTATCAGGCCGGCTGCTGGCAAAAGGACGACGGCATCCGCATCGATCATATCCTGCTGTCCCCGCAGGCAACCGACCGGCTGATCGCGGTTGGGATCGATAAGCATACACGCGGCTGGGAGAAGCCCTCGGACCACGTTCCCGTTTGGATCGAGCTGAATTTGTAAGCGCGAGGGTTGGCCCCCTGCCGTGAGGTGAGTGGCCTCAACGACCCGGAGCCGAGACGAACCCTGCTCCGACATCGCGGATCGAAGGGGCCGCAGAGCCCTGAACGAACCCTTGCATGACGGGCGGGGAGATGACCCGGCCAGCCACGGTCGGCGCCGGCTCCGAAACCGGACCATCGGCGGGTTTCACAGGTTCGCGGTTGCCGTGGCGCGCGGCGGTCAGCGCCGGCAGAGGCTTGCCGTCCTGGCAGGTGCGAATTGCCTCGGCGTTGAGCGGGCCGAGCCCGTCGTCGCGACCGCGAGATTCGGGTTTGCGGCCGAGGTAATTGCTCCACCCCGCAACCAGACCCGTCGCTTCCTTCCGCACGCTGTCGGGAGCGCCGCAATAGATGTTCTGGTAGATGTCCTCGATCCACACGCGCTCATGCTGCGGGGCATTCGCGACCGCGACGGTGATCAGCGCGAGAGCGCGGACCCGGTCGGTTTCCATATAGAGGCCGCGCCAATAAAGATCGGCGAGGAATGCCTGGGCGCCGGCGTGTCCCTTCTGGCTGAGCGTCGAGAGCCAATGCTTGGCCTGCTGCTCATCGACCGCAACGCCCTCACCCTTCAGCTGAAGCTTGGCCAGCTCGAACTGGGCGTCCTCGTCGTTGAACACGACAGCGGCGTTGTGCAGGTATTCCGCGGCTCGCGCCTTGTCGGGAATGAGAGCGATGGACGGAATTCCGTAGCGGGTATAATTGGCGAGCGCGATGAGCGACTTGGCGACGAACGGAGCGCGCCAGTCGTCCTCGGGATCGTCCATCTCCGCGTACTCGTCGGCGATGCGCCGGAAGAGCTCGTAGGCGCTAGCGTGATCGGTGCGGGCGCCACTGTTATCGGCGTAGATCCGCGCCGAGGTAGTAGTGGGCGCAGGAACGAATCGATTCTCGTTGCCGCCCTTCACGGCGGACTCGAAAGGCCGGCACGGCGATTTCGTAAGAAACCGCCGTTGAAGGCGCTCAATCCCTGCTCGAGCGCCTCCTCGGACGAGCGATATTTCACGCCCGCCGAGAGGGCCGGCGCCGACGCAAGGAGCGTCAGCGCGCAGAGCCAGCCAAGGGTCCGACTAGATGTCCGCATAGCAGACCACTTCCGCCTTTCCGCCAGCGTGGGTCACGGCGCCCGTATACGCGCCGGCCCCACCTGGTCCGCATATTTCCGCAATGCGCCGGTCTGATAGGGATTTGCCGGCGCCTTCCAGGCCTTGCTGCCGTTCTGCGAGTTCGGCTTCGCTCACTTCGAGATCGAGCGTGCCGTTCTCGGCATCGATCGAGATGATGTCGCCGTCCTTGACTAAGGCCGATCGGTCCGCCGACCGCCGCCTCCGGCCCGACGTGGCCGATGCAGAAGCCGCGCGTGCCGCCGGAGAAGCGCCCGTCGGTGATCAGCGCGACCTTGTCGCCGCAGCCCTGGCCGTAAAGCGCGGCGGTGGTCGACAGCATCTCGCGCATGCCGGGGCCGCCCTTGGGGCCCTCGTAGCGGATGACGATGACGTCGCCGTCCTTGTACTCGCGTGCTCTCGACGGCGCGCGAACGCATCCTCCTCGCAGTCGAAGCACGCGCGCCGGGCCGCGGAACTTCAGCTTCTTCGATGCCGGCGACCTTGACGATGGCGCCGTCGGGCGCGAGCGAGCCCTTGAGGCCGACGACGCCGCCCGTCGGCGAGAGCGGATTGGAAACCGGATAGACGACCTTCTGGTCGGCGTTGAACTTCGACGCTTCTCGAGGTTCTGCGCCATGCGTCTTGCCGGTGACGGTCATGCAGTCGCCGTGCAGCACGCCGCCGTCGAGCAGCGCCTGCAGGATCTGCGGCACGCCGCCGATGTCGAAGACGTCCTTGGCGACGTATTTGCCGCCCGGCTTCAGGTCGGCGATGTAGGGCGTGCGCTTGAAGATCTCGGCGACCGTCGAACAGGTCGAAGTCGATGCCGCACTTCGTGCGCCATGGCGGGCAGATGCAGCGCGCCGTTGGTCGAGCCGCCGGTCGCCGCGACGATGATCGCGGCGTTCTCGAAGGCTTTGCGCGTGCAGATGTCGCGCGGACGGATGCCGTCGCGCGAGCAGCCGCATGACCGCCTTGCCGCTCTCGAGCGCGTAGGCGTCGCGGCTCTCGTACGGCGCGGGCGCACCGGCCGAGCCGGGCAGCGCCAGGCCGATCGCCTCGGACACGCAGGCCATGGTGTTGGCGGTGAACTGGCCGCCGCAGGAGCCGGCGGACGGGACAGGCGACGCACTCGAGCTCGTGCAGCTCCTCGTCCGACATCTTGCCGGCCGAGTGCATGCCGACGCCCTCGAACACGTCGACGACGGTGACGTCGCTGGCCCTTGAACTTGCCCGGCAGGATCGAGCCGCCGTACATGAACACGGACGGCACGTTGAGGCGCAGCATCGCCATCATCATGCCGGGCAGCGATCTTGTCGCAGCCGGCGACGCCGACCATGCGCATCGTAGCAGTGGCCGCGCATGGTGAGCTCGATCGAATCGGCGATCACCTCGCGCGACGACCAGCGACGACTTCATGCCCTGGTGGCCCATGGCGATGCCGTCGGTGACGGTGATGGTGCAGAACTCGCGCGGCGTGCCGCCGGCCTCGTCGACGCCCTTCTTGGCCGACTGCGCCTGGCGCATCAGCGAGATGTTGCAGGGGGCGGCCTCGTTCCAGCACGACACGACGCCGACGAACGGGCGGTGGATCTGCTCCTCGTTCGAGCCCCATGGCGTAGTAATACGAGCGATGCGGCGCGCGCGACGGGCCCTTCGGTCACGTGGCGGCTCGGCAGCTTCGATTTATCGAACGTCTTGGCGTCCATCTCTTCGTCCTCTGAGGCTCCAGTGAGCGCTTGGCGATTTCGTCCGCGCCGTCGAAAACCGGCGCGACGCGCGGCACCATAAGGGTGTCTTGCCGCCGTCTCAATGGAGCCGAGCCGCAATCCGAATGGACTTACGTCGCCATCCGTACGGGCTCATTCATCCAGCATTCATGCTGCGCCGCATTTGTGACCCAAAAGTGGCACCGCAAACGGCGCGAAGTTGCTGTTGCGCCACAGTTAACACGATTACCGAGTTGCAGGTCAAAGCTCCCCCTTCAGGTGGCACTAGCGGCACCGCGGAAGACGGTGCGAAGCCGGCTCGCCCTGTGATGGCGCGAAGGGTTAATGATGAAGTTCGGCAGGCGAAAGGCCCGACTGCGGCGGGACAGCGGCGTCATATCGGTATCAGGTCGGGCCGACGTAGCTAGTTCTATGCTGCGTTAAGGGGCTTTAAGCCGGCTGCCCTCGCGATCCTTGTCAGGACGACCGTTTCCTCTCACATTGCCCCTCGCCCGGCCGGACATGGTCAGGGAACTGGCGTTTATTTGCCGCAGGCTCAACCCGTAGGCCATATTGGAGCCCATCACATGGATGTGTCTGCGGTCGGTTTGCAATCCGCACCTGAAACCCTGGCGCGAGGCTCAGTGCTCCGCGACACCTACAAGATCACGGATGTCCTGAGCCGAACCGCCTTGGGCGTCACCTATCTCGCGCAGGATCTCCGCACCGAAAACCTTTGCGCGGTCACGGAATACTATCCGCAAGGCCTCGCGGCGCGAACCAGCAGTGGGCTCGCGGCCCAGCCGGGGTATGAGGCGGCGTACTCCCAGCAGTTGCAGGGATTCTTGGCGGAGTCACAATCGCTGGCGCGGTTTCAGCACCCCAATATCGCAGCCGTCACGGATCTATTCACAGCTGGCGGCACGGCTTACCGCGTAGTGAATTACGAACAGGGCCGGACTCTGACCAGCTGGCTCGCCGGGCTCGACTCTCCCCCCAATCAGCTCGAGATCGATCTCCTGTTCGGCCCGCTGTGCGATGCGCTTGCGCTGATGCACGCGCACGGCGAGATCCACGGTGATATCGTGCCGGATCACATCCGTATCCGCTACGATGGGACACCGGTGCTGCTGCGGTTCGCGGGTGGACACGCCAGCGCCGCAGGCGGAGCGGAAAGCGCCTCCCATCCCGGCTACGCGCCGCCGGAGCAATATGCCTCGGATCGTGCCGCGACGGGGCCGTGGACCGACATCTATATGCTGGCCGCGACGATCTACCGGACGATCACGGGTCAGCCCCCTCCGGATGCAACGAGCCGCTTAAACAATGACCGTTACGTGCCGGCGGCCCGGGCCGCCGCGCCTGGGTACAGGCAAGCCCTCCTCGCGGCCGTCGACTGGGCGCTTCGCACCTCTCCGCGGGAACGGCCGCAATCGGTGCAGGCGTGGCGACAGATGTTGTTTCAAGAAGATCCTGTTGCGAACGCATCTACGGGCGGTGTAGCGCCTCCGACGAGCGTCCCGATCTCCGCGCCGCCGATTGCGGGGACCGCCCATACGACGGCTATTCCGCTGACGTGGCACCAGCCGCTCGGATTCGTCGGGCTTTCGATCCTCAACTTCTTGATGCGCATCCCGACCGTGGGTCTCTATGCGTTCTGGGGGCGAACGGAGGTCCGCAAACGCATCTGGTCGGGCATCCGTCTCGACGGCGAGCCACTTCAATATACCGGCACCGGCAAGGAGCTGATGATCGGCTTCTTCATCATTTTCGGTGCGATCCTGGTGCCTTACCTGCTGCTAACCCTTGGCGTCGTCGCAGCGCTCGGGCAGGGGGCGCTGCCCATCTACCAACTCATCTCCTATGCCGGATTTCTGCTGCTCTACGGGATCGGCACCTATCGCGCGCAGCGTTACCGCCTGTCGCGGACGCGCTGGCGGGGCATTCGCGGCAGCTTGACGGGCAGCTCGTGGAGCTACGGCTGGACGGCGTGGTGGACGCTGCCGTTGCTCGTGCTGACGCTGGGCTGGCTATCGCCGTGGCGGTCGACGCGGCTGCAATCGATGCTCGTCGGCGACATGAAGTTTGGTGACCAGCCGTTCCGGTTCACGGCGACCTCGAGCGGGCTCTACGGGCGCTATGCCGCCACCTGGATCGGGACGATCATCGTCGTCATCGGCGCGTTCACCGCCATCGGTCTTATGGTCCGGGGCGTCATGGGCGACATCTCACCAGCCAATGCGACAGAGGCCATGAAGGCGAAGAGTCGGCTTCGCCACGATGGGCATTCTCGGCCTTGCCTACATCCTCTATACGGTCGCAAATGCTTGGTATCGGGCCGGGATGCTCAACCATTTCGCGCGCCATACCCATATCGACAATGCCACGTTCTACGGGACCGCGACGACCGGGGGCGTGCTTTGGGTGACGGTTTCAAACGCCATCCTGAGCCTCGGCACGCTGGGGCTGCTGACGCCCGTCGCGCAGGCCCGCTGGACCCGCTATCTCGTCGAGCATATGAGACTCAACGGCACCGTGTCGCTGGCGGCCATCAATCAGGGTGCCGACCAGGGCATCAGACACGGCGAGGGGCTGGCGCAAGCCTTCGATCTGGACGCGTTCTGAGATGACCGCAAACGCATCGCCCTCCCCGACCTTCGCCGCTCGCTTCAGCGATGGCCGTACCGCTGCGACCAATCAGGCGGAGGTGCGGTTCAGCGCGACCGGGCTCGTGATCCGCGCGCCTGGACATGACGAGGCGACCACGTGGCCGTACGCGCGCTTGCGGACGGCACAACCGCTCTCCAGCCGCTCGACCGACGTCCTCGTCACCGACCGTGCCAACGAGGGCGCGACTCTGTTCGTCACCAGCGCCGGGTTCGTCAGGGAGTTGAGCGCCCGGGCCTCGCACCTGACCGCCGGCTCGATGCGGTGGCAACATGCACGGCCGTGGGTAATCTTCGGCGGCGTGACGGCGGCGATCGTCGGCGCGTTCTGGCTCATCGACTTCAGCCCGGCCCGCGCCGCGGCTCGATTGCTGCCGGATAGCGCGCGGCAGATGCTGGGCAAGCAGGTCGTTTCGCAGATGATCGGAACGCGAAGAATCTGCGACGACGAAGCGGGGCGGGCCGTTCTCGAAACGCTTGCCACGCAGTTGCAGACGGCCATTCCGGGCACCCCCAAGTTCAAGATCGTGGTGGCGGACTGGGGGCTCGTGAACGCGTTCGCAGCGCCGGGTTCGCAGATCGTGCTGACGCGCGGCCTCCTTGCACGGGCTGAAAGTCCCGACGAGGTCGCCGGAGTCCTCGCGCACGAGATGGGGCACGGGATCGAGTTGCACCCCGAGACGGGAATCGTCCGTGCCATCGGCCTCACCGCAGCCGCCGACCTCGTCATGGGCGGAGGCAGCGGCACAATCACCAACGTCGGGGTCATGCTTGCTCAGCTCAGCTATACGCGTGGCGCTGAACGGCAGGCCGACGAGATCGCCCTCGATATCCTGAAGGGCGCGAAAATATCTGCTGACGGGCTCAAGAACTTCCTCAGCCGCGTCAAGAAGACCGAGAGCGGCAGCCGCCCTGGCGGCGCGCTCGACCTGTTGCGGACCCATCCAGCCACCGCCGATCGCATCGGGCTGATCGAGAAGCACGGCAAGTATCCGGCTACTCCCTCGCTCACGCCCGAGGACTGGACGCGTCTGCGCGAAATCTGCGGCCCCGTTCCCGCCGCCAAGAGCGACGGTGATAAGCCCGCTGATCCCGACAGGGCGGCACCCGCCGAGCGGAAGAAAGCACGCCCGAAGCCGCAGCCGCCCGAGCCGCAAATCCGGCTCTGACGCAACTGTGATCACGGGCCGCATAACAGTTGTTCGCAACTTTCGCTTAAGTTGAGATATCCGACATGTGGCCGCCCGCGCGACGCCGCAAAGCATTGCTTTATGCGAGCGGGGTATGCGTTCAATCAACGCTCGGGGATCTTCCGATAATGCGCCGGTTCGTTCTGATGGGGTTGGTGTGCGTTTGCGCGGCGGCGGCTTATGTCGCCATGCCGTTCTACACTGCCTGGTCCATCCGCGAGGCGATCCGTGCCGGCAACTCGACTTACCTAGCGGACAAGATCGAGTGGGCGAGCCTGAAAGAGACGTTGAAACCTTCGATTGCCCGCATGGCGCTCGATCTGCCGCCCGAGGAGGGCGAGGATTGGGCCGGCGTCAAGCCCACGATGTGGCAGCGCATCAAGGCCTACATGGGCCAGGGCATGGTCAACCGTGTCGTCGAAAAGTACGTCACGCCAGAGGGCCTGCCGCAGCTTTTCAATTACCGCAAAATGTACCGCGACAAGGCTGCGACCGCTCCCACTGATGAAAATTCACAACCATTGACGGAGCGATTGCGCAATTTCTGGGCTCGGGTGAAGCGGGCGGAATTCGTGACCGTAAGCCAATTCGAGATCGACGTTGCCGACAGGAATGCGCCGGACCGGGTGATGGCTGGTGTGTTGGAGCTGCGCGGTTTGGAGTGGAAGCTGACGGAGTTGCGCGTCCGTCAGCAGAAGTCGTCGCCCGATACGTTCGCTGCGACCCAGCCGGACGGCTCCTCCCCGCAGGAGCGATAGGGGCGCAATCTCCGCCAATCGGAGCCCCCGCCGGAACAGCTCAACCTGTTGCCCGCTTGCACGTGTAGCCCACAAGACTGGCGCTACGCCCGAGATTGCCGCCGCGACGACATGATATTGCCTTGACCCACCTCTAGCGAGCCTCAGACGCAGCCGTCTACTCGGCGCCTGAAGATCCGAAGGAGGTTCGAATGCCCCACTCTCTCAAAACCTTGGCCCTGTCCTTCAGCCTCGGCGCGGCCACACTCGGTTTCACCGGTGTCGCGATCGCATGCGATGGGGCCGGCTGCGACCGCACCGCAAAATCTGCCTCCGTTTATGCTCGTCCGCGTCCGCCCGAGATCGAGCTCGGCCCGCAGGCTTTCGTGTCTCCGAGCACCGATAAGCCGAGCTTGCCCGACGCCTGCCCGTCCGGTTGCGACGGCGATGCTCCCCCAGCGATCGCCGCGACCGCGCCGTCGGCTCCTCCTGCCTTCGCGCTCGGCAAGACCAACTGACGTCTTCTGTCTTGCACGCGCCGAACGCGTCCTAGACTATGCGCCCGTCACGGTTTTGAGCCGGGCGGGCGTTTTGCTGTAAGGCGGGTGAAGGTGAACGCGCGATGCCATCGCTGATCTATGACTCTGGCCCGAACGGTCTCGCCGTGTTCCTGTTCGTGACGGTGGCGTTGGGCGGCGCGGCCGCGCGGGCGACGGGACAGGCCATGGCGCGGACTTGGCGCCCGATCTATCACCTCGCCAGCTATGCGCTGCTCCTGTCGGCAGCTAGCCGGTTCATCCAGTACGCATTGTTCTCGCAGCCCTTTGTCTCGGCGAAATCATTCATAACGGACGCGATCGTGCTCGGCGGCATCGCAGCCGCGAGCTACCTGCATTCTCGCAAGCAGCAAATGGCGGCGCAGTACCCATGGCTGAAGCCCTAGAGCCGTCCCGCTTCGGGAACCCGCGGCCAGCAACGCCACCCTTGCCGCTCGCCGCCGGAAATGGAACAAACGTCGGGTGCAAACAGACGACGAGCCGGCCGCGATTGGCAGGTACGGCACGCATTCGATCGAACAAATCGGGGAGCAATCCATATGTTTAAGGTCTGGCGCGCGGGTCTCGCCTTGCTCACTGCCGCTGCTTTGGCGAGCGCAGCGCACGCCGGCGGGGTGAGCAGCGGCAGTTCATCAAGCGGCGGCGGTACGATCAAAATCGGGGTCGCAGGGCCGCTGACCGGGTCGGATGCCGCATTCGGCGCGCAATTGAAGAACGGCGCCGAGCAGGCGGTTCAGGACATCAACGCCGCCGGCGGCATCCTCGGCAAAAAGCTGGAAGTGCTGATCGGTGACGACGTCGGCGACCCCAAGCAAGGCGTTTCGGTCGCCAACAAATTTGCGGGCGAAGGGGTGACCTTCGTCGTCGGCCACTTCAATTCGGGCGTCTCGATCCCGGCGTCCGACGTCTATCTCGAGAACGGCATCTTGCAGATCACGCCCGCCTCGACCAATCCGAAATTCACCGAACGCGGCATGTGGAACACCTTCCGCACCTGCGGCCGAGACGATCAGCAGGGCGGCGTCGCGGGCGAGTACATCGCCAAAGTGCTGAAAGGCAAGAAAGTCGCCATCGTCCACGACAAGACCACCTACGGCAAGGGTCTCGCCGACGAGACCAAGAAGAAGATGAACAGCCTCGGCGTAACCGAGGTGCTCTATGAAGGCATCAACAAGGGCGAGAAGGATTTTTCCGCGCTCGTCTCCAAGATCAAACAATCGGGCGCTGAGGTCGTCTATTGGGGCGGCCTGCACACCGAAGGCGGTCTGCTGGTGCGCCAGATGCGAGACCAGGGCGTGATGGCGCCGCTGATGGGCGCCGACGGCATCGCGACCGACGAGTTCGCTGCGATTGCGGGTCCCGGTGCCGAGGGCACGCTGATGACGTTCGCACCCGATCCGCAGAAGCGTCCGGAAGCGCAAGCTGTGCTCGCGAAGTTCGAGGCGCGCAATTTCAAGCCGGAGGCTTACACACTCTACAGCTACGCGTCGGTGCAGATCATCAAGCAGGCGATCGAGATGGCCGGCAAGGCCGACCCGAAGGCGGTGAGCGACGTCATGCTGGCCGGCAAGCCCTTCAAGACGGTGATCGGCGATATCGCTTACGACAAGAAGGGCGATATCACGCGACCGGATTACGTCGTCTACACCTGGAAAAAGATGGCCGACGGCCGCATTACGTTCGTCCAGAACTAACAGCATGCGGCGCGCCACGCGTCCCACAAATTGCGGAGGCGGCCGGTCGCGGTCGCCGTTGTGCTTGCGGGCATGGCTTTTAGCTACTCTCGCATTCGCAGGTGGGGTCGTCATTGCGGTTCCAGTCCGGTCGGAGATCGTGCTGGCCGTCGCAATACCAGGCCCGAATGCTGAAGGGGCAGCCAAGGAGGCGGGCGGCCTCATCGCCGGCGCGAGGGCGGCCGTCGCGAGGCTCAACTCCGCTGGAGGCCTGCGCGGTGAGAGTGTGCGTGTCACCGTAACCGAGGATGGCTGCACGGCGGACGGTGCGCTCGCCGCCGCACGCAGCATTATCGCCGCGCAGCCGGCCGCGGTCATCGGCCACCCCTGCCCCTCCGCCGCGACGGCGGCCGCGCGCGAATACGCAGCCGCCCATATCCTATTCCTAGCCGTGGGCCCCCGTCATTCCGCGCTCACCGACCGCCGCGCCGGACCGACCGTTTTTCGCCTAGGAGGGCGTGATGATCGACAGGGCTCATTCAGCGGGTTATGGCTCGCCGAAAAGTTTCCCGGACAACCCCTTGCGTTGATATCAGACCGGACACTTTATGCTCGCCGATTAATTGAACAGGTCCGCGCAACGCTTGTTTCCAAGAACAATGTTAACTCGACTGTGATCCCCATAATTGCGGGCGAAAAAGATTATCCCGCTCAAATTGCGCAGTTGAAAAAAATTCAGCCGGTAGCCATCTATTTCGCCGGCTTCCCTCTGGAGGCCGCCGTCATTTACCGCGAATTGCGAACCCTGGGGCTTTCGACGCCAATTCTCGGCGCTGACGCAATTGCTGCAAAAGAACTTTCGGATGCCATCGCAAATAGCCCCGACGGTGTCATCCATGCTGTGCGTCCCATCAGACCCATCACGGATGCGGATTGGAGCTTGTTCGCGGATGTCGCGGTGGAGGCATGGGCCGCCGCAGCACTAGCGTCCGCTAACCTGGATGGGCCGACATTGGCGGCGACGCTGCAGTCCAAGCCATTCGATATTGCCGACGTTGGCAACTTAGAAACGAGACTTGCACGCACCCGCATATTTGGCCGGACATCAGGATTCGACGGGAAGGGCGACGCGACCGCGCCATTCTACGAGGTTCTGGAGTTGCGCGGAGGAACATTGCGTCCGGTGCAATAGGAGCACATTAGGGCGCGTTCACCCCAACTTTCCGGTCCGAGGAAAACGCGGAGCGGCCGTTCCGACCGCTTCCGCAAAACCTTACAGGCGAAAGCCGCAGCAAACCTGAGCTACGAGCGCTCAGCGACCCTGCAATTCGGCCAGACACTCTGCCATGCACTGGCGCTCCATACGCGTCAGATCGTCCGGGATTTCCCAACCGAGCTGACGGTAGGCATTGATCCGCTCCTTGACCATCTTCCAGGCCTGGCGGGGGTCTTCGACTTCAGTGAGCTCGATACTCAATCGAGCAATCTCGCTTTGCATTTGTTCCGACATCACGAAACCCTCTCACGTTTCAACCCTGTGCGGCTCGATTTAACCATCCAACCGCTTCAACTCCTGCCGCTTCGATCGGAGAGAAGCTATGGCCTCATGGGTAAAACAATTCTAAGCCCCATCGGTGCCTATTCAAGGCATGGATAACAATTAATACATAGGCGGGACAATATGCCCCTCGCCCGGCCGCGGCTCAAATAGCGCCTTGGGACCGGTCGCGGCTCGCTTCTCACACCGAAATGTGGCTCGAAATAGGCTGCCTTCAGCGATTGGTATCGCAACGCAAAACGCAAAGCCACCGCAATGCACATAATGTCAAACAACAATGATTACTGGCTCTTGCTAGGATATATGCGGCATTGCGAAGAGAATTGTACGGTGCAACACTTCGCGATGCGGGAATGGACCCGGGAACTGTGATACCTTGGGGCCACACTCACAACAGTTTTATGCAGACCTCACCCTACCGGACCGCATGGCTCATCAATTTTGTAACCTCATCACGGATATTCCGGGTCTCCGAATCGGATCTGCGGAGGACGCGTCCGCAGCCACAGGAGTCACGGTTATCCTGCCTGACCGGCCGGTGACGGCGGCAGCAGACGTCCGCGGGGGCGGCCCCGGCACGCGGGACATCGATGCGCTGAGCCTTTCCTCGACGGTCGACGAGATCCATGCCCTGGTGCTGTCCGGCGGCTCAGGCCTGGGCCTAGGGGCGGCAACCGGCGTCCAAACCTGGCTGGCGGAACGCGGGATAGGATTTCCTGTCGGCTCCGCGAGGGTCCCGATCGTGCCGCAGGCTATCCTGTTCGACCTGCTGAACGGTGGCGACAAGGGTTGGGGGACAGCCCCGCTCTACGAGCGATTGGCGCGATCAGCCTGTGACGCCGCTGCGACCGGCTTCGCGCTTGGCAGCGCCGGTGCCGGCTTTGGAGCGACAACGGCCACCCTTCGTGGCGGGCTTGGCAGCGCTTCCGAGATGCTGGACGGCGGGATGATCGTCGGAGCCATCGTGGCGGCCAATCCAGTGGGCAGCGTCATCGTAGGAAACAGTCCCCATTTCTGGGCGGCACCGTTCGAGCAGGGCAAAGAGTTCGGCGGTCTGAGGCCTGCGCACCCCTACCCCGCCGACGCGCTGGCGTTGCGGCTCAAAGGAGTTGCGGCGCGGTCCAATACGACGCTGGGAGTCGTGGCGACCAACGTCTGCCTCGATAAGCGGCAACTGCAGCGGATTGCGATCATGGCGCAAACCGGTCTCGCCCGCGCCATCTACCCCGTCCACACGCCGCTCGACGGCGATGTCGTGTTCGCGCTCTCGACCGGAGAAATCGCGCTTCCCGACCCGATCGCAGCTCTCACCCGCCTGGGAGCAGCCGCGGCCAACACACTGGCCCGCGCTGTCGCCCGCGGCATCTACCACGCAAGCCCGGCGCCGAGCTTCTGGACGGGTCCTCCCGCCTACGCGACGCGTTTTCCCTCCAACGCGAGTCGAGCCGAGGGCCAGCCATGATGCCACGCCCGTCGCTACTCTGGCTCCTTTCCGGCCTGATGTTTCTCTGGATCATGCTGATGAGTGTCTACTCGTTTCGTTCGGAACAGTGCCGGGAGGCTGGCGGGCTTTGGGATTGGAGACGCTGGCATTGCCGCTCGGCTCCGGCGATCGAATTACGGCGGGAATTGCAGCGCGGTTGATGGGGAGCCGGCATCGGAGGGGTTGTCACGCACCGGTTGCAATGCTTTCAAAGGAGTAATGGCGAGCAGTGCCGATTTGATCGGGACTCTCGCTCCGCATGTCCCTCCGCCCGAGGCCGGTACAGCATGACCTTCCTTATCTACCTGCCCGTGGCCGGTGTCGCCGCCAGCACCCTCGCCCTCGTCGGCGCCGGAGCGGCCGTCGGCTTTCTATCGGGCATGTTCGGCGTCGGCGGCGGCTTTCTGATCACGCCGATCCTGCTGTTTCTCGGCATCCCGACCGAAGTCGCCATCGCGACGGGTGCCAATCAGGCCGTTGCGACTTCGGTCGCTGGCGCGATGGCGCAATGGAAGCGCGGCAACGTCGACATCAAGATGGGGGTCGTGCTGCTGGCGAGCGGCTTGGCCGGCGCCTTTCTTGGCATCCAGCTTGTCACGGTATTGCGGCGGATCGGCCAGTTCGAGGTCTTTGTGGCTCTGAGCTACGTCGTGCTGCTGGGCGCGATCGGCATCCTGATGCTGATCGAGAGCGCCAACGTGCTCTATCGGACGCGCGCAACGGTGGGCAGCGCTATGCCCGCCTCACGCACCAACCGGCACACATGGGTACATGGCCTGCCGTTGAAGATGCGATTTCCCCATTCCCGCCTCTACATCAGCGTCATTCCGGCAGCCTTGGTCGGAGCCTTCGCCGGCATCCTGACCAGCGTGATGGGTGTGGGCGGCGGCTTCATCCTCGTGCCGGCGATGGTCTATCTGCTCAATATGCGCACCAGCATCGCTATCGGCACATCCCTGTTCGAGATCGTGTTCGTCAGCGCGGCAGCGACGTTGATGCAGGCCGTGACCATGAACAGCGTCGACGTGGTGCTGGCCGGCATCCTCATCCTATCTGGCGTGATCGGCACCCAACTCGGTGCACGCGCGGGCGCGGGCCTCAAGGGCGAGCAACTGCGCCTGCTGCTGGGTCTCCTGGTGCTCGCGGTGTGCATCCGTGTCGCCGTCAGCCTCGTGCTGACACCCGATGACCTCTACAGCCTGAACAGCATCGTGCGCGGCTAGCGCCTGCCGATCCCGCCGGCGTCGCCTTTGCCGCCTTGCGCCGCCTTGCGAGCCTCTGCTAGGGCTGCCGCCGAATTCTGCGCTTACGCCCGACATGAGGCTCCATATGATCCCCCGCTATTCCCGCCCCGAAATGACCTCGATCTGGGAGCCGGCGACACGCTTTCGCATTTGGTTCGAGATCGAGGCACATGCCGCCTCCGCCTGCGCTGAACTGGGCATCATCCCGAAGGAAGCGGCCGAGGTCATTTGGGAGAAGGGCGCCAAAGCCGAGTTCGACGTCGCGAGGATCGACGAGATCGAGCGGGTGACCAAGCACGACGTCATCGCGTTCCTGACCCACCTCGCAGAACACGTCGGCCCCGAAGCGCGCTTCGTCCACCAGGGCATGACGTCGTCGGATGTGCTCGACACCTGCCTCAACGTTCAGCTCGTGCGCGCCGGCGACCTGCTGCTCGCCGATCTCGACCGGCTGCTGGCGGCGCTCAAGGCCCGCGCCTTCGAGCACAAGGATACCATCACCATCGGCCGCAGCCACGGCATCCACGCCGAGCCGACGACGTTCGGCATCAAGCTGGCGCAGGCCTATGCCGAGTTCGAGCGCGGGCGGCGCCGGCTAGAGAATGCGTGCAACGAGGTCGCCACCTGCGCGATCTCGGGTGCGGTGGGTACGTTCGCCAACATCGACCCGCGCGTGGAGGAGTACGTTGCGGGTAAGATGGGCCTCTTGCCCGAGCCAGTGTCCACCCAGGTGATCCCGCGTGACCGTCACGCCATGTATTTCGCGACTCTCGCAGTGATCGCCTCATCGGTGGAACGCTTGGCGATCGAGATCCGCCACCTGCAGCGCACGGAAGTGCTGGAAGCCGAAGAATATTTCTCGCCCGGGCAGAAGGGGTCCTCGGCCATGCCGCACAAGCGAAACCCGGTCCTGACGGAGAATCTGACCGGCCTTGCCCGCATGGTGCGCTCCTACGCCTTGCCCGCGATGGAGAACGTGGCGCTGTGGCATGAGCGCGATATTTCACATTCGTCGGTTGAGCGCATGATCGGGCCCGACGCGACGGTGACCCTGGATTTCGCATTGAACCGGCTGGCGGGCGTGATCGAAAAGCTGGTCGTTTATCCCGCGAACATGAAAAAGAACCTCGACAAGCTCGGCGGCCTGCACAATTCCCAGCGCGTGCTTCTCGCGCTGACCCAAGCCGGTGTCAGCCGCGAGGACAGCTACCGTCTCGTGCAGCGTAACGCGATGAAGACGTGGGAGGAAGGCAAGGACTTCCTGACCGAGCTCAAGGGCGATGCGGAAGTCACCGCGAAAGTGCCAGCCAAGGCGCTCGAGGCCATGTTCGACCTCGGCTACCACACCAAGCATGTCGACACGATCTTCAAGCGCGTGTTCGGCACCGCTTGAGCTACCGTTTGGCGGCGCGCCGTTGTCGCCTATA
This sequence comes from uncultured Alphaproteobacteria bacterium, assembly GCA_963847435.1. Classification (GTDB taxonomy): domain Bacteria; phylum Pseudomonadota; class Alphaproteobacteria; order Rhizobiales; family Hyphomicrobiaceae; genus CAWJZR01. The sequence goes on along the minus strand of CAWJZR010000021.1, from coordinate 80,079 downwards.
ATGGCGGCAAAGCGAGGTTGGCCGCATGAATGAACGTCTCGACATCAGGCTGGACAAGCAATCTTTCTTCGCTTGGGTGCAGGACCGTCAAGGCCGCTACGAGTTGCGAAATGGGCGGATCGTGATGCACCCAGGCGTGTCGCGGGATCACTGGCGAATTGTGACTGGGTTCGTTATTGCTCTCAATAAATTGCTCCCCCCCGACACCTGGACTGTGGGACCAGCCGACTTCGCGGTCGAGGTCGGCGATAATGTTCGCTACCCGGATGTCGTGGTAGAAGCTGCGGGCGGCGACGGAAAGGCATTATCGACCGCAAATCCGATCATCCTCGTCGAAGTGCTCTCGCCAAGCTCTGCCGGCATGGACTTCACCGAAAAGGTTGCCGAGTATACGAGCCTGTCCTCCCTCGAAGCCTACATCGTCGCCAGTCAGGACGAAGCGATCTGCTGGGTCTGGCAGCGCGAACCCGATGGCAACTTTCCGCGTCTGCCGGAGGAGATCGGAGGCCGTGACAAATCGATTGAGTTGACGGCGCGCGGCGTGGCGCTTCCCCTCGCAGTGGTCTATCGCGGCATTGGAGCGGCTTCCATCGGTCCGGCTGGCGCATGAAAACTTCCGAAGCCGACATCCTGATCGTCCCAGGCTGGTCGAGTTCCGGGCCGAACCACTGGCAGTCGCGCTGGGAGCGCAACCTGCCGACGGCCCGCCGCGTCGAGCAGGACGACTGGATCACCCCGCACAAGGACGCGTGGGTGGGCCGGCTGATCGAACGGATTGCCGAAGCGCAGCGGCCAGTCGTCCTGATCGCACACAGCCTGGGCGTCGCAACAGTTGCACATGCGGCCGCGAAGCTGCCACCGGGGCTAGTCGCGGGTGCTTTCCTCGTCGCGCCCGCCGACGTGGAGAATGCGGACACTTGGCCAGTGACGAGCGGCGAAACCTTCACCCAGAATGGACAGGGCTTCGACCCGCTGCCCGGCACTCCGCTCGGCATCCCGGCCGCGCTCGTCGCATCGTCGAACGACCCCTATTGCAGCCTCGACCGGGCGCGGCAGTTGGCCGCCGCCTGGGGCGCCCAATTCATTGAGGCGGGCGACGCGGGCCACATCAACGCCGACTCGGGTCACGGCCCCTGGCCGGAGGGACTACTCCACCTCGGCGGGTTCATGAAGCAGTTGTAGGCACAAAAAAAGGGCCGCGGGCGAAAGTCGCGCCGCAACCCTAATCCATCAGGCTTGAACCGATGTCAGGGCTTACTGGACGTCATATCATGCACCGCCTTGGCGAGGAACTCATCCATGGCCTTGCGGATCTCGGCGTCGCCGATCTTCACGCCCTTGTCGTCGAAGTCCTTGCGAATCTTACGAAAAACGTCATTGTCGCCCTTTTCGAGTAGATCCGCGTGACGCACCGCCTTCGCGTAGGCCTCAACCTCGGCACCTGTCAGCCCGAGCTTGACCGCCGCCCACTCGGCAAGCGCCGTATTCCGCCGGGCCTCAGCCTTGAACTTCAGGTCCTGATCGTGCGCGAACTTATTCTCGAACGCCTTCTCACGATCATCGAACGTCGTCATGGTCTTCTCCACCTGAGCGTGCGAGAACCGACACCACTCGCTCGAGCGCGAGCCTAGCGGCGATCTCTGATTTCCCATTGCCCGAGCCATACCGCGCGTTGGTAGACAAATCAACGCCTCCCAATTGCGCCTGCGAACCGGCCGAACTTCTTGCTTGCCCCTGCGCCATCGTCAACATTGTGTCGCCCCCCTCGATCAGCTAGTGTCCGCGGGAACGCCGGCACTCTGTTGCCCCGACTTTGCTACTCTCGCGCCGGTAACGGTTCGGGGCGGCGACGCTAGGGCAATAGATGACGGCTCGGCCGCGTTTCCGTCCTTGATGGAAGTCAATGCGGAGCGGCGCAGCTTACATCGGCGGCCTGGGTCAGCCGAAAGGCGGGTCTACCCGTCAAGATAGAAGACGAACTCAAGAGGACGTGAGGTAATGAACAGGCGTCGCCGGATTTACGAGGGCAAGGCCAAGGTGCTTTACGAAGGCCCGGAGCCGGGCACCCTCATCCAGCATTTCAAGGACGACGCGACGGCGTTCAACGCCAAGAAGCACGCGCTCATCGAGGGCAAGGGCGTGCTCAACAATCGCATCTCGGAATATATCTTTCAACGCCTCGGCGAGATCGGCGTCCCGACGCACTTCATCAAGCGCATCAACATGCGCGAGCAACTTATCCGCGAGGTCGAGATCGTCCCCCTCGAGGTCGTGGTGCGCAACATCGCCGCCGGCTCGTTGGCAACCCGCCTCGGTCTTGAAGAGGGCATGCAGCTTCCGCGCTCCATCATCGAGTTCTACTACAAGGCCGACGCGCTCAACGACCCGATGGTCTCGGAAGAGCACATCACCGCTTTCGGCTGGGCGACACCGCAGGAGATCGACGAGATCATGCAGCTTGCGCTGCGGATCAACGACTTCCTCGTTGGGCTCTTCCTCGGCATCGGCATTCGCCTTGTCGACTTCAAGGTGGAGTTCGGCCGCCTGTGGGAGAATGAGCAGCAGATGCGAATCGTCCTGGCTGACGAGATCAGCCCGGATTGCTGCCGCCTGTGGGATGTCGTCAGCTCTGAAAAGCTTGATAAGGACCGCTTCCGCCGTGATCTGGGCGGGGTGCTCGAAGCCTACCAGGAGGTCGCCAAGCGTCTGGGCGTGCTGACGGAAGGGCGCCCGCCGAAGGGTGCCGGACCGGTTCTGGTCGCTTCCAACCCCAACGGTAAACCGAATTGAGAATGGAGGGAGTGGGGGGTACGGATTAGGGAGTTTGTGGGTGCGAGCGGTTAGTCGCTTGATTCCATTTCCCGTTCGCTACTCCCTCGTCTTCAATGAAAGCACGCATCAAGATCACGCTGAAGAATGGTGTCCTCGATCCGCAGGGCAAGGCCATTGGTCACGCACTCGGAAGCCTCGGCTTCTCCGGAGTCGAGGACGTCCGCCAGGGCAAGTACATCGAGGTCGCACTCGCCGAATCCGATGAAGTTCGCGCCCGCGACCAGATCGAGCGCATGTGTAAGGAGTTGCTCGCCAACACGGTGATCGAGAACTACAGCTTCGAGATCGTCCGCTGACATGAGCAGCGCGGTTGCACGTGCGGCAACGGCTCTAACCTGTTCGTTGCTTGCTGTCTCCGCATCCGCTGCAGAGCCCGCGTCTCCGTCCGCGGAGGCCCCGACAGCTATGCTCCCGGCGCCGCCCCACCCAGCGGCTGTCGAGCCGTTGGCGCTGGAGGTGGGCAAGCCCGTCGAGATCGTTTGCACGACCAAGGCGGTCAACGTCGCCGAGGAGGCAAAGGTCTCCGAGGGCGCGCTTAGGCTCAAACTCCAGAGTAAATCCGCAACCGGCTCCGATGCCGACGCGAGTTGGTCCGTCGTCTCGGTCGACGCTACGCATCCGGCCTCGTTCGCCTTCATCCAGCGGGAATCCTGCGCCTCGGGGTGCCCGCTCGATCTCGCGACCGAACGTGGTCCGACGCTGTGGGGACCGGTCAAGACCATGCCGGACAAGCTCGAAGCGGGAAAATCGCTGTCCCTCGCCGCGATCGACGCGAAGACATGGCAGATTCGCATCTCGATCTACCGCGACAGGCAAATTTCCTCACTCGAGCAAGGTGAGTGCAAGAAAGCTCCCTGACCGAAACCTTCTATCCGGTTGCCCCTCCGCCTCCGCCGTCGGGAAGCGGGTCTGCGTCTTATGCGCAGGGCGCATGGACGCTTGCATCGGCGAATGGCATAGAGCGACCGAGATGAGGTCCCAAACAGGAGCCGCCACGCGGATGCCGGACGATCCTGCCCATGCCGGCCACGATGATGCTTCCCGCGCTATTCGGTTCCTCGCGCTGAAGGCCGGAGTGTTCATCGGCATTCCGGTGGTCGCAGCCATCGTCGCCGTGCTGGTGATGCTCAAATGATTCTGCGGATTGCCGCTTTCGCCATCGCGGGCCTCATGTTGGCGCTCGGGCTCATCAGTGCCGCCACCAAGGCGGGACTGTTCGGCGCGCCACCCGCGCCGACGCGCGTCTTCGCGGGGCGCCTTGCTCTCACGCTGCCGCCGCAGTGGCACCTCGACCAGGGCGAGTTCGCACCCATCCGCGACGACGTTTGCAAGCTGGTGCCGGACGCGAGGCAATGCGTCGCCTATTTCATCAAGGGCACCGGCAGTCCGCGCGCCATACTGGCCCTCGCGGTGGGACCGGCTGGGGCTAAAGCTGACCTGAAGCCCATCCTGAGCCGCGATGGCGCCGAAGCCTCCGATGCGGCGCCCGTGCAGGCGGTGGGTTCCACTGGGCAGCGCCATCGCGTTACCTACAAGAAACGCGGCCGTCTCGGGTCGCTGGCTGTCGTCGACAGTTTCATCTTCGGCGGCGACCGCATCGTGCTCGAGGTCGTTGCCGAGGAGCCGGAAGGCCGCTACCAAGAGACCCTGCTCGCCGATATCGAAAAATCGTTCACGGTGCTCGATAAATGAAAACCTCCGTCATCGTCTTCCCGGGCTCCAATTGCGACCGCGACGTCAAGGTCGCGCTTGAAGCCATCACCGGCTCGCCAGTCAACATGGTCTGGCACGGCGACGCCAACGTGCCCAACTCGGACCTGATCGTACTGCCCGGCGGCTTCTCCTACGGCGACTATCTGCGCTGCGGCGCCATGGCGGCGCACTCCGCGGTGATGCGCGACGTGATCGCCAAGGCCAGGGCCGGCACGCCAGTGCTCGGCATCTGCAATGGTTTCCAGGTGCTGTGCGAGTTGGGCCTGCTGCCGGGGGTGCTGATGCGCAACGCTTCGCTGCGTTTCATCTGCCGCGATGCTTGGCTACGGGTTGAGACCAACAAGAATTTCTTCACCCAAGCTTATCGCAAGGGTGAGGTCGTGCGGATGCCGATCGCGCACGCGGAAGGCAACTACTTCGCCGATACCGAGACGCTCGACCGGCTCGAGGCAGAGGATCGCGTCGTATTCCGTTATAGTGACCCGGACGGCAACGTCGGCAGAGCGACCAACCCCAACGGCGCCCAGCGCAACATCGCCGGCATCTGCAGCGAGAACGGCCGCGTGCTTGGCCTTATGCCGCATCCCGAGCGGCTGTTCGAGCGCGCGCTAGGAGGCACGGATGGCCGTCGCCTCTTCGAGAGTGCTGTGGTGAGCCTCGCGTCGGCCGCTTAACCTTCCTCGTGCTCCCGGCATGAAAAAAGGGGCCATTGCGGCCCCTTTCGTCGTCTCGGCCGTAAGCGTGGCGTCGCTCAGTTCGAGCGCGACCAAGCCACACGGTCCAGGGTCGTCACCGACATCGCGGTGGCACCCACCTTGCAGCCGAACTCCAAACTCTTGCCCTCGGCGGTGTCGACACGCGCGCTCTTGCCCGGCAGCACCGGCAAGGTGACACGCGAGGCCGAGGCCGGGACAACATCATCACCGGCGCGCTCGGCAAGCAGCAGGGTCAGGTTGCAGATCCCGCCGGCGGGCTTGTAGTAGGTCACGGCGCGCTTCGACCCGACGTCGAAGCTCACACCCTTGACCGGCGCCATCACGGCGACATTGCTTTCGGCGGCGCGGGCCGCGATGTAGCCGGTCGCCAGAAACGCGCCGGCGAGAACCGGGCCGACAAGCAGCTTGATATACTTGGCCATTGTCTTGCTCCTCATGATCAACGTCTCTGCTGGCTTTAATGACCGACCGGTTATCCGGCGGCGCCGCTTCGACACACGCAATCTAAGGTTCGGAACCATCATGCGAAATCGACAATGCTGCATCGCATCAATGCGCGGGGTGCAGCGCGGTCGTGCCGCAGATATGAGTTGCACGCCTCATTAAGCGTTATTTAATTCGCCTTTGTTTGCTGGGGTCGCACGTTAAATCCGCGGGTTGCCCCCAAGGCGAGGCAAGGCGCCGCACTCTGGTCATCGTTCATATTGCAGTCACGGCTGCGGCAGCGGCGCGACTGATTCGAACCAACTGCGGCAAACCTATGTTTAACCCGTATGCGGCAGATTACGCCCAATATCGAGCGGGGGCATCCGATGATCAAGGTTCTGAAACAAACAGCGAAGCTCGGGATCTTCTGGGTAGCGATCTGCTCCAGCGTCGCGGGCGCGCTGTTCTACACCAAGACGGGCCTCGAGACCGTATTCGCGGACGCCATTGCTGAAAACCAGGCAAGCCTCGCGAAGCCGGCCGCGCCGGCGAAACTGGCCCGCAGCCAGTAGCGGTTTCATCGTAGCGCTTATCGTCTCAGGAAGGCGACAAACCGAACTTCGCTCGCTATAAGCTCAGGCCAAATCCGCCCGAACCTTATGGACCAGCCACGGCATGGACGCTCCCGCTACCGAGACGATCGAGACGAAGCCCGCCATCACGCCCGCAGATCGTCGCCGAGCACGGCCTGAAGCCCGACGAGTACCAGCGCCTGCTGCAGCATCCTCGGCCGCGAGCCGTCGCTCACCGAGCTCGGCATCTTCTCGGTGATGTGGAGCGAGCACTGCTCCTATAAGTCCTCGCCGCGTGTGGCTGAAGACGCTGCCCACCAAGGGCCCGCAGGTGATCCAGGGCCCCGGCGAGAACGCCGGCGTGGTCGACATCGGCGACGGCGATGCCGTCGTCTTCAAGATGGAGAGCCACAACCACCCCTCCTACATCGAGCCCTACCAGGGCGCGGCCACCGGCGTCGGCGGCATCATGCGCGACGTGTTCACCATGGGCGCGCGCCCCGTCGCCAACCTCAATGCGCTGCGCTTCGGCGATCCGAGCCACCCCAAGACGCGCCATCTCGTGGCCGGCGTGGTCGCGCGGCATCGGCGGCTACGGCAACTGCACGGGCGTGCCGACCGTCGGCGGCGAGACCAACTTCGATCCCGGCTACAACGGCAACATCCTGGTCAACGCCATGTGCGTCGGCCTCGCCAAGACGGACAAGATCTTCTACTCGGCCGCCAAGGGCGTCGGCCTGCCCGTCGTCTACGTCGGCTCCAAGACCGGCCGCGACGGCATCCACGGCGCCACCATGGCGTCGGCCGAGTTCGACGACAAATCCGACGAGAAGCGCCCGACCGTGCAGGTCGGCGACCCCTTCACCGAGAAGCTGCTGATCGAGGCCTGCCTCGAGCTGATGGCGACCGACTGCATCGTCGCCATCCAGGACATGGGCGCGGCCGGCCTCACCTCCTCCACCTCCGAGATGGCCGACAAGGGCGGCGTCGGCATCGAGCTCGACCTCGACCACGTGCCGCAGCGCGAAACCGGCATGACCGCCTACGAGATGATGCTCTCCGAGTCGCCAGGAGCGCATGCTGATGATCCTCAAGCCCGGCCGCGAGGCCGAGGCCGAGGCGATCTTCAAGAAATGGGGCCTCGACTTCGCGGTGATCGGCCAGACCACCGACACCGGCCGCATGATCGTCACGCACAAGGGCGAGGTCGAGGCCGACCTGCCGGTCGACAAGCTCGCCAACTCGGCGCCGCTCTACGAGCGCCCGTGGGTCGCCGACCGTGCCGCCGAAGGCCGATCCTGCCCGAGTGGGTGCCGGCGCCCAACGCCATCCTCGGCACGCTCGAAGACCATGATGGGCTCGCCAGCACCTGTGCTCGCGCCGCTGGATCTGGGAGCAGTACGACCACACGGTGATGGGCGACACCATCCAGCGCCCCGGCGGCGACGCGGCGGTGGTGCGCGTGCACGGCACCAACAAGGGCCTCGCCATCACCTGCGACGTGACGCCCCGCTACGTCGCCGCCGATCCCGTGCATGGGCGCCAAGCAGGCCGTGGCCGAGAGCTGGCGCAACCTGATCGCCGTCGGCGCCGACCCGCTCGCCATCACCGACAACATGAACTTCGGCAACCCCGAGCGCCCCGAGATCATGGGCCAGTTCGTCGGCGCCATCGCAGGGCATGAAGGAGGCCTGCGAGGTGCTCAAGTACCCGGTCGTGTCGGGCAACGTCTCGCTCTACAACGAGACCAACGGCGTCGGCCATCCCGCCCACGCCGGCCATCGGCGGCGTCGGCCTGATCCCGGACCTCGCCCGCATGGCCAGCATCGCCCTGAAGGCGCGAGGGCGACCTGCTGGTGGCCATCGGCCGCGAGGCGGGCCACCTCGGCCAGTCGCTCTATCAGCTGATCGTCACCGGCAAGCTCGAGGGCGCGCCGCCGCCGGTCGATCTCGCCGACGAGATCAAGGCCGGCAACCTCGTGCGCGCGCTGATCCGCGAGGGCAAGGTCGCGCGCCGTGCACGACGTCAGCGACGGCGGCCTGCTGGTCGCCGTCGCCGAGATGGCGCTCGCCGGCGGCCATCGGCGTGCAGCTCTTCCCCTACGAGGGCAAGCTGCCGGCGCACGCCGCCTGGTTCGGCGAGGACCAGGGCCGCTACGTGCGTGGAGGCCGATCCCGGCGCTGGCCGAGGAGATCATCGAGCGCGCGCGGCTGCTGGCGCTGCCCGCCCGCGTCGTCGGCCGCGTCGGCGGCGACGCTCTGACGCTGAAAGGCGAAGCCCCGCTGCCCCTCGCCGAGCTGCGCACCGCGCACGAAGGCTGGCTGCCCAACTACATGAGCCACGAGTTGTAAGGGCAGCCGGCCACTCATCCCCAATCGGCGTCACCCCCGTCACCTGGGGCCGTCATCCCGTGAACGGGGGGTCGATCACTCGGGTCGCCATCCCGTCGAACTCGGGGCCGGCATCCCGTCAAACCGTAAGTCGTCATCCCCGCCACTTCGGGCGGGGATCCGGCCGAGCCCACTCGTGCGCATTTCCGACCACCACCCACGATTGTCATCCCGGTGCTTGTCACCGGGATCCACCCATATGCGGGGCTCTAGCGCTCGTTGGAAGTTGGATCCCGGCAATCGCCAACACTCGGCAGGCCGGTGTTGGGTTGCTCTTTCGCCAACACTCGGCAGGCCGGTGTTGGGTTGCTCTTTTCGCCAACACTCGGCAGGCCGGTGTTGGGTTGCTCTTTCGCCAACACTCGGCAGGCCGGTGTTGGGTTGCTCTTTCGCCAACACTCGGCAGGCCGGTGTTGGGTTGCTCTTTCGCCAACACTCGGCAAGCCGGTGTTGGCTGCCTTGCCTTTTGGCGACAAACGGGCCAATCCTCGCGGCGACCGAATTCCGACCCCCAACACAACGGAGCCTGCGCCCCATGCCGATGTCAGCCACCGAGATCGAGAGCAAGATCCGGGCGAAGTTTCCGGATGCCGAGATCGAGCTCACGGACCTCGCCGGCGACAACGACCACTGGCAGGCCCGTGTCGCGTCCGCTGCGTTCAAGGGCAAGTCGAAGGTGCAGCAGCACCAGATGGTGTATGCGGCGTTCGGCGGAGAAATGGGCAACGTGCTGCACGCGCTGGCGCTGACCACTGTTGCCAAGGATTGAGGTTTGCGAACGATTGACGCGGCGGCAGCGAAAGCCGAGGCCGACGGTTGACTTCGGTGGCCGCGCGCTTACATGCTTGACCGTCTTTCAGCAGGGCGGCTTTGAACCGGCCCAATCTCAAAGGAATGCCCGATGCCCCACCAGGATGTGCAGGACTGGATCCGCAAGACGCTCGCCGCCAACGACGTCGTGCTGTTCATGAAAGGCACCAAACAGATGCCGCAATGCGGCTTTTCGGGCCAGGTGGCGCAGATCCTCGGCTACGTGGGCGTCAACTACAAGGACGTGAACGTGCTCGAGGACATGGGCATTCGCGACGGCATCAAAGCCTTCACCAACTGGCCGACCATCCCGCAGCTCTACGTCAAGGGCGAGTTCGTCGGCGGCTGCGATATCGTGCGCGAGATGTTCCAGGAAGGCGAGTTGCAGAAGCTTCTGGATGAGAAGCACGTCGCCTACGACAAATCGAAGAAGATGGCTTGAGATCGAATTTACAAAGCCGGCAGATGCGAGGGTCGAAGGGATTAATCCCCTCGACCCTTTTTTCTTATCAGCGGCGCTGCTCCTTCTCGCGGTCACGCTGCCAGTAGACGAAGAGCACCGTCACCGCCGCCGTCAGGAACATCGTCGCCAGGATGTCGGAACGCTTGATGAAGGCGAGCCAGATGCTCAACGCCTGTGACGTCGTGCCTTTCGACATCAAGAGACCGTTGCCGAGCACCAGCACAAGGATCAGCGCGCACGTCAGCGCCACGCCGGCCGAGGCCTGGAACGTCCGTTTGATCGGCTTCACCACCGACAGCCGCTTACCGGGCAGCACCAGCATCGTCTTGACGTCAGCCATCACGTCTCTCCCGTCGAGAAAGGTTCGGAAGGATAGCTGATTCGAGCCGGGGACGACCACGGCTGGCGACGCAAGGGCTCGGATTCAGGTCTTCGAGCCGGCCGCATAGGACCGCCACTCCTGCTCGACCGCAGCCGCCGCCTTGGCCGTGTCGTGGACGAGCCAGCCTGACTTGCGCGCTTTCAGATCGGCTGTGATGGCGTCGCGCAAGGCAGTCTCGTTGCCGGTGCCGAGATGGACGTTGGCGAGGTCCCGGGCCATGGCCCGCAAAATCTCGGGCGCAAGGACGGGTTCGCCCTTCTTGTCGATCTCGAACTTGCCATAGTCGGGAGCAAGCCGCCGCACGACGATGCCGCCTTCCGCTCGGTAAACCGGATCGGGAGAGCGATAGCGTCCGTTCGCGGCGTCGCTGGCCCGAACGGGGGCGTTCGGCGTACCGCGTGCGAGGTGCCATGCCGATGTCACCAGCGCTTTCGCTTCATGTACGATGCCTTCGTCGTCCCGGCGATCAGCCACGGCGATCCAGCGCGGCCTGCCGAGGCTTCCGACGCCGGCCTTACGCCGAGCAGTAGCAAAATTGGTGCTGCGACCCGCCAGACTGGACGCTAATGCCTTGACGAAGCGCCGCGGCGGAGGGTCGTCCGCGGCTTTTGCGGCGGCTAGCGCGGCATCGATCTTTTCCCAGAACTTGCGCTCCGCCTTTTTCTTGACCGCCATCACTTCGCGCAGCCAAGACCACTCGGTCTCGGCGAGCAGGATCGGGCCTGGGTGCGCGAGGCCGTCGGCATAGCCATTGAGGATCGCCTCGCCCTGCGTCTGACGCTGCCTCTCGTCAGGCGGCATCGCCAACGTGGCACTCGTGGACAGCCGGACGAGGTCGAGCGCGTAGGGCATCTCGGCCGCCTCGTCGAAATCATTGACGCCCCAGACCAATCGACCATCTCGATCGCGCCATGTGCCGTAGTTCTCGAGGTGAATATCGCCCACCGCGAGGACCTGCGGTGCGGACATGAGATCCGGGCAGATCTCGGGAATGATCTCGGCCCAGCGCCAGTAGGTCGCGCGCAAGAATACGAAGCCGCTGGCGCGCATGGCATCGGATTTGGCGGCGAGATCCGTCGCGACAAGCTCATCGCCGAGTTGCTTGGCCAGCCAGGCCTCATAGGCGGACTTCGATTCGGCGAATGGGATCATCTTGGTCCTCCACGTGCTCCTCGGGGCATATTAATAGAAACGCGCCACCGCCCTCAGAGGAAACAAGGTCCTGAGCAAGGAACCACCGAGGCGACCAACAGGGTGACAATCAGCGAGGCGGCTACCTCCCGAAAACGATGAAAAGGCGCCGCACCAGAGGTACGACGCCTTTCAAGGCAGCAGGATTTGCGCGCTTCTTACAAGCGGGTCGCCCGCAGGATTGCGGCGAACGCGAGTAGCACGGCAACGTCGGCACCGGCGATGAAGCCGTCAAAGCCTTTCAGGACCGTGGCGGCAATCCAAGCGGTGATCAAGCCGAGTAAGATCGCGGCCGGCATGAAGTAGGAAGGCTCAGCGGTAGCGTCGGACTCCACGATGTAGTCGGAAGCGATGGTCATCTGCGGTTCCCTGCGTGCTGCGATCTGAATTTGGATGCGGCAGTACTTACCAGGGAGGTCGGATTCCGAGTATTGCCAATTGTACGGTGCACCAAAGTGCAAAAACTGTCCGTTTTCTGTAGGTTACGACAGGGCAGGCTGAGGAGCGGGGCGAACCCCACTCCCGTTCGATCAAGCAGCGCCAGCCAAATCCGGAGGCACGGCCTCGGCCTTGAGCATGGCCAGCGCCTCGTCCAGGCCCAGCACCGTTTGATCCTGCGATGCCGAGGCGGCGCATCGAGACCTTGCTCTCCTCGGCCTCGCGCTTGCCGACGACCAGGATCACCGGCACCTTCGCGAGCGAGTGCTCGCGAACCTTGAGTTGATCTTCTCGTTGCGGAGATCGGTCTCGACGCGCAGGCCCAGGCCTTTCAGCCTTCTCGGCGACCTCGCTCGCATAGTCGTCGGCATCCGACACGATCGGCGCGACGACGACCTGCAAGCGGCGCCAGCCACAGCGGGAAATGGCCGGCGAAGTTCTCGATCAGGATGCCGGTGAAGCGCTCGAGCGAGCCGAACATAGCGCGGTGGATCATCACCGGCGTCTTCTTCTCCGAGTGCTCGTCGATGTAGAACGCGCCGAGGCGGCCCGGCGAGGTTGAAATCGACCTGCGTCGTGCCGCACTGCCAGTCGCGGCCGATCGCGTCCTTCAGCACGTACTCGAGCTTCGGCCCGTAGAACGCGCCCTCGCCCGGATTGATCGACGTCTTGATCGCGGCCGTTCGAGCGCCGCTTCACCTCATCCAGCACGTCGCCACAACGCCTTCTCGGCCTTGTCCCACAGCTCGTCGGCGCCGACGCGCTTTTCCGGCCGGGTCGACAGCTTGATGAAGATGTCCTCGAAGCCGAAGTCCTTGTAGATCGCCAGCATCAGATCGTTGATCTTGAGGCATTCCTCCATGATCTGATCTTCGGTGATGAAGATGTGCGCATCGTCCTGCGTGAAGTGGCGCACGCGCAGCAGGCCGTGCAGCGCGCCGGACGGCTCGTAGCGGTGCACCTTGCCGAACTCGGCGATCCTCAGCGGCAGGTCGCGATAGCTCTTGAGCCCGTGCTTGATAGATCTGCACGTGCCCGGGGCAGTTCATCGGCTTGCAGCAGAACACGCGCTCGTCCGGCAGCACGGTCGTAAACATGTTCTCGCCGTAGTTCTCCCAGTGCCCCGACAGCTCCCAGAAGTGCTTCTCCATCATGTCGGGCGAGTTGACCTCCATGTAGCCGGCCGCGCTGCTGCGCGCGGCGCATGTAGGCGATCAGGGTCTGGAACAGGGTCCAGCCCTTCGGGTGCCAGAATACCGAGCCCGGCGCTTCCTCCTGGAAATGGAAGAGGTCCATCTCGCGGCCGAGCTTGCGGTGGTCGCGCTTTTCGGCCTCCTCGAGCTGCTGCAGGTAGGCTTTGAGTTCGTCCTCGGTCGCCCACGCGGTGCCGTAGATGCGCTGCAGCTGCGGCTTCGTTGCAGTCGCCGCGCCAGTAGGCGCCTGCGAACTTCATCAGCTTGAAGGCCTTGCCGATCTGGCCCGTCGAGGTCATGTGCGGGCCGCGGCAGAGGTCGAGCCACTCGCCCTGCTTGTAGATCTTCAGGTCCTGGTCCTCGGGGATCGCGTCCACCAGCTCGATCTTGAACTACTCGCCCTTCTCGCTTGAAGAACTTCTTGGCCTTGTCGCGCGACCACACCTCCTTGGTGAAGGGCGCGTTTCGGGCGATGATCTCGCCCATCTTCTTTTCGATCTTGGCGATGTCTTCGGGCTCGAACGGCTGCTGCTTGGCGAAGTCGTAGATAGAAGCCGTTTTCGATCACCGGGCCGATGGTCACCTGGGTGCCGGGCCACAGCGACTGCACGGCTTCCGCCATCACGTGCGCGGCAGTCGTGCCGGATCAGCTCCAGCGCTGCCGGGTCAGTGCGCGCGACGAAATTGATCGACGCGTCCTTGTTGATCGGATCGGCGAGGTCGGCCAGGGCGCCGTCGAGCTGCATGGCGACGGTGCGCTTTGCGAGCGAGGGCGAGATGACTTTGCGACTTCGAGGCCTGTGGTCCCGGATTTCACCTTGCGCTCAGCGCCATCGGGAAACGTAAGGGTGACGTCCGAGTCATTCATGCCTCCTTTGCTCACTCGCCGCAAACGAAGCGCGGCGTAAGATTGTTGGGAGCGGTTAAATCGCGAGGATCGGCAGGCATGTCAAGGCTCGCTGACGCCGCCTGTCGTCGGGCGTTGTCTCAGGCAGAAGCCCCGATGACCACGCGCCCTTCGGAGGCGAATGCGGCGATGTCACGGGTCAGCTCGTGGCGGTTGGTATAGTAGAGGCCGTGCGGAGCGCCGCTGTAGATCTTCAGCTCGGCCCCGGGAATGAGTTCGGCCGCGCGCTTGCCCGTCGCCGCGATCGGCACCGTCTGATCGCCGTCGCCATGGATGACGAGCACCGGCACCTTGATCGAGGGGACGACAGAGCGGAAATCCGTCAGCGCGAAGGACTTCACGCATTCGAGCGTTGCGACCGGCGAGGCCTGCATGGCGATGTCGCGGCTCGTCGCGAGGATCGGCTCGCTGACCGGCGACGTGATCAGGCCCACGCCGAAGAACTGCTCGATGAAGGTGGTGAGAAAGGCCGGGCGATCGTTGGTCAGACCCAATAGAATCTCGTTGATCGTCGGTGCGTCCACACCGTCCGGGTTGTCGGGCGTCTTCGACATGTAGGGGATGATCGAAGAGACGAGCATGGCGCGCGTGACGCGGCCCTTGTCGTTGTGGCGCGTCAGATTGTCGGCGACCTCCCCGCCGCCCATGGAAAAGCCGACGAGTGTCGCATCCGACAGATCGAGATGCTCGATCAATTCAGCAAGGTCGAGGCCGAGGCGGCCATAATCGTAGCCGCCGTAGGGCTTGTCAGACCGCCCAAAGCCGCGGCGGTCGTAGGCGATGCAGCGAAAGCCCGCCGCCGCCAGCGGCACGGTTTGGTATTCCCACATCGCAGCCGAAAGGGGCCACCCGTGAACGAAGACCAGTGGTCTGCCCTGGCCCCAATCCTCGAAATAGAGCTGAACCCCGTCGCTGGTTTTGAAAACGCTCATGCCTCAGCCGCCTCGTTCAGGTGACGTACCCGGCGTTGGAACGCCACGTCATCCGAACGGTTCCTGCGGCGAGCACCCTTCCGCCCCTCAACGCTGCGTAGATGCTGAGCGCCACCGCCCGTAGAGCCACGGGGCGAGAGGATGCCGTTCGCCACGAATGTCGGGCACGGGATCGTAGCCTGAACTGCCCCAGGGATGACAGCGGCAGACGCGGGATGAAGTCAGCCAGAAGCCGCGCCACGCGCCATTCCTGTCGATGGCTTCGAGGCCGTATTCGGAGCATGTCGGAAGGTGCCGGCATTCCCAGCCGATGATCGGCTTCAGCGTCCAGCGGTAGACGTGGATCGGAACTTTCGCGACGGCCTTGGCCAGCCCCCGGAGGGATGTCATTCGTAAGGCTCGCCGTTTTTGTGGAAGAAGCGATAGACGCCGCCGCGCTTCACAGCCTTGAGGTCGACATCGGGATACATGGCGTCCTCGTCCGGCGAGCGTGTGCCGATCTCGAGATAGGTCGCCGCCACGGTGCCCCGGTTGATGAGCTGATGGCCGTTCTCATCGCCGGCGGGAAAGCCGACTGCACAGCCGGGAAGGACCTGCGTCTCGCCCTGCATCGTGACGAGTACCAACTCACCGGAAAGAACGTAGATGAACTCGTCCTCCTTCGCGTGCCAATGGCGGAGTGAGGACTTTGCCCCAGGCTCCAGCGTCGTCAGGTTGACACCGAATTGCGTGAGACCAAGTGGCTGCGTGAGCGCGCGCTTGATACGGCCCTCGAACCCCTCGTTGAAGGGCGCAGGGTAGATTGTGGAGGTTCGCCCGGGCACCCGCATCGGATCGTGAATAATAGGCATGAGGTTCCCCCTCGGTCTCGTCTGGCGCGGTCAGAGATTATGCCTCGCGGGCGTATCGTTAGCGGCCACCCCCGACCTTTTCGTCTCGATCTCGGCCAGCGCACGTTCGACGGCCTCGAACACCAGCAATGTCGATGTATGGCGCGCCTTATAATCCTTCACCGGTTGCAGCATCGCCAGATCAGCCCAGCGGCCGGTGGGAGGCGTACCGCTTTCCTTGAGCATGCGGCGCATCTCGGCAGCAATCTGGCGTAACTCGCCAGCTGAACTGCCGACGATCTCTCGCCCGAGAACGGCTGCCGACGCCTGGCCGAGCAGGCAGGCCTTCACGGTCTGGCCGAAATCGCTGACGCGATCACCGTCGACCTTGAGGTCCACAGTGATCGTCGAGCCACAGAGCTTGGAGTGCGCGGTGGCGGTTGCATCCGGCGCCGGAAGGCGCGCGGAGCGAGGAATGTCGGACGCCAGCTCAAAGAGCCGGGTGCTGTAGATATCGTCGATTTCCGCCATGCTGTCGCCGGTGCCTCTTGCGTGCCTGTCGCGTCTTCAGGGGCCCGCCGCGACGGGTGGCCCTCGCCAAGTTCGTTGAGGCATATATAGAGGGTCCTGACTGCCTTCGCGAGCCGGGGCAATCGCAACCCTAAAACGCATCGGAATACTCATTCATGGCCGAGCCGACCGCTCCCCTTTTCGCCAAGCGCACCTCCTCTGCCGAAATCGAGGGTGGACTCTCGTTCGCGCCGAAGTTCGATGCCGATGGTCTCATCCCAGCCATCGTAACGGACGCGGCAAGCGGCGCCGTGCTCATGTTCGCATGGATGAACGTGGACGCCTTGGCGCTTACCATCTCGACCTGCGAGGCCCACTTCTGGACCCGTTCACGCAAGCGGATCTGGAAGAAGGGGGAGGAGAGCGGCAACGTGCTCAAGATCGTTGAGATGCGCACAGATTGCGACCAGGACGCCCTCTGGCTCTCGGTCGAGGTTGCGGGAAATGGTGTGGCTTGTCACACGGGTGAACGATCCTGCTTCTACCGCGTTATACCGTTGGGGGATCGGCCGAACCCGGCGTTGTTGCTTCAGCGCAGCAGTGTGTGATTGAAGGTTCAGGGAAAATAATCCCGCGTTTACCTTGCCTTCAATACGAATGCTGTACTCTGATTTAGCATGGTTGCGGGTTTCTCCCCGGATCGATGCAAAGCGCTACATAATTGCGCTTCGGCCTGCACGCGGGACGGATGGCTAGCCGGTATACCGGCGGGAGACCGACCATGGCACTGGGCAAGATCGGATTGGCGTTGGGCGGCGGAGCCGCGCGCGGATGGGCCCACATCGGCGTTCTGAGGGCACTGGAGAAGGCCGGTATCCGGCCGGACATCATTGCCGGCACATCGATCGGGGCCGTGGTCGGCAGTTGCTTCGCCGCCAACCAGCTCGACCATCTCGAACTTTTCGCCCGTGACCTGACGCGACGGCGCGTATTCGGCTACCTCGACTTCAACCTCTCCGGCACTGGCCTTATCAACGGCCAGCGCCTCGTCGATCGCCTCGACCGCCACCTCGGCGACCGCATGATCGAGGACTTGCCGACCCGCTTCGCGGCCGTCGCCACCGAAATCGGCAGCGGCCACGAGGTCTGGCTTTCGCGCGGCAAGCTCGTGGAGGCGGTGCGGGCGTCCTACGCGCTGCCTGGCATTTTCAAGCCCGTCAAAATCGCCGGGCGGTGGCTGTTCGATGGTGCGCTCGTCAACCCGATTCCCGTGACGGTTTGCCGGGCGCTCGGCGCGCGCTACGTCATTGCCGTCAACCTCAACTTCGATACATGCGGCCGAGGTTCGATCGTTCCGCACCTCGATGCGCAGCCGCAGCCACCCAACTCCGACATCGAACCGGAGCCCGTGAAGGGCAAAAACGGCGTAGCCGTGCGCCGGCTGCTGCAGCGGCAGATCTTCGGGTTCGGAAAGGGAGAGGACGTTCCCGGCATCTCGACGGTCATGGTCGATGCCTTCAACATCGTGCAGGATCGCATCGCGCGGTCGCGGCTGGCCGGGGATCCGCCGGACGCCATGATCAGTCCGCGACTTGGCAGCATCGGACTGTTCGATTTCCACCGCGCCGAAGAGCTGATCGCCTGCGGCGAAAGCGCCGCCAAGCGCCTCATCGACGACATCACACGTGAACTCGATGCGCGCTCGAATTCGCGTGGCATCGCGGTGGAGCCGCGCCAGCTTCAACAGTATTAATCGGCACAGCAGCACCAGCTTCAGCAATCCTCGCGGGCGGCAGCCGCGCCAACTCCGGCAATCCTGACGCAAAAGGGCCACCGGATGCGACTCCGGCAGCCCTCTAATCGAATGCGCCGCTCGATCAGCCGGCCGCGAGATAGCCGCGCATGGCGCTGACTTCCATCTCGACTTCGGCGATGTGATGCTTCACGACGTCGCCGATTGAGATGATGCCGACAAGCGCGTCATCCTCGATCACCGGGCAGTGACGGAAGCGGCCCTGCGTCATGATCCCCATGAGATCGTCGAGCGTGCTCGACTCGCGGCAAGATACGACGTTCTTGGTCATGAAATCGGAAACTGGCTGGCTGAGGCACATCGCCCCCTTCTCGCCCAGTGCGCGGATGATGTCGCGCTCGGAAATGATGCCCGCGACCTTGCCTCCGTCGCCTACGATGATAATCGCGCCGATTTTCTTGGCTGCAAGCTTGCCCGAGATTTCAAGCAGGGTGGCGTCGGGCCGCGCTGTAGCGACGGCTCTACCTTTGGCTTTGAGAATAGTGGCAACATTCATGGCGCAACCTCCGACCGTGATTCTTTTGTCTTTGGCTGGCGATAATCTCAAGCATCGCGCACGCGTGCCCGATGCAAGCCCTCCCCCGCAGCCATACCCGTGGCCACTTTTGGGCCCCGGTCGATGCTATGCTGCGACAAACTGACATGTTCCGCAAGCCATCAATGGACCGGAGGCAGATCCGGGACAGGTTTTTCTGTGTCCGCCGGGTTTCCGCGCGGGGTGAAGCCGACAGGATCGAGCCATCCGAACCCCAGGAAGCCGGCGAGATAGCCGCCAACATGCGCTTCCCAGGCTATGCCCCCTTGAGGGCCAAGGCCACCGAAGCCGAGCACAGCCAGCAGGTTGATCAGCAGCCACATGCCTGTCGCCCCCATGATGCGGTTGTCCCGCAGGCAACGACTTAACGACATCAGAGGGACGGTCCGCGGCGCCTCGCGCAAGCGCCAGACGCCGTCGCCGTCCACCGCGGAGAAGAGAAAGCGCATCGACGCGCCCATCAGTCCGGAAATGGCACCCGAGGCGCCGACCATGGGCGCCAGCAGCGTGGGATTGACGGCCAGAAACAGAGCCGCGCCGGCAAGGCCGAACAATACGAAACAGAGAAAGAAGCGGATCGCGCCGACCCGATGCGCGACGGCGCCGCCGAAGGCCAGCAGCCAGGCCGAGTTGATGCCGAGGTGAGTCAGGTCCCCGTGCACCAGCATATGAGTGAAGAGCGAGGTGAACTCCGCAATCCTGCCCCCCGGGAGCTCCGCGGCGTAGCCGGCGTAGCGCGCCGGGATGAGCGCCATCGCCAGCGTCAGCCGCATCGACTCGTCTTCCGGCAGCGCGGAACGGACGGCGTGAACCAGCCCCAGGATGCAAAGCAGCGCAAGCACGCAGCCTGGAATGTTGAACATCGGTTCTCGGCGGCTCACGCGGTTGCCCTCTCGGAAAGAGTGTCTGCGGGCCCGGAACGGCCGCCCGATCCTTTATCGGCTTAACCTGCGGATCACGGTGAGAGCAACACCCAAGGCGTCGAACCGTTCCGGCACCGTCCTCTGCCCCGCATTCCCGCGCATTCAGGGAACGTGGCACGGAAGCTGCTCTTTCCCTCACGACACTCAGCGACACCCAGACAAGTGTCCCGAAAGTGAACGGCGAAGCGGACCTCTGCGGTCCCGATCGCTGGAGGCGCGGTGAACAGCCGCTTCAATAACCCGGGCCCGGCAATGAAGCATACAACGACGCAGAACCTCTACGCCTACTGGAACGCGATGCGTGGCGCGCGGCTGGCGCCGCGACGCTTCGAGATTGAGCCGGCTCAGATTGCCGATATTCTGCCGGATACTTTCATTCTGGAACGGGTCGATTTCGAGACGTACCGTTTCCGTCTCGCAGGCACCCGCATCTGCGAGCATTTTGGCGCCGAGTTGCGGGGCTCCAATTTCCTCGACCCGTGGACCGACCAGGACCACCTCAGCTTGTCGAGGTTGCTGACGAATGTTACGCAACAGGGTGCCGTCGGCGTCCTCACGATCGAGGCCGAGACCGAGCGGGGCCAGACCGTCCCATTCGAGGTGCTGGTGCTCCCGCTCGTCCACACCCGGGACAGCATCGACCGCATCCTCGGTTGCATCAGCCCTCTCGACTTGCCCGACTGGCTCGGACATGAGCGCCTGGATATCCGCCGCCTCGTTCACTCCGACTTCATGTGGCCGGAGGGACGTCCGCACAAAGTCATCGAGCAGATCAACCGCCAGTCTCCGTTCCACGCGCATATCCGCAATGCTCGTATCGTCCGCTCCGAACGCCGCCAATTCCGCGTTTATGAAGGCGGCCTTTCGAAAGCGGGTCTGGGCGAGCCCTAAAGCTTGCCTGCGGCCCTTGCCCTCGCCGGCGGCGATATCTTTGCCGCCCGCTTCGGGATGCGTTGTCTCGAAACCGCGCACTCATTTAGCTCTTCGTTAATCCGGTCTCCGTCATAGTGGTGTTGAAGGCGCGGGCTTACCGCCGACGTTGGTCGGGCGGGGGCCGCCTCTTCGACACCACATTGTGCGAAGCAGGACCGGCCCATGTCGACCGCAACCGTCCCATTGCCGCGCCGAGCGCCCAATCTGGCCACGCGCGTGGCCCCCGACCGGCGCCGTCATAAGCGTTTCCCGCTCCCCATGCTTGGCCGCTTCATGCGCGCCAACAAGCAGGAGTACCCCTGCAAGCTCCGTGATATCTCGGTGGGCGGAGTGGCGCTGATGTCGCCCGTCGACGTCGACGCAGGCGAGCGCATCGTGGCCTACTTCGACCAATTCGGCGGCATCGAGGGCACCGTCGCACGCACTTTCGAGGGCGGCTTTGCGATCCGCCTCACCGCGACCCAGCACAAGCGGGAGAAACTCGCCGCCCAGATCATGTGGCTGATCAACCGCCATGAGTTGTCGAGCGCCGAGGACCGTCGCCACGAGCGCATCCCAATCGGCAACAAACTCACGTCCCTGAAGCTCGCCGAGGGCATCGTCGTCGACGTCCGGGTCATCGACATCTCGCTCTCGGGTGCTTCCATCGCCACAACCGCGCGACCCGCGTTCGGGGCCGAGCTGCTGCTCGGCAAGCACCGTGTTCGCGTTATGCGCCACCACGACAATGGCATTGGCGTCCAGTTCATCGACATTCAGGAACCGGAAGCCCTCCGGCGATACTTCGACTGAGGAAAAGTCCTTGGTCGGCAGCTCGAACGCGGAACGCAAACTGATCCATAAAAGTTAAGGCAAATGCGTTCGCTGCGGTTCACGAAACAACGAATTCAATTGGTTATTCTGAATACTCTGGTTCGGGGTTGAGTACGATGCGCGTAGCAAATGCAGCGATAGCGGTACTTGGAACGTTACTCGCCGCCGGTCAATCAGCAGCCGGCCAAACGGGTAGTGCGAGCCAAGGGCATGTCACCACGGCGCGTCATAGCGATCCGGGCGCGGCCTTCCAGCGCATTTTTGGACCCGCTCAGCCGCCCTACGGTTTCGTCCAATTCTGCGATGAGAGCCCGGGCGATTGCATTTCGGGTCCACTGGAACAGACGCGCTTCAATGCCACGCCGGCTCGCTTGAGCGAGCTCGACGAGGTCAACCGTTACGTCAATCGCACGGTGCAACCCATCACCGATCTGGAGCACTACGGCGTTGCAGAGTACTGGACGCTGCCAAAGGACGGCAAGGGCGACTGCGAGGACTACGCTCTTTTGAAGCGGCACTTGCTGCTTGAACGCGGCTGGCCGATCAGCTCCCTGCTGATGACGGTCGTTCGCGACGAGAAGGGCGAAGGGCACGCGGTGCTGACCGCGCGCACCGCTCAAGGCGATTATGTTCTCGATAACAAGGCGGAAGAGGTTCGCCTGTGGTACCAGACGCCGTATGAATTCGTGATGCGGCAATCGTACCTCAATGCGCGGGCATGGATTTCGCTCGATCCCAGCGACACCGGCGCGCCTCTCGCCATCGCCGGCGTCAAACCGCCCAAGCGCTGATCAATCGGATTCACGAACAGGGAGCTGCCGGCACTAGCCAACCGCGGACGGGACAGCGCCGCGCCCCTGAGCAGAGCCGGGCATGCTGAGGGCATGCCCGGCTCGCTTTGTTTTCGCCCCTGGACGAGACCTAACGCAGAAGCGTCCGCACGGTCACCCGCCAGATCTTGTCGGTCGCTGAACTGCGCTGGCCAGAAGGCAGCCCCTGCAGCCGCTGCCATTCATTCGCGAAAGCATGCAGCCGCTCGCAGCGCGGGCGATAGCCGGAATGGCGCACTCGTAGATGCCCCACGTACTGGGGGTCCGCGAGACGTCCGATCAAATTGGGACTGACAACCATCAACACGAGCCGAGCGATCTGATCGTGGAGACCGTTTTCGGCACGGCCCTGCTCGGCAAAGGCGGCGAACGCGAACAGCGTCTCGTCGTCCTGGGTTGGACGGCCATGCACGAAGTCCATGTTCGCGATCGGATCTAGACCTGTGAGAGCGTCCTTCGCGGCGTCCATCATCATCCGGTGTGCTATCGGGCTCGCCAGTTGCACGAGACCGCGATGCCGGGCGACCTCCCGCTGAACGAGACGTACGAGCAGGGGATTGTGGAAGAAGTCCTCAAGGGACGACGAACCGCCCTGCGTCACGATATGCAGCATCGGGAAGCCGTCCGGATCGATTGCGATGCCGTAAAGCTCGATGACGATCGAGCTGCTGACGAGGTCCTCGTTCCTGAACAGAACGCGTCTGCGATGGCTAGACCAGCGGCCGGCCAAGAACCCACCGGCCGCTACCGCACCGCCGATCAGCGGCAGCAGCAGCTTGACGTGCTCACCTGTGATCTCGACGCCGAAGAGATGCATGAGGCTCTGCTCCTGCGGTCGGCAGGAGAAGATTTATACCGTGGGGATGGTCGTTCGGTGTGAGGAAATACCGACGCTAACATCCTGGCTTCGTGGGATCGAGCCCGGTGGCCGTCTCGGGATGCGGCGAGGACGGCTCCTTGCCGTCTTTCTTATCAATGCCGACCGTGCTCCCGCCCGTGGCTCCGGTCCAGCCGGTTGCACCAGCGCCATCGGCCTTGCTGCCGACCTCCGGACCCTTCGGCGCGCCGGCATCCGCTGTCGGAGACTGAGACGGCTTCGCGGCGCAAGGCCCCTTGGACGCAGGAGTGTCGGCAGCTACCGCGCCTGCACTCATGATCAGCCCAGCAATGGCTGCTGCGACGCGGCTCGACATAATGATTGCCTCCGTTCGGCGCACCGATAGCGGCGCCGTTCGACGGCAGAACTCGATCCCGATGCTGCTTGTTCCGCGGGTCCTGCGAGTACGGCTCGAGCGCCGCTCAGCTTTCCACCTGCGGCTTCATCCCGGACGCGAAGCGTTTCCAGTTCTCGACGTAGCGCCCGGCCGCGCCGCCGAAGCGCTGCACATCCTCGTCCGAGAGCGTTCGGACGATCTTCCCCGGCGATCCCAGCACCATCGAGCGCGGCGGGATCGCCTTGCCCTCGGCGATCAGAGTGTTGGCGCCAATCAGGCACTCCTCGCCGATCTTCGCACCGTTCAGATGATCGAGCCGATGCCGATGAGGCTGCCGCGGCCGATCGTGCAACCGTGCAGCATCACCATGTGGCCGATGGTGCAGTCCGGGCCGATCATCAGCGGAAATCCGGGGTCGGTGTGCAGCACGCAGCCTTCCTGCACGTTCGAGCGCGCGCCGATGCGGATCGGCTCGTTGTCCCCACGGATCACCGTACCGAACCAGACGCTGGCGTCCTCTTCGATCTCGACCTTGCCGATGACGAACGGCGTTGGGGGCCACCCAATAGCGGCCCTCGCCCGGCGTGCGGACGCTTCGTTCCGTCGAGCTCATAGAGCGCCATCGCGCACCTGCCCCTTCGCGCACCCAGTCCCGGTGCTCAGGCCTCCTCGAGGTCCATTTCCAGGATCGCACATCTGCACCTGATACTCGACCTCGCCATCCTCCACGTCGCTTATACATCGTGGCCATGAACTCGCCGGCGATGAAGACCTCGGCCATGTCCTTCTTCTTGGGCTGCGGCCGCACTTCGACGCTGGCGTTGCCGAACGTCTTGCGCAGATACTTCTGCAGCTTCACGAGCTCGTCTTTGTTCAAAGGATCGTCCTTCCAATGTTGGGCCGCTGCTCTAGGGGCGGCGGTCCCGCAGGTCTAAACGACGGCTGTTTAGATGATGTAATCGCCGTTGTCGTCCTGCGCGATGGTCTGCTCCATCTCTATTGCGGGCTCAGCGCACCCGGCGGCGCCGACGATCTTGGCCGGAACGCCCGCCACCGTCACGTTCGGCGGCACGTCGGCCAGCACGACGCTACCGGCCGCGATGCGCGAGCCATCGCCGACGGTGATGTTGCCGAGCACCTTCGCGCCGGCGCCGATCAGAACGTTCTCGCCGATCTTCGGGTGCCGGTCGCCGGTCTCCTTGCCGCTGCCGCCGAGCGTGACCGCATGCAGGAAAGAGCAATTGTTGCCGACCACGGCGGTCTCGCCGACGACCAGCCCGTTGGCGTGGTCAATCATGATGCCTTTGCCGAACCGCGCCGCAGGATGGATGTCGACGCGCGAAGGTCCGCGAGCGATTGGCTCTGCAGGAACAGAGCGAAGTCGCGCCGGCCCTCGCGCCACAGCGCGTGGCGAAGCGGTGCGTCGCGAGCGCGTGGAAGCCCTTGAAATACATGCAGCGGCTCGAGGTAGCGGCTGCACGCCGGATCGCGGTCGAACACGGCGGCGAGGTCGGCGCGGAACATGCCGCCGAGCTCTGGGCGCTTGCCAGCACCGCCTGGAACGTCTGATTGATGAGGACGGCATCGACATCGGAATGGTCGAGCCGCTGCGCCAGCCGGTGGCAGATCGCGTCCTCGAGCCGGTCGTGGCTCAGGATGGTCGCGTAGATGAAGCTGCCGAGCGCCGGCTCCGACGCCATCACGGCCTCGGCCTCGCGCCGGATCTCCGACCAGATCGGGTCGTATGCTCTGACCTTGCCGTCGCGCAACGGAAGCTTTCTTGCTGCCATCGCCTTCAAGTCCTCTCGTCCAGATGCGAATCCACGGCAAACACCAGACGCCGCCTTTCGCTCCCGCGAAGTCGCGAAAACCGGGACCGCTTAGCGCTACCGAGCGCTCTTTGGATAGTCAATGTAGTGCAGCCGGGGCTGCATCTCCATTGCCACTTCGGCGTTGCAGCACGGCGGCGACGGGAGCGGGACTGCTGATCCGTTCACCTTGCACCGGCGCATTTGCCTGCGCAGGATCTTGCTGGCCTCCGGCCCGCAGCTTAAACAGCGCTGGCAGGTCACATGTTCGGGGAACGGTTATGCAGGATGAGGCGTCCCACGCCGCGACGAACCCAGCGTTGAGCCTGGTGCGCGAAGGGCCCATCGCCTGGATCGTAGCGCATAACATTGCGCGCATGAACGCCTTCACGGCGGCCATGTGGGAAGCCCTTCCCGGCCTGATCCGCCGCGCCGAGGCCGATGCCGCCGATCCGCGTGATCGTCCTGCGGGGCGCGGGCACGCGAGCCTTCTCGGCCGGCGCCGACATCTCCGAATTCGACAGCGCCCGAAGCGGCGACGCCGCCAAGGCCTATGACGCACTGAACGACGCGGCTTTCGCGGCCGCTCAGCAGCTGCTCCAAGCCGACCATCGCCATGATCCACGGCTTCTGCCTCGGCGGCGGCCTAGCGCATCGCGCTGTGCTGCCGATATCCGCCTGGCCGACGACAAGGCCGAGTTCGCCATTCCCGCCGCCAAGCTCGGCCTCGGCTATAATGCGCGCTGGGTCCGTCCACTATTCGCCGGTCGTGCCCCCGGCCCGCGCCAAGGAAATGCTGTTCACCGGCCGCCGCTTCAAAGTTGACAGAGGCCGCGGCGATGGGTCTCGTTAACACCGCCTCACCTCGGAAGCCGAGCTAGAAGCCGAGTACCCGAGCGCTCGCCGGCGAAATCGCCGGCAACGCACCGCTGACGGTCATCGCGGCCAAGCGCAGCATCGACGAGTTGACGCGGCATCCGCAGACCCCGACCTTGCGTCGCTGGATGCGGCTCGTGGCAGCCTGCTTTGCCAGCGACGACTACGCCGAAGGCCGACGCGCCTTCAAAGAGAAGCGCAAGCCGAAGTTTCGAAGGCCGCTGAGGACATGAGCGCAAGCCGTAGCATACGAGGCATCATTCGGGCGGCGGTGGCCCTGCTGGCTGCGGCGGCTTCGCAATCAGCCCGAGCGGCAGACGCCGGCTCACCCGCCTGCTTCGCACCGTCTGAGCTTGCAGGCGCGCCCCGGCGAGCGCAACCGCAGTCAAGGGCAACCGCAGCTTCGACCGCTCCGATGCGCCATTTCCGCTCGTCGAGCTTTGCTCCCGTGCCCGACGCCCTGCGCGGCGCAATCCGCCGGGTGGAGTTGCCGAAGGGGCGCAAGCTCGTCGCGCTGACCTTCGATCTTTGCGAGCAGCCGGGCGAAATCGCCGGCTATGACGGCGCCGTTATCGACTATCTGCGCGCAAAAACGATCAAGGCGACGCTGTTCGCCGGCGGCAAATGGATGCGCAGCGCACGAGCGAGCGAGCGCGCCAGTTGATGGCCGATCCGCTGTTCGAAATCGGCAACCACATTGGCAGCACCGCAATCTGCGCCTCCTGCAGGGTGCCGCCTCAAGCAGGAGATCGTGGGGCCCCAGCGCGCCTATGAGTCCATCCGCGCCAAGCTCGCGGCCAGCCAGTGCGTTCAGACCCACCCGGCCATCGCCAGCGCGATGCCGCAGCGGATGGGCCTGTTCCGCTTCCCGTTCGGGGCCTGCAACGCGGACAGCCTGCGCGCCGTCAACGATGCCGGGCTGCTCGCTATCCAATGGGACCTTTCGACTGGCGACCCGTCGCCCAGCCAATCGGCCCTGGCCATTGCGGGCGCGATGGTGCGCCAGACCAAGCCCGGCTCCATCGTCATTTCTCACGCCAACGGCCGCGGCTATCACACGGCGGAAGCGTTGCCGCTCGCCATACCGAAACTGAAGGCCGCGGGCTTCGAGTTCGTCACGATCAGTGAATTGCTCGCCGCCGGAAAGCCTGTCGTCGAGCAGCGCTGCTACGACTCGCGCCCAGGCGACACCGATCACTATGACTTCTGGTTCCGTAAGCCACCGCTAACCACTCAGCCGCAAGTGGCGCAGAAGAAGCCGAAGCCCGCGTGGGCGCCGACCATCCAACAATGACCGCTCCCAACCGAAAGCCGCGCCGATGAGTTTCGAGATGCAGCGCCATGCCTTGGTCAACGAGGCAAGCTCGGCCTGCCCCGTGCCGCTGGCGCTCGAACCCCTCGACCCCGCCGAGGCAGGTTCCTTGTCGGACACTTTTGTCGGCATGGAGCCGTGGTCGCGCTACCCGTTCGACGCGACAGCGCTGATGATCTACCTGTCGGGGGAAGAAGCCGGAGCGCCGCGCTACGCCATCAAGGCGGGGGAGCAGACCGTCGGTGTCGCCGGCCTGCGCCTCAACTGGTTGCGCGGACCCTATCTCCAGTTCCTCGCGCTCGTACCGCAGGCACAAGGCTTCGGACTCGGCTCGCTGGTCATGGAGTGGCTGGATACGCAGACGCGAAAGGCCGGGGACTTCAACATCTGGGTGTGCGCCTCAGACTTCAACGAGGGGGCGATCGGCTTCTACGAGCGCCATGGCTTCCGCCACGTCGGCAACCTGCCGGGTCTCATCGAGCCGTCCTTCACCGAGATCCTGATGCGCAAGCGGCTGGCATGACCGAAGTGGAATTTGAGGACGGCCACGCGCGCCGGGACGCGGCTCAAGGCGCGATGCGCGCGAGATTCTTGTCCAGAAAGCGGTAAACGTTGGCGGGCTCGCCCGGATGTCCGGACATGCGAGAGACCTCGCGGCCGGCGGTATCGACCAGCACCAGAGTGGGCAGCGCAGAGATGCCGCGCGCCAGCTTGAACTGCTTGCCGTCGTCGGCGTCGTTCAGATCGACATACCGTAGCGTGGCCCAACTTGCATGCTTGGAGCGCATGTAGACGGGCGCGATGTCCTCGCGGAAGGCACGGCACCAGCCGCAGCTTTCGGTCTCGTAGACGACCAGCTGGGGCTGCATGGTGAGCCGATTCTCGGGCGGGACGTGACTCCCCGCCCCTGGCACGCCGCCGATTGGGCCAGCCACCGCCCAGAAGAAGGCGACGACAGCGGCTATGGCGCCCCACGTTTTGAAACGGATATCGTCGAGAAGGTCCAACATGCGCCGATCTTACGCGCGCGATCGGAACCCGAAGGTTACCGGGCCTGCGCTTTCCGACGCGCGCGTGTGTCTTGGCTTATGAAGCGTTTAGGTCACTTCGAGCACGATGCGCCCGCGCACCTTGCCGGCGATGATCTCAGGCGCCAGCGCCTGGACCTCTGCGACAGGCCGCGTCACGGTCAGCGCATCGAGCTTGGCCTTGTCGAGATCGCTGGCTAGCCGCTGCCACGCTTTCTCTCGCTTGGCCTTCGGGGCCATCACACTGTCGATGCCGCAGAGTGTGATCCCGCGAAGGATGAAGGGCGCGACCGAGCCCGGCAGGTCCATGCCCTGAGCGAGGCCGCAAGCCGCGATGCAACCGTTGTAGCGGGTCTGGGCGATCGCATTGGCGAGTGTGTTCGAGCCCGCCACATCGACGACGCCCGCCCAGCGCTCCTTGCCGAGCGGCCGCGCCGTGCCCGACAGCTCCGACCGCGGCAGGATCTCTTTCGCGCCAAGCCCCTTGAGGAAGCCCTCCTCCTCCGGCCGGCCCGTGGCTGCGATCACGTCGTAACCGAGCTTCGCAAGCACGGATATCGCCACGCTGCCGACGCCGCCCGCGGCACCCGTCACCAGCACGGCACCGCTGGCGGGTTTGACGTCGTGAGCCTCGAGCGCCAGCACGCTCAGCATCGCAGTGTAGCCAGCAGTACCGATCGCCATCGCTTGTGCGGGCGTGAACGCGGACGGCAATTTAACGAGCCAATCGCCTTTCACCCGAGCCAGCTGCGAATAGCCGCCGTGGTGCGTCTCACCCACGCCCCAGCCGTTGAGGACGACGGCATCGCCCGCTTTGAATTCGGGATGGCTGGACGAGATCACGCTGCCGGCAAAGTCGATGCCGGGGATCAGCGGCCACTTGCGGATGATCGGCGCTTTGCCTGTGAGGGCGAGGCCGTCCTTGTAATTGATCGTCGTGTGGCTGACGCGGACGACGACATCGCCCTCCATCAGATCCGACTGTCCCAGCTCCGTCCAGGCAATGGTCGTACCGGCGTCTGTTTTGCTGGCGAGCAGCGCATTAAAGCGATCCATTGACGTCCCCTCTCCACGGTCTTGACGTGTTTTTCTGCAGTCTAGGTCGGCAGGCCGCCCTGTCGAGGGTGCATTTTGAGCCTGTCGCGTCCGCGTGCGACGTCTTGTCCACAGGCAACGGACCAACTCGTTTCGCCAGCGCAAAAACGTGGACGCTTAGGTCAGCCGTACCGATCGGTATCTCTGAATTGGCCGGAAAATGCCATCACCATCGAATTGCGCGGAATTATCGTGCGTTGTTGCCGTTATCTCACAGACCTGAGCCGGTTCGGCCCGAATTGCCTGCTGCGACGGTCGCGTCCACTAAATTCTGGCATACCAAGAAAAACTCGCGGCAAGCTATTGCAGCGCAGCAACGATTTGTCTTGGCATTCGACCTTCGTAGAACCTAGGGTGCCCCTGCGAATGATGAGTTGAACCAGCGTAGCGACCAAGCCGGGCACCCCCTCCGGCCAAAGGAGTAGACGATGGATCTCAAGATGCGGATGAATGTACTCGCCGCGATCATGTCATTCTGCTTTGTCACGGCCATTGTGCTCGGCATGGTCTGAGCACGGCCCTTACGCGGTACCGCGGGCGAGGTCCCCCACCCCATGCTCGCCACCGTCGGCAAAAAGCTCGCAGAGCAAAGAAAAGGCGCAAGATCTTCGGGTCTTGCGCCTTTCTTTCTGTCGTTCTGCGTCAACGTCGCAGAAGATAGCCCACGATCGCAAGACCGAGGGGGAGGTAGAGCGGCGGAAACTTCACGATCGACTGCAAGGTCTGCATCGCGGCCGGCACCAGCATGAAGTTCAGCACCGATCAAACCGCCGACGAGAGCGCTTACCAGCGTACTGGTCCCCGGCGTGCGTACGTCTTTCAGGGCGAAAGAACCGACGAGGCCAACAACCCAAACGATGAGGGCGTAGATCGCGGCGTGGACGAACGTCTTGGGATCACCCGTGATCGGGATTTTTGCGAGCAAAAACGGGGCACAGAGAAACGCTATCGCAAACTGAAGCGCCACCAGAATGAGATATCCGAGCATTCAAGATCTCCCTCCCTCTCGTCCCTCTTGATGGGCAGGCGGAAAGACTTGTCGCCCCCGCCACCGAGACTTCGAGACCTAGCACGGAGAATTGGACGGCGCGACAGTCAGGCGCGACTGGCCCACTGTCGCGTCCTGGCTATGCAGCCGCCGATCCGGGAATGCTCTTGGGGTCATAGTTGAGCACTGGCGAAAGCCAGCGCTCGGTTTCGGTGACTTGCCAGCCCTTACGCGCCGCGTAGTCCTCGACCTGGTCCCGCTCGACCTTGCCGACACCGAAGTAGTGGCTTTGCGGGTTGGCGAAATAGAGTCCCGAGACGGATGCGCCGGGCCACATAGCGAAACTCTCGGTCAGCTCGATACCCGCCGAATGGCGGACGTCCATCAGCTTCCACAAGACCGCCTTCTCGGTATGGTCCGGTTGGGCAGGATAGCCGGGCGCCGGGCGGATACCCTGGTACTTCTCGAGGACCAGATCGTCGTTCGTCAGTGTCTCGCCCTTGGCATAGCCCCACAGCTCGCGACGCACCTTGGCGTGCAATGCTTCGGCCAGCGCTTCCGCGAGACGATCGCACAGCGCCTTCGCGATGATGCGGTTGTAATCGTCTGTCTTGGAGAGGTGCTTCTCGATTGCCTCTTCCTCGCCGTGTCCGGTCGTCACGGCAAAGCCACCAACGTAATCGGCGACGCCGGTCTCTTTCGGCGCGATGAAATCGGCGAGCGCAGTGTGGGCGCGGGCGCGGGAAGGATCACGCGCGATCTGCTGACGCAGCGTGTGCAAGGTCGCGAGCTTGGTATGCCGCGGCTCCCCGGTGTAGAGCTCGATGTCGTCGCCGACGCTGTTGGCCGGCCAGAAACCGACCACCGCATTTGCCGTCACCCATTTCTCGGCGACCATGCGCTTCAGCAGCGCCTGCGCGTCTGCGAACAGCTTCTTGGCCTCCGGTCCAACCTTGTTGTCATCGAGGATCGCCGGATAACGCCCGGCCAGCTCCCAGGTCTGGAAGAACGGCGTCCAATCGATGTACGGAACGAGCGACGCGAGATCCCAGTTCGCAAATGCCTTATGCCCCATGAAGCTCGGCTTGACTGGTTTAAAGGTCGCCCAGTCGATCTCGAATTTATTGCCGCGTGCCGCGGCAAGCGAGATGCGGTTCTTGCGCGCCTCATTGGCAAGATGGGATTCGCGAACCTTAGCGTACTGGGCCTTGATGCCGGCGACATAGCTGGGCTTTTCCGTCGGCGACAACAGATTGGATACGACACCGACGGCGCGGCTGGCATCAAGAACGTACACAGCTTGCCCCGCCTCATAATTCGGGCTGATCTTGACGGCTGTGTGCACGCGGCTTGTGGTGGCGCCGCCGATCAGCAGCGGACAAGCGAAGCCCTCGCGCTCCATCTCAGCCGCAACGAAGCACATCTCATCCAGTGACGGCGTGATGAGGCCGGACAACCCGATGACGTCAACTTTCTCCCTCTTAGCGGTCTCCAAAATCTTGGCCGCCGGCACCATGACACCGAGGTCGATCACCTCGTAGTTGTTGCATTGGAGGACGACGCCGACAATGTTCTTGCCGATGTCGTGGACGTCTCCCTTCACCGTCGCCATCAGGATCTTTCCCGCTGCCGGCTTGTGGGCGAGACCGCTCGCAAGCTTTTCCGCTTCGAGATAAGGCTGCAGATAAGCCACCGCCTGCTTCATCACGCGAGCGGACTTCACCACCTGCGGCAGGAACATCTTGCCGGCGCCGAACAGGTCGCCAACGACATTCATGCCGGCCATCAACGGGCCTTCGATGACGTCGAGCGGCTTCGGAAGCTTGTTGCGCGCCTCCTCCGTATCCGCTTCGATGAACTCGTTGATGCCGTGCACCAGCGCGTGCGTCAGACGGTCCTCGACCGTCTTCTCGCGCCAGGACATATCCTTGGTGTCGCGCCGCTGGGCGCCGTCGCCCTTGAACTTCGGCGCCGCCTCGAGCAGCCGGTCGGTCGCGTCGTCGCGACGGTTGAGGACGACGTCCTCACACAGGTCGCGAAGTTCGGCGGGGATGTCATCGTAGAGTGCGAGCTGGCCTGCGTTAACGATCCCCATCCCCATCCCGGCCTGGATGGCGTGATAGAGAAACACGGAGTGCATGGCCTCACGCACCGGCTCGTTTCCGCGGAAAGCGAAAGACAGGTTCGACACACCGCCCGAGATATGCACGAGCGGCATCTTCTCCTTGATCTGGTGCGCGGCCTCGATGAACGCGATGCCGTAGCCGTTGTGCTCCTCGATGCCGGTGGCCACAGCGAAGATATTGGGATCGAAGATGATGTCTTCGGGCGGAAACCCGACTTTCTCGGTGAGAAGCTTATAGGCGCGCTCGCAAATAGAAACTTTGCGCTCGATAGTGTCGGCCTGCCCCTGCTCGTCGAATGCCATCACGACGACGGCGGCGCCGTAGCGCAACACCTTCTTGGCGTGATCCAGGAACGCCGCTTCGCCTTCCTTCATCGAGATCGAGTTGACGATGGCCTTGCCCTGCACGCACTTGAGGCCCGCCTCGATGACGCTCCACTTCGAGCTGTCGATCATGATCGGCACACGCGCGATGTCCGGCTCCGACGCGATCATGTTGAGGAACGTCGTCATAGCCTTCTCGCTGTCGAGCAGGCCTTCGTCCATGTTGACGTCGATGATCATCGCGCCGGCTTCGACCTGCTGGCGCGCCACCGTCAGCGCCGCCTGATAGTCGTTCGCCTCGATGAGCTTGCGAAACTTCGCCGAGCCGGTGACGTTCGTCCGCTCGCCGACATTAATGAAGGTGGTCGCGGCGGAACCGCGCGGAGTGTCGTCGTCTACTGAGGTAGTGGTCATCGTGCCTCGCGATCCGTCTCTACTTTTGTTTCGAACCAGCCAATTATGATTTTGGATCGACCCCGGCCGATCGCAATTCTTCAGAAATGAGTGCAATCGTCGATTCCAAATAGCGCACGCAAATTTCTTTGATTAACTTCTCAGCATTATAAAACGCTTCCACACAAGGAGGCTCGTTGTACGCCCCCATGACTATTGATTTGCCGTCGATCTGGACGTCGATCTGAGAATGTTCCCGCTGCAACAATTGGAGCGCGTCACAGTGCCATAGGTAGTCTTCCACCGCCGGCATCGCTTCCTTGACGAGGCTGAGTTTCATAGGGGCTACATCAGTCAATTTCATTACCCCGCGACGAAGGGCTCGAGGCCCGACAAACGCATCTTGGGAGCGATCGCGGGAATTACGCGCGGCTTGTAATTGGCCACATGCTCGGCGACGTGGCGGATGTGGTCCGGTGTGGAGCCACAGCAGCCCCCGATCACGTTGAGGATGCCGTCCTTGGCCCACGGCTCGATCTGGCACGCCATGTCGTGCGGGGTCTCGTCGTACTCGCCCATCGCGTTCGGCAGGCCGGCATTCGGATAGGCCGAAATGCGCGCGTCCGCGATGTGAGAAAGGTCCGCCAGATAAGGGCGCATCAACTCGGCGCCCAACGCGCAGTTGAGCCCAATCGAGAACGGCTTCAAATGGCGCATCGAGTACCAGAAGGCTTCCGCCGTCTGGCCCGACAATGTGCGCCCTGATCGATCCGTGATCGTGCCGGAGATCATGATCGGCAGCTCGACGCCCTTCTCCTCGAACACTTCCAACGTTGCGAAGCCGGCCGCCTTGGCGTTGAGCGTGTCGAAGATGGTCTCGATCAGTATGATGTCCGCGCCGCCGTCCATCAAGCCGCGAACCTGCTCCGCATAGGCCGAACGCAGTTCGTCGAAGTTGACGTTGCGGAAGCCAGGGTTGTTGACGTCGGGCGACAATCGAGGCCGTGCGGTTGGTTGGGCCGACGGCACCGGCGACGAAGCGCGGCTTCGATCGGATTTTTCGCCGTGTACTTGTCGGCTGCCGCGCGCGCCGCTTTTGCGGCGGCGAGGTTCATCTCGTATGACAGCTCTTCCATGCCGTAGTCGGCCATGGAAATCCGCTGCGCGTTGAACGAGTTCGTTTCGATGATGTCGGCGCCGGCCTCCAGGTACTGCTCGTGGATGTCCTGGATGATCGCCGGCTGCGTCAGCACTAAGAGATCATTGTTGCCTTTGACGTCACGCTTCCAATCCTTGAAGCGGGCCCCGCGATAATCGGCCTCCTGCAGCTTATGGCGCTGGATCATCGTACCCATGGCGCCGTCGATGATCAGGATGCGCTTCTCCGCCGCTTCGTGCAGCGCGTTCCAGCTCGGGAGTCTCTTCATGTCATCTGTCCAATTGCTTCGCGAATGGGGCTCTCGCCCCTAGCCGGACGAGCGCCCTTCCGACGGCCCGTTTCCTTCGATATCAGCCCACCGCCCGGCGCTGTTCGAGCGGTTCCACCGTAAGCGGGCGCAGGCCCAGCAGGTGGCAGATGGCATAGCAAAGATCGGCGCGGTTCAGCGTATAGAAATGGAAGGCGCGGCATCCCTCGTCGACGAGCTGCATGACTTGCTCTGTCGCAACCGCAGCCGCCACTAGATGCGAGGTCGCAGGATCGTTGTCGAGGCCCTCGAAGCGGCGAGCGAGCCACGCCGGCACCGAGGCTCCGGTGCGGATCGCGAAGCCGGCGACCTGGCGGAAGTTATGGATCGGCACGATTCCGGGCATGATCGGCACCCAGATCCCCGCCGCCCTGGCGCGTTCGAGGAAGCGCAGGAAGTGTGCGTTGTCGAACCCGAACTGGGTGATGACGCGGTCGGCTCCGGCGTCCACCTTGGCCTTCAGGTTCTCGATATCGGCCGCAATCGTCGCGCTCTCGGGATGCTTCTCCGGATACCCGGCGACAGAGATCTCGAAATTGGCGATTTTCTTCAGGCCGGTCACCAAGTCCGCCGCGTTCGTATAACCCTCCGAATGCGGCTCGTACTTGGTGCCGACTCCGGCCGGCGGATCACCGCGAAGGGCCACGATGTGCCGGACACCTGCTTTCCAGTAGGCGCGCGCCACCTCGTCGACCTCGGCACGGCTCGCATTGACGCAGGTCAGATGCGCGGCCGGCTTCAGTGCCGTCTCTTTCACGAGCCGGGCGACCGTGTTGTGCGTGCGCTCGCGCGTCGAGCCACCCGCGCCGTAAGTCACCGAAACGAACTGCGGGCACAACGGCGCGAGGCGATGGATCGCCGACCAGAGCGACTCCTCCATCTTCTCCGTCTTCGGCGGGAAGAACTCGAAGGAGACCTCGATCTCGCCCGAGCCGAGCAGCCGGCTTTTACGTTCTCTCGTGTCGGCCATCAGCCCAACTCCTCCAAAGCTTTCCCCAGTGTCGGCCGCGCCGGCTCCACGCCGGCATCACGCTCGGCGAGCCAGAGTGCAACCGTAAGTTTGTCCGTACGCCCGTCCGGGACGCCGAGCTTCGTCGCGCTGAGCGACTTCAACCCCGCGTCGTCACACCATTTGCGGATCAAGCCGTCCGCGAAGCCGAGACGCTCGTGAGCGTGGGCATCGCGCAGGAACTCGTGCTCGTGCGGCGCAAAATCGACGATCAGCAGCCGTCCGCCGGGCACCAAGAGACGCGCTGCCTCGGCGATCGCGTGTCCAGGCTCGGAGAGAAAGTGCAGCACTTGGTGCATGACAACAGCGTCGGCGGCGCCATCGCCCAAGGACAGGTTGTAGATATCGCCGTGGCGAACGTGCGCTGCCGTATTGCCGGAGCGCGCCAGATTGCTTCGGGCGAGCGCGAGCATAGCGTGATTGGCGTCGATGCCGAGCCCGCGCGCGTAGGTCCCCGCGAACAGTTCTAGCGTCCGCCCCGTGCCGGTACCGAGATCGATCAAGACGCGGAAGGGTCCGGGCCCAAGCGCCGAGCGCATCGCCGCTTCCACCTCGCTCTCGTCCACATGCAGCGCCCGAATGCGGTCCCAGTCCGCTGCGTGCTCGTGAAAATAAGTTTGCGCCGCGCTCTCGCGATCCCGCTTCAAGGTCTCGGCCCGCTCGCGATCCCGCTTCAGCACCGGATCATTCGGGTCCACGGCCGCAATGAGTTGCAGCGCCAGCCGACCACCCTCGCTCGCGTCGGAGATGTGGAAATAGACCCAACTCCCCTCGCGGAAGCGGTCGACGAGGCCGGCCTCGTTGAGCAGCTTCAAGTGACGGCTGATCCGTGGCTGGCTCTGACCGAGCACTTGTGTCAGGTCCTTCACATTGAGCTCGCCGGACGAGAGCAGCACCAGAATGCGCAACCGCGTCGGTTCAGCGGCCGCTTTCAGCGCGCCCACCAGAGCCGCGGTTTGCAGCCGGCCAGCTATCCCAGGTTGCCTCGATCCATCCATAGGGACCATAGATATAAAGACATGTTTATGTGTCAAGCGAATTGTCGATCCGCGCTCAGGAGGAACTGTGGGTCTCGGCGCTCAGGTCGTGATTGCCCGGCATTTGTGCAGTCCTCTTAACCTCATGCTAAGCAGGCGCTTTTACCGTGATCGCTTGCATATTCACAAAATTTGCGGGGTCGATTTCATGCGCGGCGTTGCCTTCGAACACATTTCCCCATCGACAGCTCCGGCAGACCTTCCGATCCAAATGCGCCAGACCTCGTCCCTCGCCGTTTCCCTCGGCAAGCTTTCCATCATGCTGCCCACCGCCGCTCTACTCCTCGTCCCATTCGCCTTGATCGGCTCCCACCTGATCGAGGAGCCAGCCGCGCTATCCGTGTTCACGGAGCGGCCCGGATCGGTGGTTCAGATTGTCGTAGGTCTGATGCTGTGGGGCATTCTGTTCGGGCTTCCCGTCCGCCAATTGCTCAAGGGCCTCGGCCGCTCGCGCATGGTCCATATCGTGGACGGCATGGTACATGTGACGGAAGGCAGCCTTGCCGGACACGCCTCCTGGTCAGAGCCTCTGCGCAATTTCAAAGGCTTGGCCCACAACGTGCGCACTTCTGTGTCCGCGGCTCGTCACGAACTGATCCTGGTCCATTCCAATCGTGAGCTGTCGGTACTCGTGGCCCTGGCGGATCGCTTTTCGTCCGATGATGTCATGCGCATTGCGGCGATGCTGGGCCAGCCCGAGGTTCCATCGAGCGGTCTCTATCGGATGCCGTCGCCGATTGGCTGGCGAGATGCGGCGCCGGCCAGCCCTCTCTCGGCCGCCGCTTGGAGAACCTGTTGCACTGCAACAGCGGTTGAGGACAATAGGTTTCCGCCATCGTCGCGCCAAGCTTGTGGTCTTTGACGTGGCGGACGGCCTCGTGCAGATATGACAACGCTAAAATGGGGCCGGGCTTGCTAACGCCTTGCCCGTCGGTTGCGTAAAACGAAGTTTGAGTGCGTGAAGCAAGTTTGAGCCGTCTCGACACGCCGCGCCCACTGGCCGGCCCAAGGAGTGGAGCCATCGCATGTCGACTGCCGCCTTCAAGCTCAGCATGCGCCGACCGGCGGCCGGGATTGCAGCGCTGTTTGCCTTGCTGGCAACGCTGACCATGGCGCCGCCGGCGCGCGCCGAAACAGCGACCGGCTTTATGCAGCGAGTCGCTGCCGAACTGGTGACAGCGTCAAAATCGGGCTCCACCAGCATGTTCGCCGCGGCGATCCGCAAGCACGCCGACGTGCAGTGGCTAGGCCTTTATTCGCTCGGCTCCTACGCCCGCACCATGTCGGTCACGGACCGTCCGACCTATTTCAACGGCATGATCAACTTCATTGCCCGCTACGTAGCCAAGGAATCGCCGAAATATCCGGTGGCCTCGGCCGTCATCACCGGCACAGGCGGCGAAACCCGCGAGGGTACCGAAGTCGATAGCCGAGTGACCCTGAAGACCGGCGAGACCTACGATGTGCGCTGGTTGGTTGTCCGCCGTGGCGACGGCTTCAAGGTCCGCGACGCGCAGGTGATGGGCTTCTGGTCGAGCCCGTTCCTCAAGAACCTGTTCGAGAATTACATCAGCGAGAACGGCGGCAACCCCAAGGCCCTCGTCGTCGCACTCAATCGCTGAACCCGGTCATTCTTAGGCGACGACCGTCAGCGGGACACCGCCGCTGGCGGCCTGAGGCACAGGATGCCGTTGATTGGGCTGCCCGGTAGCACGGTGAACACCCCAAAAAGCGCAATGGCGACACCAACCGCCGCTCGGGCGGCCCGGCGCCCGTCGATGCGGGCCAGTGTGCCGAGCCCTAGGGCGGTCAGCGTCACGCCCGGCAGCGTCCCCGCTCCGAAACCGGCCATGATCAGGGCGCCACCGGTCGCTGAACCCGTCAGCATCGCAGTGAACAGCGCACCGTACACCATCGGGCATGGAATGATGCCCCAGGTGAGCCCCGACAGATAAGGCCCCATCGCGCTATGACGGAAGGGTGCCAGGGCCCGAGCCAGTCTTGCGGAAACACCCGCCACGGCGCGGTCGATTGCCGCCGGCATCGGCAAGAGGCCGGTCATCGTCACGCCGATCCAGACCAAGGCTACCGCGCCGGCCCACTGCATGACGCGGAAGGCCGCCGTCTGGTTGAAGGCGCCGTAGAGCCCCGCGCCAGCGAAGCCGAGCACGGCACCCACCAACACGTAAGAGGTAATGCGCCCCGCTTGCGCCAACATCAGCACCCGAAGGCGCTGGCGGCCGTCTGTGGGACCGAACGCGAGGGTTAAGCTCGTCGCGATACCGCCGCACATGCCAGCGCAATGCAGCGTACTCGCGAACCCCAACAGGAACCCGCCAAAGATCGTCAGCTCGGAACCGTCCAACGTTGACCGCCTTCCCTGGGAAGCCACTAGGGCCGATACCGGTGATAGGTAAACTAGCGCGGCCAGACGGCAAAATGTTTGATCTGCGTCAGAGATTGGGTCGCGGGTACATAATGCACAACGCCCCGGCTGCGCACTTGCGCGTCCGAGGCGTTATTTGGCATCGGATCAATTCCCCCGCCGAACGATCCGGAAGCCAACCGTCGTGGTCGCTTTGGTTGCCGGCATTTTCCGGCGCGACCAATGCTGCTGGAACCGTGGCTCCTCTGTTTCAGCGCCATCCTTAAGGATGTGAGCGCCGCACTCGGACGGATCCTCGGGCTCGGCCTCCGGCTCATCCGCGCCGTTCGCCGGCCGTTCCTCCCAACAGCTATTGGTGAGTTCGGCAACACCTCCGCCCATGTCGTGAGCATGCCATGCGTTGCGCTTGCGGCGGGATTCCGCAATGAGCACCAGCGGCTGGTTGCCGGCACGGGAGGCATACTCCCACTGCGTCGCCGTCGGCAGGCTGTATGGCGTGCCGCTGCGCACGCTGAGCCAAGCGACATAGGCCTGAGCATCTTCCCAGGTGATGCAAGTGGCCGCCTCCCGCGGGTCGAATTTGGAGAGCAATTCCGGCACCGGCGCCATTCCGGAGCAGCGACGCCAAACGCGCTTCGTCGCGGTCAGGAAGCATTTGTATTCGAACGTGGAGATCTCGTACTTGCTGATCTGGAAGCCCGGCCACACCCGCACTTCGCGGGCAGGCTTCTCGTAGGGAGTGGCCGTCTTATCTCCGGCCTCGGCGCCAATGACGCCGTTACCTGCCGGTATAGACACCATTTCGGGAATCAGCTCGCACTCGCGTACGATCTGGGCCTTCTTCATGGCCTCAGGGCTGACATTCGGATTCGCGATGCCCTTCGCCTTGGCCTGCACGACCTTGACGTTACCGCCCTCCTCGCCGTCCTCGTCCTCGCCTTCCTCGTGCACCTTTTCCTTCTTCGGGCCTTTCGCGACCTCCCAAGGGTCCATCAGCGGGCCCATGTTCGGCACATCCATGCAGAACAGCACGCCGGCGATCACGATCGAGCCGAGCGAGCTCATGGCCGCATAGCGGGACATCGGTGTGCCGCGCAGACGCTCCGCCGCGAACAACAGCCCACCCGTCGTCAAAAAGAAGAAAATAGAAGCGACGTGTATCCACGACATGATCGCAATGCCCCCACACCAACACGACCGAACCCGTGCTTGCTGGCGGCCGCATTGTTTCCACGGCACATCACGCGCAAGCATTCCAGCGTGCACTGAACCACGCCGGCCTCACGATCCGGTTAATGGGACGGGAGCCAATCAATTTAACAGCGAACCGGTTGCTCGCCGCGCTTAGCGATTGTGAGAGCGGCTATCGAGTCTGCGGTCCGAATGTTGGAACGATCCGCCAACCGGGGGCGAAGCATCCCGCCCCCGCATCTCATTCATCAAGCCAGCCCTATCGGAATGCTGGCAGACTACCGCTCGAACCGCTTGAACTTGATGCGGTGAGGCTCGACGGCCTGGTCGCCGAGGCGGCGCTTCTTGTCTTCCTCGTAGTCGGCGAAGTTGCCTTCGAACCATTCGACGTGGCTGTCGCCTTCGAAGGCCAGGATGTGCGTCGCGATACGGTCGAGGAAGAAGCGATCGTGGCTGATGACGACGGCGCAGCCGGCGAAATCCTCCAGTGCAGCTTCCAGGGCCGACAGCGTCTCGGTATCGAGATCGTTGGTCGGCTCGTCGAGTAGCAGAAGGTTGCCGCCCTCCTTCAGGAGCTTGGCAAGATGGACGCGATTGCGCTCGCCGCCCGAGAGCAGCCCGACCTTCTTTTGCTGATCGGCGCCCTTGAAGTTGAACCAGCCGCAATAGGCGCGGCTCGGCATTTCCTTCTTTGCCGCCGAGCAGGATCTGGTCGAGGCCGCCGGAGATTTCCTCCCAGACCGTCTTCTTGTCATCGAGGTGCGCGCGCGACTGGTCGACGTAGGAGACCTTGACGGTCTCGCCGAGCCGGATCGTACCCTTGTCCGGCTGCTCCTAACCGGTGATCATCTTGAACAGCGTCGTCTTGCCGGCGCCGTTCGGACCGATGACGCCGACGATGCCGCCGGGCGGCAGCTTGAACGAGAGCTCGTCGACCAGCAGCCTGTCCCCGAACGCCTTCGACAGCCCATCGACTTCGATGACGACGCCGCCGAGCTTGGGGCCCTGCGCGATCTGGATGGATGCCTTCCCGACTTCCTCGCGGCTCTGCTGCTCGACCAGCTTATCGAACGCGTTGATACGAGCTTTCGACTTGGCTTGGCGAGCCTTCGGCGAAGCGCGGATCCATTCGAGCTCTCGCGCGATTGCCTTCTGTCGATTGTCTTCCTGGCCCTTCTCGACGTCCTTGCGCTTGGCTTTCTGCTCGAGCCAGCTCGAGTAGTTGCCTTTCCAGGGCACGCCCTGGCCGCGATCGAGTTCGAGCGTCCATTCGGTGATGTTATCGAGGAAGTAGCGATCGTGGGTCACGAGGATGACGCAGCCCTTGTACTCCTTGAGATAGCGCTCGAGCCACGCCACCCACTCCGCGTCGAGGTGGTTGGTCGGCTCGTCCAGAAACAGGATGTCCGGCTTCGACAGCAGCAGCTTCGTCAACGCCACGCGGCGCTTTTCACCGCCAGACAGTTTCGACACATCGGCATCGCCGGGCGGGCAACGCAAGGCATCGAGCGCCTGCTCGACCTGCGCGTCGAAGTCCCAGAGATTTTGCGCATCGATCTGGTCCTGGAGCGCCGTCATCTCGTCGGCGGTCTCATCCGAGTAGTTGGCGGCGATCTCGTTGTAGCGATCGAGAATGGCCTTCTTTTCCGCCACCCCTTCCATGGCGTTGCCGAGCACATCCTTCGCCGGATCGAGCTCGGGCTCCTGCGGCAGGTAGCCGACCTTGATGCCGTCCGCCGCCCAGGCCTCGCCGACGAAATCGTCGACGGTACCTGCCATGATCTTCAGCAGCGTCGACTTGCCGGCGCCGTTCAAGCCGACGACGCCGATCTTGGCGCCGGGCAGGAACGACAGCGAGATGTCCTTCAGCACCGCTTGCCGCCCGGGATAGGTCTTGGACAGCTTGTGCATGTGATAAACGTACTGTGGGTTCGCCATGTGCGGGCGCCTCTCGCGGTTCTTGAGCATTGGGGAGTTCCGCGAGCTTCTACCCGATCCGCGCCACAGGCTCAACGCCGCTGCTTGCCCTGCGTTCGCATGATCGGATGCGAAGTAAGATTTCCGGCGAGCGCCACACCTCCATCACCGACGACACGAGCTGCGGCTTGCCGCTTTGCTAGTCCTCATCACTCCCGGTACGGCGCGATTTGCCAATGCGTTACGATTGATTTTTGCTGAACACCACGCATTGGTGCAGAGCACGGCCAATCTCCCGTTAGGCGTGAAACGGATCATCCAAATTGAACTACTGCAACGTTACTGTATTCGCACGTTTTGCTGCGCTGCATCCAAGTCTTCATTTCTGCATTTATCCTTATGGATTCTATTCTGATAACCGACAAAGCCCCTCCTCCGCTTGGGTCAGTTTGACGCGGATTTTTCGGCGCCATTATTCCGCCGCATTCGGGCGTTTGTTCGCTCATGCACAAAAACGATAAAGTAGGGATTAAGAGATGAAGTTGAAGACGATCGCTCTGTTAGCGGCCATTTTGTCTATCGTGGCAGGCACCACTGGCGCCGAGGCACGCCGCGCCGGCAAATCTCATCAGTACGCCCACCGTTACGCGGGCGCTGAGCGCTCCTATCATGCTCCGCGCGCACACCGCACGGCCCAGCGCACGTCCTATCGCCAAGCCAGCACAGGCAGCTTCTTCGGCAGCTTCCGCAGCGCCAGCGCAGGTAGCCACAGCGCCGGTCCACGTCCTGCCAAATGGTGCGGCTGGTACATGCGCACCCAGCTCGGCGGCGGCGCCCAGTACAACATCGCCCGCAATTGGAAGAACTACGGCCGCGCGACATCGCCGCAGGTCGGAGCCGTGGTCGTATGGCCGCACCACGTCGGCATGATCACCGGCCGCTCCTCGAACGGTAAGTGGATCGTGAAGTCCGGCAACTACAGCGGCGGCGTCCGCGAGGTGCCGATGTCGGTTTCCGGCGCAAGCTTCCGCATCTGAACCAGTTCGCGGGCGGGGTTACTAACCCTTAGTCCCGCGTCCCAGGCGAGCCGCGCTCCCAACGAGCGGGCACCGCGAGCCATTGCCTGCCCCTCCAAAAGCAAAAGCAGCAACGTAGAGAGTATGGAGATGAAACTGAAAGCGACAGCTATCCTCGCAACAATCCTGTCCCTTTTCGTGGTGACGAGCACGGCTGAGGCGAAGCGTTACCATTCGCACCGCGGCTACCACGCCACAGCTCAGCGGGCCCACTCGCGC
The DNA here is from genome assembly GCA_963847435.1 of uncultured Alphaproteobacteria bacterium. Lineage (GTDB taxonomy): Bacteria > Pseudomonadota > Alphaproteobacteria > Rhizobiales > Hyphomicrobiaceae > CAWJZR01. The sequence continues at coordinate 36,462 of CAWJZR010000021.1, read as the reverse complement.
CCGCACCACTATACCCAGCGCACCGTGCGTGCCACTCACCGCGTGGCGAGCTTCGGCGGCCGGCATGCGGCCGGCCCGCGTCCGGGCAAGTGGTGCGGCTGGTACATGCGCACTCAACTCGGCGGCGGACCGGAGTTCAACCTCGCCGCCAACTGGCGTCGTTATGGCCGTTCCACCGGACCTCAGGTCGGTGCCGTGGTCGTCTGGCCGCATCACGTCGGCATGATCACCGGTCGTTCGTCCAGCGGCCAGTGGATCGTGAAATCCGGCAATGACGGTCACGCCGTCCGCGAACGTCCGCGCTCAGTGTCCGGGGCGCAGTTCCGCATCTGATAGACGACAACACCGTCTTAGATTGAGAAAGCCGCCTCGGGACCGGGGCGGCTTTCGTCATTTCGCGACCCCTAAGTTGCAGATCAGCCCAGGCGCTCGGCCAGCAGCATGTATCCACCACGCGTGCGAATGATCGCTTCCACGGTCTGGTACGGCGTCAGTGTCTGAGCCAACACCTCGGCAGAGTGATCGCGGCCCGCAAGCTCTTCCAGCGCGCCCGAGACACTACAAACCCACACATACGGGATGACGGAAGCCCCGATGCGCGCCGCGACGTCCGTGCCGAACTGGCGCGCGATCAGTGAACGAGCGGTGACCACCACGCTAGACCCGTTCGAAGCGCGCCAGCCGCGGCACTCGTCCGGCAACTCAGTTTCCACGCGCTCGAAGCCGAGGGCCTCGAAGGCGATGCCGGCCTCGTGCACGTCGTCGACGATATGCATCGGCGTGACCCGGCGAACCATCTGCGTCATGACGTCTCCGAAATCGTGTGAGTTTCAATGCTCAAAACGACCGATCTCATGATTCCCGCAGTGCAGCAAAGACTAAAGTCGCAGACTGTAGACCCAGTCGCAATCCCTTCCCTTTCCGTCGTATCGTGATCGGGGGGGCGATAAAACTCGGAGGTTTGCGATGACGACGACGGCTCCCGTGGCGACTTGGCGAAAGGTGCTGGCCGCTATCCTGGATTTTTTGACCGTGTTTTTCGTGGGAGGCTACGCAATCGGCAGCATCACGGGACAAACCACGGAGCAGGGCTTCAATCTCCAGGGCGGTTCAGCCCTGCTGTTGTTTGGCCTGATCGTCGCCTACTTCGTGCTGGGATACCGAGTTCTCGGCGGAACTGTCTGGCAACGTGTCCTCGCCGCCCGGTAAGGCACAGCGCTGCTATTCGGCCGCCGTCAGCTTCTTCACTGCCGCCGAGATCTTGTGGCGGAAGGCGTGGAAGCCCTTGGACCCTTCGCTCGTCATCCAGTTCATCTGAAGGCTGCGGCGCGGCCCTTCAAACGGGTGATGTCCGTGCCATGAACTGTCGGAGCGCTTGAACACCAGCAGCGTGCCGTTATCGGGAGCAACCTCGGCCGCGAAATTATCGACGTCGTGGCCGTTGTTGAGAATGCGCAGGCGGCCACCAGGCACGCTCCAGTTCTCGTTGAGGTAGAGCAGGACAGTGACGATCTTGTCCTTGCTGTCGGTGTGAATCTGCCCGTCCTTGGCGCGGGTGTAGCCACGCAAGGAATACATCTTCGGGCGGCCCTCGAGCTCGACGTGAAACTTATCTTCGATCGCCGCCTCGAAAGCGGGGCCGTCGAGTTCGGCGATGACCTCTTTAATGGTCATGTTCGAATCCAGGCTCTCCACCGGGTACGAGCCGCCCTTTTCAATCTTCGGGTAAGTCGCGTTGATCTGGCGCACGGTCTCGGCTGAGAGAAATCCGGGCACGATCACGTACTCGTAGGGCGACGTCTCGAGCTTTGCCGCCGTCAGCTTCTCGAGATTGAGATGCGGCGTATGGGTGACTTCCATCAGTATCCCCGTCTCGATTGCTCAGTCTCAATTCGCTCGCATGTCATGTCAGCCCAAGGGCGCCCGCGCGAAGCAGCCGCGCCACCCCGCGGTTGTACCATCATCCGCTATCGCGACATCAATCCCGCCAGCATCGTCTTGCGGCGCGCCCAGCGCTGCTCGATCTCGCGCGCGATCACGGCCGCGGAATCGAGAGGCTTATACACCCAACTCGGGATTTCATCGAGTCGCTCCGGCAGCGGCCGCGTCGCTCCGTAACTGCGCAGCGTCTCGTGGAAGCGGTCGAACTTCGCAGAGCCGCCCGAAGGCGTGAAGACCAGGACCGGCTTGCCGCTGGCGCACGCCTCGCCCGTCATGTTGACGCTATCGGCCGTCACGATGAGCGCGTCCGCGTGGGCGAGAAAATCCGGATAAGGGTTTGCGCCCGTGCCGTCCCACAGTACGCGTGGGTGATCCCGTGTCGCCGCCTCCACCTTGCGCAGCAGCCGGTCGTGGGTTCGACGCGATGGCGTGATCATGAAGCTGGCGCCGAGCGCGGCGAGCGATTGCAGTGCCTTTTCGAAGCGGTCGTCATCCTCGTCGCGGTATTTGTAGACCGCGTTCTTTCCGCCGAGAATGACCGCGATGCGCGGCTTTGGAAGCGCTGCGATATCCGCCGGCACGCTCGCTCGCAAGGCGGTGAGGCGGGTTTGCGTGAAGCTGTGCGGCGACGTCTCCGTCGTCATCACGTTTGCGCCGCGCAGGCGGTCGTGAGCCGGCACCCAAATCAGGTCGGCGATTCCCGTCCCCGCCTTGGGGTCCTGCAGCACCACGGTGAACGTCTGCGGACCCGCTTTCTTCCTCAGCGCACGCAGATAGGGGATGCTCAAGCGCCCTGTCGCGATCGCGACTGCCGGCCAAGGTGGCGCAAAAAGTGTGCCGGCTGCGCCAAAGCGTTCGGAGGGTGCCACCGGCCCCCATGGCGACGCCATCCGCCAGACGCCCGGCGGCGCCACGATCTTCATTTTGTAATCGAGGCCGAGGGCGTCGGCGACTCCGCAGGCCTGCACGTTCATGCCGGCCTTGCCGTCTGTGATGATCCAGCCCGAAAGGCCAGCCAGCGGCCGCTGCGGAGCGCCGCCTAAGGTGTCGTTGGTGTCCTGCATGGCGAAAACTTCTGGCGGCTTTAGCGCTGCTTGTCGAGTGTCACGGGCGCCGCATCGGCCAAATTACCGATGCCCAATTGGCCTGTGGAAGAGCAAGAAACGAGCGACTTTGGCGCAGAAATGTTTTCATTTGTTGCCGGTCGCTGCCGGCAAGCTATAAGGTGCGCCCGTGTCATCCACGTTCCCATTCCCGCAGCAAGACGTCATGAGCCGAAATCTCAATTCGACCGACTGGCGCATCCTCAAAGAACTGCAGAGCGATGGCCGCATGACCAACGTCGCTCTCGCAGCGCGCGTCGGCATTTCTCCGCCACCCTGCTTGCGCCGCGTTCGCGCTCTCGAGGAGAGCGGGTTCATTGCAGGCTACGCGGCGCTCGTGGACGAGAAGGCGCTCGGCTTTCCGCTCACCGCCTTCGCACTCGTTCGCCTGCACAGCCAAGCCGAGGGCGACCTTCGGGCGTTCGAAAACCTAGTCCTCGGCTGGCCCATCGTGCGGGAAGCCTACATGCTGTCAGGTGAGAGCGATTACATCCTGAAGTGCCTCGCTCACGACTTCGCGGCCTTCCAGGACTTCATACTGCGAGAACTTACGGCCGCGAAGAACGTGGCGAGCGTCAAGACCAACATCACCATCCGCCGCGCCAAGTCGGCGCCCGGCGTTCCGATCGCACTGACATCGCCGGACGAGCGCGGTTGACGACCGCATTGACGACCGCGGTTAATGCCTTTGGGAGTTGGTGCTTGTCGCAGGTCGTAGCCTGCGGAATGATGCGGCGGTCCGAAGACTGCCGACCGAGTCCATCATGCGCCTTACATACCGCTTCGTAACCCCGCTCACCGTTCTGCTGACCACCACATTCGCCCTCCCCGCCACTTCGGCTGAGGATGTCTTTGCGCAGGCCTTCACGATCCCGTCCGAGGGGGTCGTTTGCTACGCCCGCACCTACGACGCCGCGCACCTCAAAGCGCATCCGCGCCAGAAGACGGTAGCGCTCGAAATCGACATGGTGCCGGCGAACCCTGACGACAGACCGAACACGGCGGAGCGTTTCGAGCTCGGCGTCGGCTTTCAAGGCCGCAAGGGAGCCGATTGGTTCACCGGCAACGCGATCTGCAAGACGGAGAACGGCCGAATGAGCTGTTTCCTTGAAGGCGACGGCGGTGATCTCAAACTCACGCCGCTGCCCGACGGCTCACTCAAGGTCGAGACCAGCCGTATCGCGATTGAAGGCGGCAACGATGCCGCTGAAGCGTTCTTCGAAATAGAGGCCGGCAAGGACGACGATAGCGTCTTCATCCTGCCGCGCGCGAACCGCTCGCTTTGCGACGCCGCCACCAAGGAGTTCGAGTAGGCACCCAAAAAGCGGTACTTACTTCCACTCGACCTTCAGGATCTCGAACGAGCGGGCGCCTTTCGGAGTGGTGACCTCGCAGGTCTCGCCCTTCGACTTGCCGATCAGGGCACGAGCGATGGGCGACGAGATCGAGATCTTGCCGTCGCGCAGGTTCGCCTCGAAGTCGCCCACGATCTTGTAGCGCACCTTCTCCTCGGTATCCTCGTCCACCAGGGTGACGGTTGCGCCGAATTTCACCGTGCTGCCAGACAGCTTGGTGGTGTCGACGATATCGGCGCGGTTGATCCGGTCCTCGAACTCGGCGACCTTCGCCTCGTTGAGGCCCTGAGCCTCTTTAGCCGCGTGGTACTCGGCGTTCTCCGACAAATCGCCATGCGCGCGGGCCTCAGCGATGGCCGCGATGATGCGCGGACGCTCCTCGGATTTGAGGCGGTGCAGCTCGGCCTCGAGCTTATTGTACCCCTCAATCGTCATAGGCACGCGTTCCATCGACATCGCTAACGTCTCCAATTGCCCTGGCGCGGGTGCCAGGGCCTCGTTCACACAAGTTTGTCGCACTTTTCGGGGGTTGACCAGCCCAGCGGTGGCCGGACTGTCTTACTCGATCACGAAATTTCGATCACGAAACCGTCCCTTACGAGGTCCGGCCCACATAGCTCTGCAATGGTTCGACCTCGACGGTGCCGGCCTTCAGGGCCTTGATAGCCCGCGTCACGGCGACGGCTCCTGCCAAAGTTGTATAATATGGAATATGGTGAAGCAAGGCGGTGCGCCGGATGTCCTTACTGTCGGCCAAGGCTTTGGCACCCTCTGTCGTGTTGAAAACGAGTGCGACACTGTCGTTTTTCATGGCGTCGACAATGTGCGGACGCCCTTCCAGAACTTTGTTGACAACTTCGCACGCAACGCCGTTCGCCTCTAAATGACGCTTGGTCCCGCGCGTCGCGATGACCCGGAACCCCATTTCGGCTAGGTCGCGAAGCGGTGCAACAATTCGGTCCTTATCGCTCTCCTTGACCGAGACGAAGACCGTTCCGGAGGTCGGCAACGGCTGGCCGGACCCAAGCTGGCTCTTGCCGAAGGCGGTCGCGAAATCGCGGTCGATGCCCATGACCTCGCCCGTCGAGCGCATCTCGGGACCGAGGATGGGATCGACGCCGGGGAAGCGAGCGAACGGGAACACGGCCTCCTTCACGGCGATATGGTCGAACTTGGAGGGCCGCAGGCCGAAGCTCGCCAACGGCTTGCCGGCCATGACCTGGGACGCAATCGCGGCCACGGGCTTGCCGATCACCTTGGCGACGAAAGGCACGGTGCGCGAGGCACGCGGGTTGACTTCGAGGATGTACACGGTGCCATCCTTGATCGCGAACTGCACATTCATGAGCCCGACAACTTTCAAGGCCAGCGCGAGTTCCCTTGTCTGACGCTCGATTTCGGCGATCAGCTTCGGCTCCAGCGAATGCGGCGGCAGCGAGCAGGCGCTATCGCCGGAGTGGATACCGGCCTCCTCGATGTGCTCCATGATGCCGGCAATGAACGTGTCCTTCCCGTCAGCGAGGCAGTCGACGTCGACCTCGACGGCATCCGTCAAATACCGGTCGACAAGCAGCGGACGCTTATCGGAGACAACCAGTTCGGACGGGTTGTCGAGCGTGGCCTGTAACCGCGCCACGTAACGGTCGATCTCGAAGCCATCGTGGACGATTTCCATGGCGCGGCCGCCGAGCACATAAGATGGCCGGATCACCACCGGATAGCCGACCCGCTCCGCAACCGCCCGTGCTTCTCCAGGATTGCGCGCGATGCCGCTTTCGGGCTGACGTAACTTCAGGCGCTCGATCAACTCCTTGAAGCGGTCCCGGTCTTCGGCGAGATCGATCGCATCGGGCGAGGTGCCCAGGATCGGGATGCCGGCAGCCTCGATAGCGTGCGCGAGCTTCAACGGCGTCTGGCCGCCGAACTGCACGATGACGCCCTTCAGGTTGCCGTTCGACTGCTCCTTGCGAATGATCGCAATGACGTCCTCGGCGGTCAGCGGCTCGAAGTATAGGCGATCGGAGGTGTCGTAGTCGGTCGAGACCGTCTCCGGGTTGCAGTTGACCATAATGGTTTCGAAGCCCGCCGCGGTCAGTGAAAAGCAAGCGTGGCAGCAGCAGTAATCGAACTCGATCCCCTGGCCGATACGGTTTGGGCCACCGCCGAGAATGACGATCTTTTCGCGGTCGGAGGGCTTCGCTTCGCAAACAGGCGCGCCCGGCTTGCCATCATCGCCAGAGACGAGGCCGGCTTCATAGGTCGAGTACATGTAGGCGGTCGGTGAGGCGAATTCGGCGGCGCAGGTATCGATGCGCTTATAGACCGGCTGCACGTCGAGCACTTCACGGAGCTTCGCGACCTCGATGTCGGTGGTGTTGGCGAGCTTGGCGAGGCGGGTATCCGAGAAACCCATCGCCTTCAACTGGCGAAGTTGCGCGGCGGTCTTCGGAAGCCCATGCGCGACGACGCGAGCCTCCATGTCGACGATCTCTTGCAGCCGCTCCAGGAACCAAGGGTCGATCTTGCAGAAGGTATGAACCTCGTCGGTCGAGAAGCCGAGCCGCAGCGCTTGCGCGACCTTCAACAGCCGGTCGGGAGCGGGGCGTGACACCTCGGCACGTACGACGTTCTTGTCGTCACCCTGGCCGAGGCCTGGCAGCGCGATGTCGTCGAGACCCGAGAGACCGGTCTCCATCGAGCGCAAGGCCTTCTGCAGGCTCTCCGCGAATGTACGGCCGATTGCCATCACCTCGCCGACCGACTTCATCGCGGTCGTCAGCGTGGTGTCGGCACCGGCAAACTTCTCGAAGGCGAAGCGTGGGATCTTAGTGACGACGTAGTCGATCGTCGGCTCGAACGATGCCGGTGTGGCGCCGCCGGTGATATCGTTCTCGAGCTCATCCAGCGTGTAGCCGACGGCGAGCCGGGCCGCGACCTTGGCGATCGGGAACCCCGTCGCCTTCGAGGCCAGCGCCGAAGACCGCGACACGCGCGGATTCATCTCGATGACGACGAGACGGCCGTCCGCCGGGTTCACCGCGAATTGTACGTTGGAGCCGCCGGTCTCGACGCCGATCTCGCGCAACACCGCGATCGAGGCGTCGCGCATCACCTGGTATTCCTTGTCGGTGAGCGTCAGCGCGGGCGCAACCGTGATCGAGTCGCCCGTGTGGACGCCCATCGGATCGACGTTTTCGATCGAGCAGATGATGATGCAGTTGTCCGCTTTGTCGCGGACCACCTCCATCTCGTATTCCTTCCAGCCGAGCAGGCTTTCGTCGATCAGGATCTGGCCGACCGGCGACGCGTCGATGCCCGAGCGGGCGTAGTGCTCAAATTCCTCGCGGTTGTAGGCCACGCCGCCGCCGGTTCCGCCGAGGGTGAACGCTGGGCGAATGATGGCGGGCAAGCCGATCTTATCGATCGCGCGCATCGCCTCGGCGAAGCCTGCGGCGCGGTCGTAACCGCTGATGCGGCCCTTGGCATCGCGGATCTCGGGCGAGGACGCAATGGCGGCACGCGGGGATTCGAGGCCGATGCGGTCCATCGCCTCGCGGAACAACCTGCGGTCCTCGGCCTTGTCGATGGCCTCAGCTGTGGCGCCAATCAGCTCGACGTTGTATTCGGCGAGAACGCCCTGCTTCTCGAGAGCGAGCGCGGTATTCAGCGCGGTCTGGCCACCCATCGTCGGCAGGATGGCGTCCGGCCGCTCGCGTGCGATGATCTTGGCGACGATCTCCGGCGTGATCGGCTCGACATAAGTTGCATCAGCCAGCTCCGGATCGGTCATGATCGTCGCTGGATTGGAGTTGACGAGGATGATCCGATAGCCCTCGGCCTTCAGCGCCTTGCACGCCTGGGTGCCTGAATAATCGAACTCACAGGCCTGTCCGATCACGATTGGACCGGCGCCGATGATGAGGATCGATTTGATGTCTGTACGTTTTGGCATGGTGGCGGCGCGTTCTGTGGCTCAGGCGCGAGCATTTGAGGCGTCGCGCGGGATGGGCGGCTGACGGCGGTGTCAGTCTGAGGAACTTCGATGCTGCGGTGCGATTTTCCGCGTGACTAGCACAGCCGGGGCCAATCCGCCACCCGGCTCGGCGGCCGCTTGATGGCGCGCGGGCCACAATTGTGCGGCTTAGGTCTATTTCGGGGTGTCGACGGCCGGCGGCTCGATCTTGAGGTCCGTCGGATAGGTATAGACGGCCTTGAATAGCGGCCGATCGAGCTTATCGGGTCGCGCGATGATGGTGCGCACGGGCAAGCCCTTGGCCGGGTCGACGTAAATGATGCGGGTAGTGTCCGACTTTGGCTTCTTGTCGGCGCCAGGGCTCATATCTTTAGGACCCTCCTGCGCGCGGTACGCGGCCAGCTCGACGCCGTCGATCATCTGCTTGCCCATGCACTCGAAATCCACGAGCTGGTCCGGCGTCTCTTCGGCGACGGCGCGGAGCTGCTTGTCGAGCTCCTCCTTGATATCTGCAGGTGCCTCCGCCCAGCCTTTCCCCTCGTTTGCCCAGGCCTTGAGCCCGATCAGTACGGCCTCGACAGGCTGCGGCTGTACAGCGATGACGACTTTCTGCCGGATGCGATCCGGCAGCACATAGTCGACGGTCATCTTCATCGGTCCCTGTACAGAGATCACGTCCGCTTCCATGCGGAACGCCCTCGCCTCTCGCTGCTTGGCAAATGCGGAGCTGACGTCGCCCCGGCAATCGGCGTGGGCCTGGACGGTCATGGCGGCGAGCGCCAGGCCGAGAGCAGTGAAAAGTGGACGCATGATGAAGTCCTTCAAGATCATTGCCTCGGTCGCGGCACAGCTGCGGCAGGCCATCGGAGAGCGGCGGCACTTAATCACATAACCTCCCGATCACATAACAGCCCGGTGCATCAATTGCCGGCATGATCGACCGATATCGCGAACCCGTCCGTGTCACGGGCACCGAACTTGCGCCTCAGCGCGTGCGGGGTGCGGGCGCGGCACCAACCGGCGCTTCCACGGCCATTTTTTCCGGATAGGAAAAGACACTCCGCGACAGGGGCTTCGAGCCTTCTTTCGGCTCGCTGATGAGATTTATGGCGGGCAACCCGGTGGCCGGGTCGACGTAGACGGTGCGAGCGACCTCGGGCTGAGCCGCGGCCGCACCCGGTCCCTTGTCCTTTGGCGCGTCCTGGGCCGCATTGCGCGGCATGCTGCGGTAACCGAGGTATTCCTTGCCGTCCACCGTCACTTTGCCGAGGCAGGCATAGTCACCCTCCGCCTTGATCGGTTCGGCCAGCATTTCGTGCACGTGAGCCGTCACCGTCTGCGCGAACTGCGGCTGCAATTCCTCCCAGCCGGCACCCATGTTGCCCCACGCCCACTTGGCGACAGCAATGGTCTCAATCGGCGCCCGCTCGTTGGGTGCGGTAATCTTCTGCTGCATGCGATCCGGCAGCACGTAGTCGATGCTGATCTCGGCCTTGCCTTCGCCTTGACTGTGCTCTGCAGTGACGTGATAGCCCGGCGCCCGTGTCCGCTGCTTTTCGAAGGCGGCCTCGACCTCCCCTTTACAATCGGCAAGGGCAGGCGCCGTGCAGGCAGTCATCAGGGTAGCGAATGCAGCGAAGCGGAGCATGCGGTTCCTCGGAGGCGTTCTCGATTGCGTCTTCTACCGCCGAGAGTGTTAGCGCGATCCACCAATCGCGCCAAGCCAACGACATCGTGATCGCGAGCAGAGAGTGACGAACGACAGCCGCGGACTCCGCTTCCCCTTAACCCTTCCGCTTCGCGAACGCCTTCTTCATTTCCTCGCAGGGATCAGGGCGATCCTGCCGCGGCGTGAAAATGATGTAGTCGGCGAGCGGCTTGCCGTTCGAGTCGCGCTCAACGTAGGCCTCGGGGTCAATCTTCCCGTCTTCGACCTCGAGCAGCATCACCGTGACGATCTTCTTGTCCGGGGCGCGCTGGCTGATGTACCAGGGCACGCCGCGATCGGCGCGCACATGGCCGTTCCCCGCGAACAGGATCGCCGAGCCCTGCTTCGTCGCTGCTTTCAGCACGGCGTCGGCGAGATGAGCGTCGCGGTACCGCTGCGCATAGGCGAGCTTGCCGAACGCGGTCTTCGGCATGAGTCCGCAATGGCTCTCCTCGAGTTGTTCGAGCAGCCCCTCTTGAGCGGCGGCCGGCAGCGCAACATCGAGCTTCAGAACTCGCGCGCTCGTCGGCTGGCAGAGCCCCCTCGCCTTCCTTGGCGACCTTCTTGATCGTCTCACGCGCCGGATCGCCGGCGTAGATCGGCAACTTGGCCCGGATTACCGCTTCGAACAGAGGTTGGAAAATTGCCTTGTCCGGCCAGCCGGACTTGTCCCAGTCGAGCAGGCGCATCAGGTCGGACACGTCTGCGCCTGCCGGCACGGACTTGTTGATTGCCGAGAACGTGGCGAGCGCTGGCCGTTGGTCGTCCCGGATGTGCTCGAAGACGGCAGCCGGATGCAGGCCGCGTCCGGCAAAATCGTTGGCCACTAAGGCCCCGCGCACGCCGTGCGCCGCCGGATTGTCGTGAACTTCCCCCAGAATGACGATCGCGCCGTTTTGCAGAGCGTCGGCGATAGCGTGACGGTTCTGATAGTCGGCACCGCACATTGGCACCAGCTTGTCCGCCGGTGTAGCGCGCGTGAGATGCCGCGGGTCAGTCGCATAGGTTGAAAAACAGAGGGGATGCAAGCAGGCCCGTGCCCCGCCATTCTCCAACAACGCAGAAATCGGTCGTGGCTTTACAGCGCAAGCCGCCACTGGAATGGCCGTCAACGGCAAAAAGCATAAGACCCCGGCTGCGACCGCGGTTCCCCACGAGAAACGGCTACGCAATGCCCAGCCCTCCGAGCGAGACGGCGAGTGCCGGCACCTGCGCGAGCAACCACTTGGAGCGCGGCAACCCTGCCGCGCCTTCCGGAGCGTCGCGAGCTTTCGATGGTGGTGCGATCTCGTTCATACCGCCAGTTTAGCGCGGACCGCCGAGACTTAGAAGCAGCCGCTAACGCCGATTGTCGCATTCGGCCGGTGACACCTGGTCCCGCGCGCTCATCTGCGACGCGATAGCCTAGCCGTTCCTCGGACAAGTCCGAGGATGACAGCGTGGTTTGATAGCCGAGTGGCGAGCGTGTCGGTCAAATTCAGCCCTTCGCCGCTTGCATCAGCCCTACAAAGCGGGTGAACAGGTAATGACTATCCTGCGGACCCGGCGACGCTTCGGGGTGGTGCTGCACTGAGAACACGGGCTTGCCCTCCACTGCGATGCCGCAGTTGCTGCCGTCGAATAGCGAGACATGCGTCTCCTTGACGCCCGCGGGCAGCGAATCCCGGTCCACGGTGAAGCCATGGTTCATGGAAACGATCTCGACCTTGTTGGTCGTGAAATCCTTGACCGGATGATTGGCTCCGTGGTGCCCCTGGTGCATCTTTTTCGTCGAGCCGCCGAGAGCCCGAGCCAGCATCTGATGCCCGAGGCAGATGCCGAAAAGTGGCTTTCCGCTTTCCACCAACTTCTTGATCTCCGGCACCGCATATTTACCGGTCGCCGCCGGATCGCCCGGGCCGTTCGACAAGAAGACGCCGTCGGGCTCCCTCGCCAGCACGTCCTCCGCCTTCTCAGTAGCCGGCACCACGGTCACCTTGCAGCCCGCCGAAACGAGGCAGCGCAGGATGTTCCGTTTCAACCCGTAGTCGATGGCGACGACGTGATAAGGCGCGGCCTCGTCGCGCCCGTAGCCCTTACCCCAGGCCCAGCGCGTCTCGTCCCATGTGTAGCTTTGGCCGCTCGTCACCTCCGGTACCAGATCCATGCCGTCCAGGCCCGGCCATTCCTTCGCGTCCGCCTTCATCTTTGCGAGATCGAACTTGCCGGACGGTTCGTGAACAATGACGGCGTTAGGCATACCCCTTTCGCGGATGAGCGCGGTGAGCGCCCGCGTGTCGATGCCGGTGATGCCGATGATGCCGCGCGCCTTCAGCCACGTGTCCAGGTGCTCGGCGGACCGATAGTTCGACGGATCGGTGATATTCGCGCGCAACACGCAGCCGCGCACCCCCGACCGCGAGGCGAGATTCGAAGTCTCGGTGTCCTCGATATTGGTGCCCACGTTGCCGATGTGCGGGAATGTGAAAGTAACGATCTGCCCCGCGTATGAGGGATCGGTCAGAATCTCCTGGTAGCCCGTGATCGCGGTATTGAAACACACCTCGCCGACCGCCGAGCCGATGGCGCCGATGCCGTTCCCCACAATCACCGAGCCGTCCGCCAACACGAGCCGCGCCGTGCTCGGCTTCTCGGTCCAGGCGGCTGGGGCGGGACGGGCCATGGGGGTGGAAACGGGGGCGCTGGTCATCGGCTCATCTCGCTAGGGGTCAGCCGCCGCCGTTGGCGCGTGCGCTAAGGGCCGGTCGGCGATCTCACTCGGCATATAGGAGTTGGCGCGGACCCTAGGGTAGCTTTCCGCAAAGGTCAACGAAGCCGGGCCTGTACGAACGCCGCATAGGAGCATTCCGCGCCCTGCGTGTTCCCTCGGGAGCAGCGGCCTTCGATACCATATGCCATTGGACCGAATTGCTGCCGAGCCCAGCTATAAGTTGCTATCGCAAGTGGATCGCAAGGAGGGGCTATGCCGGACACCGCCACGACCGTCATCCTGCCGGCCTTCTACCCACCGACGGTGCGCCCACCGGAAGAGCCGATGTCGCTGTTGCGCTTCCTCGCGACCTTTGTGCGCAATCCGCTTCGCACAATTCCCCGCAGCGTCTTCCACGAACCGATCGTCATCCATCCCGCAGGCCGCAAGATACTGGCGTGGGTGACCGATCCCGCCCTCGTCGAGACCGTTCTCCTGCGTCAGGCCCAGTCATTCGCCAAGCCGCCGCTCGAGTTGCGCGTCTTCGGCCCCGCGCTGGGGCACGGCATTCTGACGGCACAAGGCGAGGAATGGCGACGGCAGCGCAAGATTGCGAGCCCCACCTTCCGCCACAACGAGTTGCTCGCGTACGTTCCCGCCATGTCGGCCGCCTTCGAGAGGCTGGTGGATCGTTGGCGCGCGTCGCCCGCCACTTCCACCCGCGCCATTGAGCGAGAAATGGCGGACGTCACCTTCGACGTCATCACCAGTACCGTCCTCAGCGGCTGCAGTGCAGAGGAAGGGCGCATCATCAAGTCCGCGGCGCAAGCCTATCTCGACGGCATCACATGGGAGATCGCCTTCGGCATCGTCGAGTTGCCCGAGTGGCTCTGGCACCCCCGCAAGCACCGCTCGCGCCGCGCGGTTCATGCCTTCCGCCAAGCCGTCGGCCGACTTGTTGCGAGGCGTATGGCGGAACCAAATCCCGGCAGCGATCTTCTCGGCCGCCTGATCGCCGCCCGCGATGCCGCGACCGGCACGCCGTTATCGGAAGCCCTGCTGGTCGACAATCTCGCTACTTTTCTCGTCGCCGGCCACGAGACCACGGCCAAGGCGCTGACCTGGGCGCTTTATCTGCTGGCGCGTGTCCCGGAGTGGCAAGACCGCATCCGCGACGAGGTCGCAAGCGTCGCCGGCCAGCAGCCGATCGCGGCCGCCGACATTGAACGCCTGACCGTCACGACGCAGGTCTTGAAGGAGGCCATGCGACTTTATCCGCCCGCCCCGGTTTTATCTCGCCTCGCCACCGCCGAAGTTCAGTTCGGCCCTCACCGGCTGCCGCAAGGATCGCTGTTGCTGCTGCCGATCTACGCCATTCACCGGCACCGCAAGCTATGGACCGATCCGGACCTATTCGATCCGGATCGCTTCTCGCCGCAGCGCGAAGCCGCGCATCTTCGTGCTCAGTACCTGCCGTTCGGCTTTGGCCCGCGCATCTGCATCGGCCAGGCGTTTGCCATGATCGAGGCGACGGTCATTCTGGCGAGCCTTGTCCGCGCCGCCCGCTTCCGCTGGGATGGCCGCACCGAACCCGAACCCACCAGCCGTGTCACGCTTCGGCCCAGCAATGGCATGCCGTTGCGCGTGGAGATGACTTAGGCAGTTGGTTGACGGAGCCGACTTTCTCCTGCACGCACCCGCACGCAATCGAAAGGTTACCTGCCCGAGACAAGGAACGGAAATTGCGCCCGGATGCACAGTAGTCAGGCGGCTGGGCTACTGGCTCCGGTCGGACACCGCCGGTTGCCCCCTCGACGTGGCTCCGTAGCGGAGCTGGCACGCTGGCACAACATCAAACCCGCCTCCACCCTCGGCCTGCCCCGAGCGCTTGTCGCCGGCTCAGGTAGCGAGTAAGAACGCGGTCCGTTCTGAACCTCTGCGGTCTCTAGGACGGTGCTGTGCGTGAATCGGCACAGCCGACGGATGGGTGGCCGAGTGGTTTAAGGCACCGGTCTTGAAAACCGGCGTGGGTGCAAGCCCACCGTGGGTTCGAATCCCACCCCATCCGCCAACACACAGCAGCAATCCCCTGTAAATGCTGGGGTTTTTACAACTATACCGCATGCAACCCTAATATTACCCCTAGTAATGCGTGCGGCTGATGGTGGTCGGTTACGCACAGCAACGGACACGTCGAACACCGCGCGATGTGACGATGCCGTGCGGGCGCTGATAATGTCCCGCGACGGCAACGTAGCGGGGTCACCATGGAGTTCACCGCTTTAATCGCAATCACGGCTGGGGTTCTCATAGCGCTCGCTTTGATAGTCTTGGCGCGGCGGGGCCGGCGTATCCAGATAAAAGGTGAGGCGCGGATCGAGGCAAAGCGTCTTGCGGTCAACATGCAGGATGCGGGCGTCATCGAGGCGAGCTTGGCCTCATCGGCTCGTCAGCTCCGCACGATCAGTGGCTTGGAGGTGAAAGAGCATTCCGATATAGCGGGAGGAACCCCGCTGCGACGACCTGAGACGATGGACGAGGCGCGAACCGCCCTCGTCGAGAAATGCATGTGGGTTTCGGAGCGGGCTGATGCCACGACAAAACGGAAAAGCCGTGAGCCTTCCCTGGCCAGGTATTTGTTCAATGATGTGGCAGCAGCAGCTCAAAGGTACGTCGAGGATTGCGGTGGAGATATCGCCGAATTTGAAACGTCCTCGTTGGCCGGCATGGGCGTTGTTGAAACTTTGCAATTTGGCCTAACAGACAGACGTGCTTTCAGCACTTACGATCGAAACACAAAATTCTGGAATCACGTTGACCGTCCAGCCGATCGGGTCATGGCAGGGAACGCCCCTTACATGAACAGAGAGGTAATCGACGCCGCCGCGCGGTCTTACCTGCAGTTGCCGTACCGTGCGAGCGGACTGGAACGAGTGCTCGTTGACGTTGTGATGGCAACCGAAGTACTCGGCTACCTAGACGAGCAAATTGGAAATAAAGCCAAAGCCATCTTGAGTATCACGCTGGATCATGGGCGCCCTGTGCCGGTACTTTTGCTGCCGCCAACGTCCAGGATCTTCAGAGGGGCAAAGGGGGCCAGAGCCGTCGCCGAGACTGCAGTGCGCAAGCGAATAATAGCATTACAAGAGGCCTATAACGAACTCACCGGTTCGGGCCCAGTAAGCGCGAAGCGCGTTAGGGAAGCGGCCGGGATTGCATGTGAAGTAGGTATTGCTTGGCCTTCGTCGCTCTATGCATTGCTTGACGACAACCTTCGACGATCCGGCACTCTATAATTGTCTCGATAGCAACCTGCAGGATCTCGAATATCCGTTCGCGCCTGACGTCTAGAGGCTGCGGCAACGGCCGAATAGTGCCCGTGCTTCCATCGGGCTTTCTTGCTGCGTTCCAGCCCTGCAGCAGTGTAGCTTACAGCGGCCGTTAGGCATGGCTGGTTGCCGGCACGCGTGGCCGCCGGATTTGCAACGGGCGTCACACCGCGGAGCGAGGTAGGCCATTTGCAGATGCCGATGCCAGTCGTTGGTTTGCAAGTTAGCGACGCGCGCGTCGTCGTGGAAGAATGGCGAACAGGATGCGGCTGCTCAGTCATGTAGTGTCGGATCTTTGATATGATGTTGGCCCAACCTCAATCGCCCAATTTGGGTCGGGCCCCACTCACGTCTGTCCAGTGGGGGGCTGCCGCTCATTCTCTTCGAGTGCGGGCTGGCGCCCCAGCGCATAGCCGCTCGCAGCCCAAGCGAGAGTGACAAAAGCGCCGATCAGCATGGCCAGAGCTGGGTTTCCGGCGATGCCGTCGAGCGCCGTCTTGACCCAGCCGCCGATGGCGTCTCCGCCTCGATACACAGCGGTGTCGATGAAGTTCTTCGCCTTGTACTTCGCTTCGGCAGGCAGCACCGTATAGAGCATCTCGCGCCCGGGTCGCACCAGAGCGTATTCGCCGACACGGCGCGCGACCATGATGGGTGCGAGGACGGCGAATACCGGCGCGAACGCCAACCACAGAAAGCCACCTGCCATGATCAGCGGCACGCTGGTCAGCAGCACACCGATTCCGAAGCGCTTGGCGATGTGGCCGGTGAAAATGACCTGGATGATGATGGTCGCACTCTGCACGATCGCGTCGATGATGCCGAACACCTCTGTCTGCCGCGTCCGGTCGGGAAAGGTCCCGGCGACAAGGCGCGCCTGCTCGAAATAGAGGAAGGTGCTGACCACGGCGAGCAGCACGACGAAAAGCGAAATGAGCAGCAGAAAGGGCGACCGCAGGACGTCCATCACGCCCGCGAGCGCATTGCCGCCCAGGGGTCTGGCGCGCGACGTCACCACAGCTTCGGGCAACGGGTGTTCGTCGCGCCAGCGCTGCAGCAGGTCCGAGCATAACGCGCTCAAGGCGAGGGAGGCGGATGCCAGCACCATAAGGCCGCCGTGCCCGATTTTTGCGACGAGCAGCGTGCCGGCGACGGGGCCGGCCAGCCCGCCCAGACTGGCGCCAGCCGCAACGAGCGCGAATAGGCGCTTTGCCTCGGAGACGGGAACGAGATCGGCCAGCACGCTCCAAGCGAGAGATATGGCTATGAGGTTGAAGACCGACAGCCACACATAGAATGTGCGCGCGATCCAAGGATCATCCGGGTTTTGCGCAAAGCTCGCAGCAAACGCCAGCAAATTGGCGATGAAGAAGCCAAAGGTCCACGGTAGAATGCGGCGGCGGCGAATGCGCGATGCGACCCAGCCGAATAGCGGCAGCGCGACGAGGGTCGCCACGAACGTTGCCGTGAACAGCCACTGCAGCTTGGCGACGCCCCCGGCAATTCCCATGGTCTCGCGCACCGGGCGGAGCATGAAGTAGCCGGTGAACAGGAAGAAGAACATGCACGCGCCCGCCAGGACGAGCACCGTCTCGCTCGGCGCGAGATTGACCAACGACAGCAGTCTCCGGCGCAGGTCGCGAACAGGCAGCCGAGCGTCATCAATCATCAGCCGACCGCCGCGATGAGCGAAGCGCGCTGCTCTTGCGTCAAGGATGCGCCCGTGCCGGCTTTCAGATTGTCGCTTTGGCGGTCGGGCTTGCCGGTGGCCGGGATGACGCAGGTGACGGCAGGGTGGCTGAGCGCAAAGCGCAAGAACGCCTGGGCCCAGGATGTAATTCCGGCCTCGTCACTCCACGGGGGCAGAGGCTTGTTCTTCACCTGCGCAAAGAGCTTCCCATCCTCGAAGGCCCGATTGATGAGGACGGCGACGCCAAGGTCCGCCGCCATAGGAAGCAGCCGCTTCTCTGCGCCGCGAGTCACCACAGAGTAATTGATCTGTAGAAAGTCGGGCCTCTCCGCCTGCACGACGTCGGCCAGCCTATCTTGCGCGCTTTCGAGGTAGTGCGTGACGCCCGTGTAGCGGACCTTGCCTTGTGCCTTCAGCTCCCGCGCAAGCGCTAGCTGGATTTGAAAGTCGCCCAGGTTGTGCACTTGCAGAAGCTCGACCTTGTCGGTCTTGAGCCGCTTCAGCGACTGATTGAACTGCTCCAATCCGGCGGCGCGGCCCTGGACGCCCGACAGCTTGGTGGCGATGAATGCCTTGGACCGAAGGCCCTGTTCTTCAAGCAGCACGCCCAGGCGATCCTCAGCCGCGCCGTAAGTCGGGGCCGTATCGATCACTGTACCGCCGCCAGCGAAAAAGCGGCGCACGACCTCGCGCAGGGCTTCGAATTCGGGCGATGGATCGGAAACTTCGAAGCTGCCCGAAGTTCCCATCCCGATCATCGGGATCTTCTCGCCCGTTGCCGGGATTGTACGGATCTGCATGCCAGCGGCATCGGCGTCAACGACGGTGGGGGCGCAGCGGCGAAAGCGCGATAGCCGCGGCGCCCGCCGCTAAAACTCGACGACGCGTCAGCAAGCAATCCTCCTCAGTTCCACTGCTGATGACCAAGAAAGCCATATAGGTGGTTGCGTATCGGGCGCCAACACTGTGCGCGTGGTCAGGTCCAAGTCATCTCAACTCAAAGCTCAGGTGGAGTTGATTTCGACGTACGAGGGAATGGCGCTGCGGATCCTGTTGTCTCGAGGGGCATTGAATTAGGGACAGCCGACGCGTGAGGTCACTCGCCGTTGAGGCGGTATTTCTGATCCTCGGTCTCGGGGCACCTATGGCCCGTTCTTGAACAGCGACGTTCCCCCCGCCCTCTCGGCTGCATTCGCCGGGGTTACGGCAATGGCTCTGCAAAACGCAATGCAGCGAGTGCATTTTTCCGGAGAGCCTCCGACCGCGATCATGACGGCAGGGTGCGCGAAAACGGAATTGGCAAATTTTCCGCGTGTTGGAGACGTTCGCTGATATCGTCTTGCGATGCGCTCCGTCCCGAACGTGCTCGCCATACTCCTCCTGGCACTCATGGCCGTGCTCGCGGGCGGCGCCGCCCGGCGCCAGTCCGTGACGATCGACACCTTCACGGCCGGACCGGCCAGAGCGATCAGAAGCTCTTCACCCGGCCTCTCCGGCATGCGCTCGATGCTGGCCACACCGCCAATTGGTAAAAGCGTTATATCGCGCGTCTTAATGCCGAAGTACCGCGCGGCAAGCACATGCCCCTACTCATGAGCGAGGACGCAGGCAAACACCGCCAGGATGAAGGCGACAGTATCGATGGCTGCGGCTTGACCGCCGCGCGACCCCGCTGAAATTCCGAGCCATGCGATGAGCAGGAAGAAAGTGAGGTGGATTTCGAACCTCGGTTCCTGCGATGCGGCCCAAGGAGATTGACCATCCCATATTTTGATACCTCCATGCGCTAGTCGGATGATGGTTGAGGTTTTTCGGACGGCCGTGAACCACTGATACAACAAGATTTTGATGGTTTCACAAAATCAGGATCGACACGCTCTGCTGCGACGTCTTAATCCGCGCACCCCGCAGGCGAAGCAAAATTCTTCGGCTCATCATCCCCGTTCGACGGCGGGCGCCGAAAGCGCGTCCTCGTCAAGATCATAGGCGAGTAAATTCAGGCGTTAAAAGGCAGTGGGGCGCGGCGGGATTTCGACGCGATACTCTCAACGCGGGAAACAGCCCCTAAGCGGGAACGAAAGGGTCAGGGCCAAAAGCCAGCATCCTACCCCCGGATCAAAGGAACGAACCGGACGGGCACGATCCTTGTGCTGGTTGTCGTGCCGTCGGGTTTCTTTGTCACGACCATTAGATCCTGAGTGAAGTCCCCGACGGGGATCACCATGCGTCCATTGGGCTTGAGCTGCTCGACCAACGCCGGAGGAACATGGTCCGGAGCCGCGGTGACAATGATCCCATCGAACGGGGCCTGCTCTGCCCACCCTTGATAGCCGTCGCCGATCGTGGTCGTCACATTTGTGTAGCCAAGGCGCTTGAGAATGGCCCCAGCGGTCACGCCGAGCTCGGGAATGATCTCAATCGAGAATACCTCCCTCGCGAGCACTGAAACGATCGCGGCCTGATACCCCGATCCGGTGCCGACCTCGAGGACCTTGTCGGTAACCTTCAACTGCAGAAGATCAGTCATTAGGGCGACGATGAATGGCTGGGAGATCGTCTGGCCTTGGCCGATTGGAAGGGGCCGGTTTTTGTAGGCGGCGGCTGCTTCTTCGCGAGGCACGAACTCGTGACGTGGAACCTTCTCCATCGCCGCAAGCACACGCGGATCAATCTCGGCGACTCCGCCCGTGCTCGCAGTCGAGGCTGCCATGGCTTTGATTTCTTCGATCATCTGGCGCCGCTCGGCCGCGAGATCCCCTTCGGAGCGGGCCGCCGTTATTAGTCCTAAAAGGATCATGATCTTGAGAAGTCCTCGCATCATACGCCGTGACCTCCAAAGCGGCTTGGCCTGCTCGTCTGACTTGCCCGCTGACCAAGGCAAAATGTCGGGATGCGAGCGGCTAACTGGTTCGGCTTCTCGGTGACGACCCAATTGTGCCTTCGGGGATCGGAGGATCGATATGCAGGGCGACACAGTGTCTGGGGCGCATGTCATCTACACCGCTTTGGGGGCAATGGGCGTGATGCTGATCGCGTCCTTGTATTGGGGCCGGTCGTTCCGGAGCAACGTCTTAGCCTTCTGCATCGGGTTTGTGTTTCTCCTCGCGCTCTATGCCCTGGGTGTTAAAGCGGCAGCCTGGGCCATGGTCCTGATCGTCGCGATTATTGTGCTCGGTGTCGTCTCGACCGCACTGAGTTAAGTGATCCTCTAATGCCAATGAGAAATGCCGCCGATACGACCTCCAGCAATCCAGCAATGAGAAAGCCGATCAAGAGCCTGCACCAAGCGTGACCTACCGATGCCGATAGTGTCGTCTTCCCCAATGAGCATGGTGCTCGCGCTGCTCGCAGAACTCATTTCTCGTGCCGCTGGTACAGCCCCATTGCTCGAGCAATTGCCGATCGCGCCAATCTAACGGGCCACCGGCCCTCGCGTTTGCTCGCGCATGCTCGAGTTCCCCGGCCGCTCCCAAGCCCCCCGCGATGCAAGGGTTTGCAGCTAGCGCGCCCAAGCCAATGACCAAAAACAACGTACGATTCATCTGCGAAGCCTTTCAAGGTCAAACGTCGAACCTGCAGCAAGATCGACGTTTATGAAATCGGGATGGCCCTGCAATCGGTCAAGGTCAAGGCAGCCTGCTCGGCAACAGCGAGTGCTCTGCAGCGCGATAAGACTTGCTCATGCTTTGAGCAGCCTCATTGCAATAGCCTAGTTTTTAAGCGGATCCTCGACGGTGACCCGTCATTTTCCCGCGGCATTTAAAATTTAGTTCAGATTTAACAATGATGAAGCCGCGATCGGGATCCATTTGAGATCCTGAGCCTTGCCAAAGTGACCCGCCGACAGGCGATCGTTCTTGGGAGGCCCCTATGAAACTGGATCAAAGAGCCGCTGCACGCACGATTGCACCTAGAGGGCATCGGAGTTGCCACGTTAGACCCTTTGCGGGGTAGGCAAGCTGCACCTTGCCGTTCAAGGCCTGCTCGACCATTGGGCCGAGCACTGTGGAGCCGAAGCCGCTGTTCGCTGGCTTAACAACCTGTGGCCCATCGTTTTCACGCCAACTCATGACAAAGCTCGGGTCATGGCCATCCTCAAGCACGTCCCATTCTATCGTCACTTTACCGTTATGATCCGTCAGCGCGCCGTACTTGCTGGCATTTGTAGCAAGTTCATGAAGTGCCATTCCAATGCTTTGGGCTGCCCAAGGATTGCAGACATGAACAGGATGGCCCCGAATGGTGATACGGGCGTCGATGAGATCGTCAAAATGCGCCAGTTGTGCTCTGATAAGTTCCGCCAGATCGGCACCCATCCACTCGTTTCTCGTTAGGAGGTCATGACTGAGCGATAGCGCTGCCAGACGCTGTTCAAAGCGATCCATGAAGTTCAACGGATTTTGGTCAGCAGAATACCGCGCAATGGCCTGCACCACCGCCAGCAAGTTTTTCGAACGGTGATTGACCTCGCACAATAGCAGTTTGATGTATTCCTCCTGCTGCTTCCGCTGAGTAATATCCGTGGCGGCTCCAAACCACTCTCGAAGTTCGCCGGTTTCAGCCAGAATCGGTATCGCCCTCGAATGAACCCAAGTTATGTTTCCGTCGGCACGAACAACCCGGTGTTCAGCATCGAATGGTGACTTCGCTGCGATTGCTCTTTGGATTTCCCTGCTTACCCTTGCCTGGTCCTCAGGATGAACATGCTTCTCTACCAACCAGTTTGCGCCCCTGGGTTCGGTCTCATTGATGAAACCCAGATCATCCATCTGATGCATCTCGCTCCAATCTTGGTTCATCCTAAAAACAGCGAACGACGTGGCATTGATGAGGGCTCGAAAGCGTTGTTCGCTGGCAACTAATTCATTGGCTTGGGCTCGGCTTCTCGCTTCACTAAGCCGCAGAGCCCTTAATGAGTTCGCGAGATCGGTGCGTGCGCTTTCGAGAAGAGTTTTAATTTCGATGGTATCTTGCACATCCGTCACTGCACCTAACCATACCTGAACCCCGCCGCGTTTGTTCTTGACTGGAATTGCACGCGACTGAAAGGTTCTATAGGCATTGTGTTTGACGCTCCAAATGCGACCTTGTGAAAAATATGGAGACCCACTGGCCACGGCCCTGGTCCAATCAGCAACGATGGTTTCGCGGTCTTCTGGATGAAGGCAGCGAACCCAGCGCGATCCCTGGTATTCGTCCCAGGCTTGGCCCGTGTAATCCTGCCAAGACGGTTGTACCTCGTTGAATTCACCGTCCGCATTTCTCGACCATACGATTGAGGTTGAGGCTCGTAATAAAGCATCAAACCGATGGACTTTAACGCCAGCCATAGCCGCCCTCTTTTCTCAAGCATAGGCTCCCAAGCATGCGCAGCCCTTGGGAGACTTAGCGCCGCTAATTCACCCCGTTCGTATTGACAATCTGGCTATCCGGTAGTGGCCTTCACCGTTCCCACGACACGGGACATTGCGACCGATATCGATTCCTGCCGCAAACGTTCGGTTCCCTGGATCTTTATAGTCAAAGAGACAGCTAGAGGACAATGGTTGACCTGATACCGTTCCTCCGGGCAATTGTCCGATTGTCCGTAGGAGTATCCTACTGTCCGGAGTGATAGAGCGCTCTAAAGACACGGTTATTTCAACACTCCCACTCGCTCTAATCACTCTTCAGAACGTAATGATCTCGTCATCCGTGGGGACAGACCAATACGTCCTCGTAGTCGGTCGAATGTGTCCCTGGGTAGAGGTTTGGTGAGCAGGTCCGCGAGGTTGTCGACTGATGGGACGTGAGCTAAGTCGACCATGCCTTCAGTCACTTGCTCGCGTAGGAAGTGATGGCGAAGGGCGATATGCTTTGATCGATTGTGATGGACTGGGTTCTTAGAAAGAGCGATGGCGCCTGCATTGTCATTGAGTATGGAGACCGCCTCGCCGTCCTTGAGTCCCATTTGTAGGTCATCCAGCAGTTGCCTGAGCCAGATAGCTTGTCGAGTTGCATCAGCTGATGCCATGTATTCTGCCTCAGTGGTTGACAGCGCTACCGTGGCTTGTCGACGACTCTTCCATGCCACCACACCACCAAAGGTCTTGAAGAGGTATCCGGTAGTCGATCGCCGAGTGTCGAGGTCGCCCCCCCAATCGGCATCGGCGTAACCCAGGACGATCCGTTTGCCGGCTTCGCCATCGAAGGTGAGACATAGTTCTGTCGTACCCCTAATGTATCGAAGCAGGTGCTTGGCAGCGGCCCAATGAGTCTCGTTCCATTTGCTAACGAACCGTGATAGGACACCAGCCGCATGGGATAGGTCCGGTCGACTGACGGTGGAAGCATAGAGGATTGATCCGACCAGTTGTGGGTATGCATGGTGCCGTGCCGCCTCAGCTTCCTCGTCTGTGGCAGGCAGAGCTTTAAAGCCTGATGGGAGAGGGTTGCGAGCGGGATTGGATGTCTCCATACCAAACCTTTCCAGAAGCGCTTGGAGGTAGTGCTCCTGCGAGATGTAGAGCTTCCGATTTGGGCGATCTCGATGCACATTGAAACCAAGGAAGTATCCTACTGCTCCAGAGTCAGAGCATTCGAATTTAGCATTCAGCTGTCGTTTGAACTCGTCTAGACTGGTCCGTGTGTTGCATGCAATGAGTTGATCATCCACATGGACCGATAAGAGGAGGAACTCGCCGCCACGTCGTCGTGTGTAGACGCAGGGGTCGGCATTGGTGGGGTTCAAGCCCTGCGATCGTAGCCATTCGTCCAGTGCATCGTTAAAGCACCGAGGCGATTGCTTCAGGCCGTATAAAGATTTTCGGAGAAGGAGAACCTTGTTGGCTGGAATGTCGCTACCTTCCGGGGGTGAGAGGTAAAGGGTTTCCTTGAGATCACCGTTAAGGAATGCTGCCTTGATGTCGACTTGATCGCATTCGAGGTCGAGGTAGTTGACTAGCGAAAGGAAGACTCGGATAGAATCTTTGTGTGCGACTGATGCATAGAGCTCGTTGAAATCCACTCCTTCAATCTGCGTGTATCCCTTTGCTACCCAGCGCGCCTTGTATCCCTTCGGTTTGCCTGTCTCACCATCGATTTTCCGGGTGTAGACCCACTTAGCACCAATCACGCGCATGGATGGCTGTCGATCAACCACATCCCAAACCTTGTACTGGTCCATTTTTGCCAGTTCAGCTTTCATCGCAGGTTGCCAGTGCTCCCACTCGCCCGAATTCTTGGCGTCTCGGTAAGACTGCGGCGTTGAGAAGGCAGAGTAAGCGTATGCTTCTGCGAGGTAGGCTTGTTGATCGTTTTCGGCTAATTCCTGGCCATTTTCGACTGATTCATTGATGTACTCCCATCGTTCACCTACGGGTCGCCTCGGGGCTGTGGGAACTGCCCGACTCTCATCCCATTGCCTTGGTGCACGTCTCTCTCTGACGGGTCGAGCTAGCGATTGAGGCGGTGTGACTGGAGCGGCCGGTCGAGCTTGATCGATATTGGCCGGTTCGACTGGTTCGTTTTCCGCATCATCATCGATCGTGACGACGGCTCCCACTGGTTCTGAAAGGTCTTGTAGCAGCGGTACCGTTGCATTGGTCTCATCGATTTGGGGAGGGGATTGATCCGGGAATATGATATCCCGTGTCAAGACGACGTTGCGTCGTTGAGCATCCCACACTCGGTATGTGGTAGTACCCTCAACGTACCCCATCAGCTTGCCCTCCAGGTACCGTGGTGCAATTTTTGAGGGTTTTCGATGGTCCCGGAAATAGACGGTGCAACCAAATGGATGCATATGTTCCAATGGCACCTCTCGACCCCGCCAGCTGTCCTCGGGAACCAGATGCTGTGGCCCACAGGGCGTCCTGTTCCTCGTATACACAACGTAGTTGGCCGCTTCAGCCCAGAAGGTGGCTGGTAGACCGGATTGGATCAACGTCGTGCGTACACCGTCGAGGACGGTGAGATGGACACGCTCAACCCGACCATTCTGTGCATGTGCGTCGGGTGGTGTGCGGATATGTTCAATCCCCCTCTCGCTCACATAACGGGTCCACTCAGTTGACCAGAATTCACCACCTCCATCGGATCGGATGCACCTGATCTTGTGCCCTGTTTGTCGTTCGGCCAGCGCGATATAGTCTTTCATGGCCATGGACGCATCCGACTTGTGCTTAAGAAATGTGAGATGGACTTTGCGGGTATGGTCATCATAACACGTAAGGAAGTAACGGCAACCGCCATGAGATGGGGTTGAGGCTGGTCCCCATATGTCGATATGCACGGTGTTGAGTGGCTCAGTGGCCCTGATGGAGCTTGGTGGTGATGGAAGACGTTTCCCTTTTCCAAGCATGCACGCCGTACACTCAAATGATTTAACTTCCCTCTCGGACACCTGGCTCAACCCGTCGATCCTCCCTGCCCTGCTCAGCCGCATAACATCACGAACATTCAGATGGCCCAACCTGCGGTGCCAGTCATGAAGATCGGAGTCAGCAGCCGCAAGGAGAGCATAGGGCCGACGGACAAGCTGGCTTGCCTTGAATGTGTAGAGACGGTTGAGACGCTTGTGGGCGGTGATAAGGTTTTCGCCGCTTGGTCCCCGCAGAGTGGCAGCATTGCGGTCGCTCTCCCAATGATAACCAAAAGGGGCACAACCGACTGCGATGAGATTTCGGTCCAAACACGGGACCACGAGGACATCCGTCAGGGTAACGGTAGGGAGGATGAGCCGGCCACGATGTGTCGCTGGGAGAGCCTTGCCATCGCCGATGATGATCTGCAGGGGTACGGCGAATGGTTTGACATCGTCGAGAAGGAGCGGGTCATTGACCATGTGATGAGAGGCCCCGGAATCCACGATGTAGATCGGATCTTCCTCCCGTTGGGTTGGAGACGCCCTTGTCACCCTTGCCATGAAGACGTATCCGTCCGACTCCTCTGCCGCCATCTCTGCCTCGAACTTCACGCTCTGCCCGGCGATATTAGCAGAACCGCCCCCCTTGTCCTTGCCACCCTCCTTCCCCAGCCGTTTTGCCCGTCTGTAACAGTTCTCGGTCGAGTGACCGTGCATCTGGTGTTCCTCGCAGTAGAGGGAGGGATCGTTTTGAGCGGGGAAGGGGCGGAACGAGGATGAGGGTGGTTTGCCCGATCTGCCGCTGCTGCTTGTTTTGAGACGCGCAGCCAGGGCCAAACCCGTTGCTGCATCAGATTGGCGACGGGTCCACTCAGCTTGGATGGCGGCAGATACTGCGATCGAGGTGAGTGGCTCTTGTAGCCAGAGAGCTTGCTTCATCGTGTTGAAGCTGTCGGGAAGAGCTATGGCCATGGCATAGGCTAGCATCCGGTCCGACAAATTTTCACCTCCCGCATTGATCTGGGCATGGGCTGACTTGATTCGGGCTAATTGAGGAAGAGGATCCTCGTTCTCCGCAATTGGCGTTGTCCACATGTTGTGGAGGAGAGAAGCCTGGCGGGCCCCGGCCACCGCACTATACGACAATTTGAGCTCTGCCCAGAGGGTTTTGACGTTCGGGTTGAGCGGATCACGAGCAGCGGCAGAGAGAGAGGATTGGACGATTGTCGAGAGGGACTGAGCAAGAATGGCGTAGGTTTTCCTGTATTCTCGGTTAAACTTTTGCTCCTGCTTCGTCGAGGATTCGGTTCTCGGGGATTCCTCGAGGTACTGGATCATATCCTTCGCCAGGAGGACCGACAGCACAGAGAACTCCCACTCTGCATAGTTCTCCTGTCCCTTGAGTCGCGTGACACGGTATGCCCCACTTCCTCCCTTCTCTTCCTCTGAATCAGACATGGAAAAGGTTGAGTGAGTGTATGTCTGATCGTCTATGGATAGGGAGGAGTACGCTCCTGGGGGACTTATCGAGAGTGAAGCCTGCTTGTCGACAGATGATCACCGAAGTGAAGACACTGGTAACAGAGGCAAGCCACAGGATTGGACCTGATTCTTTCACCAGCAATTAATGCCAGTACCAGTGGCCGAGGCGTGGTTTTGGAGGACAGCGAAGGCCTTGGTGAAGCCGGGAATGGGGTATATAATAGGGTGTGCGCCAACAGAGGTTGAGGAATTGGGTCAGCAGAGGTGACGACTTGTAATGTAGGTAGTGCGCCAGAAGATGTGACGGCTTGTGATGTAGATAGTGCGCCAGCGAAGGTGACGGCTTGCAATGTAGGTAGTGCGTCAGCAGAGGTGACGACTTGTGGCGGCTATGTCGAGCGACTATGCCTCGCGAAGTGATGTAGGTCTTGAAGAGAGCTATGGGCCCATAACCTGACAAATGAAATGGTTATTCTCATCTACAAAAGTACACCTCTGGCTCGACATTCCCTGGATCTTTATAGTCAAAGAGACAGCTAGAGGACAATGGTTGACCTGATACCGTTCCTCCGGGCAATTGTCCGATTGTCCGTAGGAGTATCCTACTGTCCGGAGTGATAGAGCGCTCTAAAGACACGGTTATTTCAACAGCTACGACTACGGTCGCTCTATCGACACGTGGCTATCGCTCCACGTGGCCGTAGCAACTATGCCGACACCTAGGTTTGGACGTCAAACTTTGCATATCGTGTGAGCGGCTCGTCTGCCCTTTTCCCGTTATATTCGACCCGGTCCTCGCGCGTGGCGGGGAAATATATCCTGGATCTCCTCGAGTACGTTTACCTGGTCCGTCATCTTGGAGTTGCTTGCAGGACGGGCGCCCTAGGGGCACAGGCACTCTGCATGAGCTGCATCCCAGCTGATATAGATGTCTCGAGGGGGCGAGGCTCTCACCTGGTGAAACCAGGGCGGAAGCGCACCAAGTTGAAGCCGGAATGGTAACTGGAATGATAGCTGTAATTCGAGGAGGGACTGCGCAGTCCCAACGGAGTTATTTCCTGAAGACATATCGAAGCTTCCACGCCGGAACCAAGCCCCCAGTTCGGGCACCTTTTCCACATCCAGTCACCCGTCGGATACCCGCAAGGAAGCAAATAACGCCGCGAGTAACAAGTTGGCTTTCGTGTAGGACGCTGATCATTCTGTGGAGCACACTGGAACAGCTAGACCGTGTACGTGTGGGGAGTTCTGCAGACCATCTATCATTCTCAGCCAGATCTGCCTACACAAAGTCTCCTCTCATTTGTCAAAAACTTGGGAATTTGACCGCTTCCGCGCGACGGGAAGTTTCTTTCCGACCGAGTAACGGAAGTGTTAGAACCTTGGCCTAGCGTTTTCCCTATACCTCCCCGACCGAGCAAGGGCGATGTTGGCGGCAACAGAGCTGTATCCTCCCATTTGCGCTTCCCACAAAAGTGATGGCGCTTCCCAAGGCGCGCCCCCTCCTCGGCTGCAAAGAGGCGAAGACCTGCTTGACCTGCCTTTCGGAAGGTATACAGCGCGAGCAGACAAGGAATGAAGGGACTCGACCTCGGGCACATCACTGTCGTCATACACAAGACAAGGGAAAATATGGATGACGACACAGCCAAGAGCACTTATCATACCGACGCTCAGCAGGCTGTGGCGTCTGGAATCAGCAGGTTGGTCCGTGTGCGGTTGTAGTGCAGTGTCTCTCTTGCAGCGTTCTGAGAGCATGCTCTGGGCGACATCAGCTTCAAGCCCCTTTCCCAAGTCGGATTGCATTTATGCGGGATTCGTGAGTTACGAGTGCCTTGCAGTCGTCTTCCTTGCTGAAACCCGTCGTTCCGACTCCAGACTCTTATGCGTATGTGCAGGGCGCGGACTTGCTGGGACACTCGACCTGACGCGTCAGTGTCTCCAGCACTGACCCCTCCCGAGCGGTAATAGCCTACCATTACTGCACCCACCTCCTCCGAAACCTCCATCAATGCATTATATACGACTACGATGGCCCAGACGCCAAACTGGTCGGAATCGAGTATGTCGTGCCTAAGGAGACCTTCGAATTGTTCGAAGACGAGGAGAAGGTGTGGCCCGCTGGCGGCTTCCAGACTGAATCATAGCTGATATCAGGCTTTGTTATAGTACTGGCATTCGCACAAGTTTGAAAGTGAGCCTCGACAGTCCCTTCCGTCGGCTGAGATACAAGCTGGACATTGTCTTTGCGGTTTCAGTTGAAAGCGGAATGCTTATACTCGGCACCAAGAGCCTTGTACCGAGTATGTCAGCTAGCCCTCGCTCCAATCTTGTGTGCTGGTTCGAATTCTTCCTCTTGATCAGACTTGGTTACGGACGTAGTTGAAAGACCAGCGATGATCGCGTTTCACGATACCTATGGCAAGACCATCCACACGGGGTACGTCCACTCCCTTGCGCTCTCACCGTCATCTTGAACACCCAGCGAGAGCTAATGCAACACAGCACTCTCATTGCAAAGGCAATTCGACCGCGATGCCGAGTTCCCAATCGGTCCACCGCAGCTGATGATGTCTTACACCGACAACTCCCAAGTCCAGAGGTACCAGTCTTGTTACAGATTCGAACTCGGGCCTCAAAACGGATATTCCGGGACTTGAACCCGGATTTGCGCTGTGTTACCATTACACTAAACACCCGTTGGGAGCATTCGTAACAAGTCTCTCCTGGAGAAACGAGATCGGTGGTTCCAGTACTCAAGATCTTCGGTGCGACGGACGCTGACAGCGTGATGACTTGCAGGGACTTGGGAGTCGACTCGGCCGCTAAGGATGAGGTCCGTAAGGGGTACCTTCCCAAAGAGTAGCTTGAGGGCGACGTCGTCAAGGGCGCCGATCAATGCCTTACTGGGAAAGCCATCCAGTTGCAGCCGACAGAAGTCGACGTTGAACTCCGGTAGCAGACAGTGATACGGGGGACATGGTATGAACACGGAGTTGGCAAATGAAAGCAGAGAGTGATACGGGCACAATAGTAGGACCACAAGGCACCAAGTTTGAGATTAATAAGAACTGCGGCAAGGAAAGTAAAGTAACCAAACAGATATGTGTATCGGTTGTTCCCGTTCTCGCGCGACGATGTAGTTCCCAACCACAATTTAAGCATTACATTCCTGTTTTCATCACCAGGGAGAGATCGCCTGGTTCCTGCGCTGACTGGGCCGTTTCGTCGGCCAGCAACCGTGACTTCAAGGTCAGACAGGGCCCCACAAAAAGCTAGGTAGCTACCGCAAGCAGAGTCGCAGAGCAGCAACGATGCATGCATGGCCAGGTAACGGAGCAAGCAGAAGGATGGCGAGATCCTAACAGAAAACCGTTTCACGGTATCACCATGGAGCACTATGAAACAATGGTCTGACTTGACAGTTCGTTCCGAAGCCGAGGCTGTGGCATATCAAAAAGCTCTCAATCATCCTGCATATTCCAATCTAATGAACCATGTAGGTCCTCTCCATCGGCACCAAGGTGTCTTGGTTGCCTGCTGTGCCCAATCAGTTCAGGGATAGAGTGGCCGTATGTCTCAACCACTGGCCGAGTGCGGATTTTGGACACGAGAGGACGGGACATCGATGTGGCGCATGTCAAAAAGTTGGGATGCTAGGGTCGTTTGAAGGGATGGTCACTCCGTCCAATGCATTCTGATCCTGGGGATTCCGGCGTCTTTTGGCATGCGCGGTTCTAATCGAGGCTGTCCCATTCTATTCATGCAACGGTGAATCACAGTCAAATCCTACGCGATGCTGGATTCACGTCACATTGGTGGCCTGACGCTCTTGCAACGGCTACATTCCTTCTACAAGATGCTGACGTTCCCCAATGCTGCATCCAGCCCTTGAAGATCCAGGGATGGCAAGTTGGCTCATCTTGACGCTGGCCGAAAAGGAACGCAGACGAGGATGAATGACGATGACAACGAACTGTGAGGGAGGACGAGGGGAGATCAACCGAGAACAATCTTTACCGCCTACGTGAATCCCACGACGCATTACATCAACCCACTCCATAGTTCGCACTCCTGATACGCACTCACCGGATCGCCGCATTACCTGCTTTGCATTCCACTCCGGCGCGATGACGAAAGCCCGCGAGCTACCGGTCGATTTCTGCAGCTCAAGCAACTTCGATAGGGACAGCGAGAGCGGGCGAGAGGAACACAAAGTCGTGCTATTTTCCCAATCACCTCGGTCGTTCGGAAGCTCGCGGCGGTTGACAAACCGGCACGTGGCCATGGCACTCTTTGCATGGTCAAGTCTTTGCGCATGGATTGGGCCGTGAGCTGTCGGATGCGCCAACAGGTGAGTGTTCGGATTCCTCTCCTCTGGCACCCTGGTTAGAGTCAGCATACCTTCACTTGGAAGGGAGGAGAGCAATCCCGAGCAGCCACCCGGTAACCCATCTGATACGACAGCCCACTGTCACTGCCCGCCCAAAGAACGCAATGAACGCCATGGCGCTGCTCGTCAACCGCCATCGCTGTCCTGTCCGACCGAGAGAGCGAGCTAGTCGAAGAAATCGCGGTGCTCTTCTCCCCCTCTCCCTCTCCCTCTCATTCCCTATCGTTGCTGCTGAAGTCGCACCGAAGGAAGGTGGCGGCTTGTTGTTGTGTTGAAGGTGGCGTGATGGTGGATGGCGATGCTGGTCAATAGTGGTGGTCCCGGTCATGGATGGACAGTGGTCGTGGGTGGTGTTGAAGGTAGACGGCGGAGGTGCTGGTGGACGTATGGAGGGACGGATGGGATGGATGCATGGATGACACACGTTCCTTTCCAGCGCTGGATGTAAGCGAGTTCATCGTCTTCGACGCTTGTCTAAATGAGCAGCCATGAAATGTATGATCCAGCTTCGATGGGAGAGGAAGGGGGACAAGGAAAGCGATATGGAGCGGGAGCGCGAGAGGGCCAGTGGCATTCCGAGTAAAAGTCGGCTCTGATTCTCCGTCAGTGACATATGCCATGAACCTGTGACATGAATTGTTTAACAGGCGGGAGACGAAAGGACACTAGCCTGTCTTTTCAGCCAGAGCTTTTTACAAGTCCCTGCCGTTCGCTTGGACAATCCCACCTACCTGTTGGCCACGCCTGAAAACTAGCAGCTGGACAAACTGTATTCCAGTACGGTTGCGCGAAGTTGGATCGGAGCTAAAAGCCATCGATTGTCCTCGTGACCGTCGAAAGACAGCCCTTCTGGATGTGCTCAGTGGTTCTTCCTCTTTAAAAACGTGCCGTCCATTTCGATTGTTTCCAAGATCATGAGCATCTTCTTGAGTAACCGGGGCACCATTTGCTTCATCCACAAACACAGGTGAGTATATTGCAGTCCTCTCTGGCTCCATTAGGATGCAAGAGCAGAATCATTCCCAGCTCTTGCTAGACCCAGCCGTCCCAAACCGGCGAAAAGACAGGCTGTCCTTTCATAAAAGTCTGTGGAGTTGTCAGTGTCGTGCTCTCGGTCCTCGCTCCTTTCTGGCCATCGATGCAGACCTGTTGAACGGCTAGCGCCATTCGAGTCCAATAGATTGATCCTATCATGACCTGTTCCCACACACGGATCCTGCCTGCGCGGGCTCTTTCATGCAGTACAAAAACAACCAATTATTCATAACAAGGGTCCCGCCCAGTTCTCACTTTAGAGGTATCTGGAAGCGTACATCTCACAGGGGAAGCTGTTAGGACCTCCTGGACTCAGCCGTCCCACAGCGGCGAAAGACAGGCTGTCTTTTGGAAAAGTCTGATAAATAAATCGGTTGTTCTATCTACAAAAGCACACCTCTAGCTCGACATTCCCTGGATCTTTATTGTCAAAGAAACAGCCCGAGGACAATGGTTGACCTGATACCGTTCCTCCGGGGAATTGTCCGATTGTCCGTAGGAGTGTCCTACTGTCCGGAATGATAGAGCGCTCTAAAGACACGGTTATTTCAACAAAGTCGGCAGAGCAACTTGCTTTTTCCGTGGATTATCCCTCACACTGACCTGGGGATGTTGTTCTCGATATGCCATCGTCGACCTCGCACCCAGCGCCAAGCAATACTCTTTTTCTTTTTTTTTAATTGAAGAGAATTAAGCTGCATCTTGTCGTGTCAAGTGGATCGTCTCTAGTCAAAATTGGCCGAACATCGAGGAGCGGCTTGAAACAGCCAGGCGAAGAGCAAGCCTCGGTCTCGAGTTGAATGCGGCGTCTCTCTCGAATCCTGTTTGTGTCTACATCGACCGCTCGCCCTGTCGTATCGAGAGGGCCGTTAGAACGACTGAACGGGAAGTGGCCCAATCGTCCATGCAGGTAGTGTAAAGCCCTGCTATACCTGCTCGTGTGGTGTCGTTGTAAGACCAACCATGCCCTAGCCGCGAACTGCTGCCCGCCCCGATTCGTTGCATTTGTGTCTTGTTCCAATGAACCAACGGTCCTATTTATTTAACCGGAGACGGTCAGATCCTGAGTGGATATCGAGTATCGATAGACAACGTGTGCTTGTTGAGACCTATTCCCCACAAGCACATTGTGGGTTAGACTCGTAAGGGCTTACCTACGATTCCTCTGCGTCTCCTTGTTCTTGTTGTTGAGCATTGAGGTAGCTAACCTCAACTCCCAGACTAGGGCCAAAGAGAGACATATCGCGTTTTGTGGCAAGGGACACGATATTGTGTTTCGACCGTACAGTTTGGCGAGGTCACAGTACAAAAGATCCATTCCGAAAGGGTGCTTTGTGCATCCATATAATGACACTCACGTCACAAGAGTAGATCCTGGCGATGAGCACCCGATCGCAACACGATGAGGTATGGTTGGTGGGCATGAGAATTCGGACATGAATGGACACCCTACTGACGCCATCGCAAAGAACCAGGATGTTACATGTCGATGGTTGCGTTGACAGGCATCTTGAGGCGTCCGAGCATCATGGTGCGCAGCCCAGCCGTCCATCTGGCTGATGATGGCTGTTGACCACCATACGTACCCTTTGAGTCTTGCTTGAGAGAAACGCCATCATTAAAGCGTCTCAACCTAGAAGCGAAACAGGTGAATAGGCCAGGGCGAAAAATAGAATGTAGATTGAAATGATGTAGCTCGTTAAGGCCTTGTTCCTGAGATCACGCTGCGCTTCGTCCACGTAACATTCCCACCGGTGCGGCTTCAACTGGAACTGGCCTCGCGATGCCGTTCCTTCCACCCACGAATGTCCAGATGCTGTACGGGTTCTAGTTGCGCATGTAACCGGGGGTCCAGACTCCAACAGTCCAAAGCGGAAAAGGCGTGCAGTAGTGTCGCGAACCTCTGTCTGAGGGATCCGAAAAGGCTCGATGGGATCAAATGGGTCTGGCAACGAAGCTGTTACGTACCCATCTCGCCAGGTGGTCCGGTGCCAGAAAATGAGAATCAAACATGTTTTAGCGGTTCTCCAAGTCCTCTGTACAAAATAGCTTCCTACAGTTCGGGCAATTTCTTTGGGGAGGGCGATTCCTCCCCTCTTTCAACGGTACAAAATATTGGTTGTTTCCAAGTCGATCGTTCCGAATATGCAAGCGACCCAACAAAATTCATTTCCAAATCCTCATCTGTGCCATCATGCCGATCGCCGACACTGCCATTGTCCTCGTCCCAGGAGCTTGGTACGATCCAGCCATCGGGTATCACGTTTTGATGGAGAAGTTGAACGAACACAATCTCAAGTCAATTCCCGTTCCGCTCCCCACGGTGGGCCCCAAGACGGACGACACACGTAAGGGTATGTTGGATGATGCTGCCACCATTCGTAAGGCTGTGCAAGAGCAAGTCGAGGACGGCAAGGAGGTCATCGTCGTATGCCACAGCTACGGCGGATTCCCCACAGCTCAGGCTTTGGAGGGGCTTGGCTTGAGGGATAGAAAGGCGTCGGGTAAGACCGGGGGGTAAAGCGACTTGTCTATGTGGCTGCTTTCTTGATGCCGCCAGGTACGTGGCGGGACATGGGTGTCGAGACGCTCTGACTGATTGACGTTGGAAACTGAAATATGCAGGCGTAACCCTGCACCAGGCGCTCGGCGGACAAGATTTGCCGTGGTTCGATGTCCGTGTGCGTGGTTGGGTGTGTCAATGATTCATGGCATATCTTTACGGCCGATCTTCGAGATGCAGGGCGACATCGTTTACGCGAAAAACACGGAACTTATCTGGTTCAATGACGTCGATCAGGAACTGATTCCGGGGCTTGTCAAGGGATTGAGTGGTTTTTCTTACAAGTGAGTTCATTAACGTACAAACAAGTTCTTCGGGAAGGGCCACCATACTGAGAATCACTGTCGTCTATGACCACCATGCATCATCAGAGCGTTCCACGAGCCCCTCACCTACTGCGCCAATCGAGATATTCCCACCTCATATCTTCTGTGTACGAACGACAACGCGTGCCTTATCCCATCCAACAGATGGTGCGAATGGCGGGGCTCAAGGACGAAGACGTGGTAACCTGTGACTCTGGACACTGTCCGTTCATCAGTCAATGTGTCGTTGTGGTGGAGATGTTGAGGACGCGGCGGCCGTTTGATGGCGATATATTTGATATGGAAAGTCAACACTCTTTTTGTGCCAAAATCGAAAGTCCGAACTCGCATACTTCGTTCTTATTCTCCGTA
The DNA here is from genome assembly GCA_963847435.1 of uncultured Alphaproteobacteria bacterium. Taxonomy (GTDB): domain Bacteria; phylum Pseudomonadota; class Alphaproteobacteria; order Rhizobiales; family Hyphomicrobiaceae; genus CAWJZR01. The sequence goes on along the minus strand of CAWJZR010000021.1, from coordinate 180 downwards.
GTCTCCCTCTGCGATCAATTATTAAGGCTGTTGACTATATCGAACGCTCCAGCCACGACAACAAGAGAGTAGCAAGTACAAAAGAGGGTACCCCTACCTCCGGGAACAGGCGGTGTAGCAGCCGGTGCAAGGGCTGTTCTGCACAGGCACCTTGGCCAAATCGTGTTCAGCAATTGGTGG
>CAWJZR010000020.1:0-34449 GCA_963847435.1 uncultured Alphaproteobacteria bacterium | reverse complement strand
TTCGCGGCACGATGCCGGTGTTGTTCGCCATCCCGGCGCGCAGGGATTTCGCGGTCCACCAGACCTGAGGATTGAGGGTGTCGGAGTCTTCGAATGGCTTGCCGATTTGGCGCAACGCAGCCGCAATGCGGAGTCCGATTTGCTAACCGAGGCCATCGACGACCTTCATGCGGCGCTGCGGCGACGCCGGCTCAGATCGCGGCAACGTTGTTCCGATCGGGCGACGCCCGCTTGTCAAATCGGCAACTGGTAATCGCATCGCGTTGATTACTCCCCGACGTCGTGAGATCTCTTTCGCTCAGCGCTAATGTTCGCGGGCGAAAGCCGTGAAATTTCGAGCCACTCCCGAACCCAGCGGCGGACGCGTCGGAATCCAACCGGGTAGCCTCGATGACGGCTTGCAGGCGCGAGCTGAGATGGAGTTTATGCAGGATTGCGGTGACGTGCGCCTTAACCGTCGATTCCGCCGCGCCGAGCTCGTAGGCGATCTGTTTGTTGAACTTGCCTTGGCGCAGCAAGTCCAGAACACGCCTCTGCATAGGCGTCAGAAGTTTGAACCGCTGCGCCATGTCACCCCTGTGATGCCGAGCGGCGCCTCCCGTTGTCGACGGAGCCGGCTGGGGCGGGAACGCGACCTCCCCCGTCATCGCAAGCTGAATAATCCGCATCACCTCGGCCTTGAACGCGGCTTTTGCGATAAATCCCGTCGCGCCGTAAGCCTTTGCTTCCTCGATCAGGGAGGCCTCTTCGAGGGGTGACACGACGACGATGGGCATCCGTGGATGGAGCGATTGAAGCGCAAGGAAACCGGCAAACCCCGGCGTTTCGCGGTAATCCGAGGTCAAGCAAGATGAGATCGAAGCGATCGTAGGCGGCGATGTAGCCTTGGCTTCCTCGACCGATGACGCCTCGGCAATCTGCGCGCGTGGATAGGTGAGCAGGATGGTACTCTGCAGCGCATCCCGAAATAGCGGATGATCATCGATGATTAGGAATTTCGCTGGTTCAACTGTCTTGCTCGCGTTTTCGGCGCCACCGACGGGATGGTCGAACAGCATATCGATCAGCCTTTCTGAAAAATCCGAGTGGCGCTGTCGGTCTCATCGCCTGCCCCCTAATTCACCGCCATGACGCAAGTCAAACAATCGGCGTAGGCCTGCGTGCGCGCCTGCGTCGGTGCTGCGATGACCGAAAGCCAAGGCGCGCCATCGTTTGCCGATAGGTCCGCGATCAGGGATCAGCAGCCGAACGCCTCTTGCACGCGGGCATCAGTGGACGATGAGCGGGAGCGTGGTGTATCCGCCCCCGGGATAGGCGGCGTGGACCGGATCCTTGCCCGGCACCGTCTCGAGCGCCGACGTGGCCGCGAGAAGCTCCTCGAGCAGAACTCGCAGCTCGAGCCGCGCCAGCGGGGCGCCAGGGCAAGCGTGGATGCCACGCCCGTAGAGCAGATTATCCGCCGGGTCGCGGTCGAGCCGGAATTTGTCCGGGTTCCGAACACATCTTCATCACGGTTGGCCGAGGCCCATAGCACCATGACCCGCTCGCCCTCGGGGATGTCCCGCCCGGCAATGGTCACCGGCTTGGTCGTGCGGCGTCGGTTGGCGATCAGGGGCGCTTGCATACGCAGGATCTCATCGGTGGCGTGCTCGATCGTCTCCGGGTGCTCGCGCAGCTGCTGCTGGACCTCTGGGTGCGCCGCGAGATAGTGAATGATGATGCCAACGGAGGCGGCGATGGTCCCCAGTTCGCCGACCGTCCAGTTGCGCACGGTCGAAACGATCTCCGCGTCCGTCATCGCGCGCCCATCGACGGTTTCCGCCAACAGCCTCGTGGTATTGTCGTCGGGCGCTCCGTCCCCAGCCTCCCGGCGCACGCGCAGTTGATCGCGGATGTAGCCATCGAACTCTATGGCGACAGCGGACATAGCCGCCCGGTCCAACGCCAGGGTGGCCTCATGGTTTTTCTGCGTCCACAGCCGCAGCGGCTCACGCAACGAATTTGGCCAACCCATGAAACTGCACTGGATGTGGTTGGCGAAGTCCTCGGCGAGGCCGGCCATGAGCTCGACTTCCCTGCGCGGCAGTGCGGCGACCAATTCGCGGGAGATGGCCCGGCAGGCGGGCTCGAAGGCGGCCATCCGCTCCGGCGTGAAGTAACGCTCGTTGATCTTGCGGAAAGGGGTATGCTCCGGCGGGTCCATGCCGTTGGGCACCGACAGGTGCGCGGAGACGACATTGCTAAAGGTCTTATGGTCGTCGAGGATCCGCACGGTGTCCTCGTGCCGGAAAACCGTCCAGTTCCCGTAAGCGCTGTGCGCCACTGGACAGCGGCCGCGCATGTCGTCGTAGGCGGCGATCTGGTTCTTCTGGACCGGCTCGGACCTGGGGTCCCAATCGACCTGCTGCTTATGCATGATTGTCCTGCCTCGGAAGGGATCGCAACGCCGTAGACATGTTTGAATTAAGACGCCTTGCGACGATAACAAGGCCCGTCCATAGCAGCACCCGCGTGATGACACGTCAGATCACAGCCGTGGCAAATCATCGGATGTGACCGCCAACATAACCCCGTCAGCAAGTGGCGCATTTCGAGCGAGTTAGTCGCCCAATCTCTATCTGGACGGTTTGATCCGCGCAATTGGCCGCCGAATGCCAAATTTTATGGCCCCGACGGTCCGGGCTCCCGGCGAGCTTTGGTGCTTCGGCTGCCGAAGGATCAAGAAGTCATGGAATTGCCTGGGGACACGCTTTACTCATTCTCGGGCGCGGAAAGCTCTGTCTGCAATTTACGATGAAAGCCGGGACACCACGGCCGATGGGCGTTGCAGTGTCTGGCTCACCGGACAATGCTCGGCGATCTCGAGCAGCCTCTGCCTCTCCTCGAAAGACAGCTCGCCGGAAAGGATAATGGTTCGTTCAAACTTGTCGGTGACGCCGGCCTGCGCGGTGGCACGCTGGATATGCCGCAACCGAACTTCAACGCGCGCCAGCTGCATCTTATGTCGCTCGGCATACATGCGGATCGTCATTGCCGTGCAGGCTCCAAGGCCGGACAGAAGCAACTCGTAAATTGGGCCCGGTATTTCGGCCGCCCAACTCCCCACGCTCATCTGCGCCCAAAACGTGATCGCCCGCCGTAATGAACTGACCATAGGGTCCGTTTCCGCTCTCAATAACAGTGACGATGCGCTTGTGCATATCCGGAGCCTCCGTCCGCGGCAGCTTTCTTCGGTTTGCCAATCAAAGCTTGGAGTTGACCGTTATCAAGAGGTCTAATCGCGAAAAGCCCTGACCCGGCACGGAACGAAAGAGCAGACGCGGGGTTTAGCCGTGTGCGTAGTTTGCGGCTTGTGGCTAATAGGTCAGGAAGCCCCCCGCGAACCCGGCAATCGTTCATCGCAGCGCTAGACGACCCAAATCAAAGGGAGAGCCTCATGCAGAAAGCAAAATCAGCGGTGGAATTGGCACGCACGCCGGCAGGAGATGACACCGATCGTTCGGCGCTCCTCACCCCCTCGGATCTAGCCGAGGATGACCGCGGCAAGATCGCCAAAAAGATCAATGGGCTCGTTGCCGACGCCTACGTCCTCTACGTGAAGACCAAGAATTTTCATTGGCACATGGCGGGTCCCCATTTCCGTGACTACCATCTGATGCTCGACGAGCAGTCCGACCAGATCTTCGCCACGATCGATCCCCTCGCAGAGCGCGTGCGCAAGCTCGGGCAACAGACCATCCGGTCGTTGGCACAGACGCTCGCGCTGACCTCGCTCGAGGAGAACGACGAGTTGTTCGTGTCCCCGGTGGAGATGCTGAACGAGCTCTGCAAGGACAACGTGGCGATGGCCAAGGCGATGCGCGCGGCGCACAAGGTCTGCGATGATGCCAATGACGTCGCCACCGCGAGCCTGCTCGAGATCTACATCGACGAAACGGAGAAGCGGACTTGGTTCCTGTTCGAGACCGCGCGCAACGCCGAAGCCGGTGGCCATTAATCCGCGCGCGGCGAGCTTGGGTCTTTAGATCACGCCCGGGCGAGCTGCAGCCGCTTGCCGCTGGACTGATCGCAGCCGGTTCGGCCGCCGCGTCGGCGCAGGACGCTGACGCCGGCAAGGGCGAATTCAACAAGTGCCGCGCGTGCCACAGCACAGACGCCGGCAAGAACATGGTTGGCCCGAGCCTGCACGGCGTCTAACGGCCGCAAGGCCGGCTCGGTCGAAGGCTTCAACTATTCCGACGCCATGAAGGCATCGGGCAAGACCTGGGATGATGCGGCGCTCGACGCCTACATCGCGGACCCCAAGGCTGCCGTCCCCGGCAATAAGATGGTGTTCGTCAGCATCGAGAGACCGATCGCAAGAACCTCATCGCCTTCCCGAAGACACAGAAGTGATCAGCCGTTGTCTGAAACGAAACACCCGGCCGAGAGCTGCAGAAATCCTGTTCTCGGCCCCTTATTTCTGTGCATGCGGGAAGGATCAGTCACAACGCCTTGAGCCGCAACAGGGTATTGGCGACCGACAAGACACACAAGTTACGGCACGGGCGTAGTACGCGCTCATCGTGCGTCAAAACAAGTCATCGCAGCGCAACATTCCGGCCTCAGGACAAATAGGGATTGCCTCCCCGATACGGCGGCTTTGGCCATAAGACCTTGTTGCCCGGTCCGTGACTTTCCTGGGCTTTTTGGCGGGCATTCGCTTGACGAGAGTCAAATCCTTATCGCGACAGTCGTGTTGTGATGCCGCTCAGGAAACCGCCCCCATCGATTAGAGGATCCAATGCAGCTCACGGTCCAAGAGACGCCGACGCAGGCCATCGAGCGCGTCAAGGCCAAGATCCACATTCGCTCACGCTACGAGAATTTCATCGGCGGCCAATGGGTCCCGCCGGTGAAGGGCCAGTACTTCCAGAACACCACGCCGATCAACGGCCAGGTCGTCTGCGAGGTCGCCCGGTCGAGCGCGGAGGACATCGAGGTCGCCCTCGACGCCGCCCACAAGGCCAAGACCGCCTGGGGCAAGACCTCGCCGGCCAATCGCGCCGCCGCACTGCTCAAGATCGCCGACCGCATGGAAGCGTTCATTCCTGAGATCGCGACCATCGAAACGATCGACAACGGCAAGCCGATCCGCGAAACGATGGCCGCCGACATCCCGCTCGCCGTCGACCACTTCCGCTACTTCGCCGGCTGCCTGCGCGCCCAGGAAGGCTCGATCTGCGAGATCGACGACACCACCGTCGCCTACCACTTCCACGAGCCGCTCGGCGTCGTCGGCCAGATCATCCCGTGGAACTTCCCGCTGCTGATGGCCTGCTGGAAGCTGGCTCCGGCGCTCGCCGCCGGCAACTGCATCGTGTTGAAGCCCGCCGAGCAGACGCCCTACAGCATCATGGTCCTCATGGACCTCATCCACGACCTGCTGCCGCCCGGCGTCTTGAACGTCGTCAACGGCTTCGGCGTCGAAGCCGGCAAGCCGCTGGCCCTCAACAAGCGCATCTCCAAGATCGCGTTCACCGGCTCGACAACTTCCGGCCGCCTCATCATGCAGTACGCCTCGGAGAACATCATCCCGAGCACCGTCGAGCTCGGCGGCAAAAGCCCGAACATCTTCTTCGCCGACGTCATGGCGCAGGACGACGACTTCCTCGACAAGGCGCTGGAAGGCTTCGCCCTGTTCGCGCTGAACCAGGGCGAGGTCTGCACCTGCCCGAGCCGCGCGATCGTCCACGAGTTCGATCTACGACCGCTTCATCGAGAAGGCGATCGCCCGCGTGAAGAAGATCAAGATGGGCAACCCGCTCGATCCGTCGACCATGATCGGCGCGCAGGCGTCCTCCGCCCAGAAGGAGAAGATCCTCTCCTACATCGACATCGGCAGGGGCGAGGGCGCGAAGGTGCTGACCGGCGGCAAGGCAGCCGATCTCGGCCACCCCTTCAATTCGGGCTTCTACATCGAGCCGACCGTGCTCGAGGGCCACAACAAGATGCGCGTCTTCCAGGAGGAGATCTTCGGACCGGTGCTCGCCGTGACGAAGTTCAAGGACGAGGCCGACGCCCTCGCCATCGCCAACGACACCATCTTCGGCCTCGGCGCCGGCGTGTGGAGCCGCGACGGCGCGACCGCCTACCGCATGGGCCGCGGCATCCAGGCCGGCCGCGTGTGGACCAACTGCTACCACCTCTATCCGGCCCACGCCGCGTTCGGTGGCTACAAGCAGTCGGGCATCGGCCGCGAGACGCACAAGATGATGCTCGATCACTACCAGCAGACCAAGAACATGCTGGTCAGCTACAGCCCCAAGGCCCTCGGCTTCTTCTGATCTTCGCCAGCCCCCTCCCTCGGAAACGACCCAAAAAATAGATCCCTCGAACTCACCGAACAGCGGATGGGTCGAGGATCTCGGGGTCACCGGAATTTATCCCCATGAAAGTCTGACCTTCAGCTCGCGTCTCTGAAGAACGCGTCACATTGCGGGGCGAAGCAGAGGCGGACCTCGATCATGTCCGCGACTCCGGCGCGTTACGTTGATAAAATGTCTACTGATTGCGCCGCCGATGGCTCGATCCGCAGGCACGACGAGGCCTACTGGAATGAAATGCACCAAGAGGTCAATCCCGGTCGTTTGGTGGCCGCTTAGTTCAGACGTCAATTTCTCCGCAATGCCGGATCTCGTCGGGATCAAGGCCGAGTGACCGTGTGCCTGACGGTGGCGAGAATGGCACTCTATTTCGCAGGCGCAGAGTGCTTGCTTGCGTTTGGCGCTGTGGCACACTTCGCTCGACCAGAGACCATTTGCAAGGCGAGGTTCGGGCGATGACAGATGTGCAGAAAGTCGACGAAGAAATTGCAAAGCTGAAACGCGAGAACGCGGAACTATCGGGCCTTGCACTCGCCACTGGCGTCATCCTCACACAACTCCTGCAAACAATCTGCAAACGGGAGCTCAACCCGCAGTCTGCAGCTGGCCGGATCATGGCGAATGCGCGCGAGGGGGTAGAGGGGTTCACGACCGCCACCAACGCTGACCCTGTCATGAAACAGCGTGCGCTTGAAGCGGTGGCTCAATATGAGGAGCAGATCCGTTCAGTGCTCGCTGTGTAAAGGCGAGAGCGCCCTTGTTCTTTCGCCAGATACCCCTCGTGGCTGATGCTTTCGCGTAGCCGGCCACGGTTGGGGACCTATGGGACCGAAAGTGTGGAATGCCTACGGCTTCGGACTTCGCTAAGATTGGTTGTGAAGGATACGGCAATGTAAATGCTGATTTCCGCTGAGCCCGGCACGGCATTGTGGCGTTTGAGGCTGCGGTGCAGAATGGCCTGCTCGCATTATGACGGAGCAATCGACCAGGGAGGCACGCATGTACGCGGGCATTCGTCAGGTGAAGGCAAAGCCGGGCGTCGCCGATATGCTGGCACGTCGAATTAAAGAGGGTGTGGTCGCGCGGATCAGTTCTGTACCGGGGTTCCGCGCCTACTACGTCATCTATGCCGCTGACGACACCGTGACCGCGGTGAGCATCTTCGATAACGCGGCTTCGGCGGAGGAGTCGAACCGGCGCGCCCTGGCGTGGATCGAGAAGGAACTTGCGGCGCTGCTTGCCGGGCCTGCCACGGCGATGGCGGGGCCAGTCATCGTGCACGTCAGTGAGTGACGTTGCCTGTTCGTAATGAAACCACTCTGCCTGTGCGCTGGTCCCCCAAAAAACCCCGTCGGAGGTACGGCGGGGTAAGTGACGCTGACAAAAGGCCGCGTCGAATTTCGGAGCAAGATCTTAGGGACTAAATGAAACGGCCCCCACGGTCCCTGCGGAGTATTGGCAAAAGCGACTGGAGGGTCGCGACTACGACATCATTTGCTTCCGCAATGGCTACACTCCTGATGCGCCGGAATTGGACGTGGAGTACAAAGACGTGAAGACGGTCGTGCGCGGTGGCCAGCCACAGTTTGCAATCCAGCTTGGTAAGGTTTTGCGAGTGATCGGTGATGATCTCGTCTGCCTACTATCTCGATACGGTCGCCTTAGCGATGTTTCTCGCGTGTTGGCTTGGCTATGCAAACGTCGTGCAGCGAGTTGATGCAAAGCGATCGCATCTCATGTCCGTTGTCAAAGCCTTCAGAAGGCGCTGGATCGAACGGCTCTGTGAACGCGACAACCATGTTGCCGATGCGGCGCTCATCAGCAATCTGCTTCGCGGCGCGCTCTTCTTTACCTCGACAACCATATTCATTCTCGGTGGATTAGCAGCGCTCTTGGGAACAGCGCCGAAGGCAGCGGAGGGTTTCCCAGCTCCCGTAGACGAGACACATGGCACCCTGCTTGGGGAAGTCAAAGTGCTCATCTTGATTCTGGTCTACATCTACGCGTTCTTCAAATTCACTTGGTCGGCCTGGCAGTACAACGTCTTGTCGATCATGGTTGGCGCGCTGCCGAAGCCCGGCGATACACACGGCCACAGCGACTACATAGAGGCAGCAGCGTCGGCCTTGGCACTCGCCGAAGAAACTTACAACAACGGCATTCGCGGCTATTATTTTACCGCGATGTGACGGCAGCCGTTGCGCCGCCGTCACATAGGTTGAATTGCACGGGCGAGGTCAGCGGCCGAGCACTGCGAGGCTGACCGGCGCGACGCCGGCGGATTTCATGTTGATCGCGCCGGCAGCCGCTGCCGAGAGATCGATCACGCGACCGCCCACGTAGGGCCCACGATCGTTGATGGTCACGACCACCGACTGACCATTGCGGTTATTGGTGACGCGCACCTTGGTGCCGAATGGCAAGGTTTTATGAGCCGCCGTCAGGGCGTTTGGATTAAACCGACCACCGGAGGCGAGGCGTTGCGGCTCATGATAGTACGACGCCATACCCGAATGTGCGCTCGAACCGCCGTCATGGGCACGCGCATGACGGCGCGAGTGGTGCGAAGCAGAAGCGGTCTGATGAGACCGCCGTTTGCTCGCATGGTGTGCGCGCGCGGTTGCCGATTTGGCCGAAGCACCGGGGCCGGAGCAGGTCTGGCAGGTTCTCGCGCTTGCCGGGCGCGCATCGATTAGTCCGACCGTGGCGAGGGCCAGGGCTGTGAGGATCCAAGTCCGCATGTATCAAACTCCATCTACTTGGCGATGCGTGCTGCAGTGCACAACAAACCTGCGTGGTCGGGAGCCAGCCAACCACGGATGATCGTGTTCGCACGATCCGTGTGGCGCGATGCCTAGCTCGATCTTCGTCTCGTCGCCCCGTGGCAGGAGACTCTGCAGCCAACACCAGAATTCGTTCTATCGCCGTGGGTTGTGGAGGGTGTTCCCCCGTTCTGGTGGGGGGAAGTCAGCATCGGCTTCGCACGCGGTCAACTTAAAAAGTTGGCCACACGTCCGGGATCGGAGAAATACTTTTCCACGATATCAGCAGCATGACGCAGTGCAGTAATTGCTGGCCGCGACGGTGCGCCGCAGCAATGTGTCGCGATTGAGGCGCGAATGTCTGCCTGTGCGAGCGGGCGTTGGGGCTTATGGCTCTTCCGCCAACCTTCCCGTGCGGGAAAGCGGTGGTGAGAGATGAGGCAGCTCTGCTCGTCGAGTTTGAGTTCGAGCGTCACCTCTTCGCGTTCGCTTTGATAGGTGTTGACGGCCCGGCCGTCCGGCAAAATTTGCGGCTGGCAACCAACACGCCGTGCAGCTCTCGGATTTGATCCAGCACACGCGGGGTTGCGTCGCATAACCAGGGCCGCAGGTCTTTATCTTCATCGTCAGCGCGGACGGCGTGGGCGCCGTGCATGACGACCAGCAGGGCAATGAGTAGCCGGGATTTCATGGGGCTCCGCACGGGCATCGGCATAGTCAGTAGTGTTGATCCCATCGCGTGATCGCGGCTCGATCGTGGCTTTCCGTGGAGCTGGCGCGGTTTTGCCGGACGAGCGTAGCGCCGCGCTTACACACGCTGGCAATTGGAGCTCGCCACTCCTGCGGTTTCTATCTCGCCAACAGCGGCACGATCTGCCGCTCATTCCAGATTACCTCGGACAGCGCGATCCGAAACACACCGTGATGGACCGTTGCTCGTCCGGAACAGGCGCTCCTGCCCCCCGAGTGCGGCAGTGTTCCACATAGTCGAGCCAGCCGAGCCCGATCAGTTGCGGGTGGATCGGCACCAGCCCCGCCGAGCTTTCGGTCTTCAGCCGTTTGTCGCCGTGGGCGTTGATGTCGATCACCCAAATTTCGCCTTCGCGGCGGACGTCCCCCACATGAAGCTGGCAGAGTTCGCCCGGTCGCGCACCGCTGTACAGGCCGGCAAAGGCACCCAGTAGTCGCTGGGGCGCTTGTGCGTGCCGTCGCGATAGGCGGACGACAGAAAAAGCCGTCGGAGTTCCTCTTGAAGGCGCGGTCACTAGCGCCATTGGCGTCACCGCCCGCGGCTGCGTCGTCGCTTGCGGCCGACGACACGGGCCCGGCAGGCAACTCGGGTCGAGCAAGAACAAACCAAGCTTAATGGTCGGTTTGAGAGGAACAGCGGCAGCCGTTCCAGCTGCGCAAGTCGGCTCTTGCTGACCCGGAGCGGACTCGAAGTCCAGCCCTCGGCGCGCATCTAGGAGACAACGCGCGCTGAGGTCGAACACATCCAAGCCGCTAAGCCGCCATCTCCTTTTGTCCACTGGCAATGAAAGCGAGCAGGTCGGCGTTGACCTGATCCTGATGGGTGGCGGTGAGGCCGTGCGGAGCGCCCGGGTAGTAGATTTCCTTGGCGCCCTTGATGAGCTTGGCCGACTTCTTCGCTGAGTCCTTGACCGGAACGATCTGGTCGTCCTCTCCGTGCAAAACCAGGGTAGGGACGTCGAACTTCTTGAGGTCCTCGGTGAAGTCGGTCTCGGAAAAGGCCTTGACGCTCTCGTAGGCGTTTATGGCGCCGGCTTGCATGCTCCAGAGCCAGAACTGATCGAGAGTACCTTGGGAAACCTTCGCTCCGGGCCGATTGGCACCGTAGAAAGCGATTGCCAGTTCCTTATAGTACTGCGACCGGTCTCCAGCGACACCCGCTCGTATCTCGTCAAACACTTCGATCGGCAGGCCTTCCGGATTGGATGGCGTCCGGAGCATGATCGGAGGCACTGCTGCGATGAGGACTGCCTTCCTCACCCGCTTGGTGCCATGACGACCAATGTAGCGAGCGACCTCGCCTCCGCCTGTGGAGTGACCGACGAGCGTGGCCTCTCTCAGATCGAGAGCTTCAATTACGGCCGCGAGGTCGTCGGCATAGCCGTCCATGTCGTTGTGGGCTGAAGCTTGGCTGGAGCGGCCATGGCCCCGGCGATCGAGGGCGACGCATCGGTATCCGTGCTGCACGAGAAATAGCATTTGGCCGTCCCATGCATCGGCATTGAGCGGCCAGCCATGCGAGAAGGTGACGACCGGGCCGGTGCCCCAGTCCTTGTAGTAGATTTCAGCTCCATCTTTGGTGGCAATGGTACTCATGACATAGAGTCTCCTTTCCTGTTGTCGCTAAAATCCTCGACAATGCTTTCTGCTGGCGCGGCACTGGCCTGCGTCATCGTTGCTCCGTGATGGCCAGTCGCGCTCGTTTTTTGCTGCTGTGCCCAAAACGTGCTGCGGCAGCATTCTCGCCCGGCGTAAGTCGGCCAGGCGTATCTAGGTTTGGCTGTGAAGTTTCTAAGCCCCGCGGAACGTCATGCGGATTCCGGCGTTAAACGTCTCCCAGCTTTCCCGGTTCCGACGCACGCCAATTCTTCGATTAGCCGCGTTCTGCCTTTTGCATAGCAAGGGAAGGTAAACCATGAAGATCGTCGTCATCGGCGGCACCGGCCTGATCGGCTCGAAGACCGTCGCCATTCTGCGCCAGGGCGGCCACGAGGTCGTCGCCGCCTCGCCCAAACACGCGGCGTCAACACCATCACCGGCGAGGGCCTCAAGGAGGCCATGGCCGGCGCGCAGGTGGTGATCGACCTCGCCAATTCGCCCTCATTTGAAGACAAGGCGGTGCTGGAATTCTTCGAGACCTCCGGCCGCAACCTTCTCGCGGCGGAGGCCGCAGCGGGCGTCCGGCACCATGTCGCGCTATCCATCGTCGGAACCGACCGGACGCCCGACAATGGCTATTTCCGCGCCAAGGTCGCCCAAGAGAAACTGATCAAGACCTCCGGCATCCCCTACACCATCATCCGCTCGACCCAGTTCCTGGAATTCCTCGGCGGCATCGCCGCTTCAAGTGCGGATGGAAACATGGTCAGGCTTTCGCCCGGCCTGTTCCAGCCCATCGCGGCGGACGACGTTGCTGCCATCGTTGCCGATGTGGCGCTCGCGGCGCCGCGAAACGGCATCGTCGAGATCGCCGGCCCGGAACGAGCGCCGTTCAACGAAATCGTCGCCCGCTATCTGAAGGCGGTCGGCGACCCGCGTGAGGTCGTGAGCGACCCCGAGGCCCGATACTTCGGCGGCCGGGTCGAGGAGCACTCGCTCGTGCCGTTGGGCGAGGCGCGCCTCGGCCGCATCGGTTTCGACGAATGGCTCCGCCGCTCACAGGCAGCAGCCTGATCCCGCATCCGCCAACCGAAGGATAGGGGCTCCATGAAACGCATCCTCTGTTCGCTGCTTGTCGCCACCCTGCCGTTCGGCAGCGTCCTCGCGGATGCGCCGAAGTCGAAGAACGCCAAGGTGACCCTCGTCTACCAGCACGAGCTGCCGAACGTTCCCGGCAAGAGCATCAAGGGCGTGCTCGTCGAATACGGCCCGGGCGGCTACTCGCCTGGTCACACGCATCCCAAATCCGCCTTCATCTACGCGACCGTGCTTGAGGGGGCGATCCGCAGTCAGGTCAACGACGGACCGGTGACGACCTACAAGGCCGGACAGAGCTTCTCCGAGCTGCCCGGCGACCGCCACGGCGTCAGCGCCAATGCCAGCGAGACGCAGCCGGCCAAGCTCCTCGCGGTGTTCGTGGTGGACACGAACGAGACGGAACTGACGATCCCATTCGGGAACTGAGGTTTAATACCTTTCGTACGGAGATATTGCCGCGGTGCCTAGTCCGGTTATGGCCCATCTCGTCGAACGAGGTTCGGGCAGAGCACGACAGCTCTGCTCGGGTATTTCAGATGTCGATCTTTTCCGCAATTTCAATGGCGTCGTCGATCTCGATGCCCAGGTAGCGCACGCTGCTCTCGATCTTCGTGTGACCGAGCAGTAGCTGGACCGCGCGCAGGTTCCCGGTGCGGTAGATCAGCGTCGCCTTCGTGCGCCGCAGCGAATGGGTGCCGAACTTGAGCGGGTCGAGACCGATGCTCGCGATCCACTCGCCGACCAACCGAGCATATTGCCGCGTTGTCAGGCCGCGATGAGTCTCGCCACGGCGGCGAACAGAAACTGACCGGGCTGCCGGCCGGTCTGACGCGGGTATTCGTCGACAGCTTGCCGGGTTTGGTCCGTCAGCTCGAACCGGACTGGGTGCCCGGTTTTCTTCTGGCGCACGGTTGCGCGATCCAGTGTGTAGCCGTTCGGCGCGACGTCATCGACGCGAACCGCCACCACGTCACACCCCCCGCAACTTGCTGTCGATCGCGAGATTGAAGAGCGCCAGATCTCGCGTCCGGTGCTCGATGTGCAGTTTGGTCCTGATCGACCAGACGTGACTGGGCCGCAGTGGCGGCTTGGCACCGATGAGCTTGCCCTTGTTCCACGGCGGGCGCCGGCCGATCCTGCCGGTCGGGTTGGCATCGTTGTCGTTCTTGGTCTGTCTCCCTGCTTGAGAGACAAACCAGGATGCGCTCGGTCGGCCCAAGCGGTTGAACCAATGACCGGTTTCCGGCCAATTCTTCCATGCAATGGTTACGGCCGCGACGCGACTGACCCAACTCAGCCGGAAGTAGCCTTTTGCATTAATGCTGGATCAGTGGGCGCCAGCCCAGACCTCGTTAGATTTCACTCAGGCACGCCCGACTTTCTCGCGGCGTTAAACCGTCTGACCGCCATCAATGATCATAGCGTGCCCGACGACGAATGCCGCTGCGTCCGAACACAACCAGACCACGGCGGCGGCGATCTCTTCGGGCTTTCCCATCCGCCCGACCGGCTCCTGCGCGATCACCCGCTCGCGTCCCTCGGGCGTGCCTCCGCTGAAGCGATCCATCATCGGTGTTTCGATGATTCCGGGACACACGGCGTTCACGCGGATGTTCGACTTCGCATAGTCCAGCGCAGCCGCCTTCGTGAGGCCGACGATGCCAAATTTTGCGGCGCAGTACGCGGTCTGACCTGCGATGCCCTTGACCCCGGCGCCCGAGGAGGTGTTCACGATCGCACCGCCCCCTTGCCTGAGCATCAAGGGAATCTCGTACTTCAAGCACAGGAACACGCCGCGAAGATTGATATTGACGATCCGGTCCCATTCCTCTTCCGTGAGATCGGCCGCGGGCGTGATCGGCTGCTCGACGCCAGCGTTGTTGAAGGCGAAGTCAAGGCGCCCGAAGGTCTCGACCGTCTTCTCCAGCGCGGCCTTCACATCGTGGCCCCGCGATACATCGCATTTGACCGCGAGCGCGCGCCCGCCGGCCTGCTCGATCATGCGCGCCGTTTCCTGGTTGCCCTGTTCCGAAATGTCGGCCACGACCACACTGGCGCCCTCGCGCGCGAAAGCCAGCGCCGCCGCTCGGCCGATGCCGTTGGCTGCCCCGGTTACGAACGCAACCTTTCCTGCGAAGCCTCCACTGTCATTCGGCATCGTCTGCTCCTATTCGCTTCATTTCACTCGCTGCTATTGTCGTTCGTGAGCCCGCCGCCTGCGAGGCGGGGACGAGCCTTGCCCACGGCGCGTTGGCGCCGAATACCTGTTGGCGCAAGAGCCAGAGGACTTCAATTGATGCGCTCCACCCGGACGGTGACAGGACCGGGCCGATCAAAAATCGAAACGTCACCGGCAACTCGGCCTAGAATTATGATCCCGGGCTGAGGGACGCGGCCGTCGCGGTAGTAGATCACAAAGTGATTGGAACTCCACAGTCCCAGCGTCCCGCTCGAGAACTCGAGCTGCCGCTCCGCCGCTGCCAAAGGCGACGGCAGATTTCCGGTCTTTTCCTGCCGAAGGTGATCGCGCATGTCGATCGTGAGTGGCAGCATCTGGACCAGCGATCGGGTCGCGGTGTTGTCGACCAGCTCGGCAGTGACCTTGCCCCAGTCGGAGGAAATCCGAATGCGCTCTTGTGCCATTGCAGGTCCGATCAATCCGAGTGTGATGACGAAAGCTCTCAAGAGCAGTTTAAACATTCCACATCAGCTCCTTTTGTGGCTCCTTGCACAAGCAGGCAGGGCGCCTTTCTGGTGATAAGTCAGCGGGCGCGCTTCTCAAAAACCTCCTTCGCAATCGGCATCGCCGAGAACACGTTGGGCCATCCCACGTAGAAGGCGAGATGCGTGATGGCCTCGGCGATCTCAGACTGCGTCAGGCCATTGTTCATCCCGATCGGGATATGGCCGGTCAGCTGCGCGACCTGTCCGTTGGCGATCAGAGCGCTGATCGTGACCAGGCTCCGGTCACGCGGCGCTAGATCGGGGCGCAGCCACAGGTCGCGGAACAGGATGTCGGTCGTGTATTGCACGACGCCGGGGAACATTGGCCCGAACTGATCGCTAACGCGCTTGGCGCGATCGGCTTCGGCGGTCTCGTTGAGCGGCAGCAGCGCGGGAGACGCCGCAGGCAGCTTATCGGGCCCGATGTTGCGCTCCGCGAACACCTCTTTCGTCACCGCAATGGCCGCCATCGCGTTCGCCCAGCCGGAATAGAACGCGAGATGGGTAATGATCTCGGAAATCTCCGTCGGCTTCACACCATGGTCGAACGCAAGTTTCAGGTGATCTGCCAGTGCGATCGTCTGGAGCGGGAGCGGAGCTTCACGAAAGCGGCGGCGAAGCTCGGCGTATCGCAGTCGGCACTGAGCCAGACCATCCGCCAGCTCGAAGCGCGACTTGGCGTTCGCCTTCTGCCCCGCACGACGCGCAGCGTCTCGTCCTGTTCGAGAGCAAGATGGCCGAGCTTATTCTCGGTGTCGGCCGACGATGTTGTCTCGCCAAAAAATTGACGCGTAAGCTTGAGGCTGCGGATCATCAGATCGAACGCCGCGAGCCGCCGCCCTTGTTGCCACTCGAAAATCGCAAAGCTCTTGAGAATATCGGCGTTATCCGGATCGCCGCTCATGACGAGCGCACGCTGGAAAAGCCGGCGGCCGTCCATCGGCTTGCCCTCACCTGCAGCAACCCGGGCAAGTCCCGACAGCATCGGCGCCATGGCCATGCTCAACGCATCGGAAGGACTGACGCTGACACGGCTTGAAAGGTCTTGGAGGCGGACAAGCTCGGTTTCCAAGGCGCGGCGAAAGTAGGTCCGAGCCTCTCCGAACTGTTCTGTCGCCAGGAGCGCCTCGCCGATGCGAGTCAGCGTTCTGGGTTGCACCGGTCTGCCGCCAGCTTCATCGATAAGCCGTGCGAGTTGGTTCGCCTTGCTGCCGGCTTCCTCGAGCTGCCCTTCTTCCAGTGCAATCCGCAACAGATCCTCGAGCGCTGTGAAGGTGGTGTCATCGCCCTCCACGCCAGGAACGAAGGTGACACCACCCTCCGTGCGGCTGCTCGCGGCGGGTGGCCGGCCGCCGGCGGCCGTTGCGGCATCGGGATCAACATCGGTTCCAGCCGCCACCCCACGATCACGATCAGCACCGGGACAGATACGCCGGCCGTTGACCAAGATGCAGGGATCGCGAAGGGCCTCGAACTCGGCGTCGCTGCCATCGACCAATATGCTCATGATACCAGCCACGCGCCTTCAGCGCGAAGTCGCCATTTTCTGCGCGAGCAGCGATAACATCGATGAGTGCGGCTACCGTGATTAGGGCCGCCGCGGCCCCTTTTGAGCCGCAAGTTCGGAAGAGACATCGATTGGCGCTCCCCGCGATAGTTTGCGTTTACAGCAGGGCAACGTTGGAACTGCTGGAGTTGAGCCGCAACCCCGCGACCGCGGCAAGAGCGGGCTATCGAAGCGTCTGGACGCGCCGTACCAGGCGGGGCCCGGAGGTGGCTGGGTCAAGGTCAAAACCCGCAGCTGGCGTGCAAACAAATGCGGCAACGTTGGGAACGCATGCGGGGACCTGCCGATGCTTTTGAAACCGCCGATTGCGACTTCCGCGTCCCCAGATGACCTCGAGCGGTTCCCCTTGAGCGTCGTCGGCGATGCACGCGAGCTAGTGCCAGGGCTCCGTCGTCAATTTCGACCAGCCAGTGGCGGCCACGGACCGCATTCCATCTCTGCCGCATCGCTTGCCTGTCGATCATGTGACGGCGTACGACCGTTCGCACGGAGTGCCGCCGCTCCGAGTCAAACCATCACACGCACACCGAACGCGCTTCGACTATTGTGCGAGGCGTCCTATGCTGCGCTTGGCAGCGCACGACGCCGGTACGCCCCATAATCGCGTCATCTGGCTCGGCTCTCGTCGACGCGTAAAGAAGAGCCTTGCACAGGCCGAACATGACCGTGTCATGTGCGGCCGAGGGCCGCGATCGCGCGGCAGAATTGGGAAGGAGCGAGCGCGGTGAATGAGCAGCCCGTTCGGCGCCGGCTGACGACAATCCTCGCAGCCGATGTGGTCGGCTACAGCCGCATGGTCGCGATCACCGAGGAAGTCACGCTGAAAGTGCTGGACGAGCGCATCGAGGTGATGCGGTCGCTGCTGCCGCGCCACAATGGACGCCTGTTCAAGACTATGGGCGACGGCCTGTTGGCCGAGTTTGCCAGCCCGGTCGAGGCCGTGCGTTGCGCCATCGAGTTCCAGGAACTGATGCGGACCCTCAACCTGCCGCTCGCCGACGAGCAGCGCATCCGCATGCGCATCGGCATCAACCTCGGGGACGTCACCGTCAAGGACGACGACCTGCTCGGTGACGGCGTCAATATCGCGGCGCGGCTCGAGGCGGCGGCGCCACCGGACGGGATTTGCGTGTCCAACGGTGTGTTCGAGCAGCTGGTCGGAAAGCTCACCATCAGCTCGCAGGACCTTGGTCCGATCGACGTCAAGAACATCCCCCGCCCCGTACACGCACATCTGCTGAAACTCGGCGGGGCAGCCGCGATGACCCCGGCGCCGGGCCTGCCCGCGCCCCCCGCACCGCCGCGCCGGCTGGTGCCGCTGATATTGGCGGCCGGCGCCGTGATTCTGGCGGCGCTCGCTTTGGGGCTCTACGGTCTCCTCTCGCGATTGCCGCCATCGGCCGAGCGGCAGGCGCGCCATCCGGGGGATGGAGGTGCGACGCAGAGGGCCTTCACATCCTTCGAGGTCGCGATGGACAGACCGGGCGGCGACTATGCCTCGCACCGGCTCGACAAGGCTGATGCCTCTGTGTGCCAGAGGCTTTGCGCCGAGGATCAGCGCTGCCTCGCCTGGACGTATGTGGCACCGGGGTACCAGGAGCCCAGCGCCGTTTGCTGGCTCAAGAATGTTGTGCCGAGCGCTACGCGCCGGGATGTGTGCTGCACCTCCGGCACGACCTACTACCGCCGCACCTCCTCGGCCGGCGACTGCCCAGCTGGGCGTGCGTACGCCTATCCGAGCGGTCGTTTCGTCAAGGATGGGAAAACATGGGTCGAGTATCATCAAGAAAAATCATATGCTCGTTTCGAGGAGTTCAACGTCGATCAGGAGTATGTCTTTCTGGTCGATAAGTCGCGTCGGCGGACGGACAGGCCGGGAGAAGTCAAGGATTTCTACGTTCGTATCCCGCGTTGTGGCGGCCAAGCTGCGTGGACCTATTCGAACCCTTTGAGTTGGACCCCCTTGCACAATGTCCGCCGCGAGGAATGAGTGAATTCCGCCAGGAATTTCTCGATGACAAGTCGCACAGTCCTGATTTCGGGGGCGGGAATAGCAGGGTGCACGCTCGCGTATTGGATGGCCCGAAACGGGTGGTCGGTGACCGTTATCGAACGTGGTGCGTCGCTGCGCACGACCGGCAGCCCCGTGGACGTCCGTGGCCCTGCCGCCCATGTCGCCGAGCGGATGAACATCGCCTCGCAGCTTCGCGAGGCGCGCATTCGCATGGATGGCGTTATGCTGTTAGATTCAGCCGGGCGCCGCACCGCGCGTGTCGACATCGGAATGCTGCGATCAGTGCTGGCGCCCAACGATATCGAGATCGCGCGTGGTGACCTCGCGCTCATCCTTCACGCGGCGAGCGCCGACACCGCCGAGTACGTCTTCGGTGATTCCGTCCAGGCGCTCGCCCAGGACGACACCGGTGTGGACGTGACGTTCGAGCGTTCGCGCGCACGCCGGTTCGATCTCGTGGTCGGCGCGGACGGGATGCATTCGAATGTCCGTCGCCTCGTATACGGCGCCGAGGCCGAATTCGTCCGGCATGCTGGGCTTTATGCCGCGACGGTTGCCTTGCCTCGCTGCAGCGACGCCGGACGCGAGATGTTCCTGCTCAGGACACCTGGAAAGTTGGTGGCATTCCACCCCTGCCAGGGAAATCCGCTCGCCTATTTCGTCTACTGGCACCCGGAACTTCCCGAGTTCGACTATAGGAACATCGACCAGCATAAACGTCTTCTCCAAATCGCGTTCGGCGGCCTGGGTTGGAGAGTGCCGGAGTTCATCGACGCTGCGCGCGCGGCCAGCGACATGTATTTCGACCAGGTCGCTCGCGTGCAGGTTGCGGACTGGTCGCGGGGACGGATCGCGCTCCTCGGTGATGCAGCGTCCTGCGTATCATTGTTCGGCGATGGGTCTACCCTCGCCATCGCCGGTGCATATCAGCTCGCCGCAGCCCTGGCGGAATGCCCGGCAGACCTGCAGCGCGCCTTCAGTCGTTACCAGGCCATCCACGGCAAGCTCGTTTCCTCGAAGCAAAAATTCATGGCGCTTGCGGCTTCCCACATCGTGCCCAAGTCCCGGATGGGACTCTGGCTCAGCACGCACATGCTCTGGCGGACCATGGGCGGACTGGGCGCGGCCTTGCACCAGGGCCAGCAGCTGCGCAAGAAATTCAGTTGATCAGCCGGATAGTTCAACGGAACCGCGGCGAACTGCTCTACCGTGATCCACGGGGCAAGCGCGCTCACGCCGTGAGCGCCCCGGCATTGTCATGAACTCGCGCGCCAGCACCCCAGGCATGGGCACCGAAGGCGACGATAACGAAGACGAAACCATGCTCGCCGGTTTGCATGGTATGAAAGACAAGCTGAATGCAGCCGAACTGGCCGCGTTGAAAGCCATCGTGCGACGGCCGCAGCGTCCCAAGCAATTGCGGCCAGTATCCTCCGCCGCATGCACCCAAAGGTGGCTGCTGGCCGACCAACTCGGGATTTTCCGCGATCCGCCCGAAGTGAAGGCATCCTATCACGTGAGCTCTTCCGCTCCGATCCGCGTGATACGAGCCCGGCAACGGCCACACCCCAATATCCATGAGCTCGACCACCGCGAGCACCACGACCGAACCCACGAATTCCGCAACTCAGCTTACAAAAACGAACTCGCCTCGAGCAGCGACACTGCTTTCACTGATTGCCAACTGATCAGCAGGGAGAGACCGGCGGCTCATGGACCAGCACGTCCTTTAAGTCCTCCTCAGACCACTTGCCGTGGGTCCGTCGGTCCAGCTCCGCGGCCGCTTTATCTTCTGCTTCACATTCAATGTAGTTCTTGAACTCAATAGTGACACGCGGTCCCGGTTCCAAGATCACCCTGGCGGTTACAGAACTTAAATCCCAAACGTACTTTGTTGGCGTCGATTTCGCTGCCGGTTTGCCAAAACCGGCTACGAGCTCGCGCAAGAGCCTCTGCGCGTGGGCGTTGGCGCGTAATCCACCGCCATATGCTTGCACCTTGCAAACGGAGCCCCGGTGAAGCGCATCGGCGGTGTAGTAATTCAGGAGCGGATGGGGCTTCGGAGGTTGCAGCTGATGCGGTCCGGTAATCGGCAGTCGCGACGCGGGCAGCCGAGGACCAAGTGCAACGGGTGTGTCGAACCGCACGCCGAAAGCGTCACCATCGCCAAACTCATAGGCCGGTGCTGCAGTGATCGGACCGTCAGGTCGGACGACGCCGGAAACCGAGCCGGCTGCCTTGGCGGGCTCGGGCACATCCGCCAGCAGGCGACAACTCGCAGTTAACCGTGGCGTTCCGTCTTCGGGGTCCGGTGGTGCGGTATACTCCCATGAGCGGCAAGCTGTGTCCAAAAAACAGGCCGCGCGACAATATCGGTAGTCAGTACGGGGCGGCACGAAGCTGTATCGGATGTTGCCGGGCCGCGCCACGCCCTGTTCAACGGTTGGGTCGAACCCGCGCGGGAAATCGATCCCCTCGACGAGCCATGGCCAGATGGGAGAGTCAAACTCGCTCTTCGTCGCGGCGTGCGGGGAGACCCGATCAAGATCGGCTCGTGCATAGAAGTTTTGCGGGTCGGCATCGGATGCCGCGATGAAGTCGATGACGGCCGCCCCGAGGTCGCCCCTCTTTTCATAAGCCTCGCCGCGACGGACAAGACCGAACGCGCGCTGCTTCGGATCGGTCGTCAGTTCGAGTACTGCCGAGCACCCGGAAACAACTCTCTCGGGGTCATCCGAGTTGCACTCATCCATCGGTGAGCCGGCCCTGAGCGCGGAAGTGCAGCAATAAACGACGGTGCCGCAAATAACGGCCAAGACAATGCGATGCCATCGGCTATTGTTCACTTGACTTCACCTAATCATCCTTGTGGCGTCATTGCTCCCGCACCGCCTCGATCGCCCGCCACCAGTCCGGCCCGGGTCGATCACAGACGGCCCGCAGAGTATGGCACCGTTCGCTCTGCAACCAGTCGAGAGCTGTCCCGTTGCATCGCTGGTGCTTACGCCGGGGCCAAGCGCCTCATGAGCCGGTTCGTCACCGAGTCGAACCTAGGGCCGTCGCAAGGCCTACTACCTCTTGATCCTCGCCGCGGCCAGCACAGTGGCCGAGGACTCATCAACGTGATCGTCACTTGATCGGCGTGCGTCTCGGGTTCAGCGCCCATATCAACGCTCCGTTCCAGAGCTCAGTGGCAGTCGGTTGCCGGGGACGCGATTCTGATTCTGTTCGCGGCTATGAGCAAGCACCTTGCACCTCGGAAGGTTGAGATGGCGGGTTGGCGACGAACTGCGCAAGCAGGCCTCGGTCGAATGCCTCGGATGCCGCGACGCGTGCGCGATTATCGAACTTCTGCGCTACGACCTGCCCTTGCTCAACGATCAACCAGCGTCGACGTCGTTGCCGTCGTGACCCTCATAGCGCTGCGCCGGTTCTTGAAAGCATGACGACAACTACTCGGTATCTGGGCTATAATTTAACTGACTAACAAACCGAGTTTTTTCTCGGAGTTTCAAGGGAACTGGCAGATGGCACAGCTTCAAGACAGGTTTCCGCAGCATGGCACGGTCGCGCGCACCGGTGCGGCCGTGGACGAGGGCCTTCGGTCCTACATGCTCAGCGTCTACAACTATATGTCGGCTGGCGTCGCGTTGACCGGAATTACGGCCTACGTCGTCTCAGCGCTTTCAGTGGCCGGTGAAGTCGGTGGCCAGGTGACGTTGACGCCCTTTGGGCAGGTGCTGTATCAGTCGCCTCTCAAGTATGTGGTCATGTTCGCCCCGCTGGCGTTCGTGTGGTACTTGTCGGCTCGAGTCTACACGATGAGCATTGGCAGCGCGCAGCTCGCGTTCTGGCTGTTCGCGGCTGTAATGGGCATTTCGCTGTCGTCGATTTTTCTTGTTTTTACCGGCCAGTCGATCACGCAGGTGTTCTTCGTGACCGCCGCAGCATTCGCCGGCTTAAGTCTTGCCGGCTACACGACGAAGAAGGACCTTTCCGGTTGGGGTTCGTTCCTGATCATGGGCGTGATCGGCATCTTGATTGCCTCGGTCGTCAATCTGTTCCTTCAGTCGAACGCGGTGCAGTTCGCGGTCTCTGTGATCGGTGTGCTCGTGTTCGCAGGTCTGACGGCCTATGACACGCAGCGGATCAAGACCGTCTACTACCAGCTCCGCGGCGATGCGACGGCAGTGGCCAAGGGCGCCATCATGGGCGCCTTGAGCCTCTATCTCGACTTCATCAACATGTTCGTCTTTCTTCTGCAGCTGTTTGGCAGCCGCAGGTAAGTCAGAGCAACTGAGACGAAATTCGCTTGCCGAACGTCCCGTGTCCGGCCGTTGTCGACGCACCGTGCGGGCGAGCAGCTGAAGTATGATCGTTTACCATCGAGTTGCTGCCCACGAGACGAGGCATCTAAGAAAGCCTAAGAAGATACCCACTCTCTCAGTCTCGGTGCGCCGTCTGCAACCATCAGCCGCCAAGGTTAAGTCAATGCCAAAAATCAGAAGCGGATTGATTGATGGTCTCAGCGGTCGTTACGTAATACTTCAGGAGGACGAGTTATTCTGGGCGGCTGAAATTGTTGACATCGACGCAATCGGGACGTCGGAAAACTTCGCGGAAGTTGCTCAAAACTTAGCCGCTTACCAGCAGTTTCTGTGCGTGAAGTCAGAGCCGGGAGTCACGCGTCCTCATGTGACAGTGCCGTTGCCGACGCCCTGCCGAGGCAGTCATCCGATGGCGCAACGCACACAGAATCTCACTAACATAGTTTCCGATCAATGACCTAGGGCCAACTTTCCGTAACCCAAAACGCGGACAAGATGTTGAACTCCCGCGCGATCACTCGCTGAAGAAGGTTCTTATTGCGATTGCCACGGTAGCGGTACCCTTGCGGGTTGCGACGACGGCAAAAAGAAAGCTGAAGCAGAGAAGGCCGCTTCGGAGAAAGCTGCTGCCGAGAAAGCAGCAGCAGACAAGGCATCAACCGAGCCTCCGGGTCAAAATCCTCCGATCAACAGTGAGCGCTGCATAGGTCTACATCTTCCTCCTCAAGAGCGCCGGGACGAGCGTCGAGCAGATCGAGCGGTTCTATGCCAAAAATCTCCCCCTCTCGCGCGATAGCTAACTCGATCGCTGGTGCTGCCTTGCCGGCGACGCCGGATGGACGTCAGATTGACCATGCAAAAGAAGACCCACGCATCGAGTAATATGCAACGTGGAGCGTCCGTGACGGCGAAGCCCGTAACGCTGGCGCTACAGGGCGGCGGTGCGCACGGTGCCTTCTCCTGGGGCGTGCTCGACAAGCTGCTCGAGGACGGCCGCCTGGACATCGAGGCGATGAGCGCGACCAGCGCCGGTGCCATGAATGCGGCTGTCATGGCCTATGGCGTATCAATCGGTGGCGTGGACGGTGCACGCGCTAAGCTCACTGAATTCTGGAGGGCGATTTCGGACGCCGGCCAGCTCTACAGTCCGGTTCGCACCTTCCCGTGGGAGAAATGGCTCGAGGCCGGCGGCATTCGTAATGACTATCCGCCTATGTTCAGGGTCTTCCAGGCCATGACCCATCTGTTCTCGCCCTACCAGCTCAACCCGTTCAACTTCAATCCACTGAAAGATGCGCTGGTGAAGGTCGTGGACTTCGGACGGTTGCAGGTCTGCCCGGTCGCAACGCGACTTCTATCTAAGCGCGACGAACGTCCGGACAGGCAAGATCAAGGTGTTTGAGAACAAGGACGTGACGGCCGACGTCGTGTTGGCGTCGGCGTGTCTCCCCTACCTGTTCCAAGCGGTTGAGATCGAGGGCGAGCACTACTGGGACGGCGGCTTCATGGGCAATCCCGCGATCTTCCCGCTGATCTACCGGCACGGCTCGCGCGACGTGGTCATTGTGCACATCAATCCGCTCGAAAGGAAGAAACTGCCAACCACCGCACCCGAGATTTTCAACCGCATGAACGAGATCTCCTTCAACTCTTCGCTCATGCGCGAGATGCGAGCCATCACGTTCGTTACCAAGCTGATCGACGAGGGCGCACTTGATCAGACCAAGTATGCCAGGATCAATATGCATTCGATCCACGACGACATGGCGCTAGAGCATCTCGGAGTTGCAACAAAGCTCAATCCCGACTGGGATTTTCTCTGTCACCTGCGCGACGCGGGCCGCCGCCGCACGCTGGAATGGCTCGACCGGAATCTCGACGCAATAGGCAATCGATCAAGCGTCAATTTAGCCGAGGTCTATCTCTGATTCGGGCACAGGTGCCCGGCCGTGGTTTTCTACTTCCACAGTCACGGGTGCCGTTGGCACCGATGAAGTTAACCACGTTATGCAATTAATTTCGGCACATAGTAGAACATGCGCGCAACAATCCGCGATGGGGGAGCCCCAGCGCGGGGTCAGAGCCATCTGCACGTGGTGTTTTTCGTGGAGGGAGTGCGCCAGAGACCAGTTTGGCCGCGGGCAACCGAACTGCCGCGCGCGGCCGAGAGGGAATGCTTGGGTTGCCCCGGCGCGACCTCTGATACGCGCAGACGTACCCCTGCTCAACGATCAGAAACGCTAACCCATGTAACTATGCGCATCAGTTCCAAATCTCGGGGCCAGCCCGCCTTGACGCCGTAGACGGCCTCCCTGCGCCGGCCGGATTTCGAGGAGATTTCGGGACCGAACCTGGACAGGCCCGCGACATAGACGATGATACACCCGGGGCTTGTTCGTGGGGAGCGAGCGCCACCACGTCCGGACCCTCATGGCCCGTCACGCTCGTCGTGAGAAAAGGGGCCGGGTTCACGCTTAGACCCTCCGCCCGGGAGCCCGCCGCGTCCCCCGGGCATCGCGCCGTCGCCGTAAACGGCCTAGCCGCCGACCGGATTTCGAAGAATTTTTCGGACAAGGTCGGGGTTCGGCTTGGCTGGCTGAGGGATTGAGCTGCAAGCCCTATTCAAGGTGACGCTGCGCGTCGGCTGCGCGAAGTCGCCAGCCTGACGCACCGCCCAAGCCGGGTGGTCGGCTACCTGCACCCGCTCGCCAGTTTTGCAGGGTTGCATTCGGGCCCGGGCATAGTCTAGCCGCAGGAAGCGCCGACCACTATCGCCCCGGGGCCCCAAAGCGCGACGGCTGACGAGCGGCAGGCAGCCCGGATCAGGGAAGAGCTGCCTGAGCATCGAGCCATTGGTTTCGACACAAAATGTCAGGCGATCAGACGCTCGAGACTCCACGTCACCTCACATAATCCGAGTTCAGCGTGGACCCGGGAACAGCAAGGGAGGCTCCTTATCTGTCTCTGCGACATGGCAGTAGCCGGTTCCGTCTGGATTGGCCTGCTGCAGCTCATTCAGTCCCACCTCACAAGTCACGTTGTCGAATTGTGGAGGGGTCACGTAGACGGTGCCGAAGCACGTCGACGCCATGCACCACACGAGTTGCCACATACCAGGTCCTCGCATTGCGCCCAAGGTGCCCTGACAGCCATGCCAGGGTTTGCCTAGCCTCAGGGATACCAACTAAGACTAAGAGAGTGTTATGGCGCAGAGGCATCCCGAAGCAGAGTTGCAGAGTACACTCTTAAGGTCGGGGCAAAAAGGCTTCCGCAACCATGGCGAAAGGCGGTGGTCAGGTCGGTGTGGGGGTTGTCGCATGCGTTGGGCTTTCAATACGAGCGAGACTGCAGTCCATCGAATGCTTTATAAGTTGGCGCTCGCGGATCGCAGGTACGCGGCGCCGTCATCGCCACCACGTGGCGTTGTCCGCGCTTCCCACAGCATGAAACGCCGACCTTGCCATCCGCTTAATCGTCATGCCGGGCGCGGAAGCACTCTTTGGCTCAGCGCGTCGCCATGTGGATAAGGAAGGCGATCAGCGCTTCGACCTCTGCGTCAGGAGATTTGCCGCGTCGAACCCGACCATCTGCTGCTGCAGGTGCGCACGTTGTACTAACTGTTGGCCCGGGTCCCGCTTACGCTTTTAACCCTCCAGCGGTTGCGCTGACCGGTTCCCCCGACGGCGTCGATGGTTACAATGCCAACAGCGGCCGAGCCGCTCTCGCTGCTATCCTTCCGAGCACAACTTTCCCGACCGGGAGCGCGGACGGCGACTTGTTGGGGTCCAATGCCACGCTTTCGGCCAACCCCCACCCAGGGAAACCTGCAAATTTTCCCCGGCGTTGCAGGAATCTCTTTGCCCGGATGGGAACAAATCGCTAGCTCTGCCGTTGCTCGGTGAAGCGTTACTCCAATCCGAACGACACTCCACTTCTTGCCAATACTCCCCGATCGCGGTTGCCACCCGACCGGGGTTTTTTGCGCGATCCCGGGCACATCCAATTCAAACTTCTACGGCGCCCTCAGGCGGGGAAGGATGCGTAGGCCTCGGCGCTCACAATCCGAGCCGAAACCACGTATCAGGTTCAGTTATGGCGGGCTGGGACTTCATTACCTTATTCAGGCTTGGTATCGAGAGATTGAAGCGAAAGCCCATCGCGGTTGGGGGTGGCGATGCGACTGACCACGATCTTCTCAAGCTTATCGAAGACGCGGTAACTCCTTATCGCAGCTTCTTCAGCATATTCCTTGACGGGTCGAGTATCCTTCTGACCCCGAAGGCTGCGCAAGCGCTCTCAAAGGTTCTGCACGAGTTGACGGCCAATGCCGCAGAGCATGGTGCCCTGTCGAAAGCAGGTGGGCGCTTATTGGTTCACTGGCATGCCGAACAAAGCGAAGACGACACCATCCGGCTCATCCTGGTTTGGCGAGAAGAGAACGGGCCAAGGGTGTTTGTGCCGACGCGAACCGGCTTTGGCACTGCAATCATCCGCGACATGTTGCGGTACGAATTCGGCGCAGACGTGGCACTCGTATACGATGCCGACGGCCTAAAGTGCAGGATTACGATGCCCCTCCCTGAGTTCCAGCCGTGACGGCTCCTTCTGTTTTGATGGACAACGGAGGGCCCGACTTTATGGTGCGCAAGGACTTCTTGCCCTATGCTGGGCTCGCACTGGCTTGGCGGAGGACGCTTTTGAACAATCGACCGAAGAGAGCGACCAGGGGGATCATTGCGGTGGTCGCGCTGCTGGCGGCAGGTCTGGCCGAAGCACAGCAGGCCTCATCCGAGCACGAGGGTGCCCTCCCTGGCTTCCGAACACCGTCTGACAACATCCACTGCATGTTGGATAATCTTGAAGCGACAGCAATCAAGGTGCGCTGCGACATCAGAGAAATCGACAGAACCCCTCCGCGGCCGTCTGCGTGCGAGGGGGATTACGGACATGCTTTTGCCGTTACGGTCGACGGTCAACAAGGCGAGCGCTGGTGTGTTGGCGATACGACCTACGATCCTAGTCACCCCGTGCTGGAGTATGGGCAGGTCTGGCAAAGGAAAGGCTTTACGTGCCGGTCCGAGCAAACGGGACTCAGGTGCTTCAACTCCAAGCAGCACGGATTTATACTGTCGCGTTCGGTTCAAAAAGTGTTCTGATCAGCGGGTTGATCCCCTACCGGCGGCAATTGTGGCGGCGATGATCCCGGCTCTACAAAGTTGCACGGCCCGCCGTTTCACCCAGCCAGCCCACCTGCTCGTTACCACCGCCGCGAAGGCCGCGAGTACCAACGCTCCGATGCGCTCGATCCAACCAGAGGAGGGCGACCGCGCCATCGCACCTAGGAAGAGCCATGCCGTTAGGCTCTCTGACCTGGCAAAACAGCGCCTGATTTTTGCCTGCCTTAACTGACGGTCTCAGCGATAATCCGACGGAGATCCTTGTTAAGCATTGACAGGCGTTCAGGGAAGGGGATCAATTCCCGCATGCCCGGCACGAGCGCGCCGTTTTGAGCAGATCCGAGATGCAGAGCGTCAGGGCATCTCCAACCGTATCGCTTTGCGATTGCCTTGAAAGCCGGAGCCGTAGCCACGCATTCAATACAGACAAATTTCGCCCTGTCGTTCTCGGAGCCGTGATTTGGGGTGCCAAAAGAGACTACCGAGGTGCACTAGAATTTCGAACTACTCGTTCCGGGCCCAATCGTATTCGATCTACCTTCGGTGGCGACGATGCGGAAGATTTCAGGTATTTCGCGCGGCGATCATCGCCGCACAGTTTTCATGTTGTGCTGTGACAACGTCTCAAGCCCAAGCGCTGAGCGGGTCGATTGAGAAAGAACTTGTGACACCTGTCGCGCGCCGTGGCGGACGATCGGGGGCAGTAGCGCGCTTCGAGGGCAGCTTTTTCGGCGCTTGGGGATATTCTTCCGAGGCTGAAGCGCGGAGGGCGGCGATCAGCAACTGCGAAAAGCAGCACGGCAAGGGCAACTGCTTATACTCGGCTATCTCCGGGAGCGAATGTTGGGCGCTGGCACGCGCCGTACCCGACCGAGGCGGTTGGGGACAAGGTATCGCCGTTACGATTGAGGACGCCGTGGACTTGGCCATGAAGCATTGCACCGACGGTGCGGATGAGTGGAAAAAGTCGTTTACGTTCTGCGCTGATGGCAGCGAGCAGTTCAACGACAGGTAATGTCAACGAAACGCCGCGGGGGAAAAAACGGCGCCCGTTTGGGGGCAAATCGCTGAGCACATGCCCGTCTGTTTAATCGCGCTGATCGAGCGGTCGACGTCGGTAAGAGACGCCGGGCTGAGCTATTAATACTCGCGAGCAATTTCCAAATCTCGGGCCAGCCCGCATCGCAGCCGTACAGGCCTCGCTGCGCCGCCCGGATTTGGGGAAAATTTCGGGACCGAACCTGGACAACGGGGCCACCTATAGGGTGGTGTTGCCGTCAGTGGCCACTTTTTCGCGGGCCTTCTTGCGGGCGTACGGTGCCGCCATTGACCATAAGACCCGCCGTACTCCGCTGCTGGAGGGCCAGCTGCCGAAGCTGATAGATAAGCGCATCGTCGAAATTGACCCTGACCGGACATGTCTAGATAGCCGTGCAATGACTGTGGAAGACGGGAAAATAACGCTACAAAGAGATAGGGCGGCCGACGGCCGATCAGCTTGCTCGCGGCCCCTCAACAGCCGGTGAGTGCATCAACGGCGTCCTCGCCTGTGAACTTGCTTCCTCTGGCTTTCGGGGCCACCCGCTCCCCCGAAGCGCGGGGGCCGCGGAACAAGTCGATCGCGTGCTGCGTTGCGAACAGCTTGTCCGAGTTTGGGAGGGGTCCCATGCATGACATGCTCGAGCATGTCGCCTATATGGCGCATGGCTACTGCTTGCTTTGGAAGCCCTGGCTCATTGCGTTGCATGCGGGCTCCGACCTGCTGATCTTCTTCTCTTACTCAGCCATACCGGTCGCGATCTGGATTTTTGTCAGCCGCCGTCCAAATGTCGAGCTGAAGGGTCTAGCCCGCATGTTCGCGGCCTTTATCTTATGGTGTGGGCTGACACACATCGTCAACCTCGTGACCCTTTGGTACCCGATTTACGAAGTCCAAGGAGCGGTAAAGGCCGTCACGGCAGCAATCTCCGCGACGACCGCGGTTGCGATCTTTTTCTCATCCCCAGGGCGCTGGCGATACCAAGCCCGAACGAGCTGCAGATCGCCAATCGGCGATTTGCCAGCGAGATCGAAGCGATCAGGAGACCCTGAGGCAGCTGAAGGGCTCGCGCGACGAGCTCGAGGTGCGTGTCCATGAAGGCACGCGCGAGTTGCAGGAGCTGTCAACCCGTTTCCAGCGGTTGTTCCAGCACGCTCCGGTCGCCATGCTGATGGCGGACCAGCTGGGTCGCATTAAACAAGTCAATTCAGCCGCGACGAGCCTTTTCGGCTATCAGCCCCACGAGCTCGTTGACCTACCCGTGGAGTTTCTTCTCCCCGAAGACGTCGGCGCCTCCCATCGCGGATTGAGGAACGCTTACATGAAGGATCCTCTAGCCCGGCCAATGGGTGTTGGGCGCGAACTCTACGCGCGCAACGGCGATGGTAAGAAAATCCCGGTCGAGATCGGCATCCCATGGAGATCGCCGGCGCGACATATGTGGTTGCATCCATCGCCGACATCTCGGAGCGCCGGCAACGCGACGAGCAAATTCGGCTGCTTCTGCGCGAAGTCAATCACAGATCAAAAAACATGCTCGGCGTGGTCCAGGCGATTGCCCGCCACACCGCCTCTGCCGCCCCGGTCGACTTCATAGAGCGCTTTCTGGCACGCGTGCGCGCCCTCTCGGCCGGCCAGGACCTGTTGATCGGTTCGGACTGGCGCGATGCCGATCTTGCCGATCTCATCCGATCGCAACTCGCCCATTTGCAGGATCTCGTCGGCGACCGCATCACCCTGTCGGGACCCCCGCTCCACGTCAGTGCCCAGGCTGCTCAGACGATCGGCATGGCTCTGCACGAGCTCGCGACGAATGCCGGCAAATACGGCGCCTTGTCGACTCGGACGGCAAGGTCGAGATCCGGTGGCGCCTCGGCCCGTCGGCTGACGGGAAGCGGTTCATCATCGAGTGGCAGGAAAGCGGCGGGCCTGTGGTATCAGCGCCGTCGCGCAGAGATTCGGCATGACGGTCCTGGAACGGATGGCCGAGAGAGGCCTCAGCGCTATCGTGAAGCTCGACTTCGGTCTCGGAGGCCTGAAGTGGCATCTGGATTGTCCGGTGCAAAAGGTCCTTGATAACTCGTCGGATATCGACTACGGCCTGGAGACCTCAGCATGTCGCGCATCCTGATCGTTGAGGACGAGCCACTAATCGCTTTAGAGATGGGCGACGTGCTCGAAGCCGCAGGAACTCGATGTTGTCGCGAACGTAGCCGAGGTGGCGGAAGCGCTACGGGCTTTGAACGAGCACGGATGTGATGCGGCTGTGCTCGACATCGATCTCGGGCAAGAAACCACCGAGCCCGTCGCCGCGGCTCTGCCAAGCCGCGGTTTACCGTTCGTTGTGGTGTCGGGCTACGCGGGCGACCCCGCCTGCGGAGCCCTTTACCGGGGCGCCTATTCTAGCCAAGCCCTTGGACCACGGTGCGTTGGTCAAGTGTCTCACTGGGCTCTGGGCGAGACGCTTAAGGCAGAACCCTCAGGAGCACGTTGCTCGATGCCCTGGATTCGGCATTGACGTGAGCCCAAGCCGACCGATAAGGCAGCAGAACTCATGCCGTCCCCCTGGTCATGATGTCTTTGTGCAGCCATGCGATGGACGATCATAGTCGCGGTGGGGACCTCCATCGCGAAGGTCTCATCAAGGGGGCAGTGCATGGCCGAGAGCCCGGCGGACCGGATTGATAACGAACTGAAGCGCATCAAAGAGCTGCAGTGCGCCTGGAACAAGCTCTCCTCGAACGAGAAGGCAGCCGTCACAAAAAGCAGTCCTGAGACCTCACAGCGTTCTTTCGGAGCAATGCCAAGCGGCGAGTGGAAAGCGGCGGCAGACGTGGTCAAACCGGCTGATAAGTTATGCCAGGTACGAGATTGGTATCTCTTATGACTTGTGTACTCTGACGTGCTGTCTCGACGAATAGCACATCCCCCGTGCCTATCCTGAGCGGCAGTGAGCCCTGAAGCCTCCCCCTCCCCTTCAGGGCTCACACCCTTCGCGGTAGCTTCGACGGTCCTCCCCAGGTGCGGGTAACGGCTGCTTGATATCGGCCGCTACCCAGTCAATTCGACCTCAGTGCCCCGATTGCGTGCCGCCAAGCACAGGCCGCCGAGTTGGTTTGCTTCTGATGGCAGACCAGGATTTTGGTGGCCTGCAGGTCCGGTGCCGCCCACAAGCGGTCCTGCACCAAGCGATCGGCGTTGCAACTAGCGCCGCCGACCATGTCCGGTCTTCTGGCTATCGCGTCAGCGGATCAGATGTCGATCTTCTCGGCGATCTCTATAGCGTCGACTTCGATGCCGAGATGCCGAACGGTGCTCTCAATTTTTGAATGCCCGAGTAAGAGTTGCACGGCTCTGAGGTTGCCCGTTCGGAGGTAGATCAGCACGGCCTTGGTGCGCCGCAACGAGTGCGTGCCGAACTTAGTCGGGTCGAGCCCGATGCTGCCTACCCACTCCTGAACGAGGCGCGCGTACTGCCGTGTCGTCGGTCCGCCTCGCCACGACCCGCAAAAAGGAACTGACCCGGCTTGCGACCGGTCAACCGAAGGTACTCGTCGATCGCCATCCTCGTTCAAGTCGACTTGCAGCACGCCCGAGAAGCCGGCCAGCAAAGCGTTTGCATGCTCGGCGCCGCGCCCCGGCGCATAGCGATAGGCGACCGCCGGCGGATCAATGCCGGCCCAGGGCCGGTCATCGCGGGCGATGGCCCAGAGATAGCCGGTCTTGGTTCTGCCACGACCTGGATCGAGCACTGGGCATCGCGTTTCGTCGGCGAACAGCTTCGTCGACGATTTCAGGATCTCAAGGAGCCGGTCGTGTAGCGGCGCCAGCTCGAAGGCGGCGATGCCAACCCAATGCGCCAGCGTCGAGCGATCGATCTCGATGCCTTCGGCGACGAGATCTGCGCCTGCCGATATAGGGGCAGGTGCCAAGCGTATTTGACACGAGCACATCGGCGACCAACGCTTCGGTCGGCAGGCCGCCTTCGATCAGCCGCTTCGGAGCCGGCGCCTGCACGACGCCGTCCGTGCAGCTACGGCAGGCGTATTTCGGTCGGCGCGTGACGATCACGCGCAGCTTGGCCGGGATCTTATCCAAGCGTTCCGACACGTCCTCGCCGATGACGTGAAGCGCGCCGCCGCAACAGGGGCACGCCTTCGCGGCGGGCTCGATGACAACCTCCTCGCGCGGCAGATGCGCAGGGAGATGGCCGCGATTGGCGCGCCGGGCTTTCGTGCCCTCGGCCCTCACGATGTCGTTGGCTTTTTCGGCGGCCGCGTCCTCGGCGCCGTGGTGGGTCTCGATATCCTCCAGCGCCAGCTCGATCTGATCGTCGCTGATCTTCTCCGAGCGGCGTCCGAACTGGGCGCGGCGCAGGCACGCCGACGATGTGATCGAGCCGCTCGTTCTGGGCCGTCAGGCGGTCGACCTCGGCGGTGAGAGCATCCTTTTCCTGACGGAGTTGACTTCGCCACGAGCACGCGAATGCCGGTCGGAGGGATAATCACGCCAGCACCTTCAGCGCCTTCAACACGGCAGCGAGCGTCGTCCGTCGACGGCACCGCGAATGCGAACCGTCGAGTTGCCGACACTGATCTCGATCGAGGCGGGCGTCTCCAATGGTGGAGACGGCGCTGGGGCAGGGAGCGGCGGAAATTCGACGACGGCCGGCGCAAACATCGGCGGCTCGACGCCTGGCGTCACCAAATCAAGCGCTTCAGCGCGGAACCGTCGCATCCAGCCGAATAGCTGCGATGGCGCCACGTCGTGGCGCCGGGCCACATCCGAGATCACCACGCCCTTTGCCAGCGCCTCGGCCACGATCGCGATCTTGGTCTCGTCGGGCCACTTCCGACGCCGCTCGACGCCGGTCAGCACCTCCACCCGGCGCAACCGCACGGGCGTATGATATCAATATGGTCGTCATTATGGTCGTGCCGATCGCGTGCCATGCGCGACCATCACCGGGCTTATGCCGGCAGACAAGGTGCCCTCGGTGAACCGCTTACCCTGAACGCGGCAGACG
>CAWJZR010000019.1:0-21833 GCA_963847435.1 uncultured Alphaproteobacteria bacterium | reverse complement strand
CGCCCGCCTTGATCCGGCGCGCCAGCTCATCGGCTACGCCGGGCTTTGCTCTTACCTGACGAACGCCCGCATACATGTTCACCTCCTGTCGCTGCTCGCAAAGGCACAGCGGCAGTCTAGCATCGGTCCGTAAGCTGGCGACCGTCCAAGCAAATTGCAACCCAGAGAAAGACTTTGTGTATCAGACCGTAGTGGCGCGGTGATCATGAAAATAGCGCGCAAGCGACGTGCTAGGCAAGCTGACACTTGCCCGTTTCGCTAAGTTGGGGGTCCAGCTCGCTCGCGCTTCATTCGCTAATGCGCTGCGGCCTGCAGAGTTCAACTTCGGCCAACGCGGCTAGATCACGCAGCAAGTTAACCGCCTGAGCATCAATTTGACGTGGTCGGTTGTCCAATACGCACACGGTTCCAACGCAGCTAGCTTCTACGAATATTGGGCAGCCGGTATAGAACCGGATCCGAGGTGCGAGAGTGACCAGCGGTTTGTCAGGAATCGAGAATCTTGAAATGTATCTGGGACGACGAGAACCTCTGGCAAAGATATCGCATGCGCACAGAATGAGGTTTCGCGCGACGTCTCGGTGACATCCAGCCCATGAGTTGATTTGAACCACTGGCGCTCCCGGTCGACAAGGCT
This sequence comes from uncultured Alphaproteobacteria bacterium, assembly GCA_963847435.1. Taxonomy (GTDB): domain Bacteria; phylum Pseudomonadota; class Alphaproteobacteria; order Rhizobiales; family Hyphomicrobiaceae; genus CAWJZR01. The sequence goes on along the minus strand of CAWJZR010000019.1, from coordinate 21,196 downwards.
CACGAGGGCCATGGGTGTGTTGAAGATCGAAGCGGCGAGACGCGTTATCCGATCGAAGCGCTCTTCCGCCGGCGTATCAAGAATGTCAAGATCTTGAAGTGCAGCGAGGCGCTGTTCCTCATCTTGTGTTGTCGGCGCTCGTTCCCAGTGACAGGCTGTGCGAAGCAAGCACGCGCGGATGCGGGTTCGTGCGTAAGCGGATGAGAACGGCGTGATCAGCCAATCCGCGACAGTCAATTCGGTCCGGGTGAGGACGTCGCCTTCGTCAGCCACAATGATGATGGGGATATTGTGTGCGACCGTGTCTTCCATCCCTCGGATCAGATTGCAGAACCCCAGAGCATCCGCAGCCCTCCTTCCGCACCCCAGAATGATCAGCGAAGGTTGAACCGATTGTGCGGTCACGAAAGCTTCATTGACGTTGCCCGCTTCGACCACTGCGATGTCGTCCGCTTGTGCTACTTCTCGTATTGTGTTGGCCGCGACAGGATCTCCACAGACATCAAGAGGAGGTGGCTGACCAAAGCAGTCGCATCTGAGATCGTGGCGGCATTGCTGATTGTCCGTCGCGGTGGCGCGTGCCCATTCGCTTTAAGCTCTAGGTCTTGCCCCTCGGCTGCGGCGAAAACGTCGAGTGCCGGTGCCATTCTGGATTGATCATCGCGAGCATCCCTTACGATCTGGTCGATTGCGTTGTCAGTTCTCAGGGGGTCATGATGGGTCAGAGCCAGTCTTGCTGCCCCTGCTGCTTTGCACATTGCGACGGCGTATTCGGCAGTACTATGTCCCCACCCGATCTTACTCGAGTACTCGTCCAAGGTGAACTGCGCGTCGTGGATGACGAGGTCAGCACCGGCGAGAAACTCGCAATGCTGTCGATCCTGTCTCCCTATATCACCCTTGCCCGATGCCAAATGGCGGGAGAACGGCTCGTGATCAGACGCATACACTAACGCAGCGCCATCAGCTTCCAACCGGAACCCAAGCGTAAGAGCCGTATGGTTCAGGTATCGCGTTCGGACCGTAATGTCATCGATCTGGAATTCGCCTTCGATCAGCTCGTGGTAGTGGATCGAGGCGCCCATTTCATCGAGCCTCACGGGGAAATAGGCGTACTGCATTTGCCCAGCCAGCGTTTCCTGGATGGACTGCCCGATGCCTCTGGGCGCGTAAATGTCCCATTCGTTTTCAGGCACAAAAAACGGAGTGAAGAACGGAATGCCCTGAATGTGATCCCAATGAGTATGACTAACGAGGATGTGACCCTTTAGAACGGAGCCCCCGGCGGTCATCAACGCCTGCCCCAAGCCATGGAGACCACTCCCGCAGTCAATAATTACGAGCGTACCGGCAGCCGTCTGTACCTCGATACATGAGGTGTTCCCACCATAGCCGAGGGTGTCTGGGCCTGGCTTGGGGAGGGACCCCCGTGTACCCCAAAAACGCACGTACATACAAGCCTCCTGCCCGATAAGAAAACTTCAAACAAAGGCTAGCAGATCTAACGCCTTGCGCCTGATGAGAGACGCGGATACGCGATGTCGACCTTTATGCCCAGATAATGAACAGTGCCTCGACCTTCGATGCCGGAGCGCTAGCTGCACTGCCCGCAAATTCCGTGGCCGCCGGCAGATCAACACGCCTTCGTGTGGCGCAGCGAGCGGTTGGACGCGCGTACTGCCGGTAGAACGGTGTTCAGAAAGAACGCAAGCAAACCGCATTTCAATCTCCTCCGGCGAGAGTGACGCTCTCGCAAATTTCTAAAGTCTGGCTCTAATTGCGGCGATTGTGTTCCGCTCGGAACTTCGAGGGGTCCGAGCCGAGGGTTAAGTTGAAAAAATAACTTTAGCCGGAGTCCTCCCATGCAGCCAATCCGCCAGACCTCCTCGTCGAACTCCACGTTCCACAAGTCAGCGCCTGCGCCCGATACGGGCGGAATGAACGTGCTCGCAGCGCTCCTATCGGCATTACTGGCCAGACCGATACGTTATCGGCGAGCGCAACCGACTTAACCGCGACGGTATGTTCGGAGGCAGTAAATAGGCGGCAAGCGCCTGCTCCTCCAGGCCAGCTCTGAACTCGGCAGGTCGGATGCTGCCGATGGGATCGAGAAGCTTGCGGAACCAGTCGCCGACGTCCTCCAGCGAGCGCCATGGGCCGCGCATCTCCTCGGCTTTCGTTGATCGTCGCGGCGAGAACATTTCGAAGCTGTCGCCAACATGGATTTCTTAGGTTTTCGCTCCTCGGTCGAGCCGGTTCAACCAAATCGCGTTGGATTGGCTGCTAATGAGGAACGTGCGCGACGTGCTTCTGCTGAGGCATATGCGTGCACTAATAGTGCCGGGCACGAGACGTAAATCATCAAGCAAGCCCTCGGCATCTCGCACGTGACCGTCCAGATCAACCACCACGTAACCGATCTGGCTGTCAGTCTCGCAGTACTGTGCGGCTATATTGAGCTGCCGCCGGGAAAAAACCTCGTTGATATGGCCGAGCCCTCCCGGTGCGTTGTTGTGAATATGAAGAAAGCGAGTGCCTGAGGGCCTCCTGGGCATGATCACTTGCGGAAAGTTCACGGCGCCCAAGGTCGATCCGTTATCCAGATAGTCGACGAACTTGCGAGCCACTTCCGTACCGATGCGTTCCTGTGCCTCCTCGGTCGATCCACCGACGTGCGGGGTAAGAACAACGTTGTCCAGTCCCTGCAGTGGGTTGATGAATTTTTCCGAGTTCGCCGAAGGTTCGATCGGAAAGACATCGACCGCTGCACCAGCCAAATGCCTGTCCTTCAAAGCGGCCGCCAGCGCGTCAAGATCGACAACTGATCCGCGCGCGTTGTTTATGAAGTACGAGCCTCGCTTCATTGTTCTGATCTGGCGTTCTCCAATCATCTCTCTTGTGTCGGCTGCTTCCGGCACATGCAGGGTGACGACGTCACTCTTTGACAGCAGTTCGTCGAGCGTTTCGACCGCTTCGACATTTCCGTGACGCAACTTGTCTACCCGGTCGAAGAAAATGACGCGCATACCCATGGCTTCGGCCATGACAGCGAGTTGGCTGCCGATGTTGCCTAATCCCACGATGCCGAGGGTCTTGCCGCGCACTTCGCAGCAGCCAACTGCCGACTTGTCCCAACCGAATTGATGCGCAGACGTTGATTTTGGCAAAACGCGACGCATCAGCATGATAATCTCCGACAACGTCAACTCGGCGACGCTGCGGGTATTGGAGAAAGGCGCGTTGAATACGGGCACCCCCTGTCGCTGTGCTGCGGGAAGATCAACCTGGTTGGTACCGACCGAAAAGCAGCCCACCGCGATTAAGGAATCGGCCGAGTTCAAGACCTCAGCAGTCAGCTGGGTTCGTGAGCGTATACCAACCACGTGTACCCCAGCCATTGCGTTCTTTAAGGCCGAGCCTTCCAACGCCGTCGTCAGTCGTTCAGTGTTAACGTAACCAACTCCCTTTAGGACCTTTACAGCGGTGTCGGCAATTCCTTCCAGTAGAAGGATTTTGATCTTTTCCTTTGGCAGCCATAGGTTTGGGAGTTCATTCATTTTTTGAGGATCCGGCTGGGTTGCGGCATAGACTGCGTCTGTTCGGCAGCCCCGTCGGGCGTGGTATTGGCGAGGCGAGGTTGGATCCAGTCAGTAGTTTCAGTTGACGTCAAGGTGCACTTTCCTGGCAGCCATCTCTCAAATGTTCTCGCCATCGCGGAAGCTGGACGCGCGGCCTGAACGAGACGGAAGGATACTGTCGGCGATGGTCGGGTGGGGATCATCTCGTGCCAATGCTGGATTACCAATGGGCCGTCGCGATCATGGACTTACAGTGCGCGGTAGGCATGACAAGACATGCACACTAGCCTATGATGGGTTGCGCCACTGTCGCAACCCAACACCTCACCAGCGGCAAGCCCGGGAGTTTTTTTGAATGGTGACAGCAACAGAGTTCGATGCGATTCCTCCCTTTTCTCGCTCCTGCCGAAGAGAGCAACTTGTTGACCGAGGGACCCGTCAAGGAGTTCGACCGTAACGATCTCGTTCTTGAACAAAACGTCATCGTTCGAGCCATCTTCCTTATTGAGGAAGGCTCGGTCCGCGTCGAACGTCAGGAAAAAGGTCAGAAGGTCCGGCTGGCCGGCCTTGGCGCCGGCGAGTTTTTTGGCGAGATGTCCTTTGTAGACGCCGGACCAACAAGTGCTAGCGTAGTTGCCGAGGAGCGAACGCGGCTGCGCGTTATTGACGAAGCAACGGTGGAACGACTTGCCAAGGCCGATCCGAGCTTCACGGGGAGACTTTTTCGTTCTATCGCCGCGATACTTTCGGAGCGCCTCCGGTTGACGTCCATGCACGTCGACACTTTGATCGCCGGAATTGATTATTACAGCGGCATCAGGGGCGAGATCGAAGCCGCCGCGGCAAAACTTCCCGGCCCGGATTGGCGATCAGACCTTGTGTCCGTCATGGTGGAAAGGGAGGGCCGGCATTGATCGGGGGCGGTGCATGCCCTGCCTACAAGCGAGTGAAGCGCCTTCAAAATAGGGCAGAAACTTTTGTTTCCCGAGGAACAGCCCCGTGCCCCCTAACCGATCAAATTGAAGGCAATCCAGGACTTCTGATTGAGCCCTGAACGCTTTGGCAAAGGCAAAATCGATGTCTACCATCGAAAAGGAAAGTAAGAAAATGCGTGAGGGCCAAACCGTGTGGCTGGATGCGGTAGATCGCACCTCGGCTAGCCTCAAAGGAGCGGCACGCTCAATCGCCAATACGTTGGGTGCAAGCCGCCCTGTCGTTGAGGAACAGCTATTTCCGCCGGCGACCGCCTTCTCTGACTTGCATATCTATCAGTCTGTAAAGAAATACAATAGTATCATAGAAATGTTCGGGCTCAGGAACCCGTTCAATCGAACGCATGAGGGCCGGCTTGGGGCCACGACCATCAGTGAGGGTCGTGAACTCGTCAACTTCGCCTCCTATGACTACCTGAGCCTTAATCAAGAGCCAGCTGTTGCAGAGGCGGCGGCTGCCGCAATCGCGCAGTACGGAACTTCCGTTTCCGCCAGTAGGTTGGTAGCGGGCGAGCGGCCACTTCACCGCGCTCTTGAAAGGGAGCTCGCCGATTTTTACGAAACCGAAGACTGCCTTACATACGTCAGCGGCCATGCCACGAATGTCTCGACCATCGGTGTTTTGATGGAGCCCGGCGATCTCATCGTTTACGACGAGTTGATGCACAACAGTGGGCTGATGGGTGCCAAACTATCCCGCGCAACATCGCTCAGCTTTGCCCATAACAACTTGGATGCACTCGAAAAGGTGCTCAGCGAAAATCGCGCAAAGCACAAGAATGCTTTAATCCTCGTTGAGGGCCTGTATTCGATGGACGGCGATTTTCCAGATTTGCCGAGGCTCATCAAAATCAAGAAGCGCTATGGCGCTTGGCTGATGGTCGACGAGGCCCATTCACTTGGTGTCATGGGAGCGACCGGACGTGGAGTAGCGGAGCACTTTCATGTGGACCCGCGCCAAGTTGATATTTGGATGGGCACTCTGAGCAAAACACTGGGGAGCTGCGGCGGATACATTTGCGGGAATCGAGGCTTGATAGACCTCCTCAAGCATCACTCCCCCGGCTATGTTTACTCTGTTGGGCTTTCTCCGCCCGGAGCGGCCGCCGCGCTCGCCGCCCTTAAGACGCTAAAAGCTCAACCTGAGCGCGTTGCACGGATGCAGCAGAACGGTCGCTTGTTCCTGGAAGAGGCCCGTGCGGCAGGCCTCGATGTAATGACCAGCGCGGGCTACTCCGTCGTGCCCGTAATGGTCGGCGATCCCGTGCGAGCCATGCGGCTTACGGCTAATTTGGATCAGCGCGGCTTCAATGTGCTCCCGATAATTTTCCCGGCTGTTCCCATGAAAGCCGCGCGACTTCGTTTTTTCATTACGTCCAGCCACACGCCGGAGCAAATCCGCCGTGCTGTAAGAGTGACTGCAGAAGAGATCGTATCTGTGGCAAAGAAACAGTCACTTGTCGAACGCGCAGCCCTTGCGGTCGTGGTCCGATAGTGCCAGCCAAGTTTTGGAGGCGCGTTTCCTCTTCAACCGCCATTACGACCACGCGACGGCCGCGCCAATCAACGTCTTCATGAGGCCCCTCCCGTTGGCTCAGTTCGCCGATAACATGTCTCGCCGACGACGCTCGCGGCATCCTGCAGCGATCCAGCAGGACCGACGAACTCACCGTCCAGGTGAGCCCGCCAAGTGCGTCGCCGCTCGCGACGATCAGCCAGGTCTTAATTGCTGACCAGATCGGCATCTCAAAGCCACGCCCTGATCCGCTGCTGGATCGAAGACAGATCCACCGCATAGAGTGCCTCGGCGCCTGTCACACAGAGGAAACAGCTAGGGCATGCAGACCGGCGGTGCCGTGAGTGCCGTGCAACGCGGCGACCTTGACCGTGCCACGGCTCTGGATCGCGAACAGCGCAATGAGAATGACGATGCTGATGTGGAGCACGTAGGGAGTGAAACTCGGCCTAACCAGTTCCAGGCCCCCGCGGACAACACGGAGATGGCTGGCGTGAACAAGGCATCACCGCAGAACAACGCCATGCCCGTCATGCCGGGCAGCGCCATGGAGCGCCCCTTATCACCCAGAGCCCGCTAGGCGAGCGCCATTAGACTGAGCGTGCCGCCTTCCCCGTCGTTGTCGGCCTGCAGCATGACGAGGACGTACTCGATGGTTACGATAACGACGAGGCCCCACGGCATCAGAGATAGCACGCCATAGATCATCTCGGGCGCCGCCGCGACATCTTGGTCGTCATAGCGGCACAGATCTTCTTTGCGGCTCTGCCGATCAAAGCTTCCGAGATCAGTACGAAATTCACATGGGAAGCCTTTGAGGCCGCCCAACAACGGGGCAAGCCGATCCTCATTGCCCCTGACCTGAGACCCTTCGTTCCTCCACTCAGAGGGAGAGTCCATGGGTTGAAGTCTTGCCCGTTGCCGGCGGCTGCGGCAAGGGTGAGAGCGTTGGCGTGGAACTCCTCCGGTGTGCGATTGGCGAGCGCCGAATGCGGTCGCGCCCGGTTGTAATCGTCGCGCCACGCGGCGAGCAGGCTGCGCGCCTCCGAGAGCGACGAGAACAGCGTCTCGTTCAGGCACTCGTCGCGTAGGCGGCCGTTGAAGCTCTCGACGAACGCATTCTGCTGCGGCTTGCCGGGAGCGATGTCGTGCCAGGCGACCTTTGCTTCCTTGCTCCACTTCAGCATCGCCATGCTGGTGAACTCCGTGCCGTTGTCCGACACGCAGAGTGCCGGCCGAGCGCGCAGCGCAATGACCGCGTCGAGTTCGCGGGCGACGCGAAGCCCCGACAGCGACGTGTCGGCGATCAGCGCCAGGCACTCGCGCGTGAAGTCGTCGACGATCGCGAGAATGCGGAAGCGGCGGCCGTCGGTGAAGCTGTCCGACACGAAGTCGAGCGACCAGCGCTCGTTCGGTCGCGACGGCAGCGCGATCGGCGCGCGCAGGCCCAGAGCCCGCTTGCGGCCGCCGCGCTTCCTGACCGCCAGGCCCTCCTCGCGGTAGAGCCGACGGAACCGCTTCTGGTTCATCTGCACATCCTTCCTTGGCCAGCAGAAAATGCAGCCGCCGGTAGCCGAACCGGCGACGCTCGGCCGCCAGCTCGCGGATCGCCGCGCGAACCGCCGTATCGTCGGACCGCCGGCTCGAATAGCGGATCGTCGACCGGTCGAGTTCGAGTGCCTGGCACGCCCGCCGCTCGCTCACCTCGTGCGACGCGCGCACATGAGCAACGGCTTGCCGTCGAGCAGCGGGCGTCACCACTTTCGGCTGTTCACGTCCTTCAGGATCGCGTTGTCGAGCATCGCTTCGGCGAGTAGCTTCTTGAGCTTCGCGTTCTCGTCCTCGAGCGACTTCAAGCGCTTGGCATCCGATACATCCAGGCCGCCGAACTTCGCCTTCCACTTAATGGGATGGACGGCCCTTCCTCCTTGATCGAGGCTCGGGGCCTCAACCTACTGGAGGTGGAACATGGAAGTGGCATTTCTTGGGATAGATCTGGCGAAGAACATCTTTCAGCTGCATGGCGAGGATGCAGATGGGCGAATGGTCCTGCAACGTCGGGTTCGCCGCGATCGGCTGATGAGCGAGATCAAGGCTGTACCGCCATGTGTTATCGCGATCGAAGCCTGCACAGGTGCCTTCTACTGGCAACGACAGTTCGAGGCGGCGGGACATCGTGTTCGGATCATCGCCCCGCAATATGTAAAGCCATTCGCTCAGCACCAAAAGAACGACCGGAACGACGCGGCAGCGATCTGCTGCGCGGCAAGGCAACCCAACATGAAGTTCGTTCCGGGTAAGACCCTTGAACAGCAAGACATTCAAGCTCTTCACCGGGGACGCCAGCGCTTAGTGAATCACCGAACTGCGCTGGTCTCGCAAATGCGCGGCTTGCTTCTCGATCGCGGTATCGCGTTTGCCCAGTCAATTACGCGGGCTCGGCGAGAGATCCGAGATTTGCTCGAGGATAGTTCGTCGGATCTGAGCGATCTTTTCCGCTCGATACTGACCCAGCTTTACGCCTGCTTCCTCACCCTCGACCAGCAAATCACCTGGTTCGACAGAGAGATCGAAAAGGTCTTTCGCTCGAGCGACACGTGCCGTCGGCTGGCTAAGATCAGGGGTGTCGGCCCGAAGACCGCGACTGCGATCGTCGCGGCCGTCGGTGATGGTGCGGAGTTCACCAGTGGCAGGCATCTCGCGGCCTGGATGGGGCTCGTCCCTCGGCAGCATTCGAGCGGCAATCGGCAGCGTCTTTTTGGGATCTCAAAGAGAGGAGATCGCCACCTTCGGACGCTCCTCATTCATGGTGCTCGTGCGGTCGTTCGAACCTCCACTTCACGCGAGGATGCGCAAAGCGCATGGATCCGAGAACTGAGGGCTAGGCGAGGTGCTGCCAAGACGATTGTGGCCGTCGCCAACAAGAACGCTCGTGTGATCTTCGCATTGCTGAAAAAAGAAACAGAATTCCGGGCGGCTTAATCGCTGCCAGGGGAGGTGTGAACGATCAGAGAAGTGAACCGGCCGACGTGACCGGCGCGTGAGGAACCTGACTTTTATAATGGCTCATCGAAGCCGCCCACTTGTTGAGGCTCACGCCGCGCGGATTACTCATTTGGGCGCGCCAGCATCCCTGGTGACGCCGGATAGATGTTGGCACCCAAGTTCGCCGGGAAAAATACTCAAATCGCTTGCACCGGGAGGGCCGTCCATAGATGTAGAAGGTCGCGCCCGAGATGCCGTGACGCCGGCAAACGTCAGCTGTCGCGCTGCCCGCCTCCTGCTCCCGCAGGATCGCGATGATCTGCTCTTCCGAAAACCGTGACTTACGCATCGTCCGTCTCCTCTCTGGAGGTTCACGGATCTTACCCAAATTTGGAGGATATCGCGGGTCTCACGTCACGGCCAGTGGGCCGCGAACGGGCGCGGCGGTTCTTGCGATCGCGCTGACGATGCCCTGTCTCGTTCCCGTCTTACCGGTTAAGCTCCGCCTCATGCCATGGCAGCAAAAACCGAAAGACGAGGGGTGGCGCCAGGTGACGCTGGAACGTGTCGCTGCGCTCGGCCAGCAAGTTTGGCTGCGCTGCAATTCGTGCGATCACGAGAAGTTTCTCTCAACCCGCACGAGTTCGCCACCTCACGAGCGGCCTTGCGCACGCCAGCTATCTCGGAGCAGTTCGCGCGGCTTTGCGTGGCGAGCGGCACCTCGTTTCCTGAATCTTTCGCCGCGCTGCATGACTGGCTGATGCCTTCGGAGGGACATGACATGCTCTCTCACAAGCTGGCTGAATCCGGCCTGTGCCAAACGCACCCCGAGACGGCGCTGGCGCTGTTGAGTGTCGTGATCGGCGACAATCCGCAATGGCCCCCGCATCAGTTGCGTGATTGCCTCGATCGGATCCAGCTCGCTGACGACCCACTGTCGCGCGACCATCGGTTCCAGCGCCTCGATCAGCTGCTAAGGCGTCATGGAAGATGATGTCGTACCTGCGATCCCGCTACTCCGCTTCTGGCGATCGGGCAGCGACTGAAGTGCGGCGAATGCGGGGAGATGCGAGCGCATTGCTGGCCGTACGCGGCCTACAGGGACCGCAATAACGGGTGAGTTGGAGCGCTCGGCTCAAGCAGCCTTTGTTTGAGATGGGCCAAACGGCCTGGGCTACCGTGGTTCTGCGTCGTCGATCATCTTGACGATCTTGGCCAGGGCGCCGAGGAACACCTCGCGATCGCGCTGCGAGATAGCGGCAAGCAGTCGCTCGTCGGTGGTTCGCGCCGCCGGTTGTGCAGCTTTCAGTGCCGTCTCGCCCTTGCCGGTCAACCGCACCGCGTACATGCGGGCGTCTTTCCTCGTGCGCTTGCGCGCCAGGAGGCCACGTTCGACCAGCCGGCGCACAATATCGGCGAGCGTCGAGCGGTCAATGCCCGTCTTCTGGACAAGATCAGTCTGGCTTGGCTCCTCGCTGTCGGCGACGGCCATCAGGACCACGAATTGACGCGGCGTGAGCTCACTCTCGTGGATCTGGGAGGCGAACAATTCGTCGGCGCATTGGCCGGCGCGGTGGAGCAGGTGAAGGGCTGAGGGGACGTCGGGCATGGCAGGGTTCCTTGGCAGCACTTTTCAGCGAGCATACAGCCAACATCGGGTTTAAGACCATCATTCTTGATGGGGAGAGTCGACGGCGATCCGCTCGAAAGCAGTGATCGCGGCGTATGAGGGCATCAGAGCCAACGTAATCGTCGTCGAATTACTGATGAAAGCGCGGCGCGTCCGCCGGACGGACAAGGATTGCCACAAGCCCGGCGATGGCGCCAACTAGAGCTGGCCCTAGGAGCGCGAGCAATGTTGATCGGCTGGGCTCGACGGACATGTCGAGAAGACTGGGAAGATCAAGGCCGACAGCTGCGGTCAGAGATAGGGCTGCTAAACCAAAGCACGCCCCGCTTCCCGCCCCGTAAAGTGAGCCAATTAATTTCGGATGGTCGAAACTTCCCGGCCTTTCCATAATCAAGCGCCCCAACAGATCTTGCCAACCATCTAAAGGTGCTGGCTGTTTCCGGCTGCAAGGAGAAAGCGGTCAACTTCCCAACATCGAATCGCTACGCTGGTAATTTATCAAATTGCGCCGTTGTTGTCAGAAAACCTTCAACTGGCCGAGTTCGGGGCAAATTGCAAAAAGCGGCGACCCACCGCGGCGACAGCGGCGCAATCGCCGTGCCGGAGGCGATGGCGACGCTGAAGTCGGCTTTGCTCGGTGTCTTACAACATCCGGCCTTGGAGGAAATCGGAATTCACTTCGCACGGTCCTTTCAGCGCTTCGCGCCGCATGTCGGCAAGTTTCTCGGCGTGGGGTGGCCGCGCGATTGCTTTTACCGCCTCTGAATAGACAAGTGCGCCAAACGGATCTGTGGTCTGGCCGTCGATTCGGTCGTGGCACTCGAGGCGATGTTGCTTGTCATCTAATTGAACCTGGGCCAGCGCGAGCTCGGGCTCCCCGAACCCGCCAAGCGTCACCTGCACGTCGACATCGCAGGCCCACCGGCCGTGCATGCCGAGCTTGATCGTCATTAAGAAGGACATGACAGCCTCCGTTACGCACAACGTCCCTAAGCCTATCACCGGCCGGTGCGAAGACAACGCGCTGCTGTCTGGGTGGGGCACTGGGGCCGCCGCGGCACGGGGGGCAGCGCCGCGGCGGCGGCTAAAAGGAAGTAGGCGCCTGCCATCTGGGCGATGGCCGCTGTAGGGAGCAAGGTGACGCCGAGGTGGGCCAGAAATACCGCGCAGCAGCCCAAGAAAAAGCCGCCTACGATCGCGTAGACGGCCTTAGGTAAGGGACGTCAAACAGTCGGTGAGATGCACACTCACGACACGATCCTAGTCGAACCCCACTTGCACGACGCGCATCGCTTCGGGCGGTAGGTCTCGCCAACACGAATGCTTCCTGCGGTACCCCTTTCAGTCGGGTGTCGAACGGCGCCAACCGACTAGTGCGTCGAGATGCATGGAGCAGTGCAGCAAGTGATGGTTCGGCGCGGCCTAGCTTATCCTCGTCGCCGATTTCTGCTGCGTAGCCGAGACCGTACTACGCGTAGGCGATCACTTCGCCTGTGATGGTGTCGACCGGTTCTGTCAGTAAATCAGCGGCGTGTTCTCGCACATACTGAGCCGCAACGACGTTGGACTGCGCTGCGCTTTCACTGCTGCTGAAAAGGCTCACCGACGCAATCGAGCCATCATCGCCTTTGATCACATAATACGCTCGGAAGCCATTAAGAGCGCTCATCGCGTCGACCGCGATCGGTAGCAGTCTTTCCAGCTCACCGATTTTATGGGGATCTACTTTGTAGCGGCGCACGCTGGCGTACATGGGGCTTCCTCCGCGTCCAATTTGTGGGCGGCTACACTATTTCGGATCAGATCCGGCTGCAGCGCCCTACCGCCCGATAACTGCTGCGCTTAACTGCCGACGAGGTTCGCAGGTGGACTGAAAAGGATGCCCCCCATCGCACGCGACGAGCACAGTAGTGAGCCGCCAAGATGCGGCGCCGCTCTCCCTATTTCAAGATCGATCGGGACATTCCCGGGTGGCGACGCAGCTTGAAGCTGCAGGAAGCACTGGGCAGGGCAGCTGAGCAGGGGCAATCATGGGGCAATTGACGCGGCGGATCGAGGCGTTGGAGTGGCGGATGGCCAATGAGCGCGACGGTGAATTGCCGATTGGCTTTATCATTCGCGACGCAACCGGAAAGATCGTTAGCACTTCGGGCCCAGCGCGCGTGATGGTCGAGATCAGTGAGGCGGACGACAGGCTATGAGTTGAGATCTGCAACGCAGGGTCGAGCGCCTAGAAGGGGCGCCCTTTGCTTCTCGTCATCGCGCCGAAATGATTGAGCAGGCCGCCGCTGCTTTCGATAGGGTGTGGGCGAAGCTTCGAGATCGGTTATCCGGAGACATCGAGTGCCGGGGTGCAGACGAAGTAGCGGGAAGTTTGATGCGGAATGGCCCGGAGATTCAGAAACTGGCGTTTGTCGATCTGGTAGGTGTTGGGCGATATCCGGATCTTGATCGGGTGTGCTGTCGCGTACTGAACGAATTGCGCTCGGCGCAATGAAGGGGACGCGACGTCTTCCTCGAATGGTGCCTGAATGAACACCACATCATCGCCCTCGCTGAACGCGAGCCGGGAGTTCGCAGCGCAGATGTCGAGCGGGTATGTGATGCTCACGGCGTTGCTCGCCGTCCCGGTTCTCACCAGTCTTGCAGCGAACTCCGGGCAGAATGCTCGGCCGGTAATTATCATGCTGGGCGTGGTTGTCTTCCTGGTCGTCGCCAAGGGCTTTTATGTGCTGCAGCCCAATCAGGCAGCCGCGATCATGCTGTTTGGCACGTATAAGGGTACCGATCGGGCGACCGGTCTACGCTGGGTCTGGCCCTGGATGGGGAAGTCAAAGCTGTCGGCCCGCGCCAACAACATCATCTCCGAGAAGAACGATGTGCGCGGCAATCCAATTGAGATGGCCGCTCAGGTGGTCTGGCGCGTGACCGATACCGCCCAAGCGTTGTTCGACGTCGACGACTACAAGGCGTTCGTAATGGTGCAGATCGAGGCCGCCGGGAGGACCATCGGATCGCGTTATTCCTATGATGATTTCGAGCACCAGGAAGTGACGCTGCGCGGAAACGGCGATCAGGTCAAAGCGGAATTGCGCAACGAACTCATCAACCGGCTGCAGGTGGCCGGCATCACTGTGGATGAATGTGGTTTCACCCACTTGGCTTACGCCTCAGAGACTGCCGGCGCGATGTTACGCCGCCAGCAAGCGCAGGCGGTTGTTGCTGCACGGAAGACGCTCGTTGAGGGCGCGGTCGGCATGGTGGAAATGGCGCTCGACAATGTTGTCCTCGAAGAAAATCGTCGAGCTGGACACCGAACGCCGGGCTTCACTGGTCTCGAACCTCATGGTGGTGTTGTGCAGCGAGCGCGATACGCAGCCGATCGTCAACGCCGGAACACAGCATCAAGCAAGGGGCTGAGACGCGCGTGGGCCAGCTGGTGATGGTGTTCGAGGACGTCGGCGAGCAAGGCGTCTTTACTGTCATAGTGCGCATAGCGCGTCCGCTTGATGACGCCGGCGCCGGCTGCGATCTCGTCCATGCTCGCGCGCGAAGCCCTGCCGATAAAACAACGAGTAGGCGCCATGTGCCGGCCGCTAGGCTAGGCCGACAAACCGCACCAGATCGGCGAGACTTCTCACCGATTGCATCCGGCGGAGCCTCGAGCACTTCAGTGGGAAGCTTGAGGCGATTGGCCCAAAAAGTTGGGTAACCAAAGGACTTAGCACCAGCGGCATCCCAGCCACCGGATGCCGCGAAGACGATCTCTTCGCGTGGCAGTGCAAAGGCGTCGATCGCCATTTGATAGGCACGCGGGTCGGGCTTGTAGGCCTGCACACGATCAGTCGACAAGACTTGCTCGAACATGCCGTTGAGGCCGGCGCTTTCGATCGCTGCGTCCAGCATGCGCTCCGTCATGTTGGACAGGAACCCCAATCGAATACCCGCTTCCCGCAATGCAAGGAGGCCGGGCGGAACGTCCGGATAAGCTTTCAGCTCGAGAAAGGCGCGCATGAGTTGCTCCCGCTTGCTCGCGGTCAGGTCCAGCTTTGCGGCCATGGCGGAATAGACCAATGCGTGCTCCGTAATGTTCCAGAAGTTCGTGTAGCGACCCGACAGCGTGCGTAGCCACGAATATTCGAACTGGCGGATGCGCCATTGGCTGACAAGCGCGGCACCCTTCCCCGGGAATAGCTCCTCTGCGACAACGGCAACTGAGCCGGGGTCGAAGATCACGAAGGCGTCAAAGGCAATCGCTTTTATCGAACCCCGTCTGAGTGATTGAGCCAAAGTCGCAGATGCCGGGACCGAGCTCGCGGCACCTGCGGCCGCGATCCGCAGCACTTGCCGTCGGTCCAGCAAGTTCGAGTTGGTATCCATGCTTTTGTTCCTCAGTTTACTCCCTTAAAGCCCTCATCGCGTCGAATTGGACTGCATGTTCACCTCCTGTCGCTGCTCGCATCCGAGCCCAGCGGCAGCTAGCACTGGTTGAGGGTCGCCTCCTGCTCGTCGTGGCACTAGTAAACCCCGACCTTGCCCAGGTCGCCCCCCGAAAAATCCGAAATCTGGTCGGCAGCTGGGCCGTTTACGGCGATGGCGCGATGAGATTTATAGGAGAAGCCCGCAGGGGACGCGGCAACAGTCCAGTTAAACGGCCTTGCTCAGGCTGTACCTGAGGGCAATTGGCTTTTGGGGCCGCCCAGGCCTACGCAGATTTGTTTGACTTGCGTCATAGCGGCGAACTGGGGGGCGGGCGATTAGACCGACAGCGCCACTCGGGTTTTTCAGAAAGGCTGATTGCTATGCTGTTTGACCATCCTGTCGGGAGGACCGAAGACGCGAGCGACACGGTCGAACCAGCGAAGTTCCTCATCATCGATGATCATCCGCTCTTTCGGGATGCGCTGCACATCGCCCTCCGGCTTACCTGTCCGCGCGCGCTCATTACCGAGACGTCATCCATTGAGGAAGCCAAGGCGGCAATCGCCACCTACGATTATTTCGATCTCATCTTACTTGACCTTGACCTGCCCGAAACGCGGGGCTTTGCCGGTTTCGTTGAACTGCAATCGATCAACCCACGAATGCCTATCGTCGTCATGGCACCGCACGAAGATGCCTGCCTCATCGACGAAGCAAAAGCTTACGGCGCGACGGGCTTCATCGCAAAAACTGCGGTAAAGGTCGAGGTGATGAGGATCATCCACCTTGCTATCGCGAGGTGAAGTTGCATTCCCATCCGCGTCGGCTGCCGTCGACGCTCGCGGACGCCACCCGGATCGGCGGGGTGGAGATGGCGAAGCGGTTCAACCTTCTGACGCCTATGCAGCGGCGCGTTCTGGAGTAGCTGCGTCAAGGCAAGCTAACAAACAGATCGCCTACGATCTTAGCGTAAGAGAATTGACGGTGAAGGCGCATGTCACGGCAATCCTGCACAAACTTAAACTCAGCTCGCGCCTGAAAGCGGTCATCGAGGCTACCCGGTTGGATTCCGGTGCGCCCACCGCAGGCTTCGCCCGTGACCCGCGTAATTGTACGCTTTCTTCCGCGAACATCCGGCGCTGAGCGAAAGCGGTCTCGTGGCGTCGGCGAACTCGACCTAGCTTTGCTGCCATTCTTTGAGAACACCTTCAGAATTTGCAAAAGGAGTGATCAGATCGACGCATCAAACACGGACGCTCATCCGTCCGCTTTGTTTTGACCTCCGTTGAGGCGCCCGGCCCTATTCCGACAAGGTTTGATGTCTGTCCAGGTTTGCCCCCGAAATTTCCTGCCGGTGGTTATTGCAGGGCTTAAGCGGCCAAGTTGCTGGGACATGTCATTATGCAGGCCGTGGGACAGAGTTCCGGTCCCTCCCGCCTCGAACGATTAGTTTGCTTCCTTCGCAGCGCGAGCTTAAAGATTGCTGCATCGAGGCCGCGGCCGTCCTTGTCGACTTCCCGCGCATCTTGCTCTGCAACGGGGTGCCGCTTCCCCCCGGGGCAGCTCCGGCTTTGGGCCGGCGCCTGACTAGCTTTCAAATTATCAGAAATAACAACGTAAGCCCTTCTTCACTCAAGACCGCGCTCGACAAGGAGGTGAATGTCGTCAAGTCTCCAGCAGGTCAGACGGGAGCCCAGTCGCACCGGCTGCGGATTATTATCCGATCGACTGCATGCTGGCCCATCTGGCGGGTCTCGATCGCGTGTCATCAGTCGAGCCGCTTGCAGCGCCGGCCCACCCGCACCAAGGGTCCGCGGCAAATTCCACGCGCTAACGATCGAGCTTGTCGCATAGGGCTTCCTCGAAGCGGAGATGCGGGCTGATCATCTCTGCCAGCTCCGTAGTAGACTGCAGAATGGACCGCCCCCAAACAACGCAACAGACAACCCGCATCAAGACGCGCGACGAAGTGTCTTGTCAAGTGTAATCTTTGGCCGCTAGTCTTGCAATCCTTGCCACTAAGCTTGTTGCATGATTATCATGCAAGAAAAATGCATAAAACTTTAAGTTGTACTTGTACTGATTTGGCTCTGAATGCCGACCAGTTCGTTGATCCCCCCAGCGGAAGCCTCGCTCCGCCCGCACCACACCTGCCAGGATCAGAATCTACGAGTGCGTAGGCAAATGCTCCGTCCGAGCACGGTTCTTTCGGATCTACCCCCGGTGGGGAGCAAGATATCCTGCTCTCAGGCGCTGACTGCTTTCTGGCCTAGTCCCGTGGTTACGCGCGCGCGTGCGTCGTGTCTCATGTGCATTGTTTCGGTGCAAGCCGTATTCAATGCCTTGGCACCGGGTATCAAATACCGAACCGACTACTCCGTTGGCCTAAGCGCCCTAGCCGTTCCGCCTGATCAGGCTGAAGTCGAGATCATAGCAAAGCTTGCCGATGGTCTCATGCATCGTGGCGAGCTTGGGTCCAGGCGCATAGGTCTTGAGCCCTTCACCCTCGGCGGTATTGCTGTGCCCGGTGATGGCGTGGATGACGTATTTCTCCACGCCGAGGCCATAGAGGACGTGCTGGAGGGTGTGTCGGAAGGAATGGAAGTCCTTGCCGCGCTGGTGACGCCGCACGTCTCCCGAAGCGCGCAAATCTCTTCGAGAACGCCGAGAACTCGCCCTTGATCGAGCGCTGCTCGTCCGGGAACAGCGGTCCTGGCCGCTTGTTCGGCAGGCTTCCACATAGTCCAGCCAACCGAGCGCGATCAGTTGCGGGTGGATGGGAACGAGCCGGACTGAGGATTTGGTCTTGAGCCGCTTGTCCCCTTGCGCGTTGATGTCAATGACCCAGCATCGCCTTCCCGGCGCACGTCGCCCACGTGAAGCTGGCAGAGTTCGCCCTGTCGGCCCCGGTGAACAGGCCGGCAGGGCACCCAGTAGTCGCTCGGGCGCTGGTGCCGTCGCGATAGGCGGTCGACAGAAACAGCGCCGGAGCTCCTCGTCCGTGAAGGCCCTCTGGTTCTGCTCGGCCTTGCGGAGGCGGGCTTTTTAGCAGCGGCTTGAGGATGCCGCCGAACCCGGCGGCGTTGGATACTGCTGATCCTGGCAGTAGCTCAGGAACATGTTGACGGCCTGGGCATGGCTGAAACGGGTTTTCGGGGCCATCGGCTGTGCACCGCAGGCGAGAATGTCGGCAACCGACCGCGCATCTGCCAATCGCACCTTGGCCGGAAGGCGGGGAGGATGTCGGCATAGCGCCTGACGGTCTGCGGCGTGATGTCCGACATGCGGAGCCGCAACGCATCGCCTTCGGCGATGATCTTGACGAACAACCGGCACTGGTCGCCATACTTGTCCGCCGTGGCGGCATGCGTCGAGAGACGCTTGGCCTCGACGAAGCGCCGGAGCGCCGTGTCAACGAGCTCGTCATTGGGCCAACAGTTGGCGAATTGACAGCGTCGGAACGTTCAAGCGTTGGCCCTCCTGCCTCGGAGGGCAGTCTAAGTTAGACTATTTTCGACGCCAACGACTTAAATGCCGAGTTCACAAAGTGGTATGAGAGTGCGAGGCCACCGGCCCGCCCTGAGAGTTTGGGTGGACCGACGGATTTAGCGCCTTTGAATTAACCGCGCGGGAGTTCAGCCTCAGTCCGTGGGTGCGAACGAACCGCGCAGGTAATCAACGGTGGCCTCACGAGACAGAAAAGGTAAGACAAGTTGTGCGCCAACGAACCGTTCGTGGAAGGTGAGCCCCTGAAGCGGTGTGGGAAATTCTTCTGGGGCTCCCCGCTGCTTCGAGTGGCGCACGCAACACCGAAGAGAGCATCTAGTTGCGTTCCGGCGGTCGGACGCTGACCCGCACCGACATGGCGCGACCCATTCCAACTTTTTAGCCACCGGCGGTCACATCCCGCAGGACATCGGCCAGTAAGGTGTCGGCCTTTTTCCTCTGCTCCGCGCTGAGGGCACCATAAAGCGCTTCCAGCGGGAGTTTGAACTCGCGCACCGAGTTTAGATGAAGCTCCAATGCGGCTAGACGCGCATCAAGGCGCTCGACCGGAGACTTGGCGTCCATCACGCTCTTCATAGCTTTCTGCGTCTCCTCCATCCCAACCTTGGCCTTGAGTTGGGCAACGACAATGCCCTCCCAAACGGACTTCTGAGCGTCTGTGATCCCGAGTTCGGCTCTGATGGCGTCGAGGGCCCTGGGCCTGTTTCCCATCATGGGGCAGTTGGCCATCATGCGGTCGCCGACCATCCCCGCAGTCCTATCGGGCTGGTCTTGAGCGGTGGCAAGCGATGCGCATCCCAGAACGAGGACTGCCCAAAAGGCAGCGCGTAACGGCGTCATAGTTCTCTCCCGGTGGCTGCAAACGATGATGCGGGCGTGGAATGGTGGAGTGCGGGATTGGTGGATGCAAACGCACCCAGAGCAGTCAATTATCGATGCGGCGGTATGGACTTCAACCTTCGAAGAGGCGGTTTGGCGGCGGCCTTTCGTGCCGCACGTGATAATCATCACCGAGCTGCGACACGCCTGGCTCAAATTCGTCGGCGAGGCATCAGATGGATTTAGCCCGAGCGGAGCCAATGGTGCGGAACAGATGTAGATTTCTAGCGGAAGATCGTCCAGACGGATGCGAGCAAATCCTGTCGCGTTCCGCGAGTGCTTGTGACCGCCCGCGACCGGCACGTCGTCAGGGGTAGCTAAAATGATTGTGGCCGATTGTGAAGTATCGAAACAGACCGCCCATTCGCTCTTGCGGTTGGCCGCCCAGCGCAAAAAGTGATCCTCAACGTTGAACGACTTAGCGCCGTTGCGGGTCGGTTCAGGATGGGATACGCCTCATTGCACTACGCATTTGCGACCTTTCAGACAACAACGCTCGTATCCTTAGTGCCACCAAAGCCGGGGGCTGTGTCTCAGTTGAGCTTTGATCCCATTAGCCCGCCCCCTCCCCTCGCAGTCCGAGCTCCATTTCGCGACGGAAAAATACACTCAAATCGGGGCTGATTTTGGCGATTGATGCTCTCTCGGCAAGGCTAAGCTTGTTCCAATGGCGGTGAAGCACCTCAATCCGGGTGAGTTCGTCGTGAAGTTTTCTCTCCGCCATTTTACGCATGTTCAGGTTCACCTTTCTACTTTGGAACGATGAAGGCCGTTTTGATGCCGAGGCGTGCCGATACCACGGCCTCGTAAAAATTTGATGACCGACTTTTGGGTGGTCTTCTCAGCCGCCAGCGCGACCCATCAATGTAAGGTCCGGCCCGTTACGCTGATGCCTTTTGAGGTCGCATACCAAGTGCCGTTGGCGAAGACGGCCAATCCCCGCCGACATAAACGCCGAGCGATCATGTAGGGATAAGGCGGAACACAGGAGAGCGGCTTCATCGCCAGCAACTCCAACATCGCCATTTCGTTGTCATTCAACGCGAATATCTCAAGCCCTGCAATTCAAGACGACGACTGCCCGGGCGTCTTCGATGAATTGCGACCGGGAACATTAACATCGCCAGTTTCACACCCCGCTCCGTCGAAATCTTCCGGTCGTTCTTGTTCCTATCCGTAATTTTCGACGTTGATATCTTACACCTGAATGGGAGAGCCCGCAGGCGCGCAGGGCTCAGCTAACGTAAATCATCAGGAGGCCAGACGGCAACCTAGCGGGCTGGCTCAGCAGCAGCGGTTGTAGGACCGCCCAGCTTCAGCGGCTCATATTCAACCGGCACTTCGCGCCGACATGCGCCCAACCCGATAGACGCCACAAGTAGCGCCATAACGATCCCCGTTCTCATTGTCCCTCCCGTCAAATGCATCACGAACTAACGAAGGCTAGCAAGGCTTGAGGGGAGGAGACAGGAGATATTGAGGGCCGCGAGCGAAGTCTCGCGGGCCGATGCACGGTTGCAACAGCACCTTAACGGTGCCACTCACAGCCAAGTCGCCGGAGAGGGACTGATGGGCGCAGGCGCTACCACCATTTGTCGCGTTGAGGCCATCCGAGCGGGTAACATTCGCAATCTTTCCAAATGCCTGATCTGAATCAATTCCTCCCCGCCGTGTTTGGATGAGAGTT
>CAWJZR010000018.1:0-17187 GCA_963847435.1 uncultured Alphaproteobacteria bacterium | reverse complement strand
GGTGGAGCCGAGGGGAATCGAACCCCTGACCTCTGCAGTGCGATTGCAGCGCTCTCCCATCTGAGCTACGGCCCCATCCGGACGGGATGGCGGCATTTACAGGCGCGTCTTCCCCCTTGTCAAGAAATCGTACCGGCAAATCGTCGGCTCAGGATCTTGCCCCGCCAAGCCACGGCCGCTAAACACGGCAGGCCACGGCCGAATGGGCCCAGCCGATGAGAGACAGGTTTCCATGCACGTCGTCATCAATATCTTGATCATGCTTCTCGATCTCTACTGGTGGGTCGTGATCGGCAGCGTCGTCCTGAGCTGGCTGATGGCCTTCGGCATCGTCAATCCATACAACCCGACGGTGCGCTCGATCGGTCAGGCGCTGACCGCCTTCACGGAGCCGCTGTTGCGGCCGATCAGGCGGGTTTTGCCCAACACAGGCGCGATCGACGTATCGCCGATCTTTTTGCTGATTGGGCTCAGCATTGTCCGTTACTTGCTGTCCGAGCTGCGGTTCGCATGACCGCTGCGGCTGACGGCCCGCCCTGGCGCGTGCAGGGGGGGTGCGTCATCGTGCGCGTTCGTCTGACGCCAAAATCCTCCAAAGATAGTATTGACGGACTGGAAGCGACGGCCGAGGGGCCGGCGTTGAAAGCCCGTGTGCGTGCGGTCCCCGAGGACGGCAAGGCCAATGCCGCCGTTGCGCGGCTGTTGGCCGAGTGGCTCGACCTGCCGAAAAGCGCCGTGGAGGTCACCGCGGGGCTGAAGTCGCGGGTGAAGTCGCTGAGCATCGCGGGAGACGCGAACGCCATCACGGAACTGCTGGAGCGGCGGCTGGCCAAACCGGCGTGAGACCCGAACGAGCCCGAATACCCGAACGAACAAGCAAAAAACTGGAGGGAAGCCACGTGACGAAGATCATCGACGGCAAGGCGGTCGCGGCGGAGCTGCGGGCCGATCTCGCAAAAGAGGTTGCCAATCTGAAGAGCGCGCACGGTTTCGTGCCCGGGCTCGCCGTGGTGCTGGTCGGCGAAGACCCGGCAAGCAAGGTCTACGTGAAGAACAAGGCAGCGCAGACGGTCGAGGTCGGCATGAACTCGGTCGAGCACAAGCTGCCGGCCGAGACGCCCGGAGGCCGAGCTGCTTGCCCTGGTCGCAGAGCCTCAACAACGATCCCGAGCGTCAACGGCATCCTGGTGCAGTTGCCGCTGCCGAAGCATATCAACGCCGAGAAAGTGCTGAACGCGATCGACCCGGACAAGGACGTCGACGGCTTCCACCCGGTGAATGTCGGCCGGCTATGGGTCGGCGAGCGCTCGCTGGTGCCTTGCACGCCGACCGGATCGGTGATCCTGGCGAAATCGCGTGAAGCCGAGCCTGTCCGGGGCTCGATGCCGTCGTCGATCGGCCGCTCCAACATCGTCGGCAAGCCGGTTGCGGCGCTGCTGCTGCGGGAGAACTGCACGGTGACAGTCGCCCACTCCGGCACGCGCGACCTACCGGCGGTGGTGCGACAGCGCCGATCTCGTGGTCGCTGCCGTCGGCATGCCAGAAATGGTCGAAGGCCGATTGGATCCGCCGGGCGCGATCGTCATCGACGTCGGCATCAACCGGGTGCGCAGGGGCGGACGGCAAGAGTAAGCTCGTCGGCGACGTCGACTACAACGATTGCGTCAAGGTGGCCGGCGCAATCACGCCGGTGCCGGGCGGCGTCGGGCCGATGACCATTGCGTGCCTGCTCAAGAACACGGTCGAGGCAGCGAAGATGCAACGCGGCCTCCCGATGGCGTGACACGCGCTCGACAGCGCGGACGTTACTTCCATTCATATACTACGCCAGGGCGTCCTACTCACGTACGTGGTCAAGGATGTCCTGGCGAAACGGGCGCCAGCATGAGATCCAGCTCGGGTCAGCGGACTGGTGTGCGATCACGCTGCCTTACTCGACTGACGCAACGTCTCGCCGCGGTAGCTCAGCGCTTCGGCGATATGCACGCGATCGACTTTTTCGGCGCCATCGAGGTCGGCGAGGGTGCGCGCCACGCGAAGGGTGCGGTGGAAGCCGCGCGCCGAAAGGCCAAGGGCATCCGCCGCCTGGCGCAACAACGCGATCGCGGTCGCTGTGGGAGAGGCGATGGTCTCCAGCAGTTGGCCGGAGCAATCGGCGTTGGTGCGGACCCCCTTGGCTCCGAGAGACTCAGAAACGCTCCAACTGCCGGTTGCGGGCTGCCACGACGCGGGCGCGGACCTCGGCGCTGCCCTCGCGAGGCGGCGGAAGTACGAGATCGGCCGCGGAGACGGCGGGCACCTCGATCTGCAGATCGATCCGATCGAGCAGCGGACCTGAGATGCGAGACTGATAGTCGGCTGCGCAACGCGGCCCGCGCTTGCAGGCTTGGCCGGCAGCGCCGCCGCCGCATTTGCATGGGTTCATCGCTGCAACGAGCTGGATGCGCGAGGGGTAGGAAATGCGGTGGTTTGCCCTGGCAATGACCGTCTCGCCCGTTTCCAGGGGCTGGCGCAAGGCGTCGAGCACGTTGGGCTGAAATTCCGGCAGCTCGTCGAGGAAAAGGACGCCGAGATGGGCGAGGCTGACTTCGCCCGGCTTGGGACGCGAGCCGCCGCCTACGAGCGCCGCCATGCTGGCGGAATGATGAGGTGATCGGAAAGGCCGGTCGACCGCCAGCTTGCCGCCCATCAACTCTCCCGCGAGGCTATGCACCATTGAGACCTCGAGCATCTCCTCGGGCGACAACGGAGGCAGGATCGAGGGCAGGCGCGCGGCCAGCATCGATTTGCCAGATCCCGGCGGCCCGATCATACAGCAGGTTGTGGCCGCCCGCTGCAGCGACCTCGAGCGCGCGCTTGGCGGTTTCCTGGCCCTTGACGTCGATAAGATCGGGCAGATTGGCTGCCGTGCGCTCGATATTCGGCTTGGGCCGCGCGAGCGTCTGCAGCCCTTTGAAGTGATTGACCAGCGACAGCAGGTGCGGCGGAGCGAGCACGTCGACATCCTCGCCAGCCCACGCGGCTTCGGACCCGCAGGCGGCCGGACAGATGAGGCCCTTGCCCATGGCGTTGGCGCCGATGGCTGCCGGGAGCGCTCCTGGTACGGCCCGGATCGACCCATCGAGCGCAAGCTCGCCGAAGGCTGCGAAATTGAGAATGGAGTCGGGCACAACGGCGCCCATCGCCGACATCAGCGCCAAGGCAATCGGGAGATCGAAATGGCTGCCTTCCTTCGGCAAGTCGGCGGGCGCGAGGTTGACCGTGATGTGCTTGTAGGGAAGCCCGAGGCCGACCGCGTGCAGCGCATTGCGGACCCGCTCGCGGCTCTCGGCCACCGCCTTATCAGGCAACCCGACAATGCTGAAGGCAGGGCTGCCGGGGGTGATGCGCACCTGCACCTCGACAGCGCGAGCTTCGACTCCGACGAACGCAACCGTTGCGATATGGCCGTACATGATGCTCTCTCGGCGGCGCTTCAGTTGCCCGGTCATCGCGCAACAACGCCATCAGGGAAAGCTAGCCGAGCACGGATTGATATGCAAGAACGTTTGGGGAACGATTACATTTAGAGCTGCGCGGAGAGGAAGCGCAGCCACATGATGAGCAGCACCACGTTGGAGGCCGCGAACATGGCGAGCCGATGCAGGACGTCGTTGTAGCCGAGGTGGACGAGCGAATGGAGCACGCGGAAGCCCACGTAGCTCCAGGCGAGCCAGAGGTAGGCTTGGTCGACGCGCTTCGTGACGAACAGTATGACGCAGAGCACGTAAAACAGGAGCGGCAGCTCGAGCAGATTCATGTAGTTGCGGTTGGGCAGCGAAACGTCGCCCGGAACTCGCGCGGATTCGCCGTAGCGGAAGTCGCCGGGACCAACGCGGCCGGCACGAGACGCCCCCACACGGCGGATCGGAACGAGCAGCAGCACTGTGAAGGTGAGCAGGGCCAGCACCGTTACCGGCAAGAAGATCGCGTCTTGTGGCATGTATTTTCGCCTTCGTGCCAGCTGCTATTGCGTACTCATACGCTCATAGTCTTCCGCTCGATCGCATCCCAGATCTTCGCTGCGATGTCGGCGCCGCCGAAGGCTTTGACCTGCCGGATGCCGGTGGGTGAAGTGACGTTGATCTCGGTGAGGTAGGGGCCAATGACGTCGATGCCGGTGAACAGCAGGCCGCGGCGCTTCAATTCGGGCCCCAGACGGCCGCAGATTTCCAGATCGCGCGGGGTCAGTTCGGTCGCGGCGGGCGTGCCGCCGACGTGCATGTTGGAACGCGTCTCGCCGGCGGCCGGCACGCGATTGATCGCACCGGCAACTTCGCCGTCGATCAGGATGATCCGCTTGTCGCCAGCGCGGACCTCGGGCCGGTACTGCTGCACCATGAAGGGCTCGCGGAACACGGTCTGGAACAGCTCGACGAGCGAGCCGAGGTTGCTGTCGCCAGGCTGGATGCGGAATACCGAGGCGCCGCCGTTGCCATAGAGCGGCTTGATGATGATGTCCTGGTGCTCGTCGCGAAAGGCGGCGACGTCTGCAAGGGAACGCGTGACGAGCGTCGGGGGCATAAGGTCGAGGAAATCGAGGACGAAGATCTTTTCAGGCGCGTTGCGGACGTGGGCGGGGTCGTTCACCACCAGCGTTTTGGGATGAATGCGTTCCAGCAGGTGCGTCGTGGTGATGTAGGCCATGTCGAACGGCGGGTCCTGCCGCAGCAGCACAACGTCACGGGTTGAGAGATCGACGACGCGGGCGTCTGCCAGCTTGTAATGGTCGCCGGCCTTGTCGAGCACGCTCAGCGAATGCCCGCGTGCCACCAGCCGGTTGCCGTTCAGCGAGAGGTCCGGCGGCGTGTAATAGAAGATGTCGTGGCCTCTCTTCTGCGCCTCGAGCAGGATCGCGAATGTGCTGTCGCCGCGAATGTCGATGCGCTCGATGGGGTCCATCTGGCAAGCGATCTTCAAGGTCATGGACGCGAAGGCTCCTCAAGTGGAGTGGAATGCGGATCAGCGCGGCGGATCTGATAGCACGGGAGTTTGCTGCTAACACGAAACGGCGAGGGCACTCACAAGCGGTCAAGGAAGTGACGCGGCCAGCCGAACGGAATGAGGAAGACGGCGTCGAAACCCATTTCGTAGTCCTGATAATGCTTGCGGCGGGCCATCCAGAGCATCGCAGCGTTACGGATGCGGTGCCGCTGCGCTTCCGTTATCGCCGCCTCGCAGTCGGTAAGACTCTGCGCGCCGCTTCACCTCAATGAACGACACGCGATGACCGCGGACCGCGATGAGATCGATCTCTCCCAGTGGTGTTTTCATCCTCCGCGCCAGGATGCGATAGCCTTTGGCCATCAGGTAGGCGGCCGCAATCCATTCCGAGGTGCGGCCTTTGCGGTCACGCTTGCGCCTTTGCGCTGTTTCCTGGGCTCGGCGGGGGAGGGTCGTCATTTGCGGCGCTTCAAGTCCAATCCGAGGTCATAGACGCGGGCCTTCTGCACGCCGAGAGCATCGGATACGGCCTTAGCGGCATCGCGTAGCGACATAGTCTCCAAAGCCGTCGAAAGCGCGGCTCCAATATCTTCCTCGCTCGCCTCGGCGGCGGCCGGCGGTGCGATCACGATTGCAATCTCGCCGCGCATCTCGCCGGCATTCGCGACGGCGGCCAAATCGGGGAGGGAGCCCCTGTGAACAGTCTCGTGAAGCTTGGTCAATTCGCGGGCAACGGCGGCCTCGCGCGGCCCCAGCACGGCGGCCAGATCGGCAAGCGACTCGGCGATGCGTTGGGGCGCCTCCAGCAGCACGATGGTCACCGGCAAGGCTTTCAACTCGAGGATGCGGCTGCGGCGCTGCGCCGATTTCGCCGGCAGGAAGCCCGCAAACGCGAATGCGTCGGTCGGCAGGCCGGAGGACGTCAGCGCGGCGAGCGTCGCCGACGGTCCAGGCAAGCTTTCGACGTGAAGGCCGGCGGTCGCGCACTCCCTGACGAGCTTGAACCCCGGGTCCGAAATGAGCGGCGTGCCCGCATCGGAAATCAGAGCCACCGCGCGTCCTTGGGCGATTTCCGCCATCACGCGGGGACGCATCTCTTCGGCGTTGTGCTCGTGGTACGGTTTCAACCGTGTCCTGATGCCGTAATGCGTGGTCAATGTGCGGCTGTGACGCGTATCCTCGCAATAGATGATGTCGGCGCGGGAGAGAACGGACAGCGCGCGCAATGTAATATCGCCGAGGTTCCCGATCGGAGTTGCGACGAGGTAGAGGCCGGCTGGCAACGGACGCGATGCGAGCCGCGCTAACTCAGCCGCGGCGCATTGTGCCACGGGGCCAGAACCGGGAGCCAGCGCGCCGGAGGCGGAAGCCGGTTCCGGCCTATGCTCGATGGCGTCGGTCTCGTCATCACTCGTCATCGTGCGTTGCAACTCCAAATCCTGCTCAGGCTGTAGGCATTGTGATGAGAACCCGGTCTCCATCCACCGTTCATTCAGGAACCACTTCGCATCTGCAGCGAAAACGCGAGACCGTGGCTCTAAAGCTCTTCACGCCAGCATGACGTAGGTCTATGCAGGCCGACAACAAAGAACCTAAGCTCGCTCCGATAGCAGACCAGAGACGGGCGGCTGCTCTTGAAGGTTACGCAGTTTTCCGCGCAATGGCACGATCGGGGAACAAAGGCTTGATGACTTTTTTCAAGGGGCTGGCGGCAAATCGGTCGGCCGTCCTTCGCTTGGTGTCGCTCAGCATCGCCGGTGTGATGCTCTCGGCTTGTGCGACGAGCCTTGGACCCCAGCCAATCGCTACCGCTTCAGTCGCTCCTGGGGCCGCTGCGAAAGACCACGCGATCGAAAACAAGGCGAAGCCGGTCAAGATGGCGATGCTGTTGCCGCTCGGGGGCTTCGACCATACCGCCCTCGTCGCCAAGGCGATGAAGCAGGCGGGCGAGATGGCGCTGTTCGAGCTCGACAATCCGTCGATCCAGCTGATCGTCAAGGATGACAAGGGCACGCCCGAGGGAGCCCGGGCGGCCACCGAGGAGGCGATCAAGGAAGGCGCCGAGGTCATTCTCGGGCCGCTGTTCTCGAAGTCGGTTGCCGGAGCCGCCGCCGCCGCTCGCCCGGCGCAAATCCCGGTCATCGCGTTCTCCAACGACCGTAAGGCCGCGGGCAACGGCGTCTACCTGATGAGCTTCATGGCCGAAGCCGAGGTCGAACGGATCGTTTCGTACGCTGCCGCGCAGGGCAAGAAGCGCATCGCGGCGCTGATCCCCGACGATGCCTATGGACAAGCAATAACGCCCGCGTTCCGCGAGGCGGTGGCCCGCGCCGGTGGCCAGATCGTCGATTTGCAGACTTATCCGGTGCAGGCCAACGGCATGCTCGATGCCGCCCGGCGTTCCGTCGATGCGATCAAGGAGGCCGAGACCGAGGGGGCGCCGGTCGACGCACTGTTCATCCCTGGCGGGCCGGATACGTTGCCGCAACTCGGCCCTGTGATTGCCTACTCGGGCCTCGACACGAAGCGGATCAAGCTGCTCGGCACCGGCATCTGGGACTTCCCGAACATTGGCCGCGACGAGGCTTTCGTGGGCGGCTGGTATCCGAGCCCCGATCCGCGCGGCTGGCGCGATTTCTCGGAGCGGTTCGCCAAAACGTTCGGGCAGGCGCCGCCGCGTATCGCGAGCTTGGCGTATGACGCCGTCGGCGTTGCCGTAAGCTTGTCGTCCGCCCCCATCGCCAGCCGGTACACAGCGGCCAGCTTAACTCGCGCGAACGGTTTCGCGGGGGTCGACGGCTCGGTTCGCTTCTCGGCCGGCGGCTTGGCCGACCGTGGTCTCGCCATTCTGGAAGTGCAGAAGTTCGGCACCAATATCGTCGATGCGGCGCCGGCGACGCTGGGGGCTGCTCCCGTCATGCTCGGGGGCGCCAAGCCGCGAGAGGCTGCTTCGGCTGGCGCACTCCCCGCTCCGCCGATTGCTTCGCCGGTTCCGGTGAGCGAGTTGCCCGCGGCGTCCCCCGTAATGGACGCTCCTCCGCGCACCTAACTGGCCGCTGATTGACCGTCTCGCACCCGATTGCGGTCGTGAGGACCGGACAATTCGCTTCGATGACGGTTTGAGATGGTTGAGCGGGTGCTGACGCCCCTTATTCCTGCCTCACACCGGGGGGCTTCCCGATGCTGTCCCTGCTCGCGATCGTTGCCCCTGTGTTCGGCCTCATCGGCATCGGCTATCTCGCGGGGCGCGTGAAGCTGTTGCGGGAGGAGACCGGTGCCGGGGTCAGTGATTTCGCTTTCACGATCGGACTGCCGGCGATCCTTTTTCGCACCGTCGCGAATGCCGAGCTCGCCTCGGTGTCGCCGTTCGGGGTGCTCGCCGCCTTCTTCGGTGCGGCGTGGTCGGTTTGGCTGCTGTCGGCAGTGTTGACGAAATACCTGCTTCGCCGGCCAGCCGCCGACGCACCTCCGATCGCCATGAGCGCCGTATTCGGCAATACGATCATGCTCGGCATCCCGCTGGTGCTGGAGACCTACGGGCAGGCTGCGGCGGCGCCGATGGCGGTAATCCTGGCCGTGCATGCCGCGCTGTTGTGGATGACCGGCACCGTGCACATGGAATGGGTCGGCGGCGCTGGCTCAGAAACGACCAGTGGCGGGACCGGCGTCTTCGCAGCACTGGTTCGCGACCTCACCCGCAACCCGATCATCATTGCCGTTATCTCGGGGATGCTTTGGCAGTTCACCGGCATCAAGTTGCCAGGGCCGCTGGACAAGACGCTGGCGCTTCTGGCTCAGGCCGGCGTGCCTTGCTCGCTGTTCGCGCTGGGGCTGACGCTCGTCCAATTCAGGATTACGGGCGAAGCATGAACTCTATGACCATCACTGTCTTGAAGATTGTGGTGATGCCGCTGATTGCGTGGGTGCTGGCAGTTCGCGTTCTTCACCTCGCGCCGGTACCGGCTGGCGTGGTCGTCATCTTCGCTGCGGTGCCGACGGGCGCGAATGCGTTCCTGTTCGCGTCACGTCACGGCCGTGCGGTCAATTCCGCATCGGGTGCGGTGGCGCTGGGGACTCTATTTGCGGCGCTGACGGTGTCGTTCGTGCTGTCGATCATGCACCCCTGAGGCGGCGCTAGCTTCAAGCAGCGAGTGCTTCAGGCTGCTCGATGCGAATCCGCACCGGCTCACGGCGGCGCAGCGACGCGACTTTGGGATTGCTCAGCTGCATTACGGTTTCGAGCTCGAACATCATTTCCTGCAAAGCGTAGTTCGCTGAATCGAGATGGCCCGCCGCCGATTTCTGAAGGTTGCGAATAGTGCTGGCCGCATCGGAGGCAGCGACGATGACGCTCGAGACTTTCTCCCATTGCTCGTCGGAGGTCAGCGGCTGGCTGCGCAATACGACAGCTGGGGACGAAACGTCCGGCTTTCTCGCAACGGCAATTGCGCGCGGCCGATGCAACGGCAGCAGGATAAGCATGCCCCACAACGCGAGAGCTATGCCGGCGACGACCGCGGCGGCCCGTACGTCAAAATCAAGGGATGTCAGGATCATCAGCAACACGTTCAAGCCGCCTTCTTAGCCGTTTGAGCTAGTAGTCTGACCTTATTCGCTAAATTCGCCAACGCTCCGCATCGTTAAAAGTGATGCGCGGGAGCACCATTTTCAGCAGAACACGCGAAATTTGAGCTGATTTGGAAGCAATCGTAAGGGTGAAATAATTGATGAGTGCTTAACGGCTGAGTTGGCGAAATATTTCTCCCCTGCATTGGGAGAGCATGACTTTTTATCCGTTTCGATCTTCCGGCGCTCGTCTTCGTGGAGGAAATGGGCTTCTTTCCCCAGCGAGACAAATCGCTGTGAAAGTTTGGCGAAAGAGCGATCAACGAGTCTCGAGTTTTTCAGTAGAAGCTGAAGTCCGCGCTTGCCGCGTCGCGCAGGCCGCATTGAGCGAACCTGAACCGCCAGCCGTGCAACCGGCCGACAGATGGGCGCCACGCATCGACCCGCGCCGGACACCGCGCTCCACCGCCGGCTCTGTTGCGTGCTGCCCGCCTGACCGCGCCGTCACAGGCTGGGCCCGTGTCCCCTTTTCGCGCCGCTCCGTGCTGGCAACCAGCCGCGGTTCGGATTTGGAACGCAAACCCGCGAATTGGTAGTGGCCCGTAATTTGGTCAACGAACAGGCCATCCTCGAGCTGAGGTCCCCAGCCGCGATTGTGGATGATCATCGGATTGCCCGACGCGCCGATCTCATCCGCAACAATGGCGATGTGCGAGCGGGAGTGCCTGTTCTGCGGCCTGTAGTAAGTGACGATGTCGCCCGGCTTGTAGTCCTCGGCAAACTCGCTCGCCGGCAGGGAAAGCCCGTGCGTCGCAAAGAAACGCCGCAACGTCTCGACCCGGCGATGTTCGATGCTCGTGTCGCCCGAGCCGACGCGGGTCTCGTGCACCAGCTTCTGGAGATCGAGCCCGACAGAGCGATAAGCGCGGATCACTACGTCGGTGCAGACGCCGTAAAGCGAGGCTACGTCACCCATCGGGTAGGCCAGGCGACGGTAGCGATCGGTGTAGACGACAAGATCATCGATTTGAGTTCGCGCTGCGGCGGCAAGGGACCTACCGAAGAGGGCTGCGTCCGACGCAATTGCAATTTCGGTCTGACCAAGGCGCACGGGCTGCGCGAAGCGGGCTGCGGCTACGGTACAGATATTGGCCGATGGCGCGCCGCGGCCGAAGGTCTCGATCGGCTGCTCTAAGGCGGTTGCGGACGTCAAATCCGGAGCCCGTCGCGGCTCGATGATCGTGATCTGGGGCAGAAGTGTACCGACGTCGACGCTCGCCAGCTTGGTCGCATTTGGGATCTCGACCGCTGGCGCAGCTATCGTCTCACGGGTCGTAGCTGGCGAAACTTCCGCCATAGTCGCCGGAGCGCCTGGGGTCACGGCATTGGCAGCACCCGTGCGTGGCAACGAGGCGACGGTTGCGGCCGATTGCGGCGGCTTCGCGTTCGCTGTTGGGGCCGTCAGCGCATGCGTCGAAATCGAGGGCGAGGAAACCGGGCTCGCCACATCCGAGACGGCGTCCGGCGTTCGTGCTTCGACATTGGCGCGGGTGAACTTACGATAGAGTCCAGTCAGCGAGCTTGGCCGGGCGGCGGACGCCTTCGTGGGTGCAGTCGGCGACAAAATCGCGATTTCCGGTAACGGGCCGCTCCGCTTCACGGATTGGCTGATCCCGATCGCAAAAGTCATCAGCAGGAACGGCAGCAAAAGCAGCGCCAGCGCTTGCCGCTCGTCCGATGAATAGACCTCAACGCGCGCGAGCGCCGGCGATTTGAAGTCTTGCCGAATTACGGATGCCTGAATTCAACGACGCGGACGCGTTACGGCCCCGGCCCGCGTTATGCGAAGCCGGTTGCGTATGATGTCGCTTGTGCTTGGCTGTGGCTCTGCGCTGTTTCTTCACGCCGCTAACCCGCCCGAACGCTTGGCCGTCAATCTTCGTACCGAACTTGAGAATAAGGGCCAATGCGCTGTTTCAACAAGGAAATAATTGTCGGAACAGGCTCTTATGCCGCTGGTGAGGCGTTCATGTGGCCGAAAAGCCAAGTTCGCGGCAAATGAATTCGGGATCGACTTCGTCTTCGCGCAGGCTCTTCAAGCTGCGATCGCGTGCGCTCTTGGCGAGCTTGCGGCCCATCGGGTCCGCAATCAGCCGGTGGTGGTGGTAGAGCGGCTCGGGTAACTCCAGCAACACCTGCAACAGGCGGTGGACATCGGTGGCGGCATAAAGATCACGTCCGCGCGTGACGTGGGTGACGCCCTGTCGCGCGTCGTCGACCACGACGGCGAGATGATAGCTCGCTGGCGTATCCTTGCGTATGAGGACCACGTCGCCCCAGCGCTGTGGACGTGCTTCCACAATCACCGTACCGCCGATGCCATCGATTTCGGTAAATGTCAGGGGCCGGCCACGAAGCATTTCCGTCGCCATCGCGACCGCTTTGTGCATGTCGAGGCGCAGGCAATAACGCTCGCCGCGCCTTTTTCTCTCCGCGATCTCGGCTGCGTTCAGACCTCGATGGAGTCCCGGATAGAGCGGGGCACCTTCGGGATCGACCCCCGGGCCTCCGAGCCGGCTTGCTGCCTCGATCTCCGCGCGCGTTGCAAAGCACGGATAAAGCAGACCCAATGCATCGAGCCGATCGGCAGCGGCTTTGTAGTCGGCAAAATGCTCGGACTGCCGAAGTACAGGCTGTTCCCAGTGGAGACCGAGCCAGGAGAGATCCTCGAAAATGCCGGCGACGAACTCCTCCCGGGCGCGGGCCGTATCGATGTCCTCGATGCGCACCAGGAACCGTCCGCCCATCCGGCGCGCCATCTTGTCGCCGGTCAGAGCCGACAACGCATGGCCCATATGCAGCCGGCCGTTTGGGCTCGGCGCAAAGCGAAATACGGGTGCGTGCATCCCACCCGGCAGCGCCCTCATCGCATCACTCAAGGTGTACTCTCAGTCGCATCGCCCCGTGGCCCCCGCACCCGGCGAGTAAGTCGGGGCGATGGCCTCGACCACGCGGTCGTAAAAATGCCGTTCGGCGACTGGGTAGAGCATTGCCCAACTGTTTACGAGCTTGCCACCACAGGTGAAGCTCACGCGCTCATAGAACATCGTACCGTCGCGTGTGCCGGAGATCACGAACCAGCGGTTTTTCATCCTCTCGTAGTCGAGCTTGGCGCCGCTGTAGCTTTCGCGCAGCAGATAGTCGCGGTAGGCCTGCAACGAAAAGTCGGCTGAGTTGTCGAAAGTGCCGACCAGCAGCTTGGCGTTGCCGTCGGGTGAGACGAGAACCTGCCCGTCTTCGTTGGCCGCGCCGGACGTGGGCGAGAATACGCTGCTGGGGTAGGCGATCATGAACCCACGGCGGGGGTGATGGATGGCCGTCCACTCGCTGAAACGGTTTGCCGCAGTAGCCGGCAGAGCTGCCGCGGCGACGCTAACGATCATTGTCGCTGCTGCAACCCTGCTGAGGTTTACGCCCTCGAAGCTAACGCATAGCCGCCCTGCCCACGCCATCTGACACTCTCCACGTCTCTCCTGATACCGCCACTGCTTCCCTATGACAAATACGCGAGTTTACTATCGAGGTTGCGACCCGAAACGTAGAAGTGAGGAAAAATGCTTCCATCCCCTCGGAACCGGAGGCCGGTAGCCGCTCAAGGCCGGGTCATCGAGACCGTTGCGGACCTCAGCGATGGTGTGGCCGCCTTGAAGACGGCCTGCCCGGTCATGCGCCAGGTCATCGAGGTCGCCGGCAACCCGCCCCTGCGCCGAAGCGCAGCCAGCTTCGAAGGGCTTGCCCGCATCGTCGTCGGCCAACAGCTGTCGATTGCCAGCGCTACGGCGATCTGGGGCCGCACACTCCTGGCCGTGCAGCCGTTCGAGCCGGGTGTCCTTCTCGGGCTCGATGCCACAACTCTCGCCAAGGCGGGGCTTTCGGGTGCCAAGGTGCGGACTTTGCGGGCGTTGTCGGAGGCCTTGGTCGAGGCGCGTTTCGACCCAACCGGGTTCGCTGATGTCCCTGACGCAACCATCCACCAGCAGCTCGTCGCAGTCAGTGGCATCGGCCCCTGGACGGCCGACATCTTCATCCTGTTCTGCCTCGGCCGCGCCGATGGCTGGGCTTCGGGGGATCTTGCCCTGCAGATTGCCGCCCAGCACGCCTTCGGCCTCGAGGCGCGGCCCACGCCGAAGGAACTGCAGGCTCTCGCCGAGCGATGGCGACCTTGGCGGGGTGTCGCTGCCCGCTTGCTGTGGGCCTATTATGGCGCAATCAAAGGGGCGCGAAACGCGCAGCCGGTGTGACGGCGCGGCAGGGTGCAAAGGGTAACGAACATGAAGGCATTGAACGGACCGAGGATCGAGCCGCGCAATCGCACGGCACGCAGCCTCGTCGTGCTGCTGCACGGCTACGGGGCCAGCGGTGACGATTTGATCGAGCTCGGTCACGTGTGGTCGCGCCAGTTGCCGGACACCGTGTTCGTCTCTCCACATGCGCCGGACCCATTGCCCTACGACGAGGCGAGCGGATTCCAATGGTTCCCGCTCACATTTCGCGACCCCGACGAATACTGGCGCGGTGCCAAAGCCGCCGGTCCGATGCTTGACGCATTCCTCGACGCCGAGCTCGCTCGCTATCGCCTGTCGCCGGAGCGGCTGGCGCTGGTCGGCTTCAGCCAAGGCACCATGATGGCACTGCATACCGGTCTGCGCCGCGCGACAGCCCCCGCGGCCATCGTCGGCTACAGCGGCATGATTGCCGGGCCTGAGCATTTGAAGGCCGATCTCACGGGCCGGCCGCCGGTGTTGCTGATCCACGGGTCGGACGACGAGGTGATCCCGGCCGGTGCGCTTCACGTCACGCGAGAAGCGCTGGCCGACGCGGCGATCAAGGTCGAGTGGCACATTCGCGAGGGCCTCGGCCACGGTATCGACCCCGAGGGCCTTGCCATGGGAGGCTCCTTCCTGAAGGCTGCACTTGGGTGATTGGAAGCGGCTAGGCGGAAATGTGTTGCGAAATGCAGCGCTCCTGGGCGGTTGTCTCGGCAGCCATTGTGCGACGAGGGCCGGGTTCGCGGGCGCATGATGATACCTGAGGTCGACCGGCGTGCCGATCGCATGCCAAGCTTGACCCGTCCAAGCTGATCGCTCAAGCAGCTTGACGCGGCTCCCCTGCTCCGGTACCCAACGCCACCGGCAACTTCGTGCGTTCGGTGAATGGCGCACGCCCCTTAAATCGCCGGGTCGATAGGATCGGAGCGTAGCGCAGCCTGGTTAGCGCACCAGTCTGGGGGACTGGGGGTCGGAGGTTCAAATCCTCTCGCTCCGACCAATCAATTCAGGAGTTTAGCGGTCTTGTGCTTACCAACAGTAGGCCCTGGTAAGCACATGGTAAGCAGCGCGCATCGGCCAGCTAATCGACCATGGTTTCTTGTGGAGAGAGAAAGAACGCTGTGTTAACACACCGCCTCAACTCCCAGGTTTATATTTACGGGCGCTCGGGGGAAAGTAAGGTGATGTATTGCACACAACTGCGGCGCTAGCTGGCTGCACAGTCTGCAGTTGATGCCCGATCATCTCTCGGCGCTGATTGGCAGAAGGTCGTTGAGTCAGGCGTGCATACTTGCTTGCCGCCAGGTTCCAGCAGCGCGATTTCAAGCCGCGAATGAACGGCACTTCCCTCCCGGTGGGACCACACTCGGCGCAAGGGTGGCACACGCTGGACTTTGCCTCACACTACGAAGCTCGGAAAAACACCCCCGTAAAAACTACCTGTAAAGAAGTTAACGTAATGGGAATTTAAGGTCATCATAAAGTTGGCTGCTTGTAGTCAACATTATGCAAATCCGTCGCGCCTCCTTGGATATGCTGATCCTTGCAATCGCACTGCAGAGGTCAGGAGTTCGATCCTCCTCGGCTCCACCATCCCTCGCATGCCCTTTGAGACGCTGAGATTTTTCGGAGGAATTCCCAAACTCTCTGCGACGGTTTGGGAAACTATCCTCGGATCCCGTGACGACAGACGCCGCATCGCAGCCTGCGCGAGCATTCTCTGCTCTGCCGCCTTCGTGTTCCGGGAGTGCGTTGCACGAGTGTCAATCTTGCGACGAGCGTGGCACACGTCGTGTTCGATTCCGGTGTGACGAAAGTTAGTGACCTCCTGAAAGCGATTTGATCGGCAGGTTATGTCGCTGGCACAGCCGAGACCCGAATCCCGATCGCCAACATGCATTGCAGCTCGTGCGTGACGCGCATCGAAATGGAGCTCGGACTGACGCCCGGCGTCGTCAAGGCCGAGGCCAGCACGTTCACGAATGCGGTCGACGTCGAGTACCAGCCGGAGCGGACCACACTCGAGACAATGAAAGCTGCGATTGCGCGTGCCGGTTACCGCGTCGCCGAACCAAGGCACCCCGCCGCTGAGATCGGTGATCCTGCCGAGGTGGCCAATACCGAAGAATACAGCCTGCTGATGCGAAAATTCTGGTTCGCTGCGGCAATTTCCGTCCCGGTGATGCTGAGCTATCCGGATTTGATTCCCGGCCTGCGCGAGTGGATGCCGATGGGCAGCGGTACACGCCGGATCGTCTGGGCGCTGCTCGGTGTGCTGGCGCTGCCGGTGATGGTCTGGTCCGGCTCGCAGTTCTTCACCGGCATGTGGGACGCGCTTAAGCATCGCGCCGCCAATATGCACACGCTCATCGCTATCGGCGTCAGTGCCGCCTACTTGTATTCGGTCGTCGCCGTTGCCTTTCCGCAGCTCTTTCCGCGCATGGAGCTGGCCGAGGCGTTCTGGGATGTGACGACGGTCGTGATCGCACTGGTCGTGCTCGGCCTGGCCCTCGAGATCAAGGCCAAGGGTCGTACGTCGGAAGCCATCAAAAAACTGATCGGCCTGCAAGCCAAGACCGCGCGCGTTTTGCGCGGCGGCAAGGAAAGCGACATTCCCGTCGAGGAGGTTCTGGTCGGCGACACTGTGGTCATCAAGCCAGGCGACAAGATCCCGGTCGACGGCGAGGTGACGGACGGGGCCAGCGCCATCGACGAATCGATGATCACGGGCGAGTCGATGCCGGTCGAGAAACGCGTCGGCGACGAGGTCATCGGCGCCACGCTCAATAAGACCGGCAGTTTTTTATTCCGCGCCACGAAGGTCGGCAAGGACACTGCGCTCGCAAGTATCATTCGCATGGTCAAGGATGCGCAGGGCTCCAAGGCGCCGATCCAGCGGGTCGTCGATACGGTATCCGGCTATTTCGTGCCGTCGGTCATGATCCTGGCCATCCTCGCCTTCATGGCTTGGTATCTGGTCGGCCCCGAGCCGCGTTTGATCTACGCGACGATCGTGCTGGTGACGACGCTGATCATCGCCTGCCCCTGTGCGTTGGGATTGGCAACGCCGACTTCGCTTACGGTCGGCATCGGAAAGGGCGTCGAGAATGGCATCCTGATTTGCTCCGGTGACGCGTTGCAAAGCGCCGAGAGGCTCAACGCCATCATCCTCGACAAGACCGGAACGATTACGCGCGGAGAGCCATCGCTGACCGACGTGGTGGCGAGAGGCAGCGACGAGGCGACGGTGCTGCGTCTCGCCGCTTCGCTCGAGCGCGGCTCCGAGCATCCCCTTGGCGAAGCCATCGTC
>CAWJZR010000017.1:0-43641 GCA_963847435.1 uncultured Alphaproteobacteria bacterium | reverse complement strand
GTAGCCGCGCCGCCAATCCTCGCGACCACCGCCGGGCGGCTTACAAAAAGGCCGCCCGTGTTGTTTTTGAGGATGCCGCCTAGTTTGCAACACCGGGCTTGACCCAAATCCCTGGCAGCACTGAACTGGACTGAAGCAACTTGGTTCAAAAGCGGATGGTGCCAGAGCCAATAATTGAATCACCTTCCCAGCGGTTTTGACGTTGAACTCATGATAGTAACGCAGGTTAAAAACCGACGGCATGTCGCGGATGAGGGTTGTGTAGCTGACGCCGGGGCCAATTGCGTCGACACGACCTTCGAAGGAGCCGAATTTTGCTCCGCTACCTGAGTCGGCGGTCAGCTGACGGTAATCGTAGCCAACAATGCCAACCACGAGACCGGCGAGAATTCCCGCCCAATCGCCCATTCAGCATGAAACTCGTTGCCGCTATTATAGTCGGTCGCAGTATTCTCGAAGTTAAAAGTAAACCCCGCCGTTCCGTTGAATTGAAGCTTGCTAGTCTTTTCCGCCCATGTGAATGAGCCGCCCGCGTCTATTCCGGGGCGGTTGAGGCCGATGATCGGGAAGAACCCCGTCTCGTATCTCCCGGTTGGCGCTACGGCCTGCACATAGAGGCTGTATGAGAGCTCGCCCTGTTGCCAACCAAGCTGCGCTCGCGACACGACGTCTCCAAGTCCCCAGCCATCAACTTCCCGCGACGCCGACAAAGGCCCCACGGCAAGCGTCGCTTCAATGTCGTTATGGCCGACTGGAACCGTCACCGACAGTCCCAAATTGCCGCCAAAGAGCTTCCTCTCGGGCACGTACAGCACATTCAGGCCACTTATGAAAAGATCGACCTTGGCTCCGGCATTGAGGGTCACGCCGCCGAAACTGACGGCGGTGCCGATCTCACCGGAATAACTGCCTGTCGCAGTGGTGACATACGTGCCAGGGGGCGGAGTGACGCCCGCCCCAAAGGCGCTTCCGCCAAGTGCGTAAGAAGTAAAGCCGTATTCAGCGGCCCGCGCATCTGCGCCGCCGACCGCCCATAGGCATCCGGCAATAAGTGCCTACGATAGGAATGGCCTCATGCGCATGGGGGCTCCTGCCTTCGTCCTTGGCTCTCGCGACGGAAGTTTCACGAATATATTGATTCTGTGATGCGCGGTGTTGCAGCGTCGCCACCGTAGGAGCGGGTTGATCATTGGTAACGACGAACTTTGGGCCAAGACCGTTGCCGCCGCGAACACAGCAACATTCCTTCCAATGGCAACCGATCTTGGCTCCACCGTTGCGCTATTAATCACACTGATATGAAGGCCGGTGCTGCACTAGGGAGGAGATTTGAAATGCGCTTGAAGCAGGGGTTCCTGATCTTGGCATTCGCCACAGTTTCAATCATCGCACTGACGTATGGAATATCACCCTCCTGGTTTGCGCGACATTCTTGGGGGTGACAGACCTTGACCGGAACTTTGCTCACATCCTCAGGGCCGTCATGTGTCTCTATCTGGCGCTTGGATGTTTCTGGTTGTTCTCCGCCTTCAGCGAGACGCACCGAAACTCTGCCATCTTGACGACGATCTTATTTGCGGGCGGGCTCGTGACCGGGCGGATCGTGAGCTTTATCGTCGACGGCCAGCCCGCTCCACTGTTGTTGATCTATGCCGCGATGGAATTCGCCCTCGTGCCTATCGCCTATTGGATATACACGCGTGCCGAGTGATACTTCCAAATCAGCTTCGCGACCGCTCCAAGGATATCGATGCGAGATGGCCAAAAGACAGTCAAACAAGCAACATCGTAGGCGTTGTTGAATCGCCAACAGCCGACAGCTCCCCGGCGGCATCGCCAGCGGAACGAAGAGGTGGCTCCGGACGCGGGGACGAGCCGAAACCACCTCCCCAGTCACCGAGACGCAAGTGAGGGCTAACGTCTCGGCTTCGAGGGGAGTGTGATCGCCGGATGGCTAATGGATTCTGAACAAAAAAACATTCCATAATACCGGGAATATGTGCGCATCCGAATCCGTTATTCCTGACGGGCTGCCACGCAGAGCTACCAAAACGTGAGACCCGGAGACAGCAGTTGCTGGACGCCTTTATCCGCCCGTCTTCCGGTGAGGTAAGCGCAACGTGACGATGACCGGTTGGTCATTGGCAGCGGAAATCTCGTAATCGGCTGTATCACCCTTCGCGGTCGGCGTGCTGGGTCGGCTCATGGCCCCTGCTCAAGAGTGAGTTTCGTGAGTTTGGTGAGTTATTTTCCGTCGCATGCGGCTGATCATAACGACGGATCCGGGAGAGGTTGCCGCCATCAAAATCAAGAACCAAGAATGAGGACCCCTTGAAGTAGTCTTTCTTTCGGAATCCGTCTGCTCCCTCGGGCCTTTCGAAGCGGCATGGATTGAATAGCAAGCTCTTATCCTTGCTTGGGATCGGGGCTCTCGCGAATTTCCGCATCCGGGCCACAAAATCGGTTACATCATAGTTCTCTGTGACGTGTTGGCTCGGGTCGTTGTCGTAAACCGACTTGTGAAAAGTCACGAAGCATGTAAGAGGATTGCCGCCCTCTGCATTGTTATGATCTGCGTCAGGACCGTGATCTGGCGTTGACCCGATGATCCTAACATTGGATTTCGGGGGCGCAGACCCCGAATCGGGCACGGCCCGATTTGCATATTTGATTCTAAGCTAGCTTTTGGAGTTGAGTTAGTTCCTTGAAATGCACCGGATTTTATACCATCTTCGTTTATATACGATTTCGGTATGGATTTTGGTGCAAAGATAGCCTTACGGAACTTATTAGCCGTCAACCGTTGAGCCTTTTGAGTTGCTGTAAAGGAGCTTCGTGACTTCGCCGAAATGTCCCCGATTAAATCCACATTGCTCGTGCCGCACCACTGCAGCAATACGTCTGGCCATTGGTTCGTCCGCCACGATGGCATGAACGTTTGCCGTTAAATCGGGTCTCCGAAGTGCTGTTCGCATGACCGACTGGTAGGCCGTCTCGTGCGCGCTGGCCTTATGCACCTGCTCCGGAGTGAAGCCAAGCGTTCGCAGCATCTCAAAGTGCTTGCGTTCGCGGTTGAGGGCGGCGGAGAAATAAATATTCGTATAGTCATCAAAGCGGTTGAGCCCGTGGGACATGACGGAGATGCGCCTAGCGTTGGCCAACTCGTCAATAATCGGGGACTTGCGGTCATTGTTCGCCACATAGAGGAATTTGTCGTCCCCGAAGGCGTCTGCGGCAAACTTGTCCATCCGATCGAGAACAGACGTACCGGACTCATCGCGCTTGGTGTAGGCATACTTGCTGGCGTTCTTTTCGGGGATCAGATACGAAATTCGCAACCGTTGTCCCACATCCAGCGTCGGCCTGAGGTTCTCGATGATCGGCTCGAAGGGTTTGATCTGATAGCCATGACGCTCAAGCCAACGGCAAACGAGGCTATCTTCGGCGTTGGCCCCGAGCAGGATAGCGTCCGGAATAGGTCCGGCCGGAGCATCGATATAAAGTAGAGGCGGCCGTCCTTGTCATCCTGCCCGGCTCCGCCCTCGGTGGCCGCATACCAGGACGCCAGATCAACATGCATTTGCCGTCCTTTGCTCAACAACTCCCGGCAGATTTTCGAAAAAACGGCATCCACATCGTCTTCTTCACCCCCGTAGCGCTCCTCCAACTCGTGACGGTTGGCCGGAACCACTCTCGCCAGCTTGTCGCCAATTCGATGATGGACGACGGAAACGCGCTCCCGGAGGAAGGTGTCATTGCGCGGTAAGTTCCAGGGATGAAAGCTATCCAGTTGCGGAATCTCGTCGATGATGACTTTCCACTGATCTCGTTTCGCAAAATGGGGGAGATCAATATACGATTGCTGCGTGATCAGGAGCACTCCTCCGGTATCAGGTGTCTCGTCCTTGAGATGCCTGACAACGGCCCGCTTGACGTTCTTGGGGTCGGTCTCGGAGGAGATAACTATTGGAGTGACGTTCATGCCCCGCAAGGTTGCCGCCGTCTGCTTGAGCAATTCGAGTGTTGGCGCGGCATAAATATGGTTGGTGATGTCTTGATGCTCAGAAATATATTTGCAGGCCGCAAAGGTTTTGCCGCTTGAGCAGGGGGGCTGAAACGAAATGGGTTATGTTGAAATAGTTCTGAAGTCCGGTCATTGAAAATCTCCTTAAGTATCATTGTTGTTTATAGGAAATCCTCGTGCCAATCGAGGAATGATGAGTGGAAAAATGCATTGATTTTTGCGGCGAGCCTTGCGAATAAGTCCTGCCGTGGATGTACTATTTATATAACGAAATTTCCTTGCTTGCCTTAGGAGCTAAACACCTATGAATACCGACAAGAAAAAGCGAAAGCGCATTCTTTTGGTTCTTCCCGAGCAACTTCTTCAACTGACGGGCGAAGCTGCCGAAACGATGCAAATAAGCCGTCTAGGATTTATACGGCCAGCCATCGCCCGGCATCTGGCCTTGTTTCACGAAAGAGACGAGAAGGTCATCCGTTCGCTATTTGAGCGGCTGCCCAGGCCGGGGGGCGTGCTAGAATTAGGCGGCGTCAAGTCTGACCGTGACCCACCACCAATAGTCCAAATATGCGCCTTGAGTAGACTCAAGCGTTAAACGTATATTAAATAATACCGGAGCTGACGGTTTGGGTCAATAGTAAAAGCGGCCTGGACGCCGTTATAGTGCCTTGAATAGGCGCTGTAAAAACGCTGCAGATTGATTTTCGATCGTGCGTCATTCTTAGTCGCGTCAAGTTTATCTAATCTTGAAGCGCAGTTGGACTCGGAAAGTGCAATTTTGCAGTGTCGCCGGGGTGGCCAAGTGTTTTCGCTTTTGCCAGCGATGGGGATGAAACGATGAATGCACCGTGCTTGCATGTCGGGCTTGGGTACCGGCGTTCTTTGTCGCGAACCTTCTCACGATTGAAGTCGGTGACGACGCCACGAACGGGCTTTCGTCCAACCTTGGCCGCTGCTCCGGTAATGGTAAGCAAGAAAGTTGGTCACGTGTGTGCAAAAATCAAAAGATTTGCACAGGCAACTTGAGGGCGGGATTTCAATGTCTTAGCTTGTGCATATGTTATGTGCAAAAAAGGGTTCGGAATGATGATCTATGGATATGCACGGGTTAGCAGTGATGGGCAGTCACTTGACGGGCAAGTCGATGAGTTGAAGAAGGCCGGAGTTCAGCGACTCTTTCGGGAGAAGATAAGCGGGGCGCGATCAGATCGTCCTGAGTTGACGAAGCTGATGGCGAAGCTTGGCAAAGGCGATACTCTAGTCGTGTCCCGTCTCGATAGGCTCGCTAGGTCCTCCCGTGATCTGCTCAACATCCTCCACGATGTCGGTGCCAAAGGAGCAGCCTTCCGGTCTTTGGGTGATCCTTGGGCTGATACCTCAACTCCCCATGGGCGTCTAATGCTCACGGTGCTTGGGGGACTTGCCGAGTTCGAACGCAGTCTCATCCGCACGAGGACCGGGGAAGGGCGGGCACGAGCAATGCGTGAAGGGGTCAGATTTGGGAGGAAACCCAAGCTAACTGCTCACCAGATTCGAGAAGCCGTTCGTAGACGGAGCTCTGGCGAAACGTTGACCTCGATTGCCAGGAGTTACAAC
Source organism: uncultured Alphaproteobacteria bacterium (assembly GCA_963847435.1). Classification (GTDB taxonomy): domain Bacteria; phylum Pseudomonadota; class Alphaproteobacteria; order Rhizobiales; family Hyphomicrobiaceae; genus CAWJZR01. Next base: position 38,021 of record CAWJZR010000017.1, on the reverse strand, counting down.
GTTAGCCACAGCACGATTTCAAGGCTCGCCTAGCTGACGGACTAAGTTCGTTAGGTGCGTTCAAGCCTTATCGAAGGCGCGATGCCGATGTAATCTGCCATCGTGACATTCGCCTGCGCGAGCCGCCTCATGAACTGACGCTCTGGCCTCGCTCACGAGATATGGCTGGTTCAGCGGTCGGGTCCATACCAACGAATTGTTGCGACCTAGAGGGCTGCTTGATCAAAGATCGCGCGGAAGACCCAGTTCACAGCGGCTCTGTTCTAGTTTGAAGTTGGGGCTTGAGGCGTAGCCTGCATGACGATGCGAGCTGGTGTGAGATCGCCTTCACGCTCGATCAAGCGCCGCCATCCGAGATAGCTGGGCAGTAGCGGGTGGCTACGCCCTTGAAGCGACGCATCCAGTCCTTCAAGCGGCTGATGTAGGCGTTGACGTTCTGGATGTGATAGCTGCCGAATATTCGCTCGCCCTTGCTAGCGTTGAGGCTGATGTGGAGAAGCCCCGCCGATCTGCGAACTGACCGTAGCGGCGTGGCAGACTGCCATCGCTATGGTAGCGCTCGTTGGCGCGGGAGCACATGATCGGTCGTCGCGCCGTGCCTGTCGCGCACGATCGCATTGGCGCATATTCGTTGGCTGCTAGCCCAGCTTCGCTTGATCTCCCGTCAGTTTTGGCCGCACGTAGCGCTTCATCCGTTCTGGGTGCTCCAGCCGGCGGGGGGTCCAGACCAGCATGGCCCCAGCAGGGATCAGCGAAGAAATGTGTATCGATCAGCTCAAAGCCTCACCGGCAGGAAGCCTGCGTTTGAGCGCTGTGACCAATGCTTCGCGTTGAACGCCCGATAGATCACCCGGCTCAGCCACCAGTACCTGAAATCCCTTGCCGTCCATGCCACCCCCCCGAGTGCCGAATCGCACACTCAGGATCGAGCAACTTCAAGGCGGAACAGAGCCGTTCACAGCGGCCAGGCTTCGCTTTCTCCTTCACCGCCCAGAGCACGCCTCGCTCGCGTATCCAATCAGCATTGTGCACCTGATGTGTCATTGAACTCTTAGATACGATGACACCCAGGCAAGAACTTCCGCAGTAGTCCCGTAAGCGTCGGCGGTTTCCAGCGCGCTGAACAGCAGCTTTGGGCCAGTAGAAGACATCGTACCAGCCTGCTGGTCCCACTCTCCCGATCTGCGTTCCTAATACATTTCCGGATATCGCTTCCCTGATAGCCGGCGACGTGAGAGCTATTGCATACAATGTCTGCTTGTATTGGTATTGCATCAGGCTTCAGAAATCGATTTTCTCAGCGATCTCGATGGGCGGCGCAGCTTTCGACCAGCGCAATCAATCCTTGCAGCAAGACGGTCGGGCTCGGCGGACAGCCGCGGATATGCAGATCGACCGGGATAACGGCCGAGACGCCGCCGACACAGCGCGTAGCTGCCGGCGAAGACGCCGCCATCGAAGCCGCAGTCGCCGACCGCCACGACCCACTTGGGGTCCGGAGTGGCGCGCATAGGTGCGCTCCAGCGCTTCGCGCATGTTGCAAGTGACCGGCCCGGTGACGAGCAGCACGTCGGCATGGCGCGGCGAGGCGACGAAGCGGAGCCCGAAGCGCTCGAGGTCGTAGATAGACATTGTTGAGCGCATGGATCTCGAGCTCGCAGCCGTTGCAGGAGCCGGCATCGACCTCGCGAATGGACAGGCTGCGCCCGAGCCTGCGTCGCGACGCCGCCTGCCAGTCGGGACGCCAGCTCCGCCAGCATGGCGTCGTCGGCAGGCGGCGCCGGCTCCGTCAGCGGCGATTTCACCAGGCTCTTGAACAGCAGTTTGCGCACCGCGGAGCCCTCACAGGTCGTGCCCGGAATAGGAGCAGTTGAACGATTTGTTGCAGAGCGGGAAATCGGCGACGATGTTGCCCTCGATCGCCGCCTCCAGCAGCGGCCACTGGAACCACGACGGATCGCGCAGATGGCAGTGGGCGATCCGTGTCGTGGCCGGCCATGCGCACCCAGGCCAGGATGTCGCCGCGGAACCCTTCGACCAGCGCGATGCCCTCGCTGCATCGCGCGCGCGGTCGCGGACGGCTCGATCTCTGCCACGACCGGGCCGTCGGCCAGCCGGGCAAGACATTGCTCGATGATGGACGAGGCTCTGGCTCGACCTCGTCGATGCGCACCCACACGCGGGCGTCGACGTCGCCTTCGGAGCGCACCGGCACGTCGAAAGCCAGCTCGGCGTACGGTGCATAGCCCGGTGAGCGGCGCGCATCGAACGATCGGCCTGAAGCGCGGCCGACATAGCCGCCGGCGCCGTATTTGCGCGCCAGCTCCGGTCTGAGGATGCCGGTGCCGACGGTTCGATCCTGCAGCGACGTGGTGTTCTCGTAGAGTTCGCCAGCTGCGGGAAATGCTTGCGGATATCGGCGACGAGCGACGTCGCAACTTTGCGATCACCGTCAACATCGAGGTCGTGCGCGACGCCTCCCGGCACGACGCGATCCATCATCAACCGGTGCCCGAAACAGTCGTCGGCGCATCTCAGCACCTGTTCACGCAGCGCGCCGCAGTGCGCGTGCATCAGCGAGAACGAGGCGTCGTTACAGATAGCGCCGATGTCGCCGAAGTGATTGGCGAGGCGTTCAAGTTCGGCCATGACAACGCGCAGCCACTGGGCTCGGACCGGGACCGCGGTGCCTATTGCCGACTTCGACGGCCTGAGCAAATGCAATCGCATAAGCGACCGTGCTGTCGCCCGAGACACGCCCGGCAAGTTTGGCGGCGCGCAAAAGAGGCGCTCCCATCATCAACGATTGAATGCCCTTGTGGACGTAGCCGAGGCGCTCCTCCAGCCGCACCACCGTCTCGCCATTGCCGAGAAGCGGAAATGCCCGGGCTCGATGATTCCGGCGTGAACCGGGCCGACCGGAATCTGATGCAGCGGAGGGCCTTCTGCCGGAAGAAACGTGTAGCCGAGCCCTTCGCCGGCGCCGGTAAGTGCTCTCCCAGCGGATGTTTGACGCCCCACCGGCCGTGATCGAGCCAGGGGCGCGTGTCCGGGGTATCGTCCGCGATCAGCCCGTAGAGGTCGACGATGGCGCGCTCGAGACGCAGCGCGGGTGCGTGCGAGCGGGCGACCGAGGGAAAGCGGCGGCCGGGACACGAGCAGGCTGACGACGAGCAACTCGCCGGTCGCAGCCTCGGCGAGCCCCATGTGGACCGCCTCGCCGTCGCACCACAGCCCGAACATCCCCACATTGCCATCGGCCACGGCGTAGATTGCACGGCGCCACTCGTCGGCGTCGACGATGATCCTCGCCCACGGGCGTTGTGCGTCGACGAGGGTGCCGCGCTCGAGAAACGCCGATTTGAGACTCATCGGTCGCCGCGCCTCCTTCACCCGAGCAGACGTGCCACATTCTGGAACCAGATGACGAGTGGCCCCGGCAGGTAGATGCCGGCCGCCAGGACCAGGGCCAGATGCGAGAATAGCGGTACGTAGGATGCCTTGACGGCGGCCATACTGCCCGTCGGCGCGCCGAACGCGACGTCAGTCAGCCGTAGCATCAACGCGCCAAACGCAACCAGAAGCCCGAACACCAAGGGAATCGCGAGCAGCGGCTTCGTCGCAAAGGTCGAGCTGACGATCAGAAACTCGCTCATGAAGATGCCGAGCGGCGGCAGTCCGGCGATGGCGAGCACACCCACCACTAGCCCCCAGCCGAGCACCGGGTGGCTCTCGGTCAGCCCGCGAATATCCGACAGCTTCTGGGTTCCCTTGACCTGCGCGATGTGACCGACGGCAAAGAAAATCGCCGACTTGGTTAGGCTGTGCATTGTCATGTGCAGCAGCCCGGCGAAGTTGGCAAGCGGCCCGCCCATGCCGAAGGCAAAAGCGATCAGCCCCATATGCTCGATCGAGGAGTAGGCGAAGAGACGTTTGATGTCGCGCCGGCGATACAGCATGAAGCCGGCGAAGATGAGCGATACGAGACCGAGCGTCGCCATCAGCGGGCCGGGCGCTATCGCCGCCGGGTTGGCAGCGAGCAGCATCTTGAAGCGCAGCACCGCATAAAGAGCCACGTTGAGTAAGAGCCCGGAAAGCACGGCCGAGATCGGCGTCGGGCCTTCGGCATGGGCATCCGGCAACCACGCATGCAGCGGGGCGAGGCCGACCTTGGTTCCGTAGCCCAGCATCAGGAAGACGAAGGCGACGTTGAGCAACTCGGGATGAAAGTCCTTGGCCCGCTCGATCAGCGCCGTCCACACCATGGCATCGTGGCCCTCGCCGATCACGGGCCGCGCGGCCATGTAGACGAGAATGGTGCCGAACAGGGCGAGTGCGATGCCGACGCTGCCGAGAATGAAGTATTTCCACGCCGCCTCGAGCGCCTCGTGCGTGCGGTAGATGCCGACCATCAGCACCGTGGTCAGGGTCGCAAGCTCAATGGCGACCCACATCAGGCCGATGTTGTTGGCGAGAAGCGCTAGGTTCATACCGAACATCAGCGCCTGATACATGGCGTGGTAGAAGCGCAGGTTGGCCGGAGTCAGGTGCCCGATCTCGATCTCGTGCCCGATGTAGCTCGCCGAGAACGCGCTTGTTGTGAAGCCGACGAAGCAGCCGAGCACGACGAACACGACATTGAGGTCGTCAACGAAGAGGTAGCCGCCGGGCGCCGGCCGCTCGGCGAGCAAGGTTAGCGCCGCGAGCAGTGTCAACAACGTCGCGAGCACATTCAGCCGCGCCGTCAATCGGTAGCCGGGCAGCAGCGCCAGTAGAATCGCGGCGATGCCGGGGATCGCCAACACCGCCGTCACCGGCTGGAACGGCAGCGAGGACAGGAAATCCGGCGTCATCACTGATCTCCCCGGAAATCCTCGAGTGCTTGCACATCGACCGAGTCGAACCGCTCGCGGATGCGGAACAGGAAGACGCCGATGACGATGAAGGCGACCAGCACCGAGAAGGCGATGCTGATCTCGACCACCAGCGGCATGCCCTTGGCGCCGGTCGCCGCCAGGATCAGACCGTTCTCGAGCGACATGAAGCCGACGATCTGACTGACCGCGTTGCGCCGCGTGACCATCATCAAGAGCCCCAGCAGCACGACCGACAGCGCGAAGGCGAGATCCTCGCGCGCCAGCGGATCGGCCGAGGCGGTCGCCCGCAGCATCACTACCATCGACAGCGCGACCAGCCCGATGCCGGCCAGCATGGTCGGGCCGATGCCGCCGACCGCCTCGATGGTGCGGTGGATGCCGAGCTTCACGACGACGCGATGCAGCGCCACCGGAATGATGATGGCCTTGAGGCCGAAGGCAATGGCCGCGGTGATGTAGAGATGCGGCGCATCTTGAATGTAGGCCTGCCAGCCGACCGACAGCGAGAGCACCACCGCATGCAGCGCAAAAACGTTGAGAAGCGCGAACATGCGGTCCTGATAGAGCAGCATGAAGCTGACCAGCACGAGGCCGCCGGCGAGCATGTGGGCGAGGTCGAGAACGAAACGCTGCATCAGAAGCTCCGTGAGACGAACAGCAGCAGCGTGCCGAGCAGACCGAGCATCAGCGCCGCGCCCAGGAACTCGGGCACGCGGAAGACGCGCATCTTGGCTATCGACGTCTCGAACAGAACCAGCAGGAAGCCGCCCACTGCCAGCTTGCCGATGTAGGTGAGGACGCCGAGGACATAGGCCGAGGGACCAGCACTGATAGGGGCGATCCCCCAGGGGAAGAAGATGCAGGCGATGAGCGAGATATAGAGCAGCAGCTTCAGCGCTGTCGCCATCTCGATGACCGCGAGATGGCGTCCGGAGTATTCGAGCACCATCGCCTCGTGCACCATGGTGAGCTCGAGGTGCGTCGCCGGATTGTCGACCGGGATGCGCGCGTTCTCGGCGATCGCCACGATGATCAAGCCGGCGAGTGCCAGCCCCAGCGAGACGCGCAAGCTGGCATGCAGTAGCATGAAGTTGGCGACGTGCGAGAGTTGGGTCGAGCCGGCGACGAGTGCGACCGTGAACACGATCATGATCATTGCCGGCTCGGCGAGTGAGGCGAACATCATCTCGCGGCTGGAGCCGAGACCTCCGAAGCTGGTGCCGACATCCATGCCGACGAGGGCGAGAAACAGTCGCGCGCTGCCGAGCAATGAGGTGATGGCGATGAGGTCGGCGGTCCAGCTGAAATGCAGTCCTGTCGCGAACGTCGGCACGAGCGCTGCAGCCACCCAGGTGGCCGCGAAGATCATGTAGGGCGCGCTGCGGAACAGCCACGACGCGTTCTCCGCCAGTACGACCTCCTTGCGGCTCAGACGCGCCAGATCCAGGTAGGGCTGCAGCAACGGCGGACCTTGCCGGCGCAGGAACCGGGCCTTCACTTTGCGAGTGAAGCCCAGCAGCAGCGGCGCCAGGGTCAGTACGAGCACCATCTGCAAGCCCTGAACGACGAGGGCGCGCATCATGTCCATATGGCCACCATCAGCAGCAGGGCGATGAGCGCGGCAAAGACGAGGCTCAAATAGCGCCGGATGGTCAGGAACTGCAGGCGGTTCATCTTCTCGGCGGCATACAAGATCGCGCCGCTGATCGGTGCGTAGGCCAAGTCCCAGACCACATCGCGCAGCGTCGCATGAAGGCGCGCCGGACGCGGGTCGCCCGGCTCAGGCATGTCGACGGTCTCGCGCGCTCGATAGACGTCGCTGAAGACGCGGCGGAATGGCTGGGCGAAGCTGTCGGCCGTGTACTGGGTCGCTGGGCTCGGCTCGGGAAAGCCGCAGTCCCAAGCCGGGCCGCGGCGCAGGGCATTCGACGCGAAGCGGTGAATGACCTGCACCGCCAAGACGGTGAAGAGGCCGATGAACGCGAACACCAAGAGGCCGTTGTAGGAGCTGCGGCTCTCCGCTACCGGCACGATCGACAGCCACGCGATCGAACCCTGTTCCGGCATCCTGCCGGCGATCATGCCGTGGACGACCGGGGCCATCGCATCGATGACGAGACCCGGCAGCAGGCCGGCCAACACGCAAGCGGCAAGAACCGCGAACATGCCCGTGCGCGAAGGAACGTCGGTCTCCCTGGCAGCCGAGGCGGCTGTCGACCTCGGGCGGCCGAGGAATGTGATGCCGAAGGCGCGCACGAAACAGGCCGCCGACAGCGCCGCCGCGAGCGCAAGCATGGCGCCTGCCGCCGGGACCATGAGCTTCAGACCCCATTGCGGCAGATCGGGGCTGAGCAGGATGGCCTGAAACAGCAGCCACTCCGACACGAAGCCGTTGAGCGGCGGCAGCGCGGATATCGCCAGACAGCCGCCCAGAAACACGAATGTCGTCTGGGGCATCGGGTGAATGAGGCCGCCCAGCTTCTCGATGTCGCGCTCACCCGTCGCGCTGACCACCGCACCCGAGCCGAAGAACAGCAGGCTCTTGAAGAACGAGTGATTGAGCACATGAAACAGCGCAGCCGTGAACGCGAGCGCCGAGGCTCCATTCAGGCCGTTAGCCTTGAAAGCTAGGGCGAGGCCCAGCCCGATGAAGATGATGCCGATGTTCTCGACCGTGCTGTAGGCCAGCAGTCGCTTCAGGTCCCGCTGCACCAGCGCGAACAGCACGCCGACCACGGCCGTAGCACTGCCGAGCGCCAACACGACAATGCTCCACCACCATTCCGGCGGCCCCAGCAGATCGAACACGATGCGGATAAACCCGTAGATCGCAACCTTGGTCATCACGCCGCTCATCAGCGCCGAGACGTGACTGGGGGCGGCCGGATGCGCCAGCGGCAGCCAGACGTGCAAGGGAACCAGTCCGGCCTTCGAGCCGGCGCCCACCAGCACGAGCCCGAGCACCAGCCCCGGCAGCCAATCCGGCTTCGGCGCGGCGCGGATCTCGCTGAAGCCGTAGCTGCCGGCCGGTCCGGCCAGCAGGCCGAACGCCAAGAGCAGCGCCAGCGTGCCGAAGCTCGCCATCAGAATGTAGATGTAGCCCGCCCGCCGGTTCTCCTTGTCGTGATGGTGCGCCAGCACCAACGCCCAGGACGCCAGCGACATGAACTCCCATGCGATCAGATAGCTGAAGGCATCATCGGCCAGCAGCACGAGGTTCATGCCGGCCAGAAACGCCGGGTAGAACGGCAGCACCCGGCCGGGAGCCTCCTCATGCTGACCATATCCGAGAGCGAACAGGCTTGCCGCGGATGCTCCGAAATTGATGACGATCTGGAAGAAGCTTGTCAACGCATCGGCGCGGAAGCGGGCGCCGATCCAGGGCAGGCCGATCGGCATCGTCGCAGTTGGCGCGGCGCCAGCGGGACCGAGCAACTGGGCGCCGGCGACGCCGAGTATGACGAGGCTGGCAGCAAGGCAGCACGCATAGACGAGCCGCGACCCGGCATGTGTCTTGTGCGCCGCCACAGCGAGCACGGACGTGCTCGAGCAGCGCCGCTATGCTCCACAGCGTGATGCCGATTGCCATCGGACGTCATCCCCGCTTCTTCGCTCCCAGCATGACGCCGACACTCCGTCAGTCCGGTGGCACGCCCGACATATCACTTGAAGAGCCGAACGCCGCGGCCTGTGGCCTGGGCAGGCAGCCCCCTCGACAATCAACTCGACACCCGCGGCAGTCAGTGCCCTGACGAGCTTGGTCAATGACTCCACATTACCCCGGATGACGCCATCACTGGCTTCCATGCGCTGGATGGTAGGCAAGGACAAGTCGGCCAACTCGGCCAGCTTGCGCTGGTCAATCCCTAGCAATGCACGCGCCGCGCGCAGTTGTGCAGCAGTAATCATGCGTGGCACATCAAGTTCGCTTGACCAGTCATTGAAAAGCAAGTCTAGAACCGGGGTTCTGAAAATGCAATCTCGCGTCCCGGCCTCGCGTCCCGGCCTTGCGTCCCTGCAGACCTTTCCACGTTAGGACATGGCAACCGCTGTCATGACGACCAGTCGCTGGCCCATGATGGGAGTGATTTGTCGGCGCTCCCGCAAACGATTACGCTCGTTGTAGCGAAGAAACGCTACGGGCGAGGTGTCCGAGGACGAGTCCAGTGCTGAATGATCGAAACGCGTTCCATGTCGCAAGTGGCTCCGCGACCATAGCTCAGGTGGCGATTGCGGACTGCGCAGTAGGCTGCGCCTATACGGTGCTAACGATTGTTGCGCTCGCATACCCGGAAACGGCTTGGGGCGCCGCAATGATGCACTTGTTCCAGACCATGGATCGTTGGGTTGAAGCACTCCTTTTCTTCCTGCCGGACCCCAGCCTATCGGCACCTTCCGATTTGGTCGACAGGGTCGTGGTCTACCGCAATACATTGGTAGCCTGCGCGATCATCAGCGTCGCATGCTTCTCACAGTCTCGTCGCCATTGGAGCGCATGGACGCAGACTATTTTCCAAAAGGCAAGGACTGCCGGCATAACCGTCTCGTCTCGGTCAGAATACTTTCTGACCGCCTACCGCACGACCGTTATCGGCAGTGTTGCAACTATGTTCTTGTTGCTAATGGGCGAGTTTAGCCTTGGTCACGGCATTCGATTTCTTTACGAAAGCAACTGGACTTTCTTTCGCGCGCCGATGTTTCTGACGCTTAGCTGTTTCTTTGCGAACAACGCGGCAATCTTGCGGCCATTGTTAACGCCTCAATCGACCGATTAGACTTACTTCGACGTCGGGCAATAATCCCCTTCCAGCGCCTCCAGCTTGGGTCAGTAACCATGGATACTCGTGGGCCAGTTGATTGAATTGGATCAGGGGACAGCAAGTTCACCATTACTCGCGACTCCCGCTACCCGTTGATGAGCGGCAACACCAAAAGCTTCGTTTGGTCGGCCTGCCATGACTTGTTGGCCCGCCCCACAGGACTCGTGGGCTCCACTTCCGCTGTCAGCCGTTGTTCGACCGTCGGGTCGCGCCGACTCTGCGCGTCGGTCAGAGGAGCGGTCGGTAGCGCTGGTTGCTAGGCGGCGTGAAGTTGATCCTCTCGATGTCCGATTCGGGTCAGAAGCGGCATCGCGGGACGCATCACCGATCTACCCGCCTCGCCTCTTGGCGACATCGCCAACCGTGATTGCCCGCCGAGTCCGCAAGCATTTCGTGCGTGGCGGCGACGACCGCCACGTCGCCAACCAGATGGCCGGAGCACTCTCGGGACACTCGCTTCGCGTCGGCCTCGCAGTAGCGGCAGCAGGCGCTGGCGCTGACGTTCGCGCCCTCGCCAGCGTTACCGGGCACAAGTCGCCGCAGATGGTCATGCGATATACGGCGTCGGCAGACAAGGTGCGGTCAAGCCCGCATCGCCTGGAAGGGGGCTCGGTGCGAGCGTTCACCAGCGTGAAAGGTCAGTAGTAGTACCACCGGTTCCTCCGCCAGACCCGTCGAGCCGTGCGACGTGTCACCCTGCGCCAATGACCGTACCGCGCGTTATGAACGAGACCGTTTGGCTCTTCTTCGCCGCTAGCAGCGTCACCGGCCCCTGCCGCCGCGTCCGGATTTATGGGCGGCATGCCCGGCATCGCAGATGCATCCGTGGCCGAGAAAGTAATGGCGCTCCCACATGCGCAGCCAAACAAAACGGACAGAAATCCACGACGATCTAATTGGTTCATAACGCTGCCTCCTCCAGTAACCCAGCAAACTGACTTATAAAGATCTGCCTGTAGCTTAGCCCCTGATCACTCAAGACAGAAGCACCTCAATTAGTGGAAGGTCTTCCGTCTCTAGCCATTTCGTCAACGGCACTCACTGCCGCGACGCGGCGGTGCTATCCGTGGCGCCTTTCCAACGTTGTCGGCGGCCCGATCGTCTCCGGGACGCGTGTACCACGCCCGGTCCGCCCCCATTGCAAGCGCCGCGCGCAAGGTCTCCTGGCACTGTTTCACCCCCAGCGACACGGCAACGATCTCCGTCGCCACACTGGCTTCCTTCAGGCGCACCGCCTGTTCGACGGCGATCGCGTCAAACGGATTTATGGACATCTTTACGTTCGCGATGTCGACGCCGGAACCATCGGACTTGGCCGTGGCCAAGCTCCTCCAACAGCGCAAGCAACGCCAGCCGCGCGACCACTGAGGTTCACCAGGGTGGGATGGTCGCGAAGCAAGTGACGTCGAAGCTATCGTCCATGACCGCCGACAGGCCGTAGGCTGGTGGCACCGCCGGTACTGCGCCCTCATCCCAGTCGCTAAACACGGCGCCCTCCTCCTCCGTTGCCATGCCGACCGCCCGTTTTAAGGCGAGCACCAACAGCGCCGAGGCTGACGTCGCGGCGGCGATCGCGCGATCTGAGGAGTTTTGCTCCGTAGGGCGATAGGGTCGTCGTCGTTGCGGTCCGTTCGGCGATACCCGGAGCTCAAGCAAATGTGCGCATTTACTGCCTCGATCAGATTTCGACCTCGAGGCCGACTTCCACAACCTGGGTCGGCGGCACGCCAAAGTAGGCGGCTGGAAGATTGGCGTTGAGGTGCATGGCCGCGAACAGGTCTTTCCGCCACATCGCCATCCCAGGTTCGTTGCCTCTCGGAATGACCATCACTCTCCGGAAATAATAGGTGACCTGCTCCGGATCGATGCCGCGCAATTCCGGAGCACTCCTCGCGGCTTTGAGTGCTTCCATAACATCCGGACGTTCCATGAATCCGAACGATAGGATCAGCCGGATAATGCCTGGGCCGACCGGTATGAACTTCATGCGCTGGGCCGGATCCACACGTGGTGCGTCGGCGCTGACGGTTGAGATCAGCAGGACGCGCTCATGCAAAACCTGATTGTGTTTGAGGTGGTGGGTCAAGCTGAGCGGGATCCCGGTGCTCGAGGCCGTAAATATTGCGGCAGTACCCGGCACGCGGAGAGGCGGGTGCGCGAGGACCCAAGCAACAAACTCCTCTTCGCTCTGCCGGAGTCTCGAGCGTTGGCGCTCGAGCAGCGACCAGCCGGTTCGCCACGTCAACATGAGCACGGCGACGGCGCCGGCGAGCACCAGGGGAAACCAGCCACCTTCGAGCAGTTTGGTGGCGTTGGCCGTGACAAAGATCAGCTCGATCGCGAGTAGAGATCCGTTCACAAGCAAAATGGCCACCGGGTTAAATCCCCAATGCAAAGCGATCAGGGCGGCGAGCACCGTTGTGATCGCCATCAACAGCGAGACGGCGATGCCGTAAGCACCGCCAAGAGCGTCGGAGGAGCCGAACAACAAGGCCGCTCCGATCGTGCCTGCGGCGAGCAGCCAGTTCACGATCGGGATGTAGATTTGTCCCTTTTCATGGCTGGCCGTGTGGAGCACCCGCATACGCGGAAGAAAGCCCAGCTGCATCGACTGTTGGGTTAGGGAGAATGCACCCGAGATCATCGCCTGCGAGGCAATTATGGTCGCGAGCGTCGCCAACGCGACAACCGGATAATGAGCCCATCCTGGAGCGAGGAGGTAGAACGGATTCAGGAGTGCACCAGGATCGGAGAGCAGCAGCGCTCCCTGCCCGAAGTAATTCAACATGAGAGCGGGTAGGACGACGGCAAACCAGCCGCACCTTATGGGCAGGCGGCCGAAGTGACCCATGTCGGCATACATTGCTTCAGCGCCGGTGACGGCCAAGAACGCGGCTCCCAACACGGCAAACCCGATGCCCGGGCCCGCATTGACCAGGTACGCGACAGCATGCAGTGGATTGACTGCGGCGAGGATGGGGGGCGCCGCGATAATGCCGCGTAGGCCGAGGAGGCCAATGACTCCAAACCAGAGCAACATGACCGGGCCAAAGACGTCGCCTATGTATTGCGTTCCTTTGCGTTGCACCATGAACAAGACGAACAGGATAGCGATGCTGAGGGGAAGGACCGCCGGCGCAAGTTGCGGGGCATCGAGCTTCACACCCTCGACGGCGCTCAGCACCGAGATGGCGGGCGTGATCACCCCGTCGCCGTAAAGGAGGGCGGCTCCAATCAATCCGAAGATAAGCAGCAACGCCCGCCAACTTCTTGCAGGGGCGTGGCGGACGTCGAGAAGCGCCAGCAGGGCCATGATGCCGCCCTCGCCGCGGTTGTCGGCGCGCATGATCAGGATCGCGTACTTGAGCGAGACGATGAGGATCAATGACCAGAGGATCAGTGACACGACACCCATGACGGTGGCCGGGGTGGGCGTCCCGCCAGCTCGCAACAGCCTGCTTCAGCGCGTAGAGCGGGCTCGTGCCGATATCACCATAGACGATGCCCAGTGCGGCGAGGGCAGCACCTGCGACCGAAGGCTTCGCATCCTGCTTTGGCATTGACGTCTGAAGGAGCGTACCCATCCAGACCTCCCAAGCCGAAAGGTAGAGCCATTCAAGCTTTTAGAGTTGGCGCGGCAACGGTAAGTCTTGGCCACAAAAAGAAACCAGGATTCGTCTCGACGATTCAAAGCACCAACCGAAGCATCGGGAAGCCGTACCGCGTGCCGGATAGGCCGGCCAGGCCGCGATGCGCACCATCAACTCGCTTCCATCATGCTGCCCTTGCGATTGTCGGGCATAGCGATCGTCGCCAGCAATGCGACGCCAAGCATTGCGGTGACGTACCAGAAGAAGGCTGATTCCGAGCCGACCTGCTTCAGTTTTAGCGCGACGAACTCGGCGCTGCCGCCGAACAGGCTGTTGGCTATGGCGTAGGACAGCCCCACACCGAGGGCCCGGACGTGCGTGGGAAACAGCTCTGCCTTCACGATGCCGGCAATCGCCGTGTAGAACGAAACGCACATCAGAGCAGTCGTTGCGAGCGCAAATGCTAGAAGCGGACTTTTTGTCGTGCCGATAGCGGTCATTATGGGCACTGTCATCAGCATGCCAGATAAGCAAAACAGGAACATATTGTTGCGCCGACCGATCCGGTCGGACAGCGCGCCGAACAACGGCTGCACGACCATGTAGACCAACAGCACCACCGTCATCACGTAGGTCGCCGTATCCTTGTCGAACTTCGCAGTGTTAACGAGATATTTCTGCATATACGTTGTGAACGTATAGAATGCGAGCGATCCGCCGGCAGTGTAGCCGAGCACGATCAGCAGCGCCTTGCGATGGTGCAGCAGCTCAGCAAACGTTCCGGCTTCTTTCTGATGTGACGAAAGGTCTGCCGTTTCGTGCAGGCTCGACCGCAGGTACAACGCCACGATCGCGAGCAGCGCGCCGAGCGCAAACGGCAGACGCCAGCCCCAAGCGAGCATCTGCTCCTTGGTCAGTAATTGCAGATGGATCACCAGCACCAGCGACGCCATGAGCTGACCGCCGACCAGCGTGACGTACTGGAAGGAAGAAAGGAAGCCACGATTGTTGGCTGCCGCCACCTCGCTCATGTAGGTCGCTGCGGTACCGTATTCGCCGCCGACCGAGAATCCTTGGATCATGCGTGCCACTAGCAGCAGCACCGGCGCCAGCACGCCGGCTTGCGCATAGGTCGGCAGGATTGCGATCATGAGCGACCCTGCGCACATAAGCAGTACCGCAAACACCATCGACTTCTTTCGGCCGTGCCTGTCGGCGTAGCGGCCGAAAAACCAGCTGCCGATCGGCCGCATCAGGAAGCCGACCGCGAAGATCGCCGCCGCCTGAAGCAGTTCCGTCGTCGTGTCGCCCGGCGGGAAGAAGGCATGCGCGAAATAGATGGCGGTGAAGGCGTAGGTATAAAAGTCGTACCACTCGACTAGATTGCCTGACGAACTGGCGACGATTGCACGAATGCGCTCATTGGTTGTCATCGCCCTGCCGGACGGAACGAACGAAGCGGGCTCTTCCTCAATCGCTGTCACAGCCGACCGACCATTGTTTGTCGACGAAACCATTTGGCTTGGTCCATGAACAACCGCCTAACCCGAAAAGATCATAAGTGGACGAGCAGCGAACAGGCAAGCGCGTGCTTGTCGGATCAACGATGAAGCTCTTGCCTCTGGGCCTACGTCCGCGAAACCCTCGGTGATGCCCAAGGCGCTCGCGAGGCAGCAACTCGAGTGCATTTGCAAATGTCGCGTCCTGTTCGGAACCGTTGGATGGATCGGTACACCCATTGCAGTGTCGGATAGGGAGCGCCGGCGTTCTTGATGTCGAGGATCCCGTGGATCGCTTCGTCGCCGCTGACGCCCAGGATCGCGTATGTTCTCCGTCTCGGTATCGGTTACGACCTTCATGAACCCCTTGGTTTCCTCCGCTCGACCGCGCGGCCCACCCTGTTCATCGGACGCTTGGAGACGAGAACGGCCGGCCGGTCTTGCGAGCTCGGTTTCGGTCAACCCGACGCGGCCGAGTTCGAACTCGAGCGAAATCGATGCCGACGCTGACACCGTCTGCGTGGGGCTCCAGCGCGATGCAGCCGGCGTCGGCGCGCAACCACGACCTTCAATCGACGAGGAGCTGCCGAATGGCCTCGGATAGGCGACCAGCCCCGGCCCCTTTTTCGATGATCGTGACCTGCGCCTCAAAACTCCGATAAATCTGGGCAATTCGCCGATCCGGATGAGGTCCGGGCCTTCGAAGCGTGCATCCCCCGGAATACGGGCCAGGTCCATTGTCTTTGGAGCCAGCGTCGGCCGTGCGGCCTAGCTCGTTCACGGACCTTTGCCGCGGAGCAGACATGCGCGCGTGGGTCACGAGGAAGATGCGGAGCAAACATTGGTTGCCCAGGCTGCTTCTAAAAGAGCTTGAACAGACGCCTGCGCAGAAAGAATGCCCTATTCGATGGCGGTAACGATGGCTGCCGTCGCCTCCAAGGTGCGGTGCACCGGGCACTTGCTGGCAATGTCGCGCAGCTTGTTGCGCAGCTCGGCCGCGATTTCGCCTTCCACCGCGATGGTCCGTTCGAAACGATCGATCTTACCCTGCCGCCCTTCGGCGGCCGCGCCGCAATCGAGGCAGTGCTCGGCCGCGACCTTGCCGTGCGAGACGGCAACCGAGATGCGGCCGAGTGCCAGCTTCTTGTGCTCCGCATAGACGCGCAACGTCATCGCCGTGCAGGCGCCGAGCGCGATCGACAGGTAATCGTAGGGCGAGGGTCCGGAGTCGAGGCCGCCTGCTGCGACAGGCTCGTCGGCGAGGAGGCGGTGGCGGCCGGCCGCAACCGAAACCTGATATCTTCCTTGTCCCGTCTCGCGGACGAGGGCGCTGTCCGATTGTCCGACGGAGTTCGGCGCTGTTTCCGGCACGTATCGCGATGCCCAGGCGGCGATCACCTCGGCGGCATAGGCGGCCGCAGCGCCATCGGACAGCAGATGGTCCGCGCCATCGAGCGAGATGAAGCTCTTGGGATGCTTGGCGGCCTGGAAGATGCGTGCGGCATGGTCGATTCCGACCACCGCGTCCAGCGGGGCGTGCATGACGAGGAGGGCTCTGCCGAGCGAGCCGATGCGATCGGCCAGCCGGTGTCCTTCAGCGTCCTCAATGAAGGAGCGCCGGATAGTGAACTGGCGGCCGGCAAGCTCCACCTGCGCCTCGCCCGTCGCGCGGATCTGATCGAGAGAGCTGCCGAAGTGCGCGAGCACATGACCGACGTCGGCGGGCGCTCCGATGGTGACGACCGCCTTCGCCTCGGGAATGGCGGCTGCCGCGGCCAACACGGCAGCACCCCCAAGCGAGTGGCCGATCAGGATGGCCGGCGCGGCGTAATTGTCGCGCAGGTAGTGGGCGGCGCGGACGAGATCCTCGACGTTGGAGGAAAAGTTGGTATTCGCGAACTCTCCCTCCGACGATCCAAGGCCGGTGAAATCGAAGCGCAGCACGCCGAGGCCGTTCGCCGCCAAGGTGGCGGCGATACGCCTCGCGGCCAGGATGTCTTTGGTGCAGGTGAAGCAATGCGCGAAAAGCACAAAAGCGCGCACGGGACCGGCGGGGAGATCCAGGCGGGCGCTGAGGTCGACGCCGGCACTTCCCTTGAAGACCGCGCGCAAGACGGATTGCTCGACGGGGCGGGCATCATCGGTACCTTCCAATGAACGAACTTCGAGACCTTACCTTAGCGGCGTCGGCGTCAAAAATCTTGACCTCAGCTCAATGTGCGCCGGCTCCGGAAGCCTGGTCGGATTTCCTGAGCAGGAGCACTGCAACGAGGGCGATTAGCAAAGCAGAGCCGAGCAGAAAAAACGTATCGCTAAAGGCCATGACGTTGGCCTGCTGGCGGATCTTGAGCCCGATCGCGACGATGGCCTTGTGGGTCGCAAGCCCGTGATCCGTCACGCCGTGTGCCATGAAATAAGCAGTCAGATCCTCGATACGCTGCCGAGTGGCTTCGGCGAACACTGTGACGGATTGTGTGAGCACGTTGGAATGGAACTGCTCGCGCTTGGTGAGGAAGGTCTGCAGCGCGGCGATGCCGAAGGCGCCGCCCAGGTTGCGCATCATGTTGAACAGCGCCGAGGCCGAACTGGCATTGGCGGCCTCGATGCCGGCGGTGGCGACTGCCGCCAGGGGGGCGAGAACGAGCGCTTGGCCGGCGGCGCGCACCACGTTCGGCCAGAACAGCTGGTCCTTGGCGTAGTCCACGGTCATGTAGATGTTCATGAAATTGCTCATCGCGAACAGTGCGAAGCCGACAGCGATGATGAGCCGGGCGTCGAAGCGCCGCATTAACTGCGGTACAAGCGGGATCAGGATGAGCTGCGGTATGCCGGTCCAGGCCAGCACCATGCCGATCTGCTCGGCATTGTAGCCCTGGATTCGCGACAGATAGACCGGCAGGATGAACACCGAGCCGTAGAGTGCGACGCCGAGGAGGAAGTTGGCGAGCAACCCGAAACCGAAGTTGCGCCGCGCCAGGAGCCGCAGGTTGATCAGCGGTTGGGTGGACTTGAGCTCGATCACCAGGAACAGCGTGAGAGACACGGCCGCGATAATCGACAGGCGCACAATGAATGGCGAGCCGAACCAGTCGTCCTTGTTGCCCTCCTCGAGCACGGTCTGCAACGCTGCGAGGCCAATGCTCATGGTGGCGATGCCGGGCCAGTCGCCGTTCTTGAACAGGGACAAACGCATGTCGCCCTTCTCCAGCGACGCCCAAAGCATGGCGACCATCAGGGCGCCGGGTACGAGGTTGACGTAGAAGATGTACTTCCAGCCGAAGTTCTCGGTGAGGTAGCCGCCGATGGTCGGGCCGATGGCCGGCGCGAACGTTGCCGACAGCGCAAACAGTGCGAGCCCGATCGACTGCTTGGACTTGGGCAGCGTTGTCAACGTGATGGTGAAGGCGAGTGGGATCAGCACTCCGCCGGTGAAGCCCTGAAATGCTCTGAGCACGATCATCTGCGGCAGATCGTGGGCGAGCGCGCAGGCCGCGGAGAAGAGCAGGAACAGAAGCGCGTTGGTGATCAGGTAGCGACGCAGCGAGAACACCTGCACCAACCAGCCGGAGAGCGGAATGACGACGATCTCGGCGATGAGATAGGAGGTCGAGATCCAGCCGCCGTCGTCGATGCCGGCGCCGATGGCGCCCTGGATGTCGGCCAGCGAGGCATTGACGATCTGAATGTTGAGCACCGCCATGAAGGCGCCGAGGGTCGAGCCGATGACGCCGATCCAGGTCTTCAGCGGCACGGCGGCCTCACCGGCTGGTGCGGCTTGGAAAGCTTCTCGCGATAGCTCTGGCTTGCGGCTGAGGCTAGAGGCGGTGGCAAGCGCGGACATGGCGGGGACTCCTCGTAGCGGCCCCCAGAAAATGCGCCGGAGCCGCGCCGGCGATAATCGCGAAAGGACCCGCAGGACTATCCATCGAGGGTTGATGGTGGCGCGAGGCGCGACGCCGAACGGAAAGTACGAACGGAGAAGGTGGGCGTAGCCGGTCACCCGCCGGCTGCAGAGCGCGACCGTGTCGACCTTGCTGCGACGCCCCCGAGCCCGCTGGCGCGCCGCAGCGCAAAGGTTTTTTTAATCCAATTGCCGCAGCGACCTGAACGCGGCGCGAAGCTCGGCGGAGAACAACTCAGGCTGTTCCCAAGCGGCAAAGTGACCGCCCCTGTCGACTTCGTGGAAGTAGATGAGGTTGCGGTAGGCGCGTCGGGCCCAGGTCTCCGGAGCGCGATAGCTCTCTCCTGGAAACACCGTGATGGCCACCGGAAGCGAGATTTCCGAGGTCTTTTCTACAGCCGCAAGAGCAGGACTGCGTCCACCGCCGTATTCCCAATAGAGCCGTGCCGACGAGATCGCGCTGTTGGTCAGCCAATAGAGCGTGATGTCGTCCAGCACTTCGTCGGGTGATTTCTCGGGATCGCTGCTGTCGTACGTCCAATGCGAGAAGCCCGGATGCCCGAGCATCCACGCGGCGAGACCTGCGGGCAGTCCGTCAATCCATAGCCGACCGTCTGCGGCCGGGTGCCCATCATCAACGCGTAGGACCTGTTGCCCTGCTTGGCGGCTGCACTGAAAGCATCGAATGTCGCGCGCTCTTTCGCGGTCAATTCCGCCGGTGGGGACCCGCCGGCGGCGATAACCGCGGCAATCTCGGGCGGTATGATCGCCGGCAGGTTGATGTGAATGCCGAGCAAGCCTGCCGGCGCGAGGCGCCATTGCGCTCGAGACGGGTGAACCCCAGTCGCCGCCCTGGGCAACGAAACGGGCATAACCGAGGCGCTGCATCAGCTCCGCCCACACCCGCGCGATGTGATCGGGGCCCCAGCCGGTGACCGTCGGCTTGCCGGAGAAGGCATAGCCCGGCATCGACGGAATAATCACATGAAACGCGTCCTCGGCGCGCCCGCCATGTGCGGTCGGATCGGTGAGCGGACCGATCACCTTGAGATTCTCGAACACAGACCCTGGCCAGCCATGGGTGATGATGACAGGCAGGGCATTGGGATGTTTCGAGCGAACATGAATGAAATGGATTTCGAGGCCGTCAATCGTGGTGGAGAACTGGGGCAGAGCATTGAGCTTTGCTTCCGCATTCCGCCACTCGTAGCCGCTGCCCCAATATTCGACGAGCGATTGATCTTCGCGAGTGGGATGCCCTGCGAGGCGTCGTTCACCGTTTCCCGGTCGGGCCAGCGGGTGGCGCGTATCCGCCGACGCAGGTCGACCAGGTCTTCCTCGGGAACATTCACGCGGAACGGACGGATCTCATCGCCCGTGGCAGCCGGCGTAGGAGAAACCGTAAAAAGGCTGGATGCGGCCGCGGCAGCAATTCCCATTGCGGCGGTAGTGAGGAGCCTCCGCCTGTCGTGATTGACGGTATCAGCGGCTGCGATCGCGCTGGACGTGTGAATGCGGGTGCTCATTGCACTTTCCCTTTTTCGGTAGTTTCGTTGGTCAAAGCTTCAATTAGTGCTTCAATATTCAGGCGGAGGTGACGGACGACCGGTCGGGACCTAAGCCCTCGCGCGTGACTTGGATGGTGACGATCGGCATGTGGCCTCCCTCAATGCCCGGCGCTCTGGCCGCCGTCGACGTGCAAGATCTCGCCGGTCACGAACGCCGCCGATCTCGAGGTACAGCACGGCGTCGACGATGTCCCGGACCTCGCCCATGCGGTCCATGGGGTGGAGCGCGGCCAGGAACTCGTGAGTCTCGGGCGCATGCATCGGCGTCTTGATGATGCCCGGAGAGACCGCATTCACGCGGATGCCCTTCGTCGGCGTACTCGATCGCCAGCGCCTTGGTGGCCGAGTTGATGCCGCCCTTGGTGAGATTGGCGAGCGCGGTCGGCACCCCTTGCATCGTGCGTGATCAACGAGGCTCGTCGTGATGTTGACGATGTGGCCGGAGCCCTGCTTGAGCATCTCGGCCGCGACGCGCTGCGTGAGGTGGAAGAAGCCGGCGAGGTTGGTCGCAGATCTTGGCGTTGAAATCGTCCGCCGTATATTCCGTGAAGGGCTTGGCGATGAAAATGCCGGCGTTGTTGACCAGCGTATCGATGCGGCCGAACCGCGACATCGCCTCCCTGACGACGGCTCGGCAGTCGGCCGGATCGCCGACGTCGCCGCGGACCGCCACGATGTCTTTATCGCCGCTCTGCTTGATTGATCGCGACGTGGCCACCACGCGATAGTCACGCTCCCGAAACGCCTTGACCAGACCTGCGCCGATGCCTTGCGAAGCGCCGGTGACGATGGCGACTTTTTGCGCGCTGTTCATAATGGATCCTCGATGATATCCCGCTGTCCGGCGTCTCGGTGAGGGCCACTTTTGGATTATATCGCGTCGCGACTGAACGCCCGTTGTTCGGCAGGCATTCTTCCTTGGCGCGCAAGAGTGGGGTTCAGGATTTTAGCGCCATGGCCTCAGCGGACAGCCGGGCGAACTCTGCGCGCAACCGGGGCACCGCAAAATCCAGGAACGCTCGCACCTTGGGAACCGAGCTGCGCCCTTGCGGCAGGAGCAGATTGACCGGCCGGGCCGGGGGCTCGGTACCCTCCAGCAGGAGCCGCAACGAGCCGTCCTGGACGCGCTCGGCCACGTGATAGGTGAGAAGGCGTGTGACACCGAGACCGTCGACCGCTGCGCCGAGCGCGGCGCGTACGCTGTTGACGACCAGTCGCGGCTTGAACGGGACCGAGCGGGCGATCGAGCCCCCCGCCGCGGGCGCGAAGACCCAGGCATCGCGGCCGAAATCCGTGCAAGCGATGATACGATGCTTGGCGAGATCGCTGGGCGCTTCGATGCGAGGATGCTGGGAAAGATAGCGGGGGGATGCGACGATCACAGGCTTCACGTCGCCGCCGATGCGAATGGCCACCATCGAGGAATCAGGCAGTTCGGTGATGCGCAGGGCAGCATCGATCCCCTCCTCGATCAGGTTGGCGCTGCGCGCCAGCAGGATGAGATCGACCGAGACAGCAGGGAAGGCTTCGAGATAGGCGTCGATGACAGGGCGGAGAACTTCCTCGCCGACGATCGGCGGTGCCGTCACGGTCAAGGTCCCGCGGGGGGCGGCTGGCTCACCGCCCGCGACCATCTCGGCCTGCTGAAGCTCGACGAGCACGCGGCGGCAGGCAGCGGCATAGCGCTCACCGATCTCACTCAACCTGATCGCGCGCGCGTCGTGCGGTGAAGCAGAGGCGCGCCCACTTGCTGCTCGAGGAAGGCGATGGCCCTGCTGACCGCCGCCGGCGATCGGCCAAGCAGCCGGCCCGCCCCGGCGAGGCTTCCCTCATCCAGGGCGGCGACGAATACCCTCATCGCATCGAAGCGATCCATGCAGCACCGAGAGCCTCACGGGTCGCCTAGAAGTCGGTCATTGCCAACTTTTGTTCAAGCTCCGTCCACCGCGAGGATCGCGTCGGCGAAAGCCGCGGGCGCTTCCTGCGGCAGGTTGTGGCCGACGCCGCCGGTGATGGTCCGGTGCGCATACCTGCCGGTGAACTTCTTGGCATAGGCCGCCGGGTCCGGGTGCGGAGCGCCGTTGGCGTCGCCTTCGAGGGTGATCGTGGGCACGGCGATCGACCGGCGCCTCGGCGAGCCGCTTCTCCAGTTCGTCGTACTTGCGCTTCGCCCTCGGCCAGGCCGAGCCGCCAGCGGTAGTTGTGGATCACGATGGCGACGTGGTCGGGGTTGTCGAATGAGGCCGCGCTGCGCTCGAACGTGGCGTCGTCGAACTTCCACTGTCGGCGACGCGGTCTGCCAGATCAGCCTGGCGAAGTCGCGCCTGTTCTTGCTCGTAGCCCGGCCCGGCCGCGCTCGGTGGCGAAGTAGTACTGGTACCACCATTGCAGCTCGGCCTTTGGCGGCAACGGCTTCTTGGCCGATGGCCTGGCTGCCGATCAGGTAGCCGCTCACCGAGACCATCGCCTTGCACGCTCCGGCCAGAGCGCGGCGACGATGTTGGCCGTGCGCGCGCCCCAGTCGAAGCCGGCGAGGATCGCCTTCTCGATCTTCAGCGCGTCCATGAGCGCGATCGACGTCGATCGCCAGCGCCGCCGGCTGGCCGTTGCGGACCGTGTCGCTCCGACAGGAAGCGCGTCGTGCCGTAGCCGCGCAGGTACGGGACGATCACGCGGTAGCCCGCGCCGGCCAGCAGCGGCGCCACGTCGGCGTAGCTGTGGATGTCGTAGGGCCAGCCGTGCAGCAGGATGACGGCGGGGCCGTCGGCCGGCCGGCCTCGGCATAGCCGACGTTCAGGACGCCGGCCGTCGATCTGCTTCAGCGGGCCAAACCCGGCGCTGTGCTTTAGCTCGGCTGACGGCGCCTTCGCGAGACCGATTTGGGGAAACTCGACGGCGGCGAAGAGCGCCGCCGCTCCGAGGAAGCGGCGGCGCTGAAAGTTTATGCTTTCGGACATTTCGTGGACTCCGTATGGTCTAAACGACGTTGATCACGACGTTGATGTTGCCGCGGGTCGCCTTGGAATAGGGGCACGTCGCATGAGCTTCCTCGACGAGCGCCTGTGCGGTTTCACGGTCGAGACCCGGCAAGCTGACGTTCAGCCGAGCGCTGAGGAAATACCCGCTGTCGCCGTGATTTAAATCCACCTCGGCGTCGATCGTCGGATCGGCCGGCAGCTTGATCCGTCGCCGGCGCGCCGCAAGAGCGATCGAACCCTCGAAGCATGCCGACCAGCCGGCGGCAAAGAGCTGCTCGGGATTGGTGCCGGCGCGCCCAGAGCCGGGTGTCGACAACTTGATCTCGAGATTGCCGTCGGAGCTGCGAGCAGAACCGTGCTCCCTGCCACCCACCGTCTGGGTCCTGCCCGTGTACAGCACCTTGTTATCGTTATGGAACTCTGCCTGTTCCGACATTGTCGTTGTCCTTCCTGCTTCAATCATTGCCCCAGTGCGCGGAATTGCGGCTGGCTACCGCTCATATCGGGCATTTCAGCGCGAGGCTGAATGGGCGTTCGACGGTAGACACTTTTCCGTCGCCCCGAATAATTCGTTGTCGATGCCGAATAATTTCGGGGGCCAAACGACGCAACAGCGTAAATCTATCAAAGGGTTTTCCGAAATTCATTATTGCCGGAATTTCCAATCAATACAGAAGCCAGAAGACGGGACGCCCAAAAAATACGAAAGGTCACAAACACCTGTGCTACGGTCGCCGTGTGCTTCTTCGACGGCGGTTACGGGCTCGCCCCGCAGATAATTAATTTGCGAACGAAGGACGCGACCATGTTCAATCTCACCATCAATGGTGCCAAAGTTTCCGTAACGACCCGAGTGACATGCCGTTGCTCTGGGTGCTCCGCGACATCCTCGGCATGACCGGCACGAAGTTCGGCTGCGGCATCGCGCAGTGCGGAGCCTGCACGGTACACGTCGATGGCGAGCCCACGCGCTCGTGCGTCACGCCGATCAGCGACGTCGCGGGAAGTCCGTCACCACCATCGAGGCTATTGGCGCGACGCCGGCGGGCAAGGCGGTGCAGAAGGCTTGGCTCGACCTCGAGGTTGTCGCAGTGCGGCTATTGCCAATCCGGCCAGATCATGTCGCGCGACGGCGCTTCTCGCAGTCGATCCCCGAGCCGACCGACACCGACATCGACCCGGCATGTCGGGAAATATCTGCCGCTGCGGAACCTATGTGCGCATTCGCGAAGCCATCAAGCACGCGGCGAAGTCCGCTCAGCGGAAAGTGAGGCCCGCCATGCAGACCATCGCTCAGAACGTTCGCGAACACACCGTTTCCCGCCGCGCTTGTCCTCAAAGCCGGCGCCGCCATCGGCGGCGGACTGATGATCGGTTGGGTGCCGGAGGCTGATCGCAGCCGCAGCCGACGACACGCGAGCTCTTTGCCCCGAACGCCTTCGTGCGCATCGATCGGCAGGGCAAGGTGACGCATCGTCTCCCCGATGGTCGAGATGGGACAGGGCACCTACACGGCGCTGCCGATGCTGGTCGCCGAAGAGCTCGATGTCGACATGAGCAATGTGGCGGTCGAGCATGCGCCGCCGAACGACAAGCTCTACGGCAACGCCTTCCTCGGTGGCGTGCAGATCACGGGCAACTCGTCGTCGATCCGCGCCTTCTACTTGCCGCTGCGCCAGGCCGGCGCGGCGGCGCGCGCCATGCTGATCGCGGCAGCGGCAGAGAAGCTCAATGTCGATGCGAGCGCGCTGACGACCGAGCCGGGCTACGTCGTCGCACGCGGCCGGCAAGCGGCGCATCGCCTATGGCGAGCTAGCCGATGCTGCGGCGAAGCTGCCAGTCCCGACCGACGTCAAGCTCAAGGACCCCAGCACGTTCCGCATCATCGGCACGCCGGCCAAGCGGCTCGATGTCGCCGGCAAGGTCGACGGCACGGCGGTGTTCGGCATCGACGTCAAGCTGCCGGGCATGAAGATCGCGACCGTCGCCGCCTCGCCGGTGTTCGGCGGCACGCTCGCCTCGCTCGATGAGGCGGCGGCGCTGAAGGTGCCCGGCGTGCATCAGGTCGCAAAGCTCGACAACGCCGTGGCGGTCATCGCCGATCACTACTGGGCGGCGAGGAAAGGCCTCGAAGCCGGCGCATCCAAGTTCGACGACGGGCCCCACGCCGCGCTGACCACGGCCGATGTCGTCGCGGCTCTGGCCAAGGCCGTCCGAAAGACCGGGAGCCGTCGCCAAGAACGAAGGCGACGTGGCCGCCGCGTTGGCAAACGCCGCCACCAAGGTCGAAGCCATCTACGAGGAGCCGTTCCTCGCGCACGCGACCATGGAGCCGATGAACTGCACCGTGCAGGTGACGCCCGACGGCTGCGACATCTGGGTCGGCACGCAGATCCCGACCGTCGCGCAGCAGGCCGTGGCGCAAGACGCTCGGGCTGAAGCCGGAGCAGGTGCGCATTCACAATCACCTGCTCGGCGGCGGCTTCGGGCGACGGCTCGAGTTCGACTTCATCGTCCAGGCGGCGCTGATCGCCAAGCAGTCGAAAGATCCGGTCAAGGTCGTGTGGAGCCGCGAGGAAGACATCCAGCACGACATGTACCGGCCGTACTACTACGACCGGCTCAGCGCCGGCCTCGACGAGCAAGGCATGCCGATCGCCTGGAGCCATCGCATCGTCGGCTCGTCGATCATGGCGCGATTTTTCCCGCCCGCTGTTCAAGGACGGCATCGACCCCGACGCGGTCGATGGCGCGATCGACATGCCCTATGCCATTCCGAATAAGCACGTCGAATACGTGCGCGAGGAGCCTCCCGGCATTCCGACGGCGTTCTGGCGCGGCGTCGGACCGACGCACAACGTCTATGTGATCGAGAGCTTCATCGACGAGCTGGCGGCGATCGCAAAGAAGGACCCTGTCGATTATCGCCGCGCGATGCTCGGCAACAATCCGCGCGCCCTGCACGTCCTCGAACCGCGCGGCCGAAATTGCAGGCTGGGGCAAGCCGCTCGGGCCGCCAGACGCGGCCGCGGCGTCTCGCGTGCACAATACGTTCGGTAGCTTCATGGCGCAGGTTGCCGAGGTCACGGTCTCGAGAGTCGGCGAGGTGCACGTCGACCGCGTCGTGTGCGTCGTCGATACCGGCGTCGCCGTCAATCCCGATACCATCGTGGCGCAGATGCAGAGCGGCATCATCTTCGGCATCACCGCCGCGCTGTGGGGCGAGATCACGCTCAAAAACGGCCGCGTCGAGCAGACCAACTTCGACGACTATCAGATGCTGCGTATCAACGAGGCGCCGATGATCGAGGTCGAGGTGGTCAAGAGCAGCGAGGACCCCGGCGGCATCGGCGAGCCCGGCACGACAGCGCTGGCGCCCGCCGTGCTCAACGCCGTCTATGCCGCAACCGGCGTGCGGCTGCGCAAGCTGCCGATCAAGGCCGATCTCTTGAAGTCCACCTGAGGAACGCCTTGGCGTGGGCTCGACGCGCAGCAGGAAGCGCGGTTCTAATGCCATTCCTCAGGTTCACTGGCGCTGCTGCTGTTCAGCGCCTCGCATCGGCCACGAGGCTACGCTGCGCCAGCTGCTGCGCCGCGGCCAACACGGTCGCCTTGGTGTCGATGATCGGCTCGACCGACATGCCAGGGCGCAACAGGCCCGCGAAGCCGTGGTCATTGAGCACGATCTTGACCGGGATCCGCTGCACGATCTTGGTGAAGTTGCCGGTGGCGTTGTCGGGCGGCAGCAGCGCGAACTCCTGGCCGCTCGCGGGCGCGAGGCTGTCGACGTGGCGCCGTGAGCTTGACGCCGGTAGGTGTCGACCTGGATCTCGACCTGCTGACCCGGCCGCACGTCGGTGAGCTGTGTCTCCTTGAAGTTGGCGACGACATAAGCGGCCTCGAGCGGCACCACCGCCATCAGCTGCGTTCCCGCCGTCACGTACTGGCCGACGCGCAGCGTGCGGGCGCCGATCGTGCCGGCCACCGGCGCGGCGATGGTGGCGTAGGACAAGTTGAGCTCGGCCTGGTTGCGGCGCGCGCGGTCACGTTGCGCGACTGCCTGCTCCCGCTCGGTGGTCAGCACGGCGATCCTCAATTCCGCGGAGACGAGAGCCGCCTTGTCGCGTTGCAGTTGAGCCTGCGTCTGGCTGCGGATTGAGTGGGTCTGCTGCGCGCTGCTCGGTCCCGGAACCGGTCTTGCTCAGCGTGCGGTAACGATCGGCATCCTGTTCGGCGAACGTCAGTGAGGCTTCCGTCGCCACGACGGTGGCCTTGGCTTGGTCGATGACCGAGTGCTGCAGCGCGATCTGGGCGTCGAGGTTGCGGATGGCGGCCTCCGCGGCCTCCACATCGGCTCTGGCCTGGGAAAGCGCGGCGCGAAAATCGCGGTCGTCGATGCGGGCCAGCACCTTGCCCAGCCGTTACGGTCTCGTTGTCGGCGACCGAGCACCTTGGCGATGTAGCCCGAAACCTTGGGTGCAACGATCGTGGTGTCGGCCTTCACGTAGGCGTCGTCGGTCGAGACGAGGTACTGGCCAGTGGTCCAGTATCGGTAGCCGTAGTGGCCGGAGCGCCACGGCGCCGAGCATCAGTGCGGCGGCGAGCCCGAAGCGCTTCACGTTACCCCGTGTAATCAAAGGCTTCTTTGGAACGCAGCTTGCGCCACTGATCTCTGCTGCCGCGACCGGCTCTGATTGCTGGAAATCGAGTTGGCGCGGCATCTCAACCATAGCTATCTCCTCGGGTGCGAAGGGCGGTGCTGCCTCAGGCAGCGTTGCCTTGGCTGCGAAGATGCTCTTGTCGAGGCCCGAATGATAATTCGCGAATGAGCGAACAGATCATAAAGCGCGGTTAAATAGTTGCAGCGAACCCTTTACGCAAACCGACAGGTGCAGGGCCCTGCCGGCCGTGGTAATCCTGGCGCTGCTGCAAGGATCATCAAGCAGAACCGGACATTCCGGAAACGCGATGGACCGGCTGACCAGCCTTACGGTATTCGGACGCGTGGTGGAGAGCGGCGGTTTCTCGGCCGCTGCCCGCGCGCTCAACATGTCGGTGACGATGGTCTCCAACCACGTGCATGCGCTCGAGGACCGCCTAGGCACGCGGTTGTTGAACCGTACCACACGCAAAGTCAGCCTGACCGAGACCGGCCGTGCCTATTACGAGCGCATGAGGGTGATCCTAGGCGATATCGAAGACGCCGACCGCAGCGTCAGTGCCTTGCACGCCACTCCGCGCGGCACGCTCAAATTGTTCACCAGCAACAACATCCATCGTTTCCTGGCGCCGGTGATCTCGGAGTACATCGCTGCAAACCCCGAGGTGTCGGTGGATCTGCTCGTCGGCGACCGCATGATCGACATGGTCGAGGAGGCCTTCGATCTCGCCATCCGCACGGTCCCACCGCCGGATTCGAGCCTCATCGTGCGGCGGCTGACGCCGTGGCGGCACATCCTGTGCTGTGCGCCCAAATACCTGGAACGCAATCCGGCGCCGAAGACTCTCGCCGACCTCGCGCACCATAACTGCCTGCGCTACGTGTACTACCCCTACGGCCCCGATTGGCGGTTCGAGAACGCGCGCGGTGAGATCGAGACCGTGCGCGTCTCTGGCAACCTCGTCACCAACAGCGCCGAGGTTCTGCGCGCCCTGTGCTTGGACGGCAGCGGGATCGTGCTGGGCCCGAGCTTCCTCGTCCCCGACGACATCGCCGCTGGCACGCTGGTGCGACTGCTCCCCGAGTATCGCCCGGTCGAGTTCGCGATCAACGCCATCTACCCGAGCCGCCACCAGCTCACGGCCAAGGTGCGCAGCTTCATTGATCTGATCGCCGAACGGTTCGTCGAGCATCGCCAATGGATGAAGCCTTACATCTCCGACCAGGCTGGAGGCCACGCCGGCCCAACGGATTGAACGGTCGCGCGGAATCTTCGACGAGCAAGCATGGTCGGTTGATCAGGCCGACTTGCGCCAAGGTACCAGCATCGACACACGGTCCTTATAGCGGCGGTAGTCGTCGCCGAAGACGTCGATCAAATCGCGCTCTTCCAACAGGATGCCGACGAAGATGTATGCGGTCATCACGGCCGCGAACAGCAAGTGGCCAACTGTCATCGTCGGCGCCGCCCAGAAAGCGATGATGAAGCCGAAGTAGAGCGGGTGCCGCACGAACTTGTAGAAAAGCGGCGTGCGGAAATGCGGTGCCGGCGTCGGATGGCCGGCGAGATTGTTGACCACCTGATGCAGCCCGAACAGTTCGAAGTGGTTGATCAAGAACGTGCTGGTTAGAGCGAACAGCCAACCCGCGAGCGATAATCCTGTCACCGCTACCGCGAACTGCGGATCTCCGATCTGCCAGACCACTGTCGGAATTGGTTGCCATTGCCAGAGCAGCAGCGCAAGCGCCAAGCTGGCCAACAACACATAAGTGCTGCGCTCAATCGATTTTGGCACGAATTGCGTCCACCATCGTTGAACGACATCAATGCTGCCGATCTAAGCCGAAGAATTTCTGGCATGACGCGCTTCAAAGCCTTGCACCGTGGCGATTCCGTACGCCCACGCTGCGGCATAGATCAGCAAACCAATCAACGGTTTGATAATCGCGCCATCACCGTGCATTAGTGCGGCGAGACCGAAAGCAAGGCCACCCAGGCCGACGGCAAGAACGGCAATCGCGTCAAAATATTCTGCAAACAGGCTGTTCATGGCGCAACTCCCTTATGACCGAGCTGCATGGTAGAGCTCGCGATACTTACCGGCAATTCCACCCCGTGTACGGCATCCAGAGCGGCCTCTGCTACTGCGGCACGCTGCTGACCGACAAGACCCCATCGCCGCCGGGATCGGCCCGGTGTGCGCCAAGAAATGCGGCCTCCTGACATGGACTGCCAAGGCCGCCTGACGCGCCACGAGCAGCGCTCGCCGCGCTGAATGAGGCGTCGCACCAACGCGGCGCGGGAGGGAAGGTCCTTCGCCACCCTGGACAGGTACGCCTGGATCGCAATCAAGTCAGGTTTTGCCAGCACGATCCCACGTCGCGGATGAAACGGCCCGCGACCATTCCAGACCAATTCGATCACGGGCCTGAACGCGGTTGTCGACACCTTCGGCCCGCAACCAATCAAGGCGGGACAACGCGAGGGCAACAATCACTCTCTCGCTGCTGCTCAAGGTACGGTATCGGGTTGGGTCGAGCTTGACCTCTGCCATCATGGTACGGATACGTTCTACACGCTCGTCGTGTTGCATGGTTGTCATCTTCGAAATCGCGTCGGCGGTGACCCTGCCCCAACGTGCCCTCACTCATAATGAGAGTTTCTGGGATTATCGTCCTTGTCGGACCGGGCTGCAAACTCGGCGGGCGGCCGAGGCTCGTGTGCGGGCGGCGGATCGTCTCCCAGGGTCGCGGCAACTTCCGGCAGCGTCGATTGACGCTCGAGAGCGCGGGAGGCACGGGTCGAAATCCCCGGGCGCGCTCGCCTGAAAGGCTTTGCGAGTCTGGTGGAGTTATTACGGGCCTCAAATCCAGCCCGCCAACGCATTCGCCCCAACGCTCCAATTGACGAGGGGCGTGCAGCCCTAATGACGCCCGGCATCGGCACCCGCACCGGCTCCGACCAGCGAGCTTCACCTTCGCAATCGCCGCGGCGCTGCTGACCGCCACGACCGCGCTGACGCCCATCGAAGCGCTGGCCCGCGGAGGCGGCGGCCACGGCTTTGGCGGTTTCGGAGGCGGCGGCGGCCATGGTTTCGGCGGGTTCGGAGAGTGGCGGCGGCGGGTTCCGCGCGTTCACGCCGAAGCTGCAATCTTTCAAGATGCCGACGTTCAAGGCGACCCCGCGCATCACTCACGTGGCGCCTAAAATCACTCACGTCACGCCCAAGTTCGTGAAGCCGACCTTGCACGCCACCCGCAAGCTCGACACGCATCGCGAGACGTTCCGCAAGTTCGTCAAGCACGACATAGCGCCGAAGATCGTGAAGCCGAAGATGTGGTTCGACGGCAAGCACTGGTGGAAGGGCCGCTGGGCCTGGCTGTTCATCAACGGTGTCTGGTACTACGGCAACTCGCCCTGGACCCAGACGGAGAGTGGCTGGACGACGACCGAGACAGTCTATCGTCCGGAGTGCGTCGACTGTGGCGGAGCGCCCAAGACGGTGACCGCGGCGATAGTGCCGCCGCACGCCGTCGGACCTGCCGAAACGCCCAAGAAGCCGATCACGGTCGTGAACCGTGCGTGCAGCCGAAGCCGCCGGGCACCGGGCCTGCCGCCGACGCCGGCGCACAGCCGCAGCCCGACGAGCCGGCGGCAACCGCGGGCAGCGACCAGGCCCAGCAGGAGTCGGCGGCTGCGAGGCCGTCCTTCGATGGGCAATATAAGGGACGGGATTGTGCACTGCAACATAATAATGCTGCATTGCACAACGGTCCTCTCCAAGACGTGGAAATGGCCGAGGAAGCAGAAGGGCCGACTTGATCGATTACAGTCTCGTGGCGGCGACGCTGGGGCTCGAGGGCATAGTGTCCAAGCGGATCGACGCGCCGTACCGGACGGAGGCGTGGCGGCCGGTGGGCATGGAACGCCAGCGGCGGTTCCAGAAGCCGAACTGAGGCGGCTGCCTTTCCATGACCAGTTGGCCAAGTCTGCGGGCCGAGCATGACAGCCGCTTCGGCTAGTTGCCCACACCACTCCCATAATCAGAAAGCCTTCGACAGTCGGGTCCCTCCGCAGCGCAGGTAAACCGAGCGGCGTCAGCCCCTCACCGCTGGCGCCGCTATTTCTTCTCTGGCCACTGATCGTTTTCATCGAATGACCCGTGGCGGTGGCATAGCGCCGGGTGGAAGAATGCCGATGCGTCGCACGTGAAGCAGGCGCTGACGTGGTGCCCGATGTAGGCTCACCTCATGCCAGGGCAGCGGACACCGAAGGACGACGGTTGGCGGCGGGTAACGCTGGAAAGCGTCGCCGCGCTCGGACAGCAAGTCTGGCTCAGGTGCAACGCCTGCGCGCACGAGAAGCATCTCGATCCCATCGAGTTCGCGGCCTCGCTTAGAATCGATCCTGCGACGCCGCTTCTGGCGATCGGGCGGCGGCTCAAGTGCGTCGAATGCGGGGAGATGCGCGCGCATTGCTGGCCGTACGCGGCCTACAGCGACCGCAATCACGGGTGAGCATCGTGGCGCTCGGCTCAAGCAGCCTTTGTTTGAGATGGGCCAAACGGCCCTGGGTTAGCCCCGTGGTTCTGCGTCGTCGATCATCTTGACGATCTTGGCCAGGGCGCCGAGGAACACCTCGCGCTCGCGCTGCGAGATCGCGGCAAGCAGTCGCTCGTCGGTGGCGCGCGCCGCCGGTTGTGCAGCTTTCAGTGCCGTCTCGCCCTTGCTGGTCAACCGCACCGCGTACATGCGGGCGTCTTTCCTCGTGCGCTTGCGCGCCAGGAGGCCACGTTCGACCAGCCGGCGCACAATGTCGGCGAGCGTCGAGCGGTCGATGCCCGTCTTCTGCACTAGGGTTGTCTGGCTTGGCTCCTCGCTGTCGGCGACGGCCATCAGGACCACGAATTGACGCGGCGTGAGCTCACTCTCCTGGACCTGGGAGGCGAACAATTCGTCGGCGCACTGGCCGGCGCGGTGAAGCAGATGGAGGGCTGAAGGGGCTTCAGGCATGGCATGGGTCCTTGGCTGGTGATTTGCAACAGCATACAGCCAACATCGGGTTTAGACCACCATTCGCTATCGAGAGAGTTTTAGGAGCTAATAGGGGTACCGCCGATCCGCATCAAAAGCAGTGTCGTAGGCACAACCGAATGGATGAGGCTCCGGCACGCAAGAATCACGGCGGTCGAGTTCGCGGCTGCATTTACCATCGTGCTATGCCGCAGCAGGGCGAAAGCCGATGGACCGCACCCCCGCCAAGTACGAAATCCGTGCCCAAGATGGCGTCTTCAAGGCTATTCCGCTTCCGATGAGCGCCTCGTCGCAGTAGTCACGGATGGGCAACTGGCGGACACTCTTGAGCCGCATCAGCTTACCGCTGACCAGATCGCCGCCAGCCTGCAACGTCTCTGCGCGACCGGGTTTACCGTCGAAACTGGGGACGATTTCGATGGCGCATCGAGTGGTGCGACCGTCGCCCGGCACCTCGTAAATGCAATGCTCCAGGCGTTAAACATCCTGCAATAGTTCTGCCAGTGACAGGCGCTTCGGCGGGGTCGGTGGTGCCTCTACCGCCACGGGGTACTCGATACCACATCCCAGCCGTGCTCCCTTCCTTCATCACGCCTGCCTCTCCTGTCCTCCGTTCCGAGCCGCCCGCCGGCCCTCAGTGGTCGCATGAGGTGAAGTTCGATGGCTGGCGCGTGCAGCTCCGGCGCGATGGCCAAGAAGCGGTATTGCTGTCAAGGACCGGCCTCGCCATCACGCCCCGCTTCTCGCACGTCGCCCGTGCCGCGGAGAAGCTGCCCGGCCGCAACTTCATCCTCGACGGCGAGATGGTGGTGCTTGGACCCGACGGTAAGCCTGACTTCGGCGCTGTTGGATCCCGACGCAGCACGGCCTGCCTCTGCGCCTTCGACATCCTGTTCGCCGACGGCCAGGATTTGCGCTCGCAGCCTTTGGCTGAGCGGCGACGTCGGTTGTGGGGGCTGCTCGAAGAAGCTTCTGCCTCCTGCCTTTACCAGCCCCCGGCGTTCAATGACGCCACCGCGCTTCTGACCGTCGTGGAGGCGATGGGTCTGGAGGGCATCGTGTCCAAGCGGATCGACGCGCCCTATCGGTCGGGCACCCGTTGCGGGTGGATCAAGGTGAAGACGGCCGCTTGGAAGCCGATTGGGCAGGAACGGCAACGGCGGTTCACACCGCCCCGCTGGCGAGACGTGAAAAAGCGAAACGCGCCGGGTCTATCCGGTCTGCCTGAAGTTGGTAGCAGCCTGAGGCCGCGGACCGCCTCCGCACTCGGGCCTCGGCTTCCGCTTGAGCCTCAGGTGCTTGGTCGCCGGGTCGGGCATACCTCCGACACGAAACGCAACTACCCTACCCGCCAAAACGCTTGCGCTAGCCATGGGTTGGCCATCTGGCGAATGTCGGCTTAAGTGTAAGTTCGCGCCGGCGACGGCGGCGCTCGCCGTTCTGGCTGGTTTCCTGGGCTCTACGTCGGGACTCCGGTGTGCGGAGACCTCCAGGCGACATGCGTACGGCGCTCCGGCCTGGGAGATCGTGCATGGTCAGAGGTTCTGATCTTCTCGTCGCCGCCCTAGAGAACGAGGGTGTTGAGCGAATCTTCGGAATTCCCGGCGAGGAAAACCTCGACGTCGTCGAATCCATCCGCAAATCGTCGATCCAGCTCGTCATCACCCGGCACGAGCAGGCCGCTGCCTTCATGGCGGCGACCTACGGCAGGCTCACCGGCAAGCCAGGCGTCTGCATCGCAACGCTCGGGCCGGGCGCGCTGAATTTCTCGACCGGCGCGGCCTACGCGCTGCTCGGCGCAATGCCGATGATCATGATCACCGGCCAGAAGGGCATCCTGTCATCGCGGCAGGCGCGGTTCCAGGTCGTCGACGTCGTGGCGTCGATGAAGCCGCTGACCAAGCTGTCGCGCCAGATCGTCTCGCCGACGATGATTCCGACGCTGGTGCGTGACTCGTTCCGCGTCGCAGAGGAGGAGCGGCCCGGTCCGGTCCATCTGGAACTTCCGGAAGATATTGCCCACGAAACGTGCGAGCCGGTGCCGATGGTCGCCGCCGCATCCCGTCGAGCTGCCCTTGGCGAATGCGGGTGCGCTCGATCGGGCGGCCGAGATGATCCTGCAGGCAGAGCGTCCGTTGCTGATGCTGGGCGCCGCGGCATCGCGACCGCGCTCGACATCAGACCTCGCACAGTTCGTGCTGCGGACGCGTATTCCATATTTCACGACGCAGATGGGCAAGGGCACCGTGCCCGGCGGCACCGAACTCTACATGGGCACCGCCGCGCTCTCCGAGCGCGACTACGTTCACGAGGCCATCGAGCGCGCGGACCTCATCATCACGATCGGCCACGATACGGTCGAGAAGCCGCCTTTCATCATGGGCCGGAACGGGCCGAACGTCATCCATGTCGGCTACCAGCCGGCGCATGTCGAACAGGTCTACTTCCCGCAGGCCGAGATCGTCGGCGATCTTGGTCCCTCTCTGCGGCTCCTGGCTGACCGCGTCGAAGGCAAGATCCCGCACGCGCAGGCGCTGCTGCCGCTCCGCGACGGCATCCTGAGCCGGATTGCCGCCCGCGCCACCGAGAACCGACTGACGCCGCAGCGCCTGGTGCATGATGTCCGCGGCGTCATGCCGCCGGACGGCATCCTCGCCCTAGACAACGGCATGTACAAGATCTGGTTCGCGCGAAACTACCGCACCCGGGTCGCGAATACGCTGTTGCTGGACAATGCGCTGGCGACGATGGGCGCCGGGCTTCCATCCGCAATGATGGCGGCCCTGCTCTACCCGAAGCGGCGCGTCATGGCCGTCTGCGGCGACGGCGGCTTCATGATGAACAGCCAGGAACTGGAGACGGCCGTCAGGCTCAAGCTCAACCTCGTCGTCCTCATCATCGAGGACCACGCCTTCGGCATGATCCGGTGGAAGCAGGCGGTCGATGGGTTCGCCGACTTCGGCATGACCTTCGGCAACCCCGACTTCGTGCGCTACGCCGGGGCTTATGGCGCGAAGGCGACGCGCGTGCGCGCCGCCGGCGAGCTGGCGCCTGCCCTGGAGAAGGCGTTCGCCGGCGGCGGCGTCCATCTCGTCATCGTCCCGGTCGACTATTCGGAAAACAAGCGGGTGCTGGTTGACGAGCTGGCGCAGCGGCTGCCGGTGACGAAGGAGGCGTGATCATGGCCCAACCCTATCAGGTCGTTCAGGCTTATGACCGGGCGCTGATCAAGGAGATCCCGGCCGATGACGCCGCCGCGCTCGAGGCCAGGCTGGAGGCGGCGTTCCGGCTCATGAAGGATCGCGACGGCGCCCTGAAGCCGTACCAGCGTAGCGCGATTCTGATCCGCGCCGCCGTGCTGCTGGGAGAGAGGCTGGACGCGTTTGCGCGGCTCATCGCGCAGGAAGGCGGGAAGCCGCTGACGGACGCCAGGATCGAGGCGATCCGTGCTGTCGACGGCTTGCGCAATGCGGCCGAGGAAATCCGCAACTTCGCCGGCCGGGAGATCCCGATGGGGCTCACGCCGGCGAGCGATGGCCGCTGGGCTTTCACCACCAGGGAGCCGATCGGCGTCGTCGCCGCAATCTCGGCTTTCAACCATCCGCTCAACCTGATCGTCCATCAGGTCGCGCCGGCCATCGCCGTCGGGTGTCCCGTGATCGTCAAGCCGGCTGCGCCGACGCCGCTGTCCTGCCTGGAGCTAGTCGCCCTGCTCCGGGAGGCGGGCCTCCCGGAGCCGTGGTGCCAGACCCTCGTCACAGAGGACAACGCCCTGTCCGAGCGGCTCGCCACCGATCCGCGCATCGCTTTCCTGAGCTTCATCGGCTCCGCCCGCGTTGGCTGGTATCTGCGCAGCAAGCTCGCCCCGGGAACGCGTTGCGCGCTTGAGCATGGGGGTGCGGCGCCGGTCATCATCGACCGCAGCGCTAGGCTCGACCGGATCATCGAGCCTATCGTCAAGGGCGGCTACTATCACGCTGGCCAGGTTTGCGTCTCGACGCAGCGCATCTTCGTCCATAGCGATATCAAGGCCGAATTCGTCGAGCGGCTGGCGGCGCGGGTGCATGCGCTTCGGGTGGGGGACCCGCTTCTGGCCGACACCGAGGTCGGTCCCCTCATCCTCCCCCGAGAGGCGACCCGCGTGAGCAGCTGGATAGACGAGGCGGTGGCGGGCGGTGCGCAGTTGATCGGCGGCGGGCGCCGGTCCGAGACCACGCTTGTCCCCGCGATCCTTCTGGAGCCGGCGGCCGATGCCAAGGTGTCGCAATTGGAGATCTTCGGCCCCGTGACATGCGTCTACGGCTTCGAGACCCTCGACGACGCCATCGAGATCGCCAACTCCCTGCCCTTCGCCTTCCAGGCCAGCGTCTTTTCAACCGATATCGGTCCGGCCTTGCGGGCGGCCCAGCGGCTGGATGCCTCGGCGGTCATGATCAACGACCACACCGCGTTCCGCGCTGACTGGATGCCGTTCGCCGGGCGCCGCCAATCCGGGTACGGCATCGGCGGTATCCGCCCGACAATGGACGAGATGTCCGAAGAGAAGATGCTCGTTTTCAGGCACGCGGACTGAGCGGACGGTTCGGGCGCGGCACTCATTGCCTGAGCGGCGAAGCAGGAGGGGGCAAGCGGTCCACAGACAGCCGGCTGCACGCCTCAACTGGAAAATTCGAACGGTCAGGATAGTTCACGGCAACGAACGAGAATTTCAGATTTAGATGCGTCGCGTCGATCATCATCCGGTCGGGCTCGCCCGGCTCCGCCGCCAGTCCGCAAAGATGTTCGCGGACACGCCGAGCCAGCTCCAACGGACGAAGTGGTTGTAGAGGGTCTTATGCGGACCGTAGGCGCGTGGCGCATCCTTCCATTGCAGGCCATTGCGGACCACGTAGACGATACCGCGGCCAGCAGGCCGTCGACATCGCACGCGCTCGCGATAATTCAGCCCGGCGGCGCAATGCGCGACCATGAATTGATCGCCGCCGCCGACGAGGCCGGCCTTGCCAGGGTGTTCAGCGGGGTCCGGCAATTCCGGCACTGAAGCCGCGCGCATCGCAGGCGGTGCCCGCGAGTCAAATGGCGTCTATCGTCTGA
>CAWJZR010000016.1:0-11714 GCA_963847435.1 uncultured Alphaproteobacteria bacterium | reverse complement strand
CTTTCGGGCGCGCCAATAAACTCAGCGTGTTAATCGTTTTCACCGCTTGCGTGCCACCTGCGCTAGTGCCAATCCAGTGCCAATCCAAGTCTACGATCAATGAGAGCGCCCGCCAGGTTCGCCTTTGCTCGTAGTGCGTCCAGTGCATGCCCTTCGGCTTCGTCGGGAAGGGAATCATCGATGCCGCCTTTGTCTCCCTTGCGGAGGCCTTCCACGACCCGCTTGGGGGGCGCGAGGTGGTCGAGATCATTCGTAGCTTGATTTAAGAGGTACGGATTGTCCCAACCGGCGCCGATGTTGGCGCAAGTTTGTTGTCAGCGGCCGCATCATCACGCTCCTTTGCGAACCCGGGGAGCGCCGGATCCCGCAAGCTCCTTGTCATCCCGCCATCGCTGCCTACCTAATCGATGCGCGTCATGCGGGGCGCTGGCCCCGCGATTCCCGAGAGGGCTGGCGCCCACTTCTCTCATCACACGGCATAGCTGCAATCTTGAGCTGTGCCGTGCATTCATCCGAGAGCTGCGCGACGCGCGCCGACTAAGGGCACACCACACATGAATCCGAACCTACGCCGCAGGAACGGCACCCGCGGCCGCAGCCTGCCACAACGGCCGCGAAACGGCACTGGCAACCCGAGGCAGCAGTACGAGAGATATCTGGCAAGAGCACGCGAAGCCCAACAGGCCGGCGATGAGATCGAGATGGAGAACTGCTACCAGCACGCGGAGCATTACTTCAGGTAATGCGCGCCGCTAGCACCTGACGAGAAGAGACCGCCGCCATGGAAAGAGCCGTTGACTACAAGACCCACATTCTGATCGGCGTGCGCGACAATGGCGTCATGACCGTGATCGCGGATTGGCCTCATGTGCCGAAGCAGGCCGAGGTGCAGAACGAGATAGACGCATGCCGCAACGGCTATGTCACGTTGTGCTGTGCACGCCCACCTCAATCATGCCCGCGGCTCATAGCGACCGGCCTCGTGAAACCGGGCACTGGTCGCGGGGGAGGAGAGCCTAAATGCCGGCCATTCATGTCGTGTCAGGAGAGCACGGGGGCTGGATCGTCCGCGAGGATGGCGGCCGCGAGTTCGGCCCATATCCGACACCGGAGGCCGCCAAGGCCGTGGGGCACAAATTGGCCCTGAAGCGCGCGACTGAACTCCTCGTTCGCGATGGCAGCGGCAAGGTGCACCGGTCGCGTGATGTGTCGGGGTGGCATTGCGCTCGTGCGCAGCGGTCAGTCCATTGCTCACATCGAGTCCGTGATGAATTGACCATAGTCTGTACTGTGCTGGCCTGACCCTTCCGCCCGATCTTCATAGACCCGTTTGCCACGCCTTCCTGAGGCCGGCTGTTGTCCTTTGCATGACTACCGCCCGCCGGTCTCTTCAGGATGCCGAGCATGCGCCGGGGCGCGGTTGCTTCAAGGCAAGCCCTCGGCTAATGCCAAGTTAGAGCATGGCGGGAAGCGC
This sequence comes from uncultured Alphaproteobacteria bacterium, assembly GCA_963847435.1. Taxonomy (GTDB): domain Bacteria; phylum Pseudomonadota; class Alphaproteobacteria; order Rhizobiales; family Hyphomicrobiaceae; genus CAWJZR01. Next base: position 10,240 of record CAWJZR010000016.1, on the reverse strand, counting down.
GCCTTCTATCGCCCTTCTACCGACCACATCCAGATGCCGGACGAAGGCCTGTTTTGCGGCACCGACAGGATGACACGTGGCGAGGCGTACTACGCTGTCCTCGTGCACGAGCTAACACACTGGACTGGTGCAAAGCATCGCCTTGACCGCCAGATGGGCAAGCGCTTTGGCGATTCCGCGTACGCCGCCGAGGAGCTTGTCGCCGAAATGCGCCGAGCTCGGCATAACGCAGGATATCGAGTCGACCACGCGCAGTATCTTGGCGCAATGGCTCAAGCTGCTGAAGGATGACAGCCGCGCCATCTTCACCGCTGCCGCCAAGGCGTCTGAGGCCGTTGCGTACCTCAAGGGGCTCCAGCCGCCCGAATGAGGTCCCCACATGGCAAGGCGAGGCCTCGCTCACGCGGGCGGCGCCTCATCTCAACCAAGCATACAACGCCAGATCTCCTCCAGCGCGCATGCCGTACGCAACTGTCAACTCATGCCATACGGCCCGGGCCTGCTGTTGCCCCTCAAGGATGGACCGCCCAAAGAGCTTCGCGACAAGCTGGCTAAGCCGCGCCTGGAGCGGGCGACCGGAGTGATCTACCGGCCGGAAAGCGAACTCGCCAGCCACTACTTCGAGGCTGTTCTTCCGCGTCAGTTCGACGAGTATATCTGGATCGACCGGACCAGCTTCCATCCCGACGCGCCACGTGCTTGATCTCGCTGCGCGTGCCAGAAATCGATGAGACCGGTCATGTCGGGCTCCGCAATCGGACCCTCAATGTCCAAACTCCGAAGGGCGTTACGGAAGGTCAGCATATTCGACTGAGGGGCCAGGGGGCACCGAGTATCGGGCGAACACGCTGCGCAGCTGGCTTTGGTTGAAGCAGATGAGGATGTTCCCTCCTACTTCGAGAGCCTGGATGACAAGACCACCCGCACGAGGCCGGCGATTGATCAAGTTTCCCCGCGTCGAAGGGCAAGTCCTGCGAGCCACGCACCCTCAAGACGACGCGACCTCGCCAAACAAGCCTTCACGCGTGTCCGCTAGCCTCGCCGAGCAGTCGCGGTCGACGACAAAGTCGTGGCCGTTGGCTGCCATGATCGGCGCTTTGGACCGCCCGCGGCGTCGCAGCGAGGCGGCGAGGAACCGCTCGTAGATCGCTACGTAATCATGGGTCATGCGGCGAACCGAGAACCGCTCATCGAAGCGTCGGCGCACCTTGTTGCGGTCGAGTTCGAGCACGCGCGGCAGCGCTGCGATCGCCTCATCCAGAGTCTCGACGATGTAGCCCGTTACTCCGTCATCGATCACTTCTGGAACCGCGCCGTTCCTGAACGCAAGAACAGGTGTGCCACATGCCATCGCTTCGATCATGACGAGGCCAAACGGCTCAGGCCAATCGATGGGAAACAGCAAGGCACGCGCATCTCCCAGAAAGCGGCTCTTGCTGCGGTCGTCGATCTCGCCGATGAATTCGATTCCGGGCTGATCCAGCAATGGCTCGATCTCGGTCTGGAAATAGTGAGCATCGACCCGATCGACCTTCGCGGCGATTTTGAGCGGCAGGCCAACCGCGCGGGCAATTGCAATGGCTCGATCGACCCGCTTCTCCGGCGAAATGCGTCCAAGAAAGGCGAGATAGCCGCCGCGGGGTTCGGGGGACAGATTGAGGGCGCTGGGCAGGCCGTGATGAACGGTGCCGGCAAAATTGGCATCCGGAATGGGCGCGCGTTGCGCGTTCGAAATGGAAATCAGCGGCATTTCCGGAAAGCCGCGATACAAGTAGTGTAGATCGGACAGATCCTGCCGGCCGTGCAGCGTCGTCAGCGTCCGGTCGGCCATTTGACGGAACAGCGGAAAATGAAACTGGTCGATATGGAAATGCAGGATGTCGAACTTCGACGCCATCGTCCGCACCTTATCCAGCATCAGCATGTAATGCGGAATGACGTCCTTGACGGCGGGATTGAGCCGCAGCGGCTGGGCACAGCAGGCAACGAGCTTTGCCGCCGTGATTGATTGTCCGCTCGCGAAAAGGGTCACGTCGTGACCTTGCGCGACCAATTCCTCGGTCAGGTACGAGACAACCCTTTCCGTTCCTCCATAGAGCTTTGGCGGGATGCCTTCCATCAAGGGTGCAATCTGAGCGATTTTCATTCTATAAAGTCCTCTGTTGCAGCGGCTTGTAATAGCAGCGCGAGCCCACGAAAAAAGTCGGCCCGCTTGTCCCGTGGCTTATCGGCTTGGCCGCTGTTCATGGCGCGCAACCATTCCGAAATCCAAGCTCGCCGCGCCCAAGCACTAAATCCGTCGGCGCGGATTGTGGTCTACGAGCAAACCTTTCCGGCAAGGCTTCGGTCCCGTCAATCCGATTAAGACTGCGTGAGGTGAAGCCGTTTTCTCGCTGTGCTTTATCTTGAACAGCAAAATTGCGAATTAGCTGATGGTCGTGACGCGAATATCGCCGACGCGCGATCGGACATGCACGGCCACTTCGCTTCCCGCCCGGCGCAACACCACATCCACGCGGGCCGATCCCAAAGTGAGATTGCGCAACACGACCTCGTCGAGAAACTCAGGAAGAACCGGGCGGTTGAAGATGATGCTTCGGCTGTCGGTGTCGAAGTCGAGCCCCAGACAGCTTTGCAGCAGCGATAACGGCGCTGTGGCCGCCCAGGCTTGGGGCGAACAGGCGACGGGATAGAAGGTGGGCCCCTGGCTCCGTTGGCGCATAAAGCCACAAAACAGTTCGGGAAGCCTGCGCAAATCTATGTAGGTCGACGCGTCGAACAGGCCCTCGAAAACACGCGCGGCCTGACGCGGGAAGCCATACCGCGCAAACCCCGCAGCGATAAGCGCGTTGTCATGCGGCCAGACCGAGCCGTTGTGATAGCTCATCGGATTGTAGCGCCTCTCGGATGCCGAGACGGTCCGGATGCCCCATCCAGTGAACGACGAACTGTTCAAAAGCCGTTGAACGATCGGCTCGGCGCGTTGAGGAAGAGCGATACCCGTGTATAGGGCATGGCCAGCATTCGATGCGGCGACGCGGCATGGACGCTTGTTGCCGTCGAGGGCGAGGATAAACGTGCCGAGTTCTGCGTCCCAGAACGCGGCGTCGAAACGGCTGCGCAGGCTTGCGGCCTGCTCGTCCAGTGCAGCACCATGCAAGTCGCGGCCGAGCCGGCGCGCGATGGCGGCGGCAGCCCGCTTGGCCGCATAGACATAGGCTTGCACTTCGACGAGTGCGATAGGACCCTCAGCCAGGGTGCCATCCAGATGGAAGATCGAATCATGGCTGTCCTTCCAGCCTTGGTTGCTCAAGCCTTCGCGCGAGCGCCGGCCGTATTCGACGAAGCCGTCGCCATCGCGGTCGCCGTAGATATCGATCCATTCGAGTGCGGCCTCGATGTTGGGCCACAGCCGCTCGAGCAACTGGATATTGCCGGTGCGGTCCAGATACGCGCCGGCCAGCATGACGAATAGCGGAGTCGAATCCACGCTCCCGTAGTAGCGGCGGAATGGCACTTCGCCGAGCATCGCCATTTCGCCCTGGCGCATTTCATGCAGGATCTTGCCGGGTTCCGCGTCGGCCTTGGCGTCCTCGTGCTCGGCCTGGTTGGCCGCGAGATGCCCCAGCACACCGACTGCGATGGACGGATCAATCCAAAGGGTTTGCAAGGCCGTGATCAGCGCGTCGCGCCCGAAGACCGTGCTGAACCACGGTATCCCGGCGTATGGGTACGGGCCGTTCGGCAAATCGGTGGTCAGCATATAGAGATCGGAAACAGCACGGCACACGGATTTCGTTGAAGACGTCGTTGGAGGTGGCAATGGCAGCCGCTCGAGACGACGATCGGTGCAGCGCGCGCCGCGCGTTTCGCAGCGACGTAACGAAATGGGTTCGCGGCGACTGGTCGGAAACCGCGTGGTCGCATTGGATTTCGATGAATATCATGGCGCGTTGGCGCGCGCCGATCGTCAATTCCATAACCGCGCCGCCGGCGTCGACGTGTTCGGGAACCGGCTCGAACCGCAATCTAGTTTCACGACGGCATGCGTCGAGGCCGGTGTAGGAGAATGTCACGTCGCCGCCGCGCAACGATGCCGGATGCCGCTCGCCGCGACGCTCGCGCCGGGCGCCGCGTACCTCGAACAGATCTGCGAAGTCCGCTGCGAATTCGAAGGACAGCTTGATGCGGTGCTGACGGTCGTCGAAATTGCGGATTGTCAGGCGTTCGAAGCAGCCGGCATTCCAGAGGAATTTCGACCGCCGGCACATGGATTAAATCGTGAGCGAGCACGACTTCGCCGCCCTCATAGATGTCTGGGTTGGTCAGATCGCAGGTGAGCATCGCGTTGTCGTCGCGGAGCGTGGAACTTAGCAGCATCGGGCGCGCTTCGTTCACGGTGAGGCGGAGGTGCGACAGATAGCGCGTGTCGCGGCAGTACAGCCCTTCCGGGCTCCCTGGTCCCGATAGCACATCGCCGTTGTGATCGAACACGGCGAAGGCATCTCCGTGCTTGAGAGTTTGCGGCCTCCGTTCCTGCAGCGACCCGGACGCGGGAATTTCGAATTGAGAAAGCGGCGTCCCGATGGCGTCTGCTGGGTGTTTGGATTGTTGTGCCTTCATTATTGCGTTCAGCCCCTTTCTGCTATCACCGGAGCTGGGCAGGCGGCATGGCGTCGCCCGCTGAATACCCTTCGAATATATTTACCTCGGAAGCCGGCCGCCGTTCACGCGATGGCGCCCCACGGCCACATCGGCCGCCCTACCCGCAACGAAAGCGGACGTTGTCGTGCTGGGCACTGCGGGAGGAGCTTCCAGAAGCTCAAGCCGGACAAGAGCTCCTGGAAGCTTGGAGAGCGACGACAACGCGGTTTGGCGCGGTTTGGCGCATTGGCTCAGTGGGACGCCCTCTGGCCCTGCTGCAGCCTTAACTTAGCCGAGCAAGTGCCACGCGATGCTGATCTGAATTAGCCTCCGCGCGATCTTCAACGAAATGGCCCGGGGGGCTGCTGCGAACATGGGTGAATATCTACCGGCGAGATAAGATGTAGCTGCTGCCAGACGCGGCCGGGCACAACGGAACGCGCCCGGTATGAACAGTCGAAGGCCGAAACCAGCCGCCCCTTCATCAAACCCGTAATGGGTGAGCACGGCTCACAGAGCCAATGCCGCGCAACCCTCGAGACGCGGGCGTCTGGGTTTATACACACATCCCTCTAAGGCATCCGAGCGTACTGATGCGGTGGAGCATCTTCATGCGACCGAAATCTTTCGCGGCATGGCCTGCTCGACCTTGGGCAGTTTCAGAGTGAGCACGCCATCCTTCATCTCGGCTGCGATCCGCTCCTGGTTAACGCGGCTCGATGAGAGATCAAAGGTCCGTCGGTAGTGGCCGATGTTGTACTCCGTGTAAACGATTTGAAGCTTCTCGTACTTGGCAAGATCAATCCGGCCGGACACGCTCAGCACATCGTTCTCGAGGTCGACGTCAAGGTCTGATTTATCCACGCCAGGCATCTCCATCACCACTTTCAGGGCGTCGTCGGTCTCGAAGATATCTGTCGTTGGCAGGAAGGTCCGCGCCGGAACCGTCGTCTCATCCTTCTTCTGCAACTCGCGCTTCTCTTGTACTTGCAGTTCATTTCCGGGAGCCATGGATCAATCCTCCTGGTCTTGTGTGTCTTGGTGACTGGGTTCAGCTGATCGAGATCGTGCGCGGCTTGTCGCTCTCGGCGCGCGGGATGAAAAGCGTCAGAATGCCGTCGCGCATCTCCGCCTTTATTCCATCCGGGTCGATACGAACGGGCAAAGTGATGGTCCGATCGAAGGTCCCAGCGATGCGCTCGCGACGATGTAGACTGATCTTATCGCCGTAATCGAACGACTTCTTACCGGATATCCGGATTGTGCTCTCCTTGGCGTGCAGCTCCAGGTCGGACTTCGCGACGCCGGGAAGCTCGACGACGGCGACAAAATCATGGCCCTGCTGGAACACATTGATCGGAGGGAATGCGCCCGTTCCGCCGGTGCCGAGCCAGTCACTGGCAAGGCGAGCTTCGAGCTCGCGCTGCAGTCGGAACAGCCCGTCGAATGGATCTGCAAGAGATAGCAGCATGGTCAAACCTCCATATTGGTGGGGCGCCGGGGCAGCCTTGACGCTGCTGCCTTCTTTTAGGCGGATCAATGAAGCCCGTATCCTGGCCACGGCTGAGACGAAGACGGACCTGGACCCCGGCCTGTTTCCCCACGATTGCATAAGAGACGCGGCCCTATCGAGCGACCGCCCTCGTTTTCCTACGTGGTCGCCTTCATTGGCACTTGCAATGGGGGAGTGCTAAAAATTCCGCCTGCGCGTCTTGACGCCCCTGAGGCTGCTCCCGTAGTTGTGCTCAAAGAAGGAGGATGACTATGACTATCCGCATAGACAACAACGAACCGGTATTGGTTCCCAAGCCGATTGTGTCCACCTTCGTCGCCAGTATTGCCCACCATGAACGTCGAACGTCGACGCGATGCATCGAAGAGCAAGCGATCGCCCACGGAGAAGTCAGCGAGGAAGTGAAGCCATCAGCGTCCGCTCCGAGCGGCAAGCTGGAAAGTCAGCGGGGTCACCCACTACCGACCGCCGCCATTTTTGATTGTACTGTAGCACCCCCAGCAGCGGACGCATAAGCTTAGTAGGAGCCGGGATAATTGAGAGGTTCTTGTGCCGGCGCGCGCGGCGGCCGTCGGTCTTGGTGGGCGTCGTTGCTGCCTATGCGTGTGTCATTGATTAGTTGCTCCCAAGGTTGCGGGCGACTGCGCGGCCTTGCGGCGTGCGCGATATTCCCTGTCTCGGTCGGCGCGCGCTTTTCCGCTGCCGGGTCGTCCATTCTTGCCCTTGCTCTTCTTGGGTTCGTTGTGATGCGCAAACGCATAAAGGCCCACGCGCGCGGGGGGCTGGCGCAGCTCGATAGAGCCACCCCTGACTGCGTGACTAGTCGATGGTGTCGGGATCGAACCCGTGATGGTAGCGGCGCCTGAATTCGGCAGTTTGAGCCATCCCGCCTGCGTCCTATACTTATCCCTAAAACTAATTCCCGCACGACGAGGCCCCCATGCTCGGCTGGTTCCAGGCGCTGATGCCCAAGGAGGAGCGCTTCTTCGACGCTCTTCGCGCAGCACGCGACGATCGTGGTCGCCGGCGCCGAGGCGCTGCGCGGCCTGCTCAAGGGCGGCGACGAGGTCGAGCACTATTGCCGCGATCGATCTTCGAGCGCGAGAACGAGGCCGACGAAATCACGCGCCAGGTGCTGATCGCGGTGCGGCGCACCTTCATCACGCCGTTCGACCGCACCGACATCCAGGACCTGATCACCTCGCTGGACGACGCCATCGACCAGATGAACAAGACCGCCAAGACCATCACGCTGTTCGAGGTGCGCAGCTTCGAGCCGCAGATGCAGCAGATGGGCGAGATCATCCTGCAGGCGTCGAAGCTGGTGCTGCGAGGCGATGCCGCTGCTCGCGCTCGATCGGCAAGAACGCCGGACGGCTCAACGCGCTCACCGAGGAGATCATCCGCATCGAGGAGCAGGCCGACCAGCTCCACGACGAGGGCCGCAAGGCGCTGTTCCTCGCCAACCGGAAGCACGCGCAGGGCAACGCCATGGACTTCATCGATCGGCACCGAGCTCTACGATCATCTCGAGAATGGTGGTCGACCGCTTCGAGGACGTCGCGAACGAGATCAACGCGCTCGTCATCGATCAGCTCTGACGGGCGCCTGGCGATGGATCGCGGTCCTCAGCCTGCCGGTCCTGATCGGCTCTGATCGTCGTCGCGCTGGCGTTCGATTTCCTCAACGGCCTGCACGACGCCGCCAACTCGATCGCGACCATCGTGTCGACGCGCGTGCTGCGGCCGCGCTACGCGGTGGTCTGGGCGGCGTTCTTCAACTTCATCGCGTTCCTGTTCTTCGGGCTGCATGTGGCGCAGACCGTCGGCACCGGCATCGTCGCGGCCGACGTCGTCGACGCGCGCGTGATCTTCGGCGCGCTGATGGGCGCGATCGCCTGGAACCTGATCACCTGGTGGGCCGGCATCCCGTCGAGCAGCTCGCATGCGCTGATCGGCGGACTGGTCGGCGCCGGCGTCACCAAGGCGGGCAGCGGTCGCGGTGGTGTGGGCGGGCGTGACTGAAGACCGGCGCCGCCATCGTGCTGTCGCCGCTGACCGGATTCTTCCTCGCGCTGCTGCTCGTCCTCACCGTCTCCTGGATGTTCGTGCGCGCGACGCCCGCGCACCGTCGACAGCACCTTCCGCCGCCTGCAGTTCGTCTCGGCGTCGCTCTATTCGCTCGGCCACGGCGGCAACGACGCGCAGAAGACCATGGGCATCATCGCCGTGCTGCTGTTCTCGCAGGGACACCTCGGCGGCGAATTCTACGTGCCGTTCTGGGTGGTGATCACCTGCCAGGCGGCGATGGGGCTCGGCACGCTGTTCGGCGGCTGGCGCATCGTCAAGACGATGGGCTCGAAGATCACCCGGCTCACGCCGATGCAGGGCTTCTGCGCCGAGACCGGCGGCGCGATCACGCTGTTCGGCGCGACCTATCTCGGCATTCCGGTTTCGACCACGCACACCATCACCGGCTCGATCATCGGCGTCGGCGCGGCGCGCAAGGTGTCGGCGGTGCGCTGGAACGTCGCGAGCAACATCGTGGTCGCCTGGGTCATCACGCTGCCGGCCTCCGCGCTGATCGCGGCGTTCTTCTACCTGCTGTCGGGGTGGTTCCGATGAGCCGGGACGCAGTCGCGCCGTCTCCAATATGCCGCGCTGCCGTACCGGCGACGCCCGACGCGGACCATCGAAATCATGCTCATCACCTCGCGCGACACCGGCCGCTGGCTCATACCCAAAAGGCTGGCGCGAGCCCGAGCTTGGCCCCGCAGAAGCACTCACGCTTTCAAGAAGGAAGCCGGCTCTGCACCGCTATTCTGCAGCTGACAGGCAGTGGGCCGCTGTTTGCAGCTCACGCGACCATCGAACCTTTTGACCCGATGCGGTCTAAGTTGCGGTATGGAGACATGCGTAATCGGATAGCGACGTTCACTGGATGACCTGAGCTATACTTGCGTTCACACGCGCACCGCTGCCTTGAATTATATCCGCGCATGCGCCAGGAGTTGTTTGCCCGTTGGATGGTCTACGGTCTCCACGCCCACCGCCCGGTCGCTACTTATGATCGTGTTTCTGAATGTGCTTGATAAGCTCAAGCTCTGGCGGAGCCGGACCCCATGATGACCACTCCGTCCCTGGCTTCAGCGCCTCGACGAATAAATACGCTTGGTCACCCGGTGTCCTCTGCGAGACAAGCCACCAGTCATGAAAAAAATCACAAAAGAATTCCTCATCCAACCCGGCGAGGCCGTTGACCTCAAGCGTCGGCCGACGCGGGTCAATCCAGTGTACGGCTCAAAACACGAGTACAAGCAGCTCCTTGATGAACACGTCGCTCGCCTGAGTACCCTGCAAGAGCTGCTCTACGCCTCTAACCGGCATGCTGTGCTCATTATCTTCCAGGCCATGGATGCAGCCGGAAAGGACGGCTGCATTAAGCACGTGATGTCCGGCGTCAACCCACAGGGCTGCGATGTCTTTAGCTACAGCCACCCGAGTCCGGCGGAGCTTCGGCACGATTTCCTCTGGCGCACCACGCGCGACCTCCCGGAGCGCGGCAAAATCGTCATTTTTAACCGCTCGTACTACGAGGAAGTGCTCATCGTTCGCGTTCATCCGGAGATCCTGCGGGCCGAGGCCCTGCCGGATCACGGCAAGGGTGGAAAGATCTGGCAGGAAAGGTATCGGTCCATCGTTGGCTTGGAGCGCCATCTGCGCGGCAACGGAACCCGCATTGTCAAATTCTTCCTCCACGTATCGAAGGAGGAGCAACGCAGGCGACTTCTCAACCGGATCGACACCCAAGAGAAGAACTGGAAGATCAAGCCATCCGACATCGAGGAGCGAAAATACTGGAACCAATACGGCAATGCCTATGAGGAATGCCTATCCAGCACGAGCACGCGGGAGGCGCCCTGGTATGTTGTTCCGGCCGACGACAAGCTCACCGCCCGTCTGTTCGTATCTCACATCATTCTAGAGACGCTGGAAGATCTCAAGATGACCTTCCCCGAGACGACATCCGAACGCCGAGAGGAACTGCAGGCCATGCGGAAGCAGCTCGACAGCGAGTAGGGCG